>NZ_JBEORJ010000009.1:0-308331 GCF_040302185.1 Micromonospora sp. NPDC127501 | reverse complement strand
CCCTCCGGCGGCGCGCGCGTGTGCCGCCCCCCCCGACAAAATCCCGCCCCCGCGGGTGGGGGGGGGGGGGCCCCCCCGGGGGGGGGGCCGGGCCCCCGGGGGCCCCCCCCCCCCCCCGGCCGGTGTTCGAGCGACTGCTCAGGAGTCGTCGTGCATCTGACTGCTCAGCAGTCGTAGTACATGGCGAACTAACCGCGCGTGGCGGCTGACCTGGGGGAGTGGCCTCGATCAAGCCGCTGAGCAGGTCGTACGCCGTATATCAACTTCCATCGTTATCCAGTGTTTCCGGGCGGCATCTGTACCCCTCGTGTACCTAATGATCATGGGTTGGTGTTGTGCGCGAGCGGTTCCGGTGGGGACCGGTGCGGCGTCCCGTCGCGGTCTGGTGGCCTCCGGTGTGCGACGGGTACCCGGTCGCGGCCGGGGCATCCCAGAGTCGCCGAGGGTTCGGGGCGAGTAGCCCCGGCCGCCGGAGGCTATCCCCGGGTCGTAGGGCCGGAGGCCCTACCCGCCGGAGGCGTCTACAGCGTTGTCGCCACCGAGGACGCGTGGTGTAGTTCGGTCGTGGGCGACATCGAGACAGCGGCCATGCGGAACATCCGTCGGTGGCTCAAGGGCGAGATCTTTAACCGGACTACCGGCATCCGCTTGGTAGGCGGTCCCCGTGACGGCCGATGCCAGATCGTGCAGCTGGACATGGATGGCCAGCCCCCGCAGGGATTACGGGCAGGCAACGTGGGTGGCGATACGTGGTCCGTCTACCTCCTGTCGGCGACGGGTGGCGACGGTGCCGAGCATTCCTGGGTATACCGATTCGCAGGCACGGAGCCACGATCATGACCTGATGCGGGGGGAGTCCATCCGGCTTCCATGCGCTTGCATCAGCCCCGGCCCCTCCTGGTGAGGGTTGCCGGGGCTTCGTGGTGCCCGCTCTCGGCCGGCACGGACCGGGGTCGGCGCGCCGTTAGCGAAGCGGCAAGGCGCGCCGTGCCCCGGATCCGTGCCAGCGGGCCGCTTGCGGCCCGCCTTGAAGACGTATGGAAAGTTCTCACCGGGGTGAAGGCAGGCAGCTGTCCTGCGCCGGTTGATGGTTGACACGGCGGCCTCGGTTGATGTTCGACATGATCGCCCCGGCGTCATGTCGAGCCCGGGACTCGCAGCAAGGGCGGGCGTTTGGCTGGCTACGTGTGTCTAAAGCGGATCCAGACGTAGCACGCCGTCCGGTGAGTAGAAGTACCGGCGTACATGCGGAGCCCAGTTTTCGATCTTCGGGTCTTCCCCCTGCGATAGCCACTCAGACAGATGCGCGTGCTCGTCGGTGTATCCGTTTTTCAAGAGCCACTGAAGCGTTTCGCGCCTGCCCGCTCCGAAGATGGCCTGGGCATCGAAGCCGATGCCCAGGTCCATGTCACCTGTGCGGAACTTGGCTCCATACAGGCGGGGCGAGTCCGCGGGATCGCCGATCAGGAACAGCAGGAAGGCTGCTACGTAAATCTGCTCGTACTCGTCGCTCTCGCCCGTGTCCGGACCTTCGCGCCACGCTTTTTCGAGATCGAAGATCTCGCGGAGCATCGCGTGGTGGGGGCCAGGATCATCGACGTCAACCATCCGGAGCGCTTCCCGACGCGCAGCCGGACTCGAGACGTCCAAAGACTTGGCCATGGGTGCACGCTAGTTGTAGGACGGCTCATGGGCATGAGCGGGGGCGCGTCGCCGAGGCGGTGCGACGGACGGTCCGCACAGACCTGCGTTGATCGCCCAACGCGGGCAGAATGGTGGACGTGACGACCCCTGATCCCGACGCGGAGTGGTGGACGACCTCGGATGTCGCCGCCTACCTCGGGGTGCGGGTCGGCACCGTGGCAAGGGTGTCGGCGGCGAGCCTGTCAACGCGGCGACCTTCTCGCGGACGTGGGCGAGCGCCCGGGAAGCGGTCGGCCTGCCGGCGCGGTGGGGGATTCACGGACTACGGCACTACTACGCGACGGTCCTGATCCACGCGGGCGCTTCGGTGAAGACGGTGCAGCTCGCGTTGGGGCACAGCACACCGACCATCACGCTCAACACCTACGTGCACGAGTGGCCGGACGTGCTCGACCGGACCCGGCTGCTCATCGACGGTGCGCTCGGTCAACACGAAACGGCGGCCACGCCGGCTGTGAGCCGGGCATGACCGCCGTCCGTGAGGTTGTACCCAACCTGTACCCAAGATCAGTAGCGATCCTGTTGGTGCAGGTCAGAGCCTTGATCAGGCTCAGCAGTCGTAGTACATGGCGAACTCGTGCGGGGTCGGGCGCAGACGCACCGGGTCGACCTCGTTGGCGCGCTTCCAGTCGACCCAGGTGGAGATCAGGTCGGGCGTGAAGACGCCGCCGTCGAGCAGGTAGTCGTGGTCGGCCTCCAGCGAGTCGAGCACGGCCGACAGCGAGCCCGGCACCTGCTTGACGTCGCCCCACTCCTCCGGCGGGAGGTCGTAGAGGTCCTTGTCGATCGGCGTCGGCGGCTCGATCTTGCTCTTGATGCCGTCGAGGCCGGCCATCATCATGGCCGAGAAGGCCAGGTAGACGTTGGCCGACGGGTCCGGGACGCGGAACTCGACGCGCTTGGCCTTCGGGTTCGCGCCGGTCACCGGGATGCGGGTGCAGGCCGACCGGTTGCGCTGCGAGTAGACCAGGTTGACCGGCGCCTCGAAGCCCGGCACCAGGCGACGGTACGAGTTGATCGTCGGGTTGGTGAAGGCCAGCAGCGACGGCGCGTGGTGCAGCAGACCGCCGATGTACCAGCGGGCCATGTCCGACAGGCCGGCGTAGCCGGTCTCGTCGTAGAACAGCGGCTCACCGTTGAGCCAGAGGCTCTGGTGGGTGTGCATGCCGGAGCCGTTGTCGCCGAACAGCGGCTTGGGCATGAACGTCGCGGTCTTGCCGTTGGCCCAGGCCTCGTTCTTCACGATGTACTTGAAGAGCTGGAGCTGGTCACCGGCGTGCAGCAGGGTGGAGAACCGGTAATTGATCTCGGACTGACCGGCGGTGCCCACCTCGTGGTGCGAACGCTCCACGTTGAAGCCGGTGTCGACCAGGCGGCGCACGATCGAGTCACGCAGGTCGGCGTAGTGGTCGACCGGCGGGACGGGGAAGTAGCCGCCCTTGTACGCGGTCTTGTAGCCGCGGTTGCCGCCCGGCTCTTCGCGGCCGGTGTTCCAGGCGCCCTCGATCGAGTCGATGTAGTAGAACGACTGGTGCGCCGAGGTCTCGTGGCGGATCGAGTCGAAGATGTAGAACTCCGCCTCGGCGCCGAAGTAGGCGGTGTCGGCGATGCCGCTGGCCGCGAGGTACGCCTCGGCCTTCTTCGCCACGTTGCGCGGGTCGCGGCTGTAGGCCTCGCGGGTGAACGGGTCGTGGATGAAGAAGTTGAGCGCGAGCGTCTTCTGCGCGCGGAACGGGTCGATGAACGCGGTGGCGACATCCGGGAGCAGGAGCATGTCCGACTCGTGGATCGCCTGGAAACCGCGGATCGACGAACCGTCGAACGCGAGGCCGTCGGTGAAGAGGTCGTCGTTGACGGACTCGACCGGCAGGTTGAAGTGCTGCATCACGCCGGGCAGGTCACAGAAACGAACGTCGACGAACTTCACGTCCTCGTTCTTGAGGTATCGCAGCAGTTCCTCGGGGTTGGCGAACACACATCCTCCTGGCACGTCCACGGGGTGGCTAGGCTTCTGGCGACGCTAGGGCCGGGGGGTTGCCCGGCCGTGTCTCCGTTGTTTCTGCCGTGTTACGTCCCTCGCGGAGCGTCAGCGACGCCCCGGTCCACGCCTCCGGCCCGCCAGGAACGCCGTACCGACTGTGCCAGTGTAATGACATCTGATCGCTTTGGCCTGAATCAGCACACAGTGGCGGCGGCACCCGGCAAGCCCTCGTCCCGGCGCGGATACCCTTGATCGCTGTGACCAATCCGCACCTCCCGGCAGCGCCGGCCACCGACCCCACCTTCACCGCGCCGAGCCTCGGTCGGCGGTTCGGGGCGCTGATCATCGACTGGGTGCTCTGCCTGCTGGTATCCAACATCTTCGCCGACCCGGTACGCGACGGCTGGGCGCCGGTGCTGGTACTTGTCGTGGTTTACGGCATCTTCCTCGGCCTGTTCGCCCAGACGCCGGGCATGTACATCACCAGGATCCGCTGTGTGAACTGGCACGACGGTGGGCGGATCGGCGTGCTCCGGGGGCTGATCCGTGGCCTGCTGCTGGCCCTCGTCGTCCCCGCACTGATCATGGACGAGCACCGGCGCGGCCTGCACGACCGAGTCGCCGGCTCGGTCATCGTCGACGCCCCCCGCGGCTGACCAACCCCGACAACGCCGGTCCGGGACCGCCGCAAGATCGCACTCGATCCAGGATCTAGTGGCATCCGCCGCGTGCGAGGCCACTACATCCAGGATCGAGCACGAGGGCGAGGGCGAGGGCGAGGGCGAGATTGAGGGCGAGGGGTGGCCGGGAGGCGAGCGGCGCGTCAGGGCGGGTGCACATGAGGGTGTACGCGAAGGAGCCGGACCCGTGTGGGTCCGGCTCCTTACGTACACCTGGGGGGTCAGCGGCCCCGCGACTGGCGGAAGGCGCCTGGCGGCCGCATGTTCTTCGGGATCGCGCCCTTGGGCATCTGCGGCCGGGCGGTGAGCGCCTTGAGTCGCTTGTCCAGCGAGTTGACGTCCTTGCCGGAGAGGGCGCGGGGCAGGCGCAGCAGCGTCGTCCGCAGCTTGCGGATCGGAAGCTCGCCCTCCTCCTGCCCGATCACGTAGTCGTGCAGGGGAGCGGAGCCGATCACCTTGGACAGCCGCCGCTTCTCCTGGCCGAGCAGGCCGCGCACCCGCTGCGGGTTGCCCTCGGCCAACAGGATCACGCCCGGGCGGCCGATCACCAGGTGGACCATGTCCATCTGGGTGGTCGAGCTGACCGCCGGGGTCACCCGCCAGTCGCCGCGCATGTTCTCCATGATCTGCGCCGCCGCGCCGGGTTGCCCCTCGGCGGCGTTCATCATCGCCTTGTTGGACCGCAGGTTGAGCACGATCAGCACCGCGAGCAGGACGAACAGGATGCCGATCGGGAGCCAGATCCAGCTCCAGAGGATGACCGCGACCACGGTGAGCGCGAGCGGGATGAGCACCGCGGCGGCGACCAGCGGCGCGAACCACCGGTCCTGCTTGGCGGTGAACTGGAACACCATCCCGATCTGCTTCAGCCGCTGGCCGAACGAGACCTTCTCCTGGGGCTTTGCCATGCCGCAGAGTCTAGTGGTCGCCGCCGGCCCGGTTGATCCGCGTCCGGGTGCCGGGGCAGCTGAGTACCTTACGTCGCCGTACGTGCCCGCAGCGGCGGGGTAAGGAGGCTGTGGGCGGGGAAGATGAGGCGCCATGCCCATGCCCGGGTGGGGCCTTCGCGCGAAGAGTCGTCAGCAGAAGACGACGACCCCACGAAGGAGCCCGACATGTTCGGCAACGACGCAGATTTCCTGCTCACCCTGCACCGTACCCACGCCGCCGAGCTGCGCGCCGACGCGGCCGCGGACCGGCTGGCCCGGTCGCTGTCCCGGCCGGTCAGCCGCGGGTGGTTGGGCCGGCGCAGGCAGGCCGGTCGCACCGGCGACGCCCGCCGGTGACCGCGCCCAGCGTGGCCGCCACGTCCACGGCGCCCAGCGCGACCGCCACGTCCACCGCACCCAGCATGGCCGCCACGTCCACCGCACCGGTCGGGCTGGCCGCTCGCCCCGATCCGACCCCGCCGCCCGGCCGCCGGCCGATCGGCGGGGCCGGCGGGGCGGGCCGCCATGGCATGCTCGAACACGTGACCGTACGAGCCGCCAGCTCCGTCCTCGTCGGGCGCCACCGCGAGACCGTGGCGCTGCGAGACGCGCTGGGCCGGGCGCGGGCCGGGGAGCCGACCACCGTGCTGGTCGGCGGCGAGGCGGGTGTGGGTAAGACCCGGCTGCTGGAGGAGTTCGCCGGCTGGGCCACCGACGGCGCGGCGCGGGTGCTCGTCGGCCAGTGCCTGGAGCTGGGCGAGGCGGGTCTGCCGTTCGCGCCGTTCGCCGCCGCGTTGCGCGCGGTGCTCCGCGCCGACGGCCCCGAGGTCTTCGCCGGCTACGAGGCGGAGTTCGCCCCGCTCCTGCCGGAGCTGGGCCGCGCCACCGCGACGCTGACCACCCCGCGTGCCGTCCCGCTCAGCGACGCCCCGCGCGGCTACCTGTTCGACCTGGTCGCCGAGCTGTTCCAGCGGCTGGCCGATGCTCGCCCGCTGGTCCTGATCATCGAGGACCTGCACTGGGCCGACCGTTCCACCCGCGACCTGATCGGCTTCCTCGTCCGGGCGGCGAGGCCGGGCCGGCTGCTGCTGGTCTGCACCTACCGCACTGACGAGTTGCAGCGCGGGCACCCGCTGCGCCCGTTCCTCGCCGAGCTGGACCGGGCCCGGGGTGTGGAGCGGGTCGAGCTGGCCCGCCTGGACCGCGACGGCACCGCCGCGATCCTCGCCGACCTGCTCGGCGCCGAGCCGCTCGCCCGGGCCGTCGACGACGTCCACGACCGCACCCAGGGCAACCCCTTCTTCATCGAGGAGTTGGCCGTCGCCGGTGACCCGATCGGCTGCGCGGCGCTCCCCGAGACGCTGCGTGACCTGCTGCTGGCCCGGGTGGACCGGCTCCCCGAGCCGGCCCAGCGGGTGTTGCGGATCGCGGCCGCCGGCGGCACCCGCTTCGCCCACGACCTGCTCGCCGAGGTCGCCGGGCTGCCCGAAACCGAGCTGGAGGACGCGTTACGCGCCGCCGTCGCGGCCCAGTTGGTGGTGGCCGACCGGGACGGTGACTACGAGTTCCGACACGCGCTGGTCCGCGAGGCCGTACACGACGAGTTGTTGCCCGGTGAGCACGCCCGGCTGCACGCCCGCTTCGCCGCCGCCATCGAGGCCCAGCCGCATCTGGTCGCCGCCGGTCGCGCCCCGGCCGAGATCGCCCACCACTGGCACGCCGCGCACGACCACCCGCGCGCGCTCGTCGCCGCACGAGCCGCCGCGTGCGCCGCCGCCGACCGGTACGCGTACGCCGAGCAGCGCCGACTGCTGGAGCGGGCGCTGGAGTTGTGGGAGCTGGTGCCGGACGCCGCCGACCTGCTCGGCATGGACCACCTGGCGTTGCTGGAGCAGACCCTGGACGCCGCGGTGACCGCCGGTGACTTCAGTCGGGCCATCACCCTGACCCGGGCCGGGCTGGCCGAGGTGGACGTCGACGCCGCGCCGCTGCGCGCCGCCCGCCTGCTGGACCAGCGCGGTCGACTGATGGCCCTGCTCGGCAAGAGCGACGGCAGCGGCGAGCTGGATGAGGCGTACCGGCTGGCGGCCGGTGGCCCGCCCGGCGCGGAGCGGGTCCGGCTGCTCGCCGACATCGCCACCCACCTGGTCAAGATCGACCCGCAGAAGGCGGCCCGGGTGGCAGCCGAGGCCGCCGCCGACGCCGAGGCGCTCGGAGAACACGTGGCCCTGCTGTCCACGCGGATCGCGCTGCTCTGCCACGGCGAGCGGGACCTGACCGGCGGGCTGGCCGAGCTGGGCCAGGCGGCCGCCGCCGCCCGTGCGGCGGGGGACGCGCCGACCCTGGTGCTCGCCATGGTGTTCGAGTCGGACATGCTCTGCGAGTTGGGCCGTTACGCCGAGTCCGCGCAGGCCGCCGAGGCCGGTGCGGCCGAGGCGCGACGGGTGGGGATCAGCCGCTCCACCGGGGCGTACCTGCTCTCCAACCGGGCCGAGGCGCTCATCGCGCTGGGTCGGTGGGACGAGGCCGAGGCGGTCTGTGCGGAGGCCGCCCGGATTGACCTGTCCGGTGTCACCGGTCTGCACTGGCTCCAGTTGGGCGCCGGGCTGAGGCTGGCCCGCGCCCATCCGGGCGCCGACGAGCTGGTCGACCGGGCGCTCACCTTCCTCAACCGGCCCTACCTGTGGCCGAACCACCGCCTGCCCCTGCACGAGCTGGCGATCGAGGCGGCGCTGGCCGCGGACGACAAGGTGGAGGCGGTACGGGCGGCCCGCGTCGCGGTGGCCGACGAGAGCCTGCCGCGGCTGCCCCGGGAGGGTTGGCCGGTGCTCAGCGCCGCTGCGCGTACCGCGGCCCGAGTGGGTGACCGGGAGTTGGCGGCCGCGGTGGCGGCGCTCGCCACCGACCTGCCGGCGCGGCACCCGGCGGCCCGTGCGCACGCCGCCCAGGTCACCGCGCTGCTCGCGGTCGGCGACCAGGCGCTGCCGGCGTGGCGTGCGGCGGTCGACGCGTGGCGGGCTGACGGGCAGCCCTACCCGTTGGGCAGGGCGCTGCTGGCGCTGGGCGAGGCGACCGCCGCAGCCGGGGAACGCGAGGAGACGGCGGCGGCGGTCACCGAGGCCACCGAGATCGGCCGGCGGCTGGGTGCGACCCCGCTGGTCGAGGCGGCCGCCACCCTGGCGCGGCGGGTCGGCCTGCGCGGTGCGGCCGGGGGCGGGGCCGGCGCGGACCTGCTGACCGCCCGGGAGCGGGAGGTGCTGCGCCTGGTCGCGGAGGGGCACAGCAACAGCCGGATCGCCGAGCGGTTGTTCATCTCACCGAAGACGGCAAGCGTGCACGTCTCCCGGATCATCGCGAAGCTGGGCGTGACCAACCGGGTGGAGGCCGCCGCCCTGGCCCACCGCCTCGGCCTGCTCACCGAGGCCGCCGCACCGCGCTGACGCGCGCACCGGGGCCGCCGTGCCGCGCTGAGGCACGCACCGACGCGCCCGCGCCGCGCGCTGACGCGCACCGAGACCGCCGGGCCGCGCACCGAGGCCCATCCGGCCGCACGGTGACGCCTACCGGGGCCGCCGCGCTGACGTGGACCGCCGGGGTCAGCGCGGCAGGTAGATGCGCCAGCCCTCGATGGTGACCAGGTCGAGGCTGCCCGGCGTGACCCGCTGCCGCTCGTCGAGCACCTCCGCCAGTGGTGAGCCGGCCGGCGCGACCCAGGCCGGTGCCGCCGCACTGTCCACCTCCCGGCGGTACGCGGGGTAGCGGTCGAAGCCGGGGCGCAGGGTGTCATCGACGACCGCGCAGACCACCTGCTCCGCGCTGGCGAAGGTGAGCCGGTTGCAGGTCCAGTAGCCGGCGCGCACGTGCCGTACGCCGAGCTGTCGCAGGGTGCTCACCAGCTCGGTGTGCCGGGCCTCGGCGGCCTGGGTCGCCGGGACGGTCTCGGCTGCCCGCCAGGTGGCGTGGGCGGCGGTGCCCAACGTGGCGGCGAGCAACACCACAGCGACCGACCGGGCCAGCATCGACCCGATGCCACGCCGGCCGATCGCCGCCGGACGCAGCCCGTGCCTCGCCACCGTCCACACCGGCCAGAGCAGCGCCGGCAGCGAGATGAGCAGGCAGGACAGGTAGCGGGAACTCTCCACGGGGGTGAGCCCGGCGGAACTGCTCACGGCGTACGCGCCGAGGGTGGCCACCGCGGCCAGCACGAGTGCCAGCCGTGCCGCCGCCGCCACCCGAGGCGACACCGCGTCAGACCCGGCGGCGGCAGGGTCGGGGTCGGGGGCGCGCAGGGCCCGCCAGGCGGTGGCGGCGGCGATGACCAGCAGCAGCGGCAGGGCGAGCGCCCACCACAGTTGCCAGGTGGCGCACTGGCCGGGAGCGCAGAAGCCCATGCCGAGCCCGGGGCCGAGCACCAGTCCGCCGTGCAGCCGGTCCGGCCAGCCCGCGCCGGCGTTCGCGCCGCTGGCCGCGAGCACGGCGTGCAGCGGGGTGCGCCCGGTCAGCAGGCTGTGCAGCAGCAGTGGGGCCGCCCCCAGCACGGCCGTCGCCCCGAGCAGCGCCCCGGCGGCACCCCACAGCTCCCGGCGGCAGAACCCGACGAGGACCGCGCCGGTCACCGCGACGTACGGCAGCACGAGCGGGTCGACCCAGAGCATCAACCCGGCCAGGAACCCCCACGCGGCCCAGCGCGCCAGCCGCCGGCCGGGTCGCCCGGCGTCGGCCGATCGCCGCCCCGGTCGACCGGTGGCCAGATCCACGGCGAGCACTGCCAGCGCCGCCCCGGCCGCGTTCATCTCGGGGTAGCCGCCGCCGGCGATCAGCTGGTTCTTGACGATCCGGTCGGAACCGAGGGCCAGCAGCGCCACCATCAGCAGCCCGAACCACCGGTCCCCGGTCAGCCGCAGCGTCAACCGCCAGGCCAGCAGCAGGAACAGCACGTACAGGGCCAGCGTGGGCAACCGCAGCCCGAACAGCGACGGCCCACCGGCGAGGGCGAACACCGGTGCGGCCAGGTACGCCTCCAGCGTGCCCATGTACTGCTGGCCGTAGAACCAGACCGGGAAACCCTCACCCCGGGCGATGTGCAGCGCGGCCAGCCCCATGGTGGCCTCGTCGCTGTTCGTCGGCGGGGCGGCGTGCAGCAGCAGCCAGAGCCGGTAACCCACCCCGGCGAGCACTGCCAACCCGGTGAGCCAACCGACCAGGCCGGGACGTGCGCCGGGCCGCGGGCGGGCCGGTTCTGCGCCGCGCGGCTGCTCGCGTACGCCGACGGTCATCACACGATCATGACACCCGGACGCCGAACGGCCGTGCGGCGCCGCCGGCGGAGTCAGCTGACGGTGGCGACCGAGGCGGCGGCGCGGGCGTCGATGGCCTGCTTGTAGAGCCGGCCGGCCCGGTACGACGAACGCACCAGCGGCCCGCTCATCACCCCGGCGAAGCCGATCTCCTCGGCCTCCTCGCGCAGCTCCACGAACTCCTCCGGCTTGACCCAACGGGTCACCGGGTGGTGCCGGGGCGAGGGGCGCAGGTACTGGGTGATGGTGATCAGCTCGCAGCCGGCCTCGTGCAGGTCGCGCAGCGCCTGCGAGACCTCGGCCCGCTCCTCGCCCATGCCCAGGATGAGGTTGCTCTTGGTGACCAGGCCGTCGGCGCGGGCCTGGCGGATCACGTCCAGCGAGCGGTCGTAGCGGAACGCCGGCCGGATGCGCTTGAAGATGCGCGGCACGGTCTCCACGTTGTGGGCCAGCACCTCGGGGCGGGAGCTGAAGACCTCGGCCAGCTGCTCGGGGACGGCGTTGAAGTCCGGGATCAGCAGCTCGACGCCGCAGCCCGGCTGCAGGGCGTGGATCTGTCGGACGGTCTCGGCGTACAGCCAGGCGCCGCCGTCGGGCAGGTCGTCACGGGCGACACCGGTGATGGTGGCGTAACGCAGCCCCATCGAGACCACCGACTCGGCGACGCGACGGGGCTCGTCGGCGTCGAACTCCGCCGGCTTGCCGGTGTCAATCTGGCAGAAGTCGCAGCGCCGGGTGCACTGGTCACCACCGATGAGGAAGGTGGCCTCCCGGTCTTCCCAACACTCGTAGATGTTGGGGCAGCCGGCCTCCTGGCAGACGGTGTGCAGCCCTTCGCGCGAGACGAGCCCGCGCAGCTGGGTGTACTCCGGGCCCATCTTGGCCTTGACCTTGATCCATGGCGGTTTGCGCTCGATCGGCGTCTCGGCGTTACGCGCCTCGATCCGCAGCAGACGCCGCCCCTCGGGGGCCGCCGTTGCGGTGCGCGCTGCCTGGCCGGTCGTCGGCGCGGAGTGCTCGATCGTCACGAAAATGAG
Organism: Micromonospora sp. NPDC127501; assembly: GCF_040302185.1. Classification (NCBI taxonomy): domain Bacteria; kingdom Bacillati; phylum Actinomycetota; class Actinomycetes; order Micromonosporales; family Micromonosporaceae; genus Micromonospora; species Micromonospora sp. NPDC127501. Next base: position 296,703 of record NZ_JBEORJ010000009.1, on the reverse strand, counting down.
CCTACGCCGGACGGCAGGTGTCTATGTGCGTCAGGCGACCGGCGTCACGCCCCAAACGTTGTGACGCCGGACACCGGGGTGTCGAAAATGTGCGTCACACGAGCGGGATTCGGATGCTACGGTCACCGCCAACAGCGACGACGGAGCCGAGTAGCCCCCGACCCGCCAGTGCAGAGAGCCGCCGGTGCTGAGAGGCGGTCTGGCACCGGGGCGCGAAGACCCTCCCGAGCTGCGGGAAGAACGGCCGCGGGTCCCCCGCGCCCAGTAGAGCCCGCCCGGCTGGCCCCGGTCATCAGGCGACGAACGAGGCCCCCGCTTCGGCGGGGGCGAAGGTGTGGTGGCACCGCGAGGTTCCCGCTCGCCCACACCTCCCTGGGGCTGATGCGACGCTTTCACCACCCCAGGGCGGCGAAGGCGTGGCGATCGACCGAGGAGCAGCCCGCCATGCAACGAACCCTGTCCCAGCAACTGCCCGCCAGGATCGGCACGACAGTGCGGATCGCCGGCTGGGTGCATCGCCGCCGACTGCTCAAGTCGGTGGCCTTCCTGATCGTGCGGGACGCCACCGGCCTGGCCCAGGTGGTCGTCACCGACCCGGCCGTCCGCGCCGAGCTGGAGAAACTCACCGAGGAGACGGTCGTCGAGGTCACCGCGACGGCCACCGCGAACGGCACGGCGCCCGCCGGGGTCGAGCTGACCGACCCGACGGTACGTCTCCTCGGGCCGCCCGCCGCACCGCCGCCGTTCGACCTGTACCGGCCGGCGCTCACCGCGAGCCTGCCCACCCAGCTCGACAACGCGCCCACCGCGCTGCGGCACCCCACCCGGTCGGCCGCGCTACGGATCTCGGCCGCCGCGGTGGCCGGGTTCCGGGCCGCACTCGACGCCCAGGACTTCGTGGAGGTCCACACGCCGAAGGTGGTCAGCTCCAGCACCGAGAGCGGCGCGAACGTGTTCGCGCTGGACTGGTTCGGTCGACCCGCGTACCTGGCCCAGTCGCCGCAGTTCTACAAGCAACTGATGGTCGGCGTCTTCGAACGTGTCTACGAGGTGGGGCCGGTCTTCCGGGCCGAACCGCACGACACCGTCCGGCATCTCGCGCAGTACACGTCGCTCGACGCGGAGCTGGGATTCGTCGCCGACCACCGGGACGTGATGCGCGTGCTGCGCGACACCGTGGCCGGGATGCTGGACACGGTCAGCGGGCGGGCCGGCGGCGCCCTGGCGACGCTCGGCGTCACGCCGCCGCAGGTGCCGGCGGAGATCCCGGCGGTGCACTTCACCGAGGCGCTGACGATCGCCGGGGCGCCCGCCGACGAGCCGGACCTCGCGCCCGCCCACGAACGGGCGCTGGGCGAGTGGGCCCGGCGCGAACACGGGTCGGACTTCCTCTTCGTCACCGGCTACCCGATGGCGAAGCGGCCCTTCTACACCCACCCGGACCCGGCGCGGCCCGCGTACTCGAACGGGTTTGACCTGCTCTTCCGGGGTCTGGAGCTGGTCACCGGCGGGCAGCGGCTGCACCGGCACGCCGACTACCTGGCGGCGTTGGCGGCCCGGGGTGAGCCGGTCGAGCCGTACGCCGGCTACCTGGACGCGTTCCGCCACGGCATGCCACCGCACGGTGGCTTCGCCATCGGTCTGGAACGGTTCGTGGCCCGGCTGGTCGGCGCGGCCAACATCCGGGAGGTCACCGCGTTCCCGCGTGACCTGCACCGGCTGACGCCGTGAGCGCGGCGGCCCCCGGCGTCGTCGCCGGGGGCCGCCGCTCAGACCTCGATGAGGGTGGAGAGCCGGCGCTCGACCACCGGCAGCACGTCGGCGACGCCGATCGGGCGACCCAGCTCGGCGGTGAGCGAGGTGACGCCCGCGTCCCGGATGCCGCACGGCACGATCCGGTCGAAGTACGTCAGGTCGCAGTCGCAGTTGATCGAGAAGCCGTGCAGGGTGACGCCGCGGGCCACCCGGATGCCGATGGCCGCCACCTTGCGGGCCGGCCCCCGGTCGTCCTCGGGCACCCAGACCCCGCTGCGCCCCTCGACGCGGCCGGCGGTCAGCCCGAACTCGGCGCACACGCCGATGAGCAGCTCTTCGGTCCGGCGCACGTAGGCGACCACGTCCACCGGGTCGGGCAGGCGCAGGATCGGGTAACCGACGAGCTGCCCCGGCCCATGCCAGGTGATCTTGCCGCCACGGTCCACGTCGACGACCGGAGTGCCGTCCATGGGCCGGTCCCACGGTTCGGTGCGCTTGCCCGCGGTGTAGACGCTCGGGTGCTCCAGCAGCAGCACGGTGTCGCCGCGCTCGCCAGCCACCACCGACTCGTGCAGGCGCCGCTGCTCGTCCCACGCGGCCTGGTAGTCGAGCAGGCCGGCACGGACGGCCGTCAGGCCGGGGGTCGTCGTCGTCACGGCAACCAGCCTAGTCCCGTAAGAGGAGATCTTCCCTGGTGAGCCGCCTCACGAGGACGTCGTCGTGCCGGTCGCGGCACCGCTCGGCGGCTCGTTTTCATGCCGGAGCAGGGACCGTCGCGGCGCGGTGGCGGCGGATCCGGCGGACGATGAGAGCGATCGCGAGCAGCGTCGGCGCGCCCAGCGTCAGGTAGACCCAGAGCGGGGCGGCGAACGGTGACGGCCGGGGCTCCGGCCCACCGAACGCGGCCCGGGTCAGCAGGTCGCCCGGCACCATCAGGTCGGTCGACCCGACCGGCGTGGTCACCAGCACCTCGCGACCGCCGTCGGGCGACAGCGCGGCGAGGAAGGCCTGCCGGCCCGTGTCCTGCTCAGTCTCGTTGACATATCGCAGGATCGGGTCGTCTCCGCGCCAGCCGATGATCCCGCTGGCCGAGGTGCCGGCCGGCAGGGCTTGGCCGACCGCCTGACCGGTGGCCGTGTCCAGGAACTCGATTCGCCAGGTGCGGGCGGCCGCCTGCTCGGCCGTGCACCTGGGCCCGGCGCAGCCGTCGAAGGTGAGCAGCGCGAGCCGCCGGCCGTCGGGGTGCCAGGCGGCGGGGCCGGCCAGTATCCGCCGGTCGCCCAGGTCGACCTGCCAGCGAGGATCGCCGCCGGCCGGGTCGAGGACCACCAGTCGCTGACGCTCGGCGAGTTGGGCAGGCACGTCCGGCGAGCCGGTGACCGCCACCAGGTCGCCTCCGGGTGACCAGGCCGCCTCGTTGTGGGCGGCGAAGGTGCCGGCCGCGACCACCTGCTCTGTGCCCTGGTACGGGTCGACGACGAGCAGGTCGTCGGGCTTTTCCGGGTCGTTCAGCTGTTGGTTGTCCGGCCCATAGCTGATCACTTGATCGTCGTTGCTGCGGGTGCCGAGCACGCGTCGCCCATCCGGCGACCAGGCGAAAGGGTGCAGCCCGGGTTTCACTGTGCGGCGCTGTCGGCCGGTGGTGAGGTCCAGCAACTCGCCGGACTGCGGTCGCAGATAGTGGCGCCCGTCGGGGGAGAGCAGCCCGTGCCCCTCGGCGATGCCGATCGGGATGAGCCGGTAGGCGCCGTCCCGGGCCACCAGCACGCCTGTCGACTCGAAATAGCGGGTGCGGTCGGTGAAGAACACCAACGCGGCCGGACCGGCCGGGCGTTGACCCACGGTGGCCTGCCACAGCCACGGATCGCGCACCCGGCTCGGCAGCACTCCGGCCGTGCTGTCGGTGACAGTGCTCCCGCCGGCCGCGCTGGCGGTGACAGTGCTGTTCGCGGCCGTGGCGGCTGGTGCGCTGAGCGCGACGAGCCCCAGCGCGAGCCCGACCACGGCGGCGCGCCGCAATCGCCCACCGGTCAACCTCATCGGCCCATTAGACGCGACGGCGGTCGGTTGTGGTGCCCCGGCCGGCCGCGTCGCGGTCTACCGATCGGCGGGCGGGATGCGCCAGAGCCAGACGTCGTCGACCCGTTGCGGCTCGCCGAACAGGGCGGTGCCGGTGCGCAGCAGCGCCGCCTCGTCGACCTCGAACTTCGCGCCGTGCACCTCGTCGGCGAGCACCACCGTCTCGATGCGCCAGTGCCGCAGGTCCGACTGGACCTCCCGGATCGTTCCGTCGGTGACGATGGGGACCAGCCCGGTGCGGCCGGCCTGGTCCATCAACGCGCTCAGCGTGCGCGGCACCGGACCGATCCGGCCCCGCCCGTCCGGCCCGCCCGGGCCGAGGAAGAAGCCGCCCGGGATGGCGAACTCGCCCTGGCGGTGCGACAACGCGTACGCCTGCCAGCGCTGGCCGTCCGGGTAGATGTCCACCGTCAGGGGCACCGGGGTCAGCACCCCGTCGGGTGACACGTAGTCCCGCCAGGTGCCGGAGGTGATGAAGCGCGGGATCGGCTCCCGCTCGTCGGTCAGCAGCGGGGTGGGCAGCAGCGGCACCAGGGCCGCCGCGAAACCCAGCACCCAGGCCAACTCCGTGGGGCGGTACCGGGGTGGCGCGGCGCGCAACTGGTCGACGGTGTACGCCAGCACCAGCCCGATCACCGGCGCGACCACCAGCGCCAGCCGGGCGGGCAGCGCGGCGTTCACCACCGGCAGTTGCCCGACCAGGTCGAACGGCATGGGCAGATCGGTGCGTCGGCCGTCGACCTTGGCGACCGGCCCGAAGGAGAGCACCGTGAAGATCAGAGCGAGGGCGCCCAGCGCCCAGAGGGTGGCCCGGCGGTGCGGGTCGGCCCGCCGCCAGAGCACGACGAAACAGATCACGGTGAGCACCAGCAGCGGGATGCCGAAGAACGAGTTCTCCTCGGTCGGATTCGGTGCCAGCGAGGTGCCCAGCCCGGCCTTGCCGGCCAGCGAGCGGCGCGGGAAGGCGGCGAACGCCGCGATGTCCTCGGAGTGGATCACCGGGTCGAAACCGGTGCCGTGGAACCGTTGTGGCCCGGCGAAGTGCAACCACAGGGGGTACGACAGCAGCACACCGGCGACCACGGCGGTCACCCCGAGCCCGCGCAGGAAGGTGGGCAGCGCGGCGCGGGCCTCCACCCGGTTGGCCGGGTGCAGTGCCCAGATGGCGACGAACACCCCCAACGCCAGCGCGGTGAAGAAGAGCCCTTCGGCGGCGATCGAGAAGGCCACCGCGACCAGCACGCCGAGGATCACCCCGTCCCGAAGCCAGTGCCCGGCGCGGCGTAGCGCGAACAGCCGCCAGATCAGCAGCGGCACCAGCCAACCGGCGGACCAGTTCAGGTGCGCGTTGGCGTGCGACACCATGCCGGGGGAGTAGGCGATGAACAGGGCGCCGACCCCGGCGGCCAGCCGGCTGCGGACCAGGTGCCGGGAGAGCAGCCAGTACCAGACCAGTGCGGTGGCGAGCAGGTTCAGGGTGAGGATCACCAGGAACGTCGCCGGCGGCCCGATCAGGTACGTGAGCGGGGCGAAGACCACCGCGTACACCGTGATCGTCGTGTTGACCGCGAGGTTCACGCCGTCCGGGACGTTGATCAGGTAGGTGAAGAGCGGGTTGTCCCAGTGGGTGACCGCGTGCCCGCCGAAGGCCAGCAGCCATTCGAAGAGCGCCTGGTCGCTGGAGTTGACGGTGATGGTGCGGACGTTCGGGTCCCGCCACAGCCCACTGGTCACCCAGACGGCGAGCGCGAGCGCCACCAGCACGACGATCAGGTCGGCCCGGCGGTCCCGGACGGTGCGCGGCGGTGACGCGGGTGCGGGCCCGGTGGCCAGCGACGGGGAGGACGGCACGCAGCGGACGTTACCAACCGGACCTGGACGGGCCGGTCAGACCTGCAAGGACGGGACCGTTGGGGACGGATTCGGCCTGCCACGTCGACGGTTTGGCGTACACAGCGTCCGTCGTGAATGTGTGAGTGTGCCCCATGTCATAGCGGCGACACATCGTCGTAACGTCACGGCAACTCGACCGTGACCCAGTTCACAGTCCGCCCCTCAGGAGGCCGCCGTGCGCCGCTCCTCGTCCACCCTCACCCGGCTGCTCGGTGCGGTCGCCGGGCTCGCCCTCGCCGTAGCGGGCGCGGTCGCCGTCGCCGCACCCGCCCAGGCCGCCACCCTCACCCAGGTCACCGGGTTCGGCTCCAACCCCGGCAACCTCGCCATGTACGCCTACCGGCCCGACGGCCTGCCGGCCAACTCCCCGGCCGTCGTCCTGCTGCACGGGTGTACGCAGAACGCCTCCGGCTACTTCGCCAACTCCGGCTGGCAGAAGTACGCCGACCAGTGGAAGTTCGCCCTGATCGTCGCCCAGCAGCCGTCCGGCAACAACGCCAACTCCTGCTTCAACTTCTTCGAGGCGGGGGACACCACCCGGGGCCAGGGTGAGGCGCTGTCGATCAAGCAGATGGTCGACCACGCCAAGACGAACTACGGGGTCAACGGCTCGCGGGTCTACGTCAGCGGGCTCTCCGCGGGCGGGGCGATGAGCGCGGTCATGCTGGCCACCTACCCGGACGTCTTCGCCGCCGGATCGATCATCGCGGGGATCCCGTACCGCTGCGCCACCAGCATGGTCAACGCGTTCAGCTGCATGAACCCGGGCGCGGACAAGACCCCGGCCGCCTGGGGCGACCTGGTCCGTGGCGCGTACTCCGGCTACACCGGCCCGCGCCCCCGGGTGGCCATCTGGCACGGCACCTCGGACACCACCGTCACCCCGCTCAACGGCACCGAGTCCCGCGACCAGTGGACCAATGTGCGGGGCGTGTCGCAGACCCCGACCAGCACCTCGTCGCTGCCCGGCAACACCAGCCTGGAGGTGTACGGCAACGACGACGTGCGCCTCTACCGGATCTCCGGGATGGGCCACGGCACTCCGGTCGACCCGGGCTCGGCGGCCGAGCAGTGCGGCACCGCGGGCGCGTACTTCCTGGACACCATCTGCTCGACGTACCGTGACGCGCTCTTCTTCGGTCTGAACGGCGGCGGGACGAACCCGACCCCGACCCCGACGGCCACCCCCACGCCGACCCCGACGGCCACCCCGACCACGCCGCCGACCTGCGTGACGGCCAGCAACTACGCGCACGTGGCGGCCGGTCGGGCGTACCAGTCCGGCGGCTACGCCTACGCCAACGGCTCCAACCAGCGGATGGGCCTCTACAACACCTTCTACACCAGCGCCCTCAAGCAGACCGGCCCCAACCACTGGGTGGTCGGCTGCTGACCCCCCACCCGCCCGCCCCTGTTGATCAAGAGGTTTGCGTCATCCGAAAGCCGGAACCTGACGCAAAACTTTTGATCAACAGGGCTGTCGGCGGGGGCGGGGGCGGGCTGGGGGAGGGGGCTCAGGTCAGGCGGGTCAGGACCGGCGCCAGCGGATCCAGCGCGTCGCTGCGGACCACGAAGCGGGTCACCCCCCAGCGCCGTTCGTGCTCGGCGACCGCCGTGATGATCTCGTCCACCGTGCCGATCAGCACGAACGGGGTGGCCAGCAGTTCGGCGGCGGTCATGCCGTTGCGCCGGGCCTGCTCCGCGGCGGCAGCCTCCGCGTCGTCGGTGACCACCACCGTCTGCACCAGCGCCTCCAGCGCCGGCGGGTCGGCCCGGCCGGCCGCGCCGGCGGCCACGCAGGCCAGCTGCGCCTCGATCTGGTCGACCCGCCAGCGCGCCTCGTGCTGGTGGCCGTCGGCGAGGGTACGTCCGAACCCGGTCAGCCCGACCACGTCGGCGTGCGCGCCGGCCCAGCGCAGCAGCGTCGAGTTCGCCGTACCCATCGTCAGTGGGATCCGGGGCTGCACCGGCCGGGGTTCGCGCAGCACCGCCTCGCGCATCGTCAGCTCGGCCGAGTCGACGGTGACCGAGGCACCGTCGAGCAGGGCGCGGACCGCCTCGGCGACGGCCACGCAACGGCGGACCCGGCCGGCCACGTCGGGGCGTTCCCGGCCCACCGCGCGCCACTCCGCCGGGGTGTGGACCGGCGCCGACACCGAGCCGGGCCCGTCCGCCGGAGACCAGATCGAGGGTGGCCACGTCGGCCGCGAGCAGCATCGGTTCCCGTACGCCGAGGTTCGACACGTACGAGCCGAGCCCGATCGTCGAGGTGACCGGGGCGGCGGCGGCCAGCGCCACGAACGGTGAGGTCACATCGCCGGGGTGGTCGGCGGCGAGCAGAGCGTCGAATCCGGCGGTCTCGGCCCGACGGGCCAGCTCGGCCCAGCTCGCCGCGTCGGTCGGGGTGGCCTGGAGGGAGAAGGTCGCCATTTCTCCAGCATCGGCCCACATCGGCCCGGCGACGACCCGCTGACCGCCGATTCTGCCGAGGGCCGAACCACAGGGGTACGCAGGGCAAGGCGCCCGTGGGCTGCGGGGTGGGGTCAGGGGGTTGTCAGGGCCGCTTGGAGGGCTTGGGGGAGGGTTTGGTGGTGGTAGGGGTAGGCGGCTCTCGTCAGGACTCCGGGGAGGACCCGGGTGCTGGTGAGGGCCTCGTGGGAGAAGCCGCCGAGGACCACCTTGAGTGCCAGTGCGGGGATCGGGATGATCGCCGGGCGGTGCAGCTGCCGGGCCAGCTCGCGGGTGAACTCGGCGTTTGTCACCGGGTTCGGCCCCACCACGTTGACCGGGCCGGCGATGTCGTCGCGGTCGAGCAGGAAGCGGGTCGCGTCCAGCCAGTCGGCCATCGAGATCCACGGCAGCCACTGCCGGCCGCTGCCCAGCCGACCGGCGATGCCCAGCTTGAACGGCAGCAGTTGCGGCTTGAGCAAACCGCCCTCGCGGTGCAGCGGCAGACCGGTACGCAGCCGGACCACGCGTACTCCGGCGTCCTCGGCCGGCCGGGTCGCGGCCTCCCACACCCGGCAGACGTCGGCCAGGAAGCCCTCGCCGGCCGGCGCGTCCTCCTCGACCGCCCGGTCGCCCGTGTTGCCGTACCAGCCGACGGCCGATGAGTTGAGCAGCACCCGGGGTCGGTCGGCGGCGGGCAGGCCGGAGATGGTGGTCGCCAGCGTGGTGGTGCTGTCCACCCGGCTGGTGCGGATCAACCGGCGGTAGTCGTCGTTCCAGCGTTTGTCGCCGACGCCCGCGCCGGCCAGGTTGACCACGGCGTCGGCCTCGGCGACCACGGCCGGGTCGAGCTGCCCCGCGGCCGGGTCCCACCGCCGCTCCCGCGGCCCGCCCGGCGCCCGTCGGATCAGGCGGGTGACCTCGTGCCCGTCGCGGACGAGCAGGTCGGCCAGTCGGGTGCCAAGGAAGCCGGACGCGCCGGCCAGAAGGATCCGCATACCCCCATCTTCGTCCAGAACGCCACCGGTGGATGCGTGGGGCTGCCGAAGGTGGGGGCGTTTCGGCGAACGAATTTGCGCGGAATCCTTGTGCGCTGTGAAAGCGCAGGTCAACGAATGGTCCCGGGGCCGAAAACGGCTGCCGCGCGCCGTCGGCGGTCAGCGCGTTTCCGCAGGTCAGAGCGAACGTGAATGCGGTGTTCGCGATTGCTTGCGGCACCGATCCGGCTGACCATGAGTCATCCGAGAGCACCCCCGGAATGGCGGGGTCGGCTCGCCGTGCCCGCCGTCGGGCGATCCCTGAGGAGGAACCATGCCGATCCTGGTGACCGGAGCGACCGGGACCGTCGGAGGCAGCCTGGTCCGGCAACTGGTCAGCGCCGGCCACGACGTACGCGCGCTGACCCGCGATCCCACGTCGCCGGCGGCCACCGCGCTGCCCAGCGGGGTGGAGGTGGTGGCGGGCGACTTCGCCCGGCCCCACACCCTGGCGTCGGCGCTGCGCGGCGTGACGCGCATGCACCTGGTCGCAATGGATGGGTACGGACCGCTGACCACCGGTGCGGAGATCCTGGAACTGGCCCGGAAGGCCGGCGTCCGTCGGGTCACCCACCTCGGCCACAACGATCCGAGCCGGGCCGACGACGACCCGCTCGAGGCGCCGCACCGGCCGCTGCACCGGACTGTCGAGAACTCGGGTCTGGAGTGGACGCACGTCTTCCCGGGCGAGTTCATGGCGAACACCCGGGACTGGGTGCACACCATCCGGGCCGAGGGGGTGGTCCGGGCGCCGTTCGGTGACTGGAACAGCGCGCTGGTCCACGAGGCGGACATCGCGGCGGTCATCGTGGCCGCGCTGACCGAGGACGGCCACGCCGGCCGGGTGTACCAACCGACGGGGCCGGAGCCGGTCCGTCGCCGGGACGCGGTCCGGATGATCGGCGAGGCGATCGGCCGTCCGGTGCGGTTCGACGAGCTGACTCCGGAGCAGGCCCGGGCGTACTGGAAGGACACCTATCCCGCCGAGGTGATCGAGTGGTTCCTGGAGATGGGGCGGTATCTCGACGGCAACGCCTGGGTCGCCCCGGACGTGGAGCAGGTGACCGGCCGCCCCGGGCGCACGTTCCGGCAGTGGGCCGCCGAGCACGCGGACGACTTCCGGTGACAACGCCCGGGGCGTGGACCGGCCCGGCGGTCAGGCCGCGTGGGCCGGACGCAGGTCGGCGAGCAGTCGCTCCACCTCGGCGTACGACTCGGCACTCAGCGGGCCGAGCGTCAGGGTGGCCAGGTTCTCGTCGGCCTGGGCCACCGTGCGAAGGCCGGGGATCGGCACGGTACGGGGGCTGCGGGCCAGCAGCCAGCCGAGCGCGCCCTGTGCGAGGGTGCGCCCGTCGGCGGTGAGCGCCGCGCGGACCTCGTCGACCCGGGCCGCCCAGCGTGGCGTCGGCCGGCCGTCGGTGAACCACTCCAGCCACTCCGGTGCCCGTCCGCGCACATCGTCCGCCCCGACCGCCCGGGTCGAGCCGGTGAGCAGCCCCATCGCCAGCGGCCCACGGTTGAGGCTGGCCAGGTCGTGCTTGTCGCAGACCGCCAGCACCGCGGCGTTGTCGCGCAGCACCGACTCGTCGTGCTGGATCGCCGCGCAGTGCGGGCCGGCGGCCGCGAACGCCTCGGCCGAGGCCGGGTCGTCGGTGCTCCAGCCGTACGCCCGGATCTTGCCCTGGTCGACCAGGGCCTCCAGGGTGTCGACCAGATCGAGCGCGGCGGGCACCGGCAGTGCGTTGATGTGCAGTTGGTACAGGTCGACGTAGTCGGTGCCGAGCCGGCGGAGCGAGTCTTCCAGGCTGCGCACCGCGAAGGCCGGGCTGGCGTCGGTGCCGAGCGCCCGCCGGGTGCTCTCCTCGCTGACGTTGCCGAACTTGGTGGCGATCACCACGCTGTCCCGTCGCCCGGCCACTGCTTGGCCGAGGATCCGCTCGCTGTGCCCGGCACCGTAGTTGCTGGCGGTGTCGAACAGGGTCACCCCGAGATCGAGCGCCCGGTGGATGGTGCGGATCGACTCGTCGTCGTCCACCTCACCCCAGCCGAACGGCTGCCCGTCGTCACCCCAGAGCGGGCCGCCGATGGCCCAGCACCCCATTCCGATCGCGCTCACCGTGATGCCGCTGCGTCCCAGCGTCCGTGTCGTCGTCATGGTCACCAGCCTCCAACCTGGAGCGCGCTCCAGGTCAAGCACTACCATCTCGCGACATGAGCGGTTACGCCCCCTCGGAGGCCGCCCGCCGCAGCGGCTTCAGCCTCGACACTCTGCGGTACTACGAGAAGATCGGCCTCCTCGCCGACGTGGAGCGGACGGCAGGCGGGCAGCGGGTCTTCACCGACGACGACCTCGGCTGGCTGGTGCTGTTCCGCTGCCTGCGCGACACCGGGATGCCGATCGCGCAGATGCGCCGTTACGCGCAGCTGGCCCGCGACGGCGAGCACACCACCGACGAGCGGCACGAGTTGCTGTGCCACCACGCGGCGCGGGTCGAGGAGCAGATGCGCCTGCTCCAGCGCCAGTACGACCACCTGCGGGAGAAGATCCGCTTCTACGAGCGACTGCCCGGCACCGCACCGGGGTCGGAGACCGGCTGACGGGAACCGGGCGCGGTCAGGCCGAGCAGTTCCTCGGTCGTTCCGGTTCGGCCGGTGAGCGCGTTCAGGGCGGTGACCAGCCGCTTCTCCTCGTAGCGGAAGTGCGACTCCAGCAGGGCGGCCAACCCGCCCAGCTCGGCGCGCACCTGGTCGACCGGCACCGTCGCGTCGCCGCTCAGCAGTGCCTCGACCCGTTCCAGGATCCCCGCCACCACCTCGTGATCGGTGATCAGGTTGTCGATGACGGGGCGCAGCTCGGGGGCCTCCTCGGCCAGCAGCCGGAACGCGCCCGCGTCCTCACCGGTGTGGTGTCTGCCGAGCGCGGCGCAGAAGGTCAGGCAGTGCGCCCGCAGATCCCGGGACGGGGTGTCGAGGCTTGCCTGAAGCCGGGCCAGTTCCGCGCTGAGCCAGAGGTGGATCTCGATCATCTGATTGCCGACGGCGGCGAGCCGGCCGGCCGGTGAACCGGTTGGGTGCACGTTTCGTCCCATGCTGTCCCCGCGCCTCCATGCCCACGGCGGCCTTCGGGCCGGGTGCACTGCGACGCTGCGCCGAAGTCTAGGGCCGGCCGGCCACGCCCCCAAACCCGAAAATCACGGCGTGGTCGGTTCGTCGGTCTCCCGGACGTCGTGCCAGCGCGCCCGCCATTCGGCCTCGTGGGCCTCGTGGCTGGTCCGCTCCTGGAAGACGGCGGCTCGCAGGGCGTGCCGGGATTGCGCCATCACCACCACCTCCACGGCCACCAGCGCCACGCAGATCACGGTCGCGAGGGTGAGCGCGCCCAGCGCCGGCAGGTGCAGGCCGACCGGCAGGGCCGCCGTGAGCGCCACGATGACGCCGACGCGGGTCCACGTGACGGTGTGCAGGGTGCGCAACTGAAAGAGCAGGTTGACGGCGAAATAGCAGATCAACCCGCCGAACAGCATTGGCACCGCCGGCCCCTCGACTCTCTCGGCGATCCCGCCGGCCGGGTCGGTGATCTTGTGCAGGACCTCCTCGTTGCCGATCGAGAAGAGGATCACCCCGGCGATCATCGGCAGGTAGAGATACGCGTACGCGTCGCGGGCCATCGCCACCCGGGGACCGCCCTCCGCCGCGTGCAGGGCGATCCGGGCGGCCGGCCCGATGAAGTCGAAGTGCGCCCACCAGAGGGCGGCGGTGACCACGATGCCGAGCGCGGCGGCGGCCACCGCCGGCCAGGTGACCGGCTTGCCGAGCAGGTTGCCGCCAACGCCCGTCGAGATGATCGACTCGCCCAGCGCGATGATCAGGATGAGGTCGTAGCGCTCCGTCCAGTGCTCGGCGCTGGTCACCCCCCAACCCCAGGTCCCGACGATGAAGCCGGTGGCGTACTGCACCACCACCACGGCGATCCACAGGCCGTCGCGGACCATGGCGGCCTGGTCGGGGTCGGCGATCTGCGGCGGAATGAGCGCGGCGGCCAGCAGCAGCACGATGCTCACCGCCAGCTCCGGGGCGAACCGCCGCAGTTGCCGCCGCTCCTGCGGGCTGTCCCGCACCACGTGCTGATAGAGGATCCAGTGGATACCGCGAACCACGACGTAACTGATGGCCACCAGCATCGGGCCGGCGGTGCTCCCCTTCGGGTCGGTGAACGCCTGTGGCAGTGCCAGCGCGAACGCGAACAGGGCGACCATCGCGATCACCATGAGCACCGGGACGTAGCCCTCGCCGAGCCGGACCCGGGTGGCGACCAGGCTGTGCACCACCCAGATCCACCAGAGCACGGCGAGCACCAGGCCGGCGTGCAGCAGTTGCCGGCTGGAGATGTTCGCGGCGGTCGCCCGGGTGATGATGAAGAACGAGAAGACGAAGACCAGATCGAAGAAGACCTCGAACTTGTCCACCCGGGCGCCCGGGGCGATCGGGACGGCCGGTCCCAGCTGTCCACCCCGCCGGTAGCCGCCCACGATCCCACTCTGGCAGCGTCCGGGCTGGTCGGAGGCCCGAACGGCGATGGCGACGGGTCCGGCGTTACCTCCGGCCGGGGTCGGGGAAACACCGGGGCCACGGCCTCTCGCAGCGGGCCGGTCGGTCCGCCCCACCCCGGACAAGGATGGACAATGACGACCAACAACCCGATCACCACTTCGTTCGCCCATCACTCGACCGCCATGGACGTGATCCGGGGTGTGGACCTCGTCGGGCGGCGGGCGATCGTCACCGGCGGGTCCTCCGGGATCGGCGTGGAGACCGCCCGCGCCCTGGCCAGCGCCGGCGCGGAGGTCACCCTGGCCGTCCGCAACCCCGACGCGGGTCAGCAGGCCGCGAACGACATCACCGGCACCACCGGCAACGACAGCGTCCTGGTGGCCCCGCTCGACCTCGCCGACCAGGGTTCGGTCGCCGACTTCGTGGCCAACTGGGACGGCCCGCTGCACATCCTGGTCAACAACGCCGGCATCATGGCCGCACCCCTGTCCCGCACCCCGCAGGGTTGGGAGATGCAGTTCGCCACCAACCACCTGGGGCACTTCGCGCTCGCCACCGGGCTGCGCCCGGCACTCGCCGCCGCAGACGGGGCCAGGATCGTCTCGGTCAGCTCCGCCGCCCACCTGCGCTCACCGGTGGTTTTCGAGGACATCCAGTACGACAAGCGGGAGTACGAGCCGTGGCAGGCGTACGGGCAGTCCAAGACGGCGAACGTGCTGTTCGCCGTGGAGGCCACCCGGCGCTGGGCCGACGACGGCATCCTCGCCAACTCGCTGATGCCCGGCGCGATCCAGACCAACCTGCAGCGCTACGTCAGCGAGGAGGAGCTGAATCGGATGCGCGCGGGTAACGCGGCGGCCTGGAAGACCGTCGAACAGGGTGCGGCCACCTCCGTGCTGGTCGCCGCCTCGCCGCTGCTCGACGGCGTGGGCGGGCGCTACTTCGAGGACTGTCAGCAGGCCGCCCCCGCCCAACCCGGTGGGCGGACGGGCGTCGCCGACTACGCGCTGGATCCCGAGGCGGCCGAGCGGCTCTGGCAGGTGTCGACCGCGTTGCTCAAGGGCTGAGGACCGCAGACGAAAGGGCGCCCCGGTCGACGACCGGGGCGCCCTTTCGGCGTTGCGGGTGGATCAGGCCAGGCCCAGCTCCGAGTCGAAGTTGCCGGCCTCCAGCCGCTCCTTGACCGCGGTCAGGAAGCGGGCCGCGTCGGCGCCGTCGATCAGCCGGTGGTCGTAGGACATGGCCAGGTAGACCATCGACCGGACCGCGATGACCTCGCCCAGCTCCGGGTCGTTGACCACGACCGGACGCTTCACCACGGCACCCGTGCCGAGCATCGCCGACTGCGGCGACGGCACGATCGGGGTGTCGAAGAGCGCGCCCCGGCTGCCCGTGTTGGTCAGCGTGAAGGTTGCCCCGGCCATCTCGTCCGGGGTGATCTTGTTGGCCCGGGTGCGTTCGGCCAGGTCGGCGATCCGCTTGGCGATGCCGCCCATGTTGAGGTCACCGGCGTTGTGGATGACCGGCACGAGCAACCCGCGCTCGGTGTCCACGGCGATGCCGAGGTGCTCGGCGGCCGGGTAGGTGATCGTGCCGCCGTCCAGGTCCATGCTGGCCTGGATGATCGGGTGGGTCTGCAGCGCCTCGATGGCGGCGAGGGCGAAGAACGGCAGGAAGGACAACTTCACGCCGTGCTTGGCCTGGAACGATTCCTTCGCCTGGACCCGCAGCTTGGCGACCTTGGTGACGTCGACCTCGACGACCGTCGTCAGCTGCGCAGTCTCGTGCAGCGACTGCTGCATCCGCTTGGCGATCGTCGCCCGGATCCGCGGCAGCTTCTCCGTGGTGCCCCGCTTGGCGCTCGGCTGCGGCTTCGCGGCCGGCTTGGCCGCGGGCGCGGCGGCGGCGGGAGCGGCTGCCGGAGCCGGAGCCGGAGCGGCCTTGGCGGCCTTCGCCTTCTCGGCGGCCTCCAGCACGTCCTGCTTGCGGATCCGACCACCCACGCCGGTGCCGTTGAGCGCGGCCAGGTCGACGCCGTGCTCGCTGGCCAGCTTGCGCACCAGCGGGGTCACGTAGCCAGCGGCCTCCTCGCCGGCACCCGGTGCCGGGGCGGACGGGCGAGGCGGCGTCGAGGTCGACGCGGCCGGCTGGGCGGCCTGCTCGGTCTTCGCCGGCTGCGCCGAGCTCTCGGTCTCCGCGGCGGGCTCGTTGTACGACATGCCGGGGGTCGGCTCCTCGACCTTCGGCTCCGGCTTCGGCTCGGCCTTCGGCTCCGGCTTGGCCTCCGCCTTCGGCTCGGGCTTCGGCTCGGGCTGCGCCGGGGCGGGGGCCGCACCGGCAACGCCGATGATCGCCAGGTCGGCGCCGACCGCGGCGGTCTCGTCCTCGGCGACCTTGATCTCCAGCACCGTGCCGGCTACCGGCGACGGGATCTCGGTGTCCACCTTGTCGGTGGAGACCTCCAGCAGCGGCTCGTCGACCTCGATGGTCTCGCCGACCTGCTTCAGCCAGCGGGTGACCGTGCCCTCGGTGACGCTCTCGCCCAGGGCGGGCATCTTCACCGCGGTGCCCTCGCCCGACGAGGCGGCGGCCGGAGCCGGTGCCTCGGCCGGGGCCTCGTCCTGGGCGACCTCGTCGGCGGTGCCCTCGGCGGCGGCCGTCGGCTCGGCGGCCGGCTCGACCGACTCGGCCGGGGCCTGCTCCTGCGGGGCGGCCTCGCCGCCGCCGGTCGACTCGCCCTCACCGGCGATGACGGCCAGCTCGCTGCCGACCTCGGCGGTCTCGTCCTCACCGACCACGATGCGGCTCAGCACGCCCGCAGCGGGCGACGGGATCTCGGTGTCGACCTTGTCGGTCGAGACCTCGAGCAGGGGCTCGTCAACCTCGACCGTGTCGCCCTCCTGCTTGAGCCAGCGAGTGACGGTGCCCTCGGTGACGCTCTCGCCGAGCCGGGGCATGGTGACCGATACCGGCATTTTCTGAGACTCCTTCATTCCCCTGGTGGGATCTTCGCCCGTCGCCGGACGCCGCGGTTTGGATGATCAGGCGTGCGCGTGCAGCGGCTTGCCGGCGAGGGCCAGGTGCGCCTCGCCCAGGGCCTCGTTCTGGGTCGGGTGGGCGTGCACGAGCTGGGCGACCTCGGCCGGGTAGGCCTCCCAGTTGTAGATGAGCTGCGCCTCACCGATCAGCTCACCCACCCGGGCGCCGATCATGTGCACGCCGACCACCGGGCCGTCCTCGACCCGGACCAGCTTCACGAAGCCGGAGGTCTTGAGGATCTGGCTCTTGCCGTTGCCAGCCAGGTTGTAGTTGTACGTCTTGACCTTGTCGGCGCCGTACTGCTCCTTGGCCCTGGCCTCGGTGAGACCCACCGACGCCAGCTCCGGGTCGCAGTAGGTGACGCGCGGGATGCCGACCTCGTCGATCACGGCGGGGGTCTGCCCGGCGATCTCCTCGGCCACGAAGATGCCCTGCTGGAAGCCCCGGTGCGCGAGCTGGAGACCCGGCACGATGTCGCCGACGGCGTAGACGTTCGGCACGCTGGTGCGCAGCCGCTCGTCGGTCAGCACGTAGCCGCGGTCCATCTTGACGCCCTGCTCCTCGTACCCGAGGTTGGCGGTGTTCGGGCCGCGACCGACGGCGACCAGCAGCAGCTCCGCCTCGACGGTCTCGCCGCCCTGGATGGTCAGCTTGACGCCGCTCTCGGTCTTCTCGACCTTCTCGAACGGCTTGCCGACCTTGAAGTTGATCTTCCGCTTGCGGAAGGCCCGCTCCAGCGCCTTGGACGACTCCTCGTCCTCGGCGGCGACCAGCCGGGGCAGCGCCTCGACGATGGTCACGTCCACGCCGAAGGACTTCCACACGCTGGCGAACTCGACGCCGATCACGCCGCCACCGAGCACGATCACCGACGACGGCACCCGGTCCATCGTGAGGGCGTGGTCACTGGTGATGATCCGCTCGCCGTCGACCTCCAAGCCGGGCAGGCTCTTCGCGTACGAGCCGGAGGCCAGGACGATGTTGCGGCCGGTGTAACGCTTGCCGTCCACCTCGACCACGTTCTTGCCGACCAGCTTGCCGGCGCCCTCGACGATCGTGATGCCCTTGTTGCCCTTCAACATGCCCTGCAGGCCCTTGTACAGGCGGGCGATCACGCCGTCCTTGTACGAGTTGACCCCGGCCATGTCGATGCCGATCAGCTCGGCCTTCACGCCGAACTGCTCCGACTCGCGGGCCTGGTCGGCGATCTCGGCGGCGTGCAGCAGGGCCTTCGTCGGGATGCAGCCGTTGTGCAGGCAGGTGCCCCCGAGCTTGCCCTTCTCGACCAGCGCGACCTTCAGGCCCAGCTGGACGGCGCGCAGCGCGGTCGCGTAGCCGCCGCTGCCACCTCCGAGAATGACAATGTCGAAGGTCGCTTCGTTCGGCTCGCTCACGTCCAACTCCCAGGTCGCGTCGCTGCATCGGGGGTCACGGGGATGTAACACGGACACACCCCACCTCGGTCATCTTGTCACCACTGGGCACAGGGTGCGTACTGAGGTGCCCAACGACACGTCATCGACACGTACCCTTGGCACCGTCGTCGATGACGCAACGTGGGGGAGAGATCCGGTGGGCTTGTTCCGGCGCCGCAAACAGGCGGCTGTGCCGAGCCATGACCGCGCCGCGAGTCGCGGCGATCTGGACCATTTGGAGAACTTCATCCGAAGTCGGCGCGGCGTCGAGGCGTACATCGAACCCCGCACGACGGTGACGGAGACCACCGTCATCCTCATCGCCGACGACGGGGAGTGGACCCGCCGGCGCATCGACGGCCCGGACGGCGCCCGGCGCTTCGCGTACCGGATGGGCATCCCGGTGTACGACGTCCGGCTGATGGGCTACCCGCAGCGGATGCGCGACTTCAACGAGCGCCGCAAGCGTCGCCCCGAGCGGTACTGAGCTACGCGAAAAGGGGCCCCTTGAGCAGGGGCCCCTTTCGCGTGTCCCGTCAGCCGTTGGTGGCGACATCCTCGACGAGCTGCACCAGCGTGCGGACCGGAACGCCGGTGCCGCCCTTGGTCCAGTAGCCGGTCGGCTCGCCCGAGTGGTAGCCCGGCCCGGCGATGTCGATGTGCGCCCAGGCCACGTCGTCGGTCACGAACTCGCGCAGGAACACGCCGCCCTGCAGCATGTGACCGGCCCGGTCCATTCCGGCGTTGACCTGGGAGATGTCCGCCACGTCCGACTCCATGCCCTTACGGACGTCGTCGGGCAGCGGCATCGGCCAGGCCGGCTCGCCGACGGCGTCGCCGGCCACCTTCACCCGCTCGCACAGCTGCGGGGTGCCCATCACGCCGGCCATCCGCTTGCCCAGCGCGATGACCTGGCCGCCGGTCAGCGTGGAGGTCTCGAACAGGTAGTCGGTGCCGTCCGCGCAGGCGCGGGCGATCGCGTCGCCCAGGATCATCCGGCCCTCGGCGTCGGTGTTGAGCACCTCGACCCGCTTGCCGTTGAACATGGTGATCACGTCGCCCGGCCGGTAGCTGGTGCCCGACGGCATGTTCTCCGCCATCGGCAGGTACGCGCTGACCGCCACCGTCGGCTTCAGCGCGGCGATCGCGAGCATGGCCGCGCCCACCGCGGCGGCGCCCGCCATGTCGGACTTCATCTCCCACATGCCCTGCGCCGGCTTGATCGAGATGCCGCCGGTGTCGAAGGTGATGCCCTTGCCGACCAGCGCGACCCGCTTGCCGTTGCCGCCGTCCTGCGGGGTGTAGGTCAGCTTCACCAGCCGCGGCGGGGCCTCCGAGCCCTGCCCGACCGCGACGATGCCGCCGTACCCGCCAGCGGCCAGCGCCGCCTCGTCGAGCACCTCGACGCCGAGGCCCGCCTCGCGCGCCGCGCTGGCGACCGCGTCGGCGAACGACGGCGGGCGCAGCTCGTTCGGCGCGGTGTTCACCCAGTCGCGGCTCAGTCGGACCGCGCCCGCCACTGCCTGCGCCCGGGCGACCTCCGCCTGGGCACCCGCGTCGCCGGCGTCCGGCACCGCGATGAGCACCTCGGCCACCGGCTCCCGCCGGGTCGGCTGGGGCCGGGTCTTGTAACCGGCGAACCGGTACCCACCCAGCAGCGCGCCCTCGGCGACCGCGCGCAGCTCGGCCGACGCGTCCGCGTCGTCCGGCAGCGGCAGCGCCAGCGCGACAGTGGTTGCGCCCGCCAGGGCCCGGATCGCCGCACCGGCGGCCCGGCGCAGCGTCTCCGGGGCCGGGGCGGCACCCGACGGCTCCGGGCCGAGCCCGACCGCGGTGACCAGCGGGGCGGTCACGGTGCCCAGCGTGGCCAGCTTGATGACCTCACCCGGCCCGCCGGTCGCGCCGAGCAGCGCGAGGGTCTCGGTCAGCTTGCCGTCGAACGCGGCCGCGATGCTCTCCGCGCCGCTGGCGAGCAGCAGGGTGCCGGCGAGGCCGCTGGTGGCGCCCTGCTCTCCGGTCTGGCTGTGCACGCCGATCACGATCGCGTCGACGGCGAGCTCGGCCGGGTCGGTGTCGACCAGGCTCAGGTTGGTGGTGCGGGGTGAAGTCACTGAAGCTACTCCGGGCGGGCCGGGCCGGTCGCGGCGTCGCGTACCAGCGGTGAAGGTCTCCGGCGGAACCTACCCGCCGGACGTCATGGCTGTCCCGCCGACAGCGCCAGCGGGCTCCCGCCGATGCTAACCAGCGACGTTGCCCCCGGTAAGTTGCCACCCATGACCGACGTGACCTCCGACGCCGCCGCGACCCGGCTGCGCCGTTCCCCGCTGCACGAGCGGCACACCGCCGCCGGAGCCAAGTTCGCCCCCTTCGGGGGCTGGGAGATGCCCCTGGAGTACGCCGGCGGCGGAGTGCTCAAGGAGCACACCGCGGTGCGTACGGCGGTCGGGGTCTTCGACGTGTCACACCTGGGCAAGGCCCGGGTGAGCGGCCCCGGCGCGGCCGACTTCGTCAACTCCTGCCTCAGCAACGACCTGGGCCGGATCGGCCCGGGCCGGGCGCAGTACACGCTCTGCTGCGACGACGCCACCGGCGGCGTGGTGGACGACATCATCGCCTACCTCTACGCCGACGACCACGTCTTCCTCATCCCGAACGCGGCGAACACCGCCGAGGTGGTGCGCCGGTTGCGCGCCGCCGCTCCCGCGCAGGTGACAGTCACCGACGAGCACGAGGCGTACGCGGTGCTGGCCGTGCAGGGCCCCCGCTCGGCCGAGTTGCTGGCCGCTCTGGACCTGCCCACCGAGCACGGCTACATGAGCTTCTCCGCCGCGAGCCTGGCCGGGGTGGAACTGACCGTCTGCCGTACGGGCTACACGGGTGAGCTGGGCTACGAGCTGGTGGTGCCGGCGGAGCACGCGGTCACCGTCTGGGATGCGCTCTTCGCCGCCGGCGCGGCGTTCGAGCTGCGCGCCTGCGGGCTGGCCGCCCGGGACACGCTGCGGACCGAGATGGGTTACCCGCTGCACGGGCAGGACCTCTCCCTGGACATCAGCCCGGTGCAGGCCCGCTCCGGCTGGGCGGTCGGCTGGGACAAGCCGGCCTTCTGGGGCCGCCACGCGCTGCTCGCCGAGAAGGCAGCCGGCCCCCGGCGTACGCTGCGCGGCCTGGTGGCCGTCGACCGGGCCATCCCGCGGCCCGGCATGACGTTGCACGTGGGCGACACCCAGGTCGGCACCGTGACCAGCGGCACCTTCTCGCCCACCCGCAAGCAGGGCATCGCGCTGGCCCTGCTGGACACCGACGCCAACCTGACCGACGGCGACGAGGTCGAGATCGACATCCGAGGCCGCCGAGCCCCCCTGAAGCTGACCAAACCCCCCTTCGTAACCCCCTCAGTGAAGTAACCCCCCCCCGTGCCCCCACCCCCCAACCCCACCCCCCTTCCCCGGCGTTGATCATGAGGTTGACGGGACGTTGGGAGATCCAATCGCCCGCTAACCCCATGATCAACCGGGGGCTGGGGTGGGGGTGGGGTGGGGGTTGGGGGTTGGGGTTAGCGCGAGGGGGTTGGGGGTTCGCCTGAGTCCAGGACTGCCTGGGTCCAGCCGCCTTCTATGACGCCTGTGGCGTCCAGGACGGCCCAGTCGACCACGTCGGACGCCTCCACGACCACGGGGGCGCCGATGCGCACGCTCTGGTCGGTGTTGGCGTCGCTGGCGCTCACGCCGACGATGCGTTCCGGGGTCTCCCACGAGGTGACGCCCGCCCAGACGTACTCCGGGCCGTCGTCTCCGGGCAGGCCGTACTTCACCACCAGCTGCGACTCGGTGGGGAACTGGCCGGCGACGAACCGGGTCCGCGCGTCATCCAGCGCGGCCCGGGCGGTGGCGACCGCACGGCTCATCGCGTCACCGGAGCGGGCGTAGCGCACGTCCGGCTGGATCCCGGAGAACAGCGTCGCGCAGGCGGCGGCGTAGTAGCGCCCGTCCGGGCCGGGGTGCCCGGCCGGCGGCCGAAGGCTGAGGAACGAGTCGGCCTCCGGGTCGGTCGCCGGGTCCAGTTCGAGGCGGAGCAGCACCGGGGCGGTGGCACCGTGCTGCTCCGGGTTGCCGTACGCCACCGCGATGTCGTGGCCGGTGACCGTGGCCAGTACGGGCAGCTGCACGAACGCCGGCACCTCCTCGCCGGTGAGCCCGTCGGTCCAGTCCCGCAGCAGTCGGCGGGCCGCCCCGGTCATCACCGCACCCCAGGCACGGGTGAGGTGGTCGGGCACCCCCTGGGTCTGCAACTCCAGCAGACCGAAGCGGCGCAGCCCCTTGGTGGTGAACCACAGGCCCTCGGTGTCCGAGGAGTACGGCACCAGCACCCAGTCGACAAGTCGGATGCGGCCCTGCTCGTCGGGGAGGGAGCGCAGCGCGGTCGCCGGGTCGAGGAACTGGAGGCCGAAGACGTCCACCACGTCGCTGTCGACGGATTCCGCCACGGCGGCCGCGACCGCCCGGGCGGCCCACTCGTGCGCGGGTGGCCAACCGGGCCGGTACTCGGCCTGTACGACCACCAGGTGCGTCGCCGCCGCCAGCCGGTCCAGCTGCTCCTTGGTGGCACCGAACGCGGTGAGCAGGTCCGGTGGCAGCTCGGGGAACTCGGCGATCGGCCGGGTGTCGACGCTCATCAGCGGGCTGTCGAGCATCTGCCGGGCCAGCCCGTGCACCGGCTCGGCCAGCCGGCCGGTCAGGGCCGCCACCGCGGTCTTCGCACTGACCTTCGGTAGCCCCGCCATCGGCACCAGGTAGGTCGCGCTGAGCGACTCCGGCACCGGTACGGGCAGGAAGTCGTCCGTGATGAGCATTGTGGGATCCCCCGGTGGCCGCGCCGGTGTTGTCGAGCCGAACGCTACCCGGCCCGCCGGGCCCGGTTCAGCCGGACAGCACCAGACCCAGGTAGACCAGCGTGGTGACCACCTCGACGGTCGCGCCCAGGACGTCGCCGGTGATCCCGCCGAGGCGGCGTACCACGTGGTTGAGCAGCGGTAGCGCGACGGCGATCGCGGCGACGACCGCCAGCGGTCCCTGCCACGGACGGCCCGGCACCGCGGGCACCGCCAGCAGCACGACGGCGACCGCGCCGGCGGCCACTGCCACCGGGCCGACCGTGCCGGCGACCAGTGCGCCCAGCCCGTCGGGCCGGGCCGCCGGCACTCCCCGCCGGCAGGCCACCGTGACACCGAGCCGCCCGGCCGCGGTCGCCGCGACCACCGCCGCGAGGCATGCCGGCCAGGACCGACCGGCGAGGTCGGCGAGCGCCGCCGCCTGCACCAGGAGTACGACCACCAGGGCGACCACCCCGAACGGACCGACGTCCGGCTTCTTCATGATCTCCAGGGCGGCCGCGCCCCGCCGGTACGAGCCGAGCGCGTCCACGGTGTCGGCCAGCCCGTCCAGGTGCAGCCCCCGGGTGAGCAGCGCGGCGACGCCGACGGTCACACCGGCCGCCACCAGGGGTGGGGCGAGCGCCCCGGTCAGCAGCAGCACACCGGCCAGCAGGGTGCCGAGCAACGCGCCGACCACCGGGGCGAGGGCCATCGCCGTGCCGGCGACCGGGCGGTCGATGCGCCCGGCCCGCACCGGCAGCGTGGTGAACGTGGTGACCGCCAGCCGGGCTCCCGCGAGCAGCCGTGGCTCAGCCGGCACGCCAGCCCGTCGCCGGCTGCTCGTCCGCCCCGGTGCTGGCCGGGCCCGGCCCGGCCGGCTCCGGCTCGGCGAAGTCGGGCTCGGTCGAGTCGGGCTCGGTGAGATCCGGGTCGGCGTAGCTCGGGTCGGTGGACTCCGGCTCGTCGGCGGCCGGGTCGGTGTCGTCCGTGCCGGCCAGCGACGGGTGCACCGGCAGCGCGGCGGACAGCGCCAGCACCGAGCGCAGCAGCGGAAGCGCGACAAGCGCGTTCGCGCCCTCGCCGAGATCCATTCGCAGGTCGAGCAGCGGGGTGAGGCCCAGCACGTCGGCGGCGAGCCGCACGGCCGGGTGCCCGCCGTGGTCGGCCAGCAGGCACCAGTGCCGGGCCTGCCCGGCCAGGTCACGGCTCACCATGCCGGCGGCCAACCCGACCGGCCCGTCGAGCAGCACCGGCACCCGGCGGGCGGTGGCGCCGAGCAGCACGCCGGTGGCCACCGCCACATCGCCGCCGCCCAGCTCGGCCAGGATGTCCTTGGCGCCGCGCGACGAGCGTCGGGTGCGGTGCAGCGCGTCACGCACCGCCGCGCAGCGGATCATCCACGCCGCGTCGTCGATCTCGCCGGAGTCGGTGATCACCCGGCCCAGCACGGCGGGTGGCTCCGCGCCCGCGGTCGCCGCGAGCACCGCCGCGGCCGCCGCCTCGGTGCCGGCGCCGCACGCCCCGAGCACCAGCAGTTGTACGCCGGCGTCGGCGGCCTGCTCGGCCAACCGCCAGCCGTAGCGCAGCGCGGACTCCACCTGCTCCGGCGCGAGGGCCGGTTGGTCTTCGATCGGCGCGGAGGCGGGAGTGTCCACCACCTGGAGACTCGCGCCGCTCTCGGCGGCCAGCCGTGCCAACGCGCCCTGGCCGGCGCGGGCCTGTGCGGCGCGGCGCGCCGACTCACCGGCGACGGTGCCGGCCGCCGCCCCGCCGGCGTGGTCGCCGTGCAGCAGCAGCACCCGCACCGAGCCCCAGGGGGCGGGGGTCGGGGTGCCCTGGGTGGCGGCGGCGAAGCCCACCACCCGGTCCAGCACGCCCAGCCCGGCACCCGGTACGTCCAGCGTGGTCAGCCGGTCGACCGCCTGCGGGCCGGCGTACTCGTCGGGCATCGGCAGCTCCATGCCGGGCTGGATGACCAGCCCGGTGGACACCATCGGCAACGCCATGGTCGGCGCGGCCCAGGCGTTGCCCGGCTCCTGCGTCGGGATGGCCGGCGGTGTGTGGGTCAGCACGTCGGGCAGCTGCACCTCGGGGGTGGGCTCGGTGTCGGCCAGGCTCGCCACTACCGGTGCGGTGGCGGCGGCCGGCGGCGCGGTCACGGCGGCGGGAGCGGCCGGCTCGGTCGCGGTGGCGGCGGCGGTCGCGGTGGCGGCCGACTTGAGCCAGACCGGCTGACCGGCGACGACCAGTACGACCGCGTCGCAGGCGTCGGCGACCGCGCGGTTGGCCGCGCCCAACGCGTCGGTGAACGCCCGGCCCAGCGGGGTGGTCGGCACCAGCGACAGCCCCACCTCGGGGCTCACCAGCACCACCCGGGCGGCACACCCGCGGATCGCCTCGGCCAGCTCGGCGATGGTCGCTAGGTCGTCGGCGGGCTGGTGGTCCGGGTCGAGCAGCACCGTCACCCAGCCGCCCAGGTCGTCGACGAGCAGCATCTCGTTCGGCTCGGCGGACTCGAGCACGTCGGCCAGCCGGCGCGGGTCCTCGGTGGTCTCCTCGGTGGTCCAGCTGCCCGGCCGTCGGGCGCGGTGCGCCGCCAGCCGGGTCGCCCACTCGGTGTCCTCCGGGTCGCCCTCGGGCGCGGTGGCGACGTAGCGGACCACCGGCGCGTCGGTGACCAGGGACTCGGCGAACTCGGACTTGCCGGACCGGATACCGCCGAGCACCAGGACCGTGTTCCACCCGTCTACGGACATGCCCGTACCTTAAGGCCGCCCAGGGTTGCGGTGCCTGCCGGCCCGTCGTTCAGTCGCAGTGCTCGAACCCGCTGCCGTAACTGACCCCGCCGGTGGAGCCGCCCCACTTGACGCACGTCCCGCCGGCGCTGGCCCGTACCGGTCCGGCGTAGTAGTCGAAGGACCCGCTGTCGGTGCTGCGTGCCCGCCCCTGCATCTCCAGGTACGCCGAGGCCGCCGACTTCGCGCCGACCGCGCTGTCCTTGAGGGTCACCACGCAGTTGGTGCCGGTGCCCGCGTGGTAGAGCAGGAAGACCCGGCCCTTGCGCTGCCCGTCGCCGCCGGTCAGCGTCGCCGAGTCGATCACCTGGTAGCCGCTGCCGCACGCCTGCGCGGCCGTGTACGGGTTGGGCCGGCTGGACGGGGTGCGGCTGGGCGTCGGTCGGCTGCTGGCCGTACCGGTCGGTGTGCTGCCCGGCGTCGTGGTGCGTGGGTCCCCGCCGGCGGTCGGCGCGTCGGTCCCTGCGACGGAGCCGGTCGGTGCGGCGGACGCGGTGCGGCTGGTGCCCGGGGCGCCGCTCAGTGAGGGTCCCGAGGTGCTCGCACCTCCGTCGAGGAACGCGCCGCCGCCCGGGGCCGCCGCCGACTCGCCGGCCAGCGCGGGTGGACCGTCCGCCCCACCCGGCTCCCCGTCGGGTCGTAGGGCCGTCACGGCCACGGCGATCAGTGCCACGACAGCGACCGCGCCGGCCCCGACCAGCAGGTGCCGGCGTCGGCCGGACGACCCCTTCCGCAACACGTCCTCCCGGGTCGACCCGGGCTCGCTCACCGGCGAGGCCGCGAAGCCTGCCGGCGTGCGCGCGGCGGCGGCCCCGACCGGCGCGGGCTGCCCGGTCGGCGTCGGCCCGGCCGAGGGAGTCGGCGGCGCGGGGGTCGGGACGGGCGGCGTGGCGGCCGGGGTGACCGGCAGGGCCGAGGGCGTCGCGGAGGTGGGAGCGGCCAGCGCCCACGGTGGGCGGGCCGAGACCGGAATGCTCGCCAGGGTCGCGTCGCGGGCATCGGCGGCGGCAGCGGCCAACTCGGCCGCGCTGCCGAACCGGTCCTCCGGACGCTTGGCCAGCGCGCGGGTCACCACGGCGGCAACCGCCGGTGGGGTGTCCGCCGGCAGCGCCGCCGGGTCCTCCTGGGCGTGCCGCAGCGCCACCGCGAGGGGGTTGTCACCGTGGAAGGGCGGCTGCCCGGCAAGGCAGAAGTACGCCACCGCGCCGAGCGCGTAGATGTCGGTGGCGGCCGAGACCGGCTGCCCGGTGGCCTGCTCGGGAGACATGTACGAGGCGGTGCCGAGCACCATGTTCGCGGCGGTGAGCCCGGCCATGTCGCGGGACCGGGCGATGCCGAAATCGACGAGCACCACAGTGCCGTCGGCCTTGACCAGCAGGTTGCCCGGCTTCACGTCGCGGTGCACGATGCCGGCGAGGTGGGCGGTGTGCAGCGCGCCGGCGGCCTGGGCCAGCACCGACATGGTGGTGGCGGGGTCCAGCCGCCCCACCGCGCGCACCCGGGCGGACAACGGCTCGCCCTCGACGTACTCCATCACCAGGTAGTCGACCTGGCTGCCGTCGTCGAGCGCGGCCTGCCCCACGTCGTGCACCGGCACCACGCCGGGGTGCCGCAGCGCGGCCAGCATCCGCGCCTCGGCCCGGAAGCGGGCGGTGAACTCCGGATCGGCGACCAGCGACGGCAGCAGCACCTTCACGGCGACCTCGCGTTCCAGCAGCACGTCCGTGCCGCGCCAGACCGCGCCCATCCCACCCGTCGCCACCCGCTCGCCCAGCCGGTACCGGTCGCCGAGCAGCACTCCCCGTGTCAGCACCGAGCCACCGTACCGGCCGGCGTCGATCGGATTGATCCACCCCGCGGGTCCCGCCGGGGCGAGCGAGAGGCCGTTGCGCGCCGGGCCGACTACGCTGGCGAGGGTTCGTCCCACGGGGACTTCAGCGGCGAGGGGAGACGCGGCATGGCGTGGAGCTGGCGGTACGAGGGCACGGACGGCCAGACGGTCGAGGGACCGGCGGAGTCGTTCGGCAGCCAGGCCGACGCCGAATCGTGGATCGGTCAGGCCTGGCGGGAGCTCGCGGCGTCCGGCGTCACCTCGGTCGCGCTCGTGGAGGACGACCGGGTGGAGTACCGGATGAGCCTGTTGCCCACGGCCGAGTGATGGCCTACGACCGCCCGGGCGGTGACGGGCTGGTCCTCGGCGTACCCAGGGCGGCGTTCCGGCCCAGCCCGGTCTTCCTCGGCCTGGTCGCGCTCTTCGCCGTCAGCGGGGTGCTGACCTGGAACGGGTACGGCAGCGTCCGGTTCAACGTGTTCCTCTTCGTGGTGTCCGGCTGGCTGGTGTCGCTCTGCCTGCACGAGTACGCCCACGCGGTGGTGGCCTACCGGGCCGGCGACCGGGACATCGCCCATCGCGGCTACCTGACGCTCAACCCGTTGAAGTACACCCACCCGTTGCTGTCGATCGTGCTGCCGGTGGTGGTGGTGCTGCTCGGTGGCATCGGCCTGCCGGGTGGTGCGGTCTGGGTGGACCGGCACGCCATCCCGGGTCGACTGCGGCACACCCTGGTCAGCCTCGCCGGCCCGGCGACCAACGTGCTGTTCACGCTGGTGCTGGTGGCGGCGGTGCGGCTCGGCACCCGGTCGGATGGTCCGGTGGAGTTCTGGGCCGGGGTGGCGCTGCTCGCCTTCCTCCAGCTCACCGCCAGTGTGCTGAACCTGCTGCCGGTGCCCGGCCTGGACGGCGGCAACATGATCCAGCCGTGGCTCAACCCGCAGTGGCGCAAGATGTACGACCTGTTCGCGCCGTACGGCTTCATCCTGCTCTTCGCGCTGCTGTGGAACCCGCGCATCGGCGGTTGGTTCTTCGACGCGGTCTTCGCGGTCGGTGACCTGCTCGGTCTGCCGTCGTGGCTCTACGCCACCGGCCTGGAGCTGATCCGCTTCTGGCGGTGACCGGGCCCAACGACGGGCAGAACTGACCTGGCCCGGCCCGGTCGGCGCGAGGGTTTCGCGCCGGCCGGGCCGGAACGGCGTCAGGGACGCTGCGCGGGGGACTCGGTCTTCGCCGGGTTCCGCTCGACGATCGGCTCGACGATGTCGTCGATCGCCTTGAGCAGGCCGGCGTCGAGCTTCACACCGACCGCCTTCACGTTGTCGTGCACCTGCTCGGGGCGGGACGCGCCGATGATCGCCGACGCGACGTTCGGGTTCTGCAGCACCCACGCCACGGCGAGCTGGGCCATGCTGAGCCCGGCCTGCTCGGCGAGGGGCTTGAGCTGCTGGACCCGGGTCAGCACGTCGTCGTTCATGAACCGGGAGATGAAGCCCTTACCCGACTTCTCGTCCGTGGCGCGGGAACCGGCCGGTGGCGGCTGGCCCGGCAGGTACTTGCCGGAGAGCACGCCCTGCGCGATGGGCGACCAGACGATCTGCCCGATGCCCAGTTCCTCGCTGGCCGGCACGACCTCGGTCTCGATGACCCGCCAGAGCAGCGAGTACTGCGGCTGGTTGGAGATGAGCGGGATGCGCAGCTCCCGGGCGAGCGGGTACGCGGCGCGCAGCTGGGCGGCGGTCCACTCGGAGACGCCGATGTAGTGCGCCTTGCCGGAGTGGACGACGTCGGCGAACGCCTCCATCGTCTCTTCCAGCGGGGTGCTGTTGTCGTAGCGGTGGGCCTGGTAGAGGTCCACGTAGTCGGTGCGCAGTCGGCGCAGCGAGCCGTTGATCGACTCCATGATGTGCTTGCGGGACAGGCCACGGTTGTTGCGGCTGGGTCCGGTCGGCCAGTAGACCTTGGTGAAGATCTCCAGGCTTTCACGGCGCTCGTTCTGCAGCGCTCGGCCGAGCACGTCCTCGGCTCGACCCCCGGCGTACCCGTCTGCGGTGTCGAAGGTCGTGATCCCCGCGTCGAGCGCGGCCCGGACGCAGGCGAACGCGGCGTCCTCCTCGACCTGCGAACCGTGGGTGATCCAGTTGCCGTACGAGATCTCGCTGACCATCAGGCCGGAGCGGCCCAGGTGTCGGAATTCCATGTACCGACCCTAGCCCCAGTGGATCAACACCGGCGACCGGCGACTCAGAGCACCGGGTTGGCGTCGGTGAGCAGCCGGTCGATCTCCTCCAGCACCTCGGCGCGCTCGCGGTGCACCGGGTCGATCAGCGGCACGCCGCGCCGGTCCAGCGCGCCCCACCGCCCGTTGTCGCTCTCGATCAGGAACGCCACCGGGTGGATGACCAGCATCGGGTGCGCCGGCGGGACCAGCACCGTGCCGGTGCGGTCCACCACGCCCCGCCGACCGGCCACGTCGACCACGGCGAGCCCCTCGTCGGTGAAACCGTCGATCTGCTGGCCGTCGGCCAACTCGGTGACGAAGCCGTGGTAGCGGGTGGGCACGATGACCCGACCGGTCCGGTCGACCGCCCCCCACCCCTCGCGCCGCACCGCGGCCAGCCCACGCCGGAACGGTCGTACCTCGGCGAAGTTGGGCGCGACCTGCACCGCCCCGGTCGCGTCGATCGCCGTCCAACCACCCTCGCCGACCACCCAGGCCAGGCCGTCGCTGAACGGCTGCGCGGCCCGGAAGGACGGCGGGATCACCGTCGTACCGAGCAGGTTGATCAGCGACCAGCGGTCGGTGTCCGGCCGGCGTACCCAGGCCAACCCGTCGTGGAAGGGCTGCGCCTCGGCGTACCGGGCGGGCACGACCATGTCGCCGTCCTGGCTGGTGTAACCCCACAGCGTCCCGTCCCGGTCCGGCAACGGGGGTCGGTCCCGGTCGAGCACCTCGTCCCGACTCCGGGGGTACGCCCCGAAGCCATCCGTCTCGGCCCGGACGGTGACCGCGTCGAGGGCCACCCGGACCCGGTCCAGCAGTTCGGAGTCGCCCGCGCCGCGCAGGTCGAGCGCCTTCTCGAAGTGCTCGCAGGCCTCCATGAGCCGTCCCTGGTCGTAACACGACCGTCCGGCGTGCTCGTGCAGCGCGGCCCGCAGCCGGTCGGGCAACTCGATCGAGTTGGCCTGGGCGAACAGTTGGTCGGCCTCGGCGAAGTCGCCGCGCCAGCGCAGCACGTGGGCCAGCCGGGCCTGGGCCAGTGCGGTCCGGCGCAACTCGCCGGTGGCCTCGGCGTAGGTGAGGGCGAGCCGACCGTCGGCCAGCGCGTCGTCCAGGTCGCCGAGAATCCGGGAGGCCACCGCCCGCAGGCTGAGCAGCCGGGCCCGGGCGCGGTTGTCGACCGCCGAGCCCAACTTCTCGGTCAGCCTCCGCCGGATGGCCCGCAGGTCGTCCGGCTCCGTCAGCACCTCGCGCAGGGTGACCGGGTCCAACCGCCACCGGTACGCGGCCAGCACCTGCTCCGGGTCGCCCGGGTCGGCCAGCGACGGGCGGGTCACCACCGGTGGTGCGTCGTCGGGTGGCGCGGACAGCGGCTCGTTCTCCCCGTCCGAGCCGATCCTCGGGCCGGGTACGGCCGAGGCGGGTGGCCCGGACGTCGGCACCACCGACGCCGGCGGCCCGGAGACGGGCGCCGCGGCGGGCGGTGGTGTCGAGGCCGGTGGCGCGGTCATGGGCGTGGCGGCTGGCGGCGCGGAAACGGGCGCTGCGGAGTACGGCTGTGCCGGCGCGGGCGGCGCGGAGACGGGCGCTGCGGAGTACGGCTGCGCTGAGGCGGGTGGTGCGGACACCGGGGCTGCGGTCGGCGCTGGCGGCGCGGAGACCGGCGCGGTGGAGAAGGACGGCGCGGAGACGGGGGCGGTGGAGAAGGGTGGCGCGGAGATGGGCGCTGTCGCGGACGCTGGTGGCGCGGAGACGGGCGGTGCGGTGGAGAGGGGCGGCGCGGAGATGGGCGCTGCGGTGGAGAGGGGCGGCGCGGAGACGGGCGGTGCGGTCGGCGCTGGCGGCGCGGAGATGGGCGCTGTCGCGGACGCTGGTGGCGCGGAGACGGGTGCCGCGGGCGGGGCCGATGCCGACGGTGCCGGAGGAGCGGAGATCGGCGTGACCGAGGCGGGCGGTGCGGAGAACGGCGGTGCCGACACGGGCGGGCTCGTGTCGTCCGTGGCCGTGACGTGCAGCGCCGCGTCGCCCCGCCACTCGTCGACTCGCGAGCCATCCGCCGGGCTCGCGCTCGGATCGTCGATCGCGTCCGTCGACTCGTCGGGTGGCGCGACTTCGTCCGTCGGGGCGTGCTCGACCGGATCGGTGTCCTCGCGGGGCGAAGCGGCGAAGGGCTGATGGTCGGCGTCGAGGTCGGCTTCGGTCCGCTGCTGGGGCATCGCGACGACAGGTGCGCCGGAGACGGGCTGGTCGCCGTCCACCGTCCCCGTGTCGAAATCGGGCTGCGGATCGTCGTCCAGGTCGTCCGCCCAGAGCCGGGGCGCACCGGAGACCGGGTGGGCGGGCGGCGCGGAGACCGGGTCGGATGCGTCGTCTGGTGTCGACCCGCTGGCGTGCTCGTCGGCCACGTCGAGGTGGGTGTCGGCCGTCGGCGTCGACGTCTGCGCGTCCGGTGCGACCGGTGTCGCGGAGAGGTCGGGGTCGGCGGCCGTCGACTCGTCGTCGACCGGGTCGAACGACCGCTGGTCCGTCGCCGGTCCGGCCTGGTCGGACTCGGCGGGCTGAGCGGGGCTGAACCACGCTTCCGGCCCGCGGGTGCCCGGGACGTCGTCCGGCTCGTGAACGGCCGCCACCGGCTCTTCCGAGGGCGGCGGGGGTACGTAGCGGCGCGGCGTACCGGGGGCCGGCGGGAGCACCGGCGCGACCTCCGCCGCCGGTGGCGGCGAGGGCTCCGGAGCCGGAACCGCCCGGGTCGGGTCGGCCGGGGTCGGGTCGGGGCGGGTCGCCGGTGGCGGCGGTGCCTGCCAGGTGGGTGGCGGGGCCACCGACGGGCGTGCGTCCGCCGTCGGGGCCAGTCGCTCCGGCGAGTACGGACGCTGCGGCGCGGCCGGGCGATCGGCGGGGTGCGGCCGCTCCGCGGGGGGCGAGCGGTCCGGGGCGGCCGGGCGGCGGTCGGTCGGTGGGGTACCGGCCAGCGGGTCGCCGGTCCGACGGCGGTCCGGGCCCGGCTCCTCGCCGCGCCGCTGGTCCACCGGACGGTCCCTGGTGTCCGGGCCGGGGTAACGCGGCGGTGGAGCGGGATGCGCCCCGGACGCCGGTGGCGGTTCGGCCACCGGCCGGCGTCCCGAGGTCGGCGGGGCATCCGAGCGCTGGTCGGCGCCGGGCGGGTCCACCGGCGCGGGCAGGTACTCCAGGCGCAGGCGCGCGGCGGGTGGCCCCGAGACGGGCCGGTCGGAGGCGGGCGAGACCGGAACGGCCGACACCGGCCGGTCCCAACCAGACGCGGCGGGGGAGACGGGGGCCGCTGACACCGGTCGGTCCCAGCCACGGCTGGCGGGGGAGTCGGGTGCTGGCGACACCGGCCGTTCCGGGGAGGCCGGAGCGGCTGACACCGGTCGGTCCCAGCCGCGGGCGGCGGGGGAGTCGGGTGCTGGCGACACCGGCCGTTCCGGGGAGGCCGGAGCGGCTGACACCGGCCGGTCCCACGCGGGGGAGACGGGTGCTGGCGACACCGGTCGCTCCGGGGAGACCGGTGGGACCGGCATGGCACGGCCGGAGGCGGGCGGCGCCGTCGCGGCCGGGCGTACCTGTCGCTCGTCGTACCGTGCCGGAGTGGCCGCCGGGCGCTCGTCAGGCCGGGACGGCGTGGCCGCCGGCCGGTCGGGCCGGGCGGCCGGCTCGGCGCTGCGGTACGGGTCCGCGGGGCGGCGCGGGTCTGTGGAGCGGTGCGGGTCGGGGCCGCGGTGCGGGTCTGTGGAGCGGTGCGGGGCGGGGCTGCGGTGCGGGTCTGTGGAGCGGTGCGGGTCGGGGCTGCGGTGCGGGTCTGTGGAGCGGTGCGGGTCGGGGCTGGCGTGCGGGTCGGTGCGGTGCGGGTCGGTGCGGTGGCCGGGCTCCCGGGTGCGGTCCGAGGTGTGGTCCTGGCGCACCGGACCGGGCGCCGGCCAGGGCAGACTGCCGTCCGACCGTTGGCCCGGCTGTGGCCGGGGCTCGCGGTACGCGTCGTCACGGGGCGCGTCCTCGCGGTACCCGTTGTCGCGGTACCCGTTGTCGCGGTACCCGTCCGGGCGGGCCTGCTCGCGAGGGCGCCGGTCCGGGTACGCGTCGGCGCGGGCCGCCGCCTCACGGGGCTGCTGCCGGTGCGGGTCGGTGTCGGGGCGCCGCCGGTCGTCGTCGAGGCGGGGCTGGTCGGGCAGGTCCGCCTCGGGGCGACGCCGTCGTCCACCGTTGGGTGAGGGCGCTGCGCCCATCACCTCGTCCGCGCGGTAGCGCGACTCCGGGCGGCGCAGGTCGTCGGCGGCCCGGTCCGGGTACCCGTCGGCGCGGTATCGCGCGCGGCCGTCCACGGGTGCCCACGGGTCGGCCCCGTCGGCGATGCGGCCGTCGTGGTCGCGGGTGGGTCGGACGCCGTACCCGTCGCCGGTGTGCCGTTCGTAACCAGCGGCGGGTCGTTCGGGTGTGCCGCGCCGACGTGGCGAGTCGTCCGGCTCGGGCACCCAGCCGGGTTCGGGTCGGGGCGCGGGGGAGACCGGCGGCGTGCCCCGGTGACCCCGATCCCGCTCGGTGGGCTCCTGCCGGGGACGGCGGCTGTCGTACCGCTCGGGGGTGGGCTGGTCCCGGTGCCAGGCGGCTTCCCGCGCGGGCCCCCGCTCGTCGGCCGGGCGTCGGTCGGACCAGGCGGTACGCCGGTCCGACTCGGGTGAACGGCGGTCGTCGCGGCGGGGTGGCTCGGGCAGCGGACGACGGTACGGCTCGTGGTCGTAGTGGCGGGAGTCGGCGCTGTCGGGCCGGCCGTAGGCGGAGGTGTCCGCCGAGCGCTCGTCGCTGCGGAGTCGGCCGTAGGCCGGTGTCTCGCCCGGCTCGTCGTCCACCCAGGAACGGCCGTGCGGTGCCTGTTCCTCCGGTGGTTCGTCGGACCAGGACCGACCGAGGTAGGTGCCGTCCGGGCGGGTGGGCGCCAGCGGTGGCACCTCGGCGCGACCGGACACCGTCGCGCGGCCGCGCGGTGGCGGTTGATGCGGCATGCCGATGTCGCCGGCGTAACGCTGGCCGGGGAACTGGGGGTGCCACTCGGTGGTCGGCTCGGCCACCCAGGACGGTTCGTTCGGGTCTGACCACCGGTCGGTGTAGCGGCCGTTCATCCGTGGAGCCCGTCGCCACACCCGGCCGCTGGGCCGATTCTCGCCGGGGGTGAGGTGTCCGCAGCCGCCATCGGGGGACCGCTGGGCGTCCGGTCGCCGCCTGCCACGCCCCGGTGGCCGGCTCGCGTCCGCTCGCTCACGCGTTGTCACCTCGTTGCAAATTGTCGCGCTGGGGCCGCACGTGCCGGTCAGATCGCCGCTCCGGCAGGCCGTGGCTGCGGATGGAGGGTAACGGCGTGGGCTCGCTCACCGCCACTGTGGTGCCGCCCACCGGCGCAAACGTTATCCCATTGGTTTCGGACATTTGGTCCTATAAGCGAATCTGGTCTCCGACCATATCGCACTCGACGACCACAGCGCTGCGAGCGGGATCGCCGTCCTCGTTCAGGGGTGCTCCATGATGAGGACGGCGAACGTACCGGGAGCGAGCGCCTCGTAACGGTGCGGAGCGTCGCCGGGGAACGTGGCGTAGTCGCCGGGTTCGAGTTCGACCGGTGCCGCCTCGGGCCCCACCCGCAGCCGGCCGGCAGCGACCACCACGTGCTCGATACTGCGCGGGGTGTGTCCCTGCCCGGCTCGGATCGCGCCCGGCTCCAGCCTGATCAGGTAGACGTCCCGGCGCAGGTGTGCCGCACCGGCGCTGAGCAGCGTTCCGCTGAAGTCGGCCTGCTCGGAGCGGACGTGCGGCCCGTCCCCGGCCCGGATGACCCGTACGCCGTCGTCGACGGGCTCCACCAGCCGGCTGAACGGCACACCGAGTGCGACGCCCAACGCCCAGAGCGTCTCCACGCTCGGGTTGCCGGTGCCCGACTCCAGTTGGGAGAGGGTGGACTTGGCCACCCCCGCCCGGCGGGCCAACTCGGTCAGCGAGATGCCGACCCGTTCCCGCTCCCGGCGCAGGGCGGCGGCGATGGTGGCCAGCGGGGCAGCCGGTTCCGAAGGCATGCCTTCGCTCCATTGGGTCGAACGTTCGGTCTGACGAACAACGACAACCCGTTCAGCATGATGAACGCGCGGCAAAATCCGCGCTGATACGGCGAAACTGCTGCCTCGGAGATGTCTGAGGCAGCAGTTCGCTGACGTCGTGCGGATCT
Organism: Micromonospora sp. NPDC127501; assembly: GCF_040302185.1. Lineage (NCBI taxonomy): Bacteria > Bacillati > Actinomycetota > Actinomycetes > Micromonosporales > Micromonosporaceae > Micromonospora > Micromonospora sp. NPDC127501. Next base: position 260,540 of record NZ_JBEORJ010000009.1, on the reverse strand, counting down.
TGCGGGCGTGGGAGCCCGGGAGCGTCAGACCTTGTCGCCCAGCTTGACCTGGGGCGCCGGAGCGCGCATCCGTCGGAAGGTGATCGACCGCATGACCGCGTAGAGGAAGAGCGAGCCCATCCGCTGGTCGGTCTTCGGGAAGCGCTCCCGGACCAGCTTGCTGATCTTGCGGCAGATCAGCACCGAGTCGACGACCACACCCAGCGCCAGCGCGCCCCAGAGCACGTTGGAGATCAGTCGGACCAGCGGCGGCATGGCCGCGTTCGACCCGACCAGCACGATCAGCGCGCCGCCGAAGAACCAGGTGCCGACGGTACGCCGGGAGTCGACCACGTTGCGGGCCAGCAGCCGCTCCGGGCCACGGTCGCGGGGGCCACCCTCGCGGCGGAACTCCGACGCTGCCTCGGCGCGCAGTTGACGGCGACGCTCCCGCTCCTCCTCCTTGGTGAGGGGACGGGTGGGGCCGGCCGGGCGACGGCCGACGGTCGGCCGCTTCGGCGTCTCCCGACCCTTGGCCGGGGTGTAACCCCGGGGACGCTCAGCGGTCTCCTCGGGGGTCACCGAGGTGACGGCCTCGTCGACGAGGTCGGTGGACTTGCGGCGAAAGAGCGACGGCACGCGGCAAGGGTAGCCAACGGTCCGCGCCCGGTGCACATCGCGGTACAGCGGCCGACGGCTCCAGGTCGCAGCGCGACCTGGAGCCGTCGTAGTCGAACGATGGGGTGACCGAGGTTACGGACGCTCGGCGTGCGCGCCCAGGTCGGCGAGCTTCGCCTCGAAGTCCTCGTAGCCCCGGTTGATCAGGTCCACGCCGTACACCCGGGAGGTGCCCTCGGCCGCGAGCGCCGCGATCAGGTGGCTGAAGCCGGCCCGCAGGTCCGGGATGACCAGGTCGGCGGCGTGCAGCTTGCTCGGCCCGGCGATCACCGCGGAGTGCTTGAAGTTACGCCGGCCGAAGCGGCACGGGGTGCCGCCGAGGCAGTCCCGGTAGACCTGGATGTTGGCGCCCATCGAGTTGAGGGCCTCGGTGTAGCCCAGCCGCTGCTCGTAGACCGTCTCGTGGACGATCGACAGGCCGCGGGCCTGGGTCAGCGCCACGACCAGCGGCTGCTGCCAGTCGGTCATGAAGCCGGGGTGCACGTCGGTCTCCAACGCCACCGCGTTCAGCTCGCCACCCGGGTGCCAGAAGCGGATGCCGCCCTCCTGACCGGGGTCGCCCAGCTTCGGCGCGCGGGCGTCGGTGACCTCGTACTCGCCGCCGACCGAGCGGAAGATGTTCAGGAAGGTCATCATGTCGGCCTGCTGCGCGCCCAGCACCTCGACGTGACCACGGGTGGCCAGGGCGGCGGCCGCCCAGCTCGCCGCCTCGATCCGGTCCGGGATCGGCCGGTGGGTGTAGCCGTGCAGCTTGGGCACGCCCTGAATCTCGATCACCCGGTCGGTGTGGACCTTGATGATCGCGCCCATCTTCTGCAGGATGCAGATCAGGTCGATGATCTCCGGCTCCACCGCCGCGTTGCGCAGCTCGGTGACGCCCTCGGCCATCACGGCGGTCAGCAGCACCTGCTCGGTGGCGCCGACGCTCGGGTACGGCAGGGCGAACTTGGTGCCGTGCAGCCCGTTCGGCGCGGACAGGTGCAGCCCCTCGGGCCGCTTGTCGACAGTGGCACCGAACTCCCGCAGCGCCTGGAGGTGGAAGTCGATCGGGCGCGGGCCGATGTGGCAGCCGCCCAGATCCGGGATGAACGCGTGCCCGAGGCGGTGCAGCAGCGGGCCGCAGAACAGGATCGGGATCCGGCTGGAACCGGCGTGCACGTTGATCTGGTCGGTGCTGGCGCTCTCCACGTTCGCCGGGTCGAAGACGAGCTCGCCGTCCTCGGTGCCGTCGGTGACCTTGACGCCGTGCAGGCCGAGCAGACCTCGCACCACCTCGACATCACGGATCTTGGGCACGTCGAACAGCCGGCTCGGGCTGTCGCCGAGCAACGCGGCGACCATCGCCTTCGATACCAGGTTCTTCGCGCCGCGCACGCGGATCCGCCCTTCGAGCGGAGTACCTCCGTGCACAACCAGGACGTCGTCGGTCAACGCAACCTCCAGCGCGTCGGTGCTGCCGTGTTGATGGTGGGGCGCCTGAACGTTGTCGCTACCCCGGATGCGGCCATATCCAAACGGCCCGCGTGTGTCGTCGCTTGGGCAGCATAGCCCTCGGTGACGAAAAAGGACTCGGTCACATCGGCGTGTGTGGCATTAATCGGTGATCCGGCACTTTTGCGTACCAAGAGCGCTACGGATCGTGATCAGGACGCGGTCGGCGGCGGAGTGTCCGCGCCCGGCAACGCGAGCATCTGATCAAGCGCGACCCGGGCGTGGTGCGCGGTGTCGGCGTCCACCGTGATCTGGTTGACGACCCGGCCCGCCACCAGCTCTTCCAGGGCCCAGACCAGGTGCGGCAGATCGATCCGGTTCATCGTCGAGCAGTAGCAGACGGCCTTGTCCAGGAACATGATCTGCTTGTCCGGGTGCGCCAGCGCGAGCCGGCGGACCAGGTTCAGCTCGGTGCCGAGCGCCCACGCCGAGCCGGCCGGAGCCGCCTCGATCGTCTTGATGATGTATTCGGTGGACCCGACGTAGTCGGAGGCCGTGACCACCTCGTGCCGGCACTCCGGGTGGACCAGGACGTTGACCCCGGGCACGCGCTCCCGTACGTCGTTGACGCTCTCCAGGGTGAACCGGCCGTGCACCGAGCAGTGCCCCCGCCACAGGATCATCTTGGCGTCGCGCAGCTGCTCCGGGGTGAGCCCGCCGCCGGGCTTGTGCGGGTCGTAGAGCACACAGTCGTCCAGCGACAGGCCCATCTCCAGCACCGCGGTGTTACGGCCCAGGTGCTGATCCGGCAGGAAGAGCACCTTCGACCCCTGCTCGAAGGCCCAGTCCAGGGCGCGCTTGGCGTTGGACGAGGTGCAGACCACGCCGCCGTTGCGGCCCACGAAACCCTTGATGTCGGCCGAGGAGTTCATGTACGTCACCGGCACGGTGTCGCCGGCGATGCCCAGCTCGGTCAGCGTGTCCCACGCGGCCTCGACCTGACCCAGCACGGCCATGTCCGCCATCGAGCAACCCGCTGCGAGGTCGGGCAGGATCACCCGCTGGCTGTCGGTGGTGAGGATGTCGGCGCTCTCGGCCATGAAGTGCACGCCGCAGAAGACGATGTACTCCGCGTCCGGGCGGGCCGCGGCCTCCCGGGCCAGCTTGAACGAGTCGCCGGTCACGTCGGCGAACTGGATCACCTCGTCGCGCTGGTAGTGGTGCCCCAGCACGAAGACCTTGCTGCCCAGCTTCGCCTTCGCGGCGGTGGCACGGGCCACCAGATCCGGATCGCTGGGCGCCGGCAGGTCGCCCGGACACTCCACGCCGCGCTCGGTGTCGGGGTCGCTGCCCCGGCCGAGCAGCAGCAGAGCCGTCGCCGTGTTGGAGGGTTCCACCCAGGTCGAAGTCACGTAGCCCATGGTCCCACAGCGCGAGCGCGACACAGCCTCGCTCGGTGTGGGCTGCCACACTGCTCGGCATGCGCGTGCTGCTCTGCCCGGACAAGTTCGCCGGCACCCTGTCCGCACCGGAGGTGGCCACCGCCGTCGCCGACGGTTGGCGCACCGTCACCGACGGAGACGATCTGCTGATCCGGCCCCTCGCCGACGGCGGACCGGGCTTCGTGGAGGTGCTCGCCGAAGCCCTCGGCGGCCGGCGCGTGGCGGTGCCGACGGTCGACCCGCTGGGCCGGCCGGCGGCCGGTGAGATCCTGCTCACCGCCGACGGCTCGACCGCCTACCTGGAGAGCGCGCAGGCGTGCGGCCTGCACCTGCTCTCCGCGGCCGAGCGCGACCCGAAGAGCACCACCTCGTACGGGCTGGGTCTGTTGGTGGTCGCCGCTGTGGAGAGCGGTGCCCGCACGGTGGTGATCGGGCTGGGCGGCTCCGGCACCAACGACGCCGGCGCGGGAATGCTCGCCGCGCTGGGCGTGACCCCCCTCGACCAGGGCGGTGCCGCTCTGCCGTACGGCGGGGCGGCGCTCGCCGCGATCGACGCGCTGGACGGTGCGCCCCGGCTGCGCGGCGTCCGGCTGGTCGCGGCCACCGACGTGGACAACCCCCTGCTCGGCCTGCACGGCGCGAGCAACGTGTTCGGCCCGCAGAAGGGCGCCGACCGCGCCGACGTGCTGCTGCTCGACGCGGCCCTGGAGCGTTTCGCGGCGGTGCTGGAACGGGACCTGGCCGGCTGCCCGGCGGGGCTCGGCGCGCTGCCCGGGGGCGGTGCCGCCGGTGGCATCGGCGCGGCGCTCCTCGCCCTGGGTGGCGACTGCGAGTCGGGGATCGGCCTGGTCACCCGGGCCACCCGGCTCGACACCGCGCTGGACACCGCCGACCTGGTGATCACGGGTGAGGGGTCGTTCGACCACCAGTCGCTGCGCGGCAAGGTCGTCGCCGGGGTGGCCGGCGCCGCCCGCGACCGGGGAGTGCCCTGCGTGGTGGTGGCCGGGCAGGTGAGCACCGGCCGGCGGGAAGCCGCCTCGGCCGGGGTGACCGACGCGTACAGCCTGGTGGAGCACTTCGGCGGCGAGGAGGGCGGCGGGCTCGACGCGGCGCTGAGTCGGCCCGCGGAGGGGCTGCGCGAGCTGGGTGCCCGGCTGGCCCGGCAGTGGAGCCGCTGAGCGTCCCGACCGCCCGTGCGCCCGCCTCGACCGAGGGCCGACCTGCGGCGGGGGTCACGCCACGCGGGTGAGCCCGGCCAAGGCGGCGTACGATCGGCTGAGGACCACAACCGGGAATCACTGGACGGCGCGCGACGTTGGCCAGTGCGTCCGGACCCAAACCGCGCAGGGAGACTTCCACGTGACCACGCCAGCGCAGACCGAGTCGACCGAGGCCAAGGCCCCTACTTCCGTCGTCCTCACCGACGTCGCGGCGCAGAAGGTCAAGGCCCTGATCGAGCAGGAGGGCCGCGACGACCTGCGGCTCCGCGTCGCCGTGCAGCCGGGCGGCTGCTCCGGCCTGCGGTACCAGCTCTTCTTCGACGAGCGTTCGCTCGACGGTGACGTCGTGACCGACTTCGGTGGCGTCGAGGTCGTCGTCGACCGGATGAGCGGCCCGTACCTTTCCGGCGCGACGATCGACTTCGCCGACCGGATCGACGCCCAGGGCTTCACCATCGACAACCCCAACGCGGGCAGCTCCTGCGCCTGCGGTGACTCGTTCAACTGAGTCACACCACACACCAGCGACGATGGGGCCGTTCTTCGGGACGGCCCCATCGCCGTACCGGTCGCCGGTCGTACCGGCCGGGAGCGGTCCCGAAGGGGGCCGTGGCGGGCTGGTTGCCGTTGTCCGACCGAGCGGTGACCATCGGGTTGCCGTCCCGGTAGGCTGACCGCGCCCTGCTCCCGACCCTGAGGGTTGACATGAAGATCGCCGTCACCGGCTCGATCGCCACCGATCACCTGATGAGCTTCCCCGGTCGCTTCGCCGACCAGCTCATCGCCGATCAACTGCACAAGGTGTCCCTCTCCTTCCTGGTGGACGACCTGGTGCTCCGCCGCGGCGGCGTGGCGGCGAACATCTCCTTCGGGATGGGTCAGCTCGGGCTGCGCCCGGTGCTGCTCGGCGCGGTCGGCGCCGACTTCGCCGACTACCGCTCCTGGCTGGAGCGCCACGGCGTGGACTGCGATTCGGTGCACGTCAGCGAGGTGGCGCACACCGCCCGCTTCGTCTGCACCACCGACACCGACATGTGCCAGATCGCGTCGTTCTACGCCGGTGCGATGAGTGAGGCCCGCAACATCGAGTTGGCCCCGGTCGCCGACCGGCTCGGCGGTCTGGACCTGGTGCTGGTCGGCGCCAACGACCCCGAGGCGATGCTGCGCCACTCGGCCGAGTGCCGCACCCGCGGGTACGCCTTCGCCGCCGACCCGTCCCAGCAGCTCGCCCGGATGCCCGGCGAGGACGTGGTGGCGCTGATCGAGGGCGCCGAGTACCTGATGACCAACGACTACGAGAAGTCGCTGTTGCAGAGCAAGGCGCAGCTCAGCGACGAGCAACTGCTGGACCTGGTCAAGGTGCGGGTCACCACGCTGGGCAAGCACGGTGTGGAGATCGCCGGGCGCGGCATCGACCCGATCCACGTACCGATCGCGCGGGAGATCCGCGCGGTCGACCCGACCGGCGTCGGCGACGGCTTCCGCGCCGGCTTCTTCACCGCGCTCTCCTGGGGCCTCGGCCTGGAGCGCGCCGCCCAGGTCGGGTCGCTGCTGGCCACGCTGGTCCTGGAGACCGTCGGCACCCAGGAGTACGACGTCCGCCGCGACCTGTTCGTCAAACGCCTCGCCGAGTCCTACGGCGACACCGCGGCAGAAGAAGTCCGCCCCCACCTCCTCCCGGCGTAACCCCGGACCCCACCCCGGCGATCTTGCGCTTTCTGTCGCCGTGTCGCGGCTTCTGCACCCTTTTGTCCAGGCAGAAACTGCAAGATCGCGGGGTTAGTGGGTGCGACGGACGTCGTAGGCGGGGCCGTCCGGGCCGTTGACGGACCCCAGGAACTCCTGGCCGCGCATCCGGCACCAGGCGGGGATGTCGACCGCCGCCGCCGGGTCGTCGGCCAGCACCCGGACCACAGTGCCGACCGGCACCTCGGGCATCCGTCGCGCCGCCGCGATCACCGGCAGCGGGCAGCGTTGCCCCCGGCAGTCGATCACCTCGTCCGGCATCGTCACAGCCCCACCACCCCGGCCTCGGCGCGCAGCCCGGCGACGATCCCCGGCAGTTCGGTCAGGAACCGCTCCACGTCCGCCTCGGTCGTCTCCCGGTGCAGGCTGACCCGCACGTTGCCGTGCGACAGCACCCCCATCGCCTCCAGCACGTGCGACGGACGCAACGTGGACGAGGTGCAGGACGAGCCGGACGACACCGCGAAGCCCCGCCGGTCCAGCGCGTGCAGCAACGCCTCCCCGTCGACGTACAGGCACGAGAACGTGACCAGGTGGGGGAGCCGGAGCACCGGATCGCCGACGACCTCCACGTCGGGCACCTCCGCCGCGACCCGCTCCCGGACCCGGTCCACCAGGGGGGCCAACCGGGCCGCCTCGGCCGCCGCGTCGGCCGCCGCCGCCCGCAGGCTCGCCGCCGCCGCCACGACCGCGGGCAGGTTCACCACCCCGGGGGTACGTCCACTCTCCCGCTCGTCGGCCGGCCAGGGTGACTCCCAGCGAGTGCCCTTCCGGACCGCCAGCACCCCCACGCCGGGTGGCCCACCCCACTTGTGGGCGCTCGCCGTGAGCACCGACCAGCCGGCCGGCATAGGCACCCGGCCCACCGACTGCGCCGCGTCCACGTACAGCGGCACACCCACGTCGGCGCACGCCGCCGCCGCCTCGGCGACCGGCTGCACCGTTCCCACCTCGTGACTGGCGGTGATCAACGCCGCCAGCGCGACCCCCGGGGCACGAACGGCGGTCGACCACGCGGTCAGGTCCAGCCGGCCCGACCGGTCGACCGGCACCGCGGTGGCGGTCCCGCCAGCGCCGACGTGCCGTTCCGCCGCGTGCAGCACGGCCGAGTGCTCGATCGCCGAGTGCACCAGCGTCGACCCGACCCGGCGCCGCCCGGTCAGGCCGCCGAGCACCGCGCCGTGGGCTGCGGTCGTACCACTGGGGGTGAAGGAGACCTCATCCGCGCGGACGCCGAGCGTCAGCGCGGTGGCCTCGCGGGCGGCGTCGAGCAGTTGCCGGGCCCGCCGGGCCTGCGTGTACAGCTTGCCCGGGTCGGCCCAACCGTCGTCGAGCGCGGCCAGCAGAGCCTGCCGCGCGACCGGATGCATCGGTGCGGCGGTCGCCGCGTCCAGGTAGACCGGGGATGCGCTCACAGACCTGCCTTCGTTCGCGGTTGCGGGGCTCGTGACCCCGGCTCACTCCTCGCGCTCACAGACCAAGACGCTATCGCGGCGGTATGCCTAGGATCCCCCCGATGGGGGCCGGACAGTGACCCCACCACGGCCGAGTCCGTCATGGTCGAGTAATCTGCGACCGTCGGTGACGCCTTTGCCGCGGGTGCTGAGGAAAGACGCACCGCGGCGCGCTAGGGAGGCAGGACCAGGTGGTCGCAAGGAGTTCGGAGGTACGGCCGTCGGCCGTACGGCACAGCGCTTCCCCAGGGGTTGGTGGACGCCGGGGGCGTGGTGCTGGTCGCCTGGCCGGGCTCGGTCTCGGTGGCGTGGCGTTGCTGGTTCTGCTCACGGGCTGTGACGTGGGTCAGACGTTCGACGGCTTCGGCTGGCCGCAGGGCGGCATCTCGGCGGAGTCCAAGCGGATGTACGACCTGTGGATCGCCTCCTGCATCGCCGCGCTCGCGGTCGGCGTCTTCGTGTGGGGCCTGATCTTCTGGTGCGTCGTGCGCTACCGCAAGCGTGGCAACGCGCTGCCGGTGCAGACCCGCTACAACATGCCGATGGAGTTCCTGTACACCATCGCGCCGATCCTGATCGTCTCCGTGCTCTTCTACTACACGGCGATCGTGCAGACCGACGTCGACAAGCTGTCGAAGAACCCGGACGTCACGGTCGAGGTCGTCGCGTTCAAGTGGAACTGGCAGTTCAACTACCGGGACGGCCAGGGCACGGAAGCCCGCACCACCGCGTCGACGCTCGGCACCAGTGAGGTCATCCCGGTGCTGGTGCTGCCGACCAACCGGTCCATCCGGTTCGAGGAGACCAGCCGCGACGTCATCCACTCGTTCTGGGTGCCGGAGCTGCTCTTCAAGCGGGACGTCATGCCGGGCAAGATCCGCAACGTGTTCGAGGTCTCCAGCCTGGACGCCGAGGGTGCCTACGTCGGGCGCTGCGCCGAACTGTGCGGCAGCTACCACGCGTTCATGAACTTCGAGCTGCGGGTGGTCTCGCCGGAGAAGTACGACCAGTTCCTCGCTGCCAAGCAGAGCGGCAAGTCGACCCAGGACGCGCTGTCCGCGATCGGTGAGCAGCCGTACGCGACGACCACCCGGCCGTTCGACACGCGGCGGACGCAGGACAACTTCAACCCGGACGACGTTCCGGCCCGCACGGGAAGCTGAGGCAGCCGCATGAAGACCGAGTGGCGTATCTTCCTGATCATCGCCGGGTTCCTCTTCGGTGCCACCATCCTCTACGGCGCCTGGACGAACGGTGAGTCGGGCGGCATCGAGTGGGTCGGCACCGTCGCCCTGCTGCTGTCGTTCCTGCTCTGCTCGATGTGCGGTGGCTTCTTCTGGTTCGTCTCGCGCCGCATCGACCTGCGCCCGGAGGACCGCCCCGACGCCGAGATCGCCGACGGCGCTGGTGAGGTCGGCTTCTTCAGCCCGGGCAGCTACTGGCCGTTCGGACTGGCGCTGGCCGCCGCGATCGCCGCGCTCGGCATGGTGTTCTGGCAGTACTGGCTGATCGGTGCCGGCCTGCTGGCCGTCGTCTTCTCCGCCTGTGGGCTCCTGTTCGAGTACTACAGCGGCACCCGGCGTACCGCCGAGCACTGACCCACCCGGTCGCCGTCGCGACCGACCCGGCACGACGAAGGCCCGTTCCCCGAGTGGGGGAGCGGGCCTTCGGTCATGTTCCACCCCGCCTCGGTGGCGCGGCGGTCAGAGGGCTGGACGGCGCGGGCTGCTAGGCGGCGCGGGCCGCTGGGCAGCGCTGCGGTCGGGCGGTGCTGTGGTCAGGCGGCGCGGCGGGCGGGCTGGCGGCGGCGGACGGCCAACGGGGTGACCGGGAAGGCGAACGCGCTGACCACCACGGCGGCGCCGCAGTCGATGCAGATCAGCTCCGGACAGTCGGTGCCGTGGCCGTCGACGCAGGGCGGAGCCTCGAACAGCGCCACGCCCTCGCAGACGTCGCAGTAGAGCTCGCGATGCGACACGGGCGTCTCCTCTCGGATATCAGGCGGACCGCCCCCGGATGCGACAGCCACGCACCGACGGCAGCAGAGAACTACTCAGCTGTAGTTTCCCAGACGGGTCCGACAAATCTCCGCGCACCGTCGCCCGCTGGCCGACAGCCGCGCGTGATCCACTCGACATCACTGACGTCGGGGCATCCAGGTTGCCCGGACACCGCGGCTTCACGGAACCCGAGTCGATCACCGGCCCAGACGCCGCCCGCGGACGGCGCCGACGGGTCGGGCGGCGGTGAGGTCAGGCGGTGGCGGTCTCGATCCAGCGGTCCAGGGTCGCGGCGGCCGCGCCGGAGTCGATCGACTCGGCCGCGCGGGCCAGGCCGGCGCGGAGCGCCTCGGTCAGGTCACCGTCCAGCGGGCCCTGGGTGGCCAGCGCCGCCGCCGCGTTGACCAGCACCGCGTCCCGGACCGGGCCCGTCTCGCCGGCCAGCAGGCGACGGGCCACGCCAGCGTTGTACGCGGCGTCACCGCCGCGCAGGTCGGCGAGGGTGGACCGAGGTACGCCCAGGTCGGTCGCGTCCAGCACAGCCTCGCGTACGGTGCCGCCCTGGGCCGCCCAGATCCGGGTCGGCGCGGCGGTGGTGAACTCGTCCAGCCCGTCCTCGCCGCGCATCACGATCGCCGAGTCACCACGGGCCGCGAACACGCTGGCCATCACCGGGGCCATCCGCAGGTCGAAGCAGCCGACCGCGCCGGCCCGGGGACGGGCCGGGTTGGTCAGCGGGCCGAGGAAGTTGAAGAAGGTGGGCACGCCCACCTCGCGGCGGACCGGGCCGGCGTGCCGCATCCCGGGGTGGAAGCGGGCCGCGAAGCAGAACCCGATGCCGGCCTCCTCGACACAGCGGGCAACCTGCTCCGGGCCGAGATCCAGCGGGATGCCGAGGAACTCCAGCAGGTCGGCGGTGCCGCACAGGGAGGAGGCAGCCCGGTTGCCGTGCTTTACGACACGGACGCCCGTGCCGGCGACCACCAGCGCCGTCATGGTGGAGATGTTCACCGTGTGGGCGAGGTCACCGCCGGTGCCCACCACGTCGAGCGCGGTACGACGCAGCTCCTCGGGGAGCGCCACCGGGACCGCGCGACCGAGCATCGCCTCCACCAGGCCGGCCAGCTCCGCAGGGGTCTCGCCCTTGGCCCGCAGCGCCACGGCGAAGGCGGCGATCTGCGCCGCGCTCGCCGAGCCGGTCATGATCTCGTCCATCGCCCAGGCGGTGTCGGCAGTGGAGAGTTCGTCACCGCGCAGCAGCGCGTTGAGCAGGTGCGGCCAGGTCCGATCGCCCATGGCGGGCCTCCCGAGCATGCGAAGTGCGGGTGGGCTGGAACCGGCGCCGAGGAGATCCGGCGCCGTGGGGGTGCCGGAGGAGCGTGGGACGTCAGGCGGGTGCGTGCGTCCGCAGCAGCTCGGCCACCGTGCCGCCGGTGGTCACCGGGTCGAGCGGGTGCACCAGCGTCGCGTCGACCTCGGCGTACGCGGCGAGCCATCGGTCGGCGGCGCGGGCGATCACCAGGCAGGTCGGGGGAGCGTCGTCCCGGTCGTCCTTGACCTGGCGCGCGATGCCGATGCCACCACCCGGGCTCGCCTCACCGTCGAGCAGCAGCAGGTCGATCTCGTAGTCGTCGACCAGCCGGATGGTCTCCGCGTAGGTCGACGCCTCGACGAACTCGATCTGCAGACCGGGAGCTGGCCGGGTGCCAACAGCCATCCGCATCCGATCACGGACCTGCGGGTCGTCGCTGTAGAGCAACACGGTGCAAAGACGATCGGTCATGCCGGAACTCCCACCTCGTAGCTGCCCGCAGATCGTACCGGTCGGCGTGACGTAGCCGACATCCCGCCCGGCGTCGCGCGTCGGGGCGTACCGTCCGGGCAGCTCAGGCGGGCGCGGCGTCGGCTGCGCGTTCGCGGGCCTCCTGGCGGTCCAGCTCGCGGTCCACCCGGCGGGCCTCCCGCTCGGACTGCTTGACCCACTGCACCACCAGCACCGCGAGCATGGTCACACTGACGAACTCGCCACCGGCCCACAGGATGCCGCCGGCCACCACCTGGTCCTGCCACGGGTCGACCCAACCGAGGTTGAGCGACGGGTACCAGTCGCCGCCGAAGAGCGTGCTGCTCTGCATGATGGTGAGGCCGAGCACTGTGTGGAACGGCACGGAGAGCAGCATCAGCAGCGCACGCGCCGGGTAGGGCCAGCGGCCGGGCAGCGGGTCGAGGCCGAGCAGCGGCCAGAAGAACACGCAGCCGGTCATGATGAAGTGCGCGTGCACCAGCTCGTGCGCCCAGGCGTGTTCGAGGGTGTAGCGGTACAGATCACTGAAGTACAGCACGAACGGGTTGACCACGAAGATGGCGAACGCCACCAGCGGGAAGCTGTAGACCCGGGCGACGCGGCTGTGCACGATCGCGAGCAGGCGCTTGCGCGGCCCGACCGGCAGGGTCCGCAGGGCCAGGGTCATCGGCGCGCCCAGCGCCAGGAAGATCGGCGCCACCATGGAGAGCACCATGTGCTGGATCATGTGCACGGACAGCAGCGCGGTGTCGTACGCGTGCAGCCCGCTGACCGTGACGAGCGCGATGCCGCCCAGGCCGGGGCCGAGGAAGAACACGGTACGGGCGATCGGCCAGCGGTCGCCGCGCAGGCGCAGCCGGTACACCCCGTAGAGGTACAGGCCGGCGGCGAGCACCAGGCCGAGGGCCAGCCAGCTGTCCAGCCGGGTCTCGGTCAGCACCGCGCCGACGGTGAACGGCGGCGGGGCCGAGGTGGCGGCGAAGATCGGATCGACGTGCAGCACGCTTTTCAGGCTAGGCCAGGCGAACCGGACCCTGACGCTCGGGCCACGGAAGGCGCAGGTTTGCCACCCCGCTGATCGGCGGCCCCGGTCAGGGGCAATAATGACGGCGTGACTGCGGCCCCAGCCATTGACAAGAGCCGGATCCACTCTCTGACCCGACCAAACATGGTCAGTGTCGGGACGATCGTGTGGCTCTCAAGCGAACTCATGTTCTTCGCGGCGCTGTTCGCGATGTACTTCTCCATCCGCGCGGCTGCGCCGGAGCAGTGGGAGAAGCACACCGAGGCGCTGAACATCCCGTACGCGACCACCTTCACGGTGATCCTGGTGCTGTCCTCGGTGACGTGCCAGCTCGGCGTCTTCGCGGCGGAGAAGGGTGACGTGCACGCGCTGCGGCGCTGGTTCACCGTCACCTTCGTGATGGGCCTGATCTTCGTCCTCGGCCAGCTGAACGAGTACCGGCACCTGGTCGCCGACGGCATCAAGATCAACGAAGACGGGTACGGGTCGGTGTTCTACCTGACCACCGGCTTCCACGGCCTGCACGTGACCGGTGGTCTGATCGCCTTCATCATCTTCATGGTCCGTACGACCATGGGCCGGTTCACTCCGGCGCAGGCGACGTCGGCGATCGTCGTGTCGTACTACTGGCACTTCGTCGACGTCGTGTGGATCGGGCTGTACGCCATGATCTACTGGCTCCAGTGATCTTGCGCGTCACATTCCGCGCTGCTGCTCCGTCCCCTGAGACAGGTCCAACCGGTTAAGGACACCGCTCATGACTTCTGACAACGACCGCCGACGCGGTCTGCTCGCGCGGTTGCGTGAGCGGCCCGCCGCGCGCAGCAGGGGCCGCCGCCGGCTGGGCGCCGCGGTCCGGCTGATCGCCGCGCTGATGCTCGCCGGTGGCGCGTACACCGTCTTCGCCCCGGGCGCCCAGGCGCAGGACAACCCGCAGCTGACCGGCGCCGCCGCCGAGGGCAAGGCGCTGTTCGACGTGAGCTGCGTGACCTGCCACGGCCGCAACGCCCAGGGTGTCGAGGGCCGCGGGCCGAGCCTGATCGGCGTCGGCGCGGCATCTGTCGAGTTCCAGGTCAGCTCCGGGCGGATGCCGCTGGCCCGCCAGGAGGCCCAGGCGCACCGCAAGCCCCCGGTCTTCACCGACGAGCAGACCCGTCAGCTGGCCCAGTACATCCAGGAGCTTGGCGGCGGCCCGGTCGTGCCCGAGGGCGACGACCTCCGCGAGGACGGCAACATCGCCGCCGGCGGTGAGCTGTTCCGGATCAACTGCTCGCAGTGCCACGCCTTCGGTGGCGGCGGTGGTGCGCTCTCCTCGGGCAAGTTCGCCCCGAGCCTGCACCCCGCGACCGACCGCCAGATCTACGCGGCGATGTTGAGCGGCCCGCAGAACATGCCGGTGTTCGGCGACAACCAGCTCCGGCCGGAGCAGAAGGCCGACATCATCGCCTACATCCAGGAGACGCTGAAGCACGACCAGGACCCGGGCGGGTTCAACCTCGGGCGGTACGGCCCGTCCACCGAGGGCCTGGCGATCTTCCTGGTTGGCATCGTGGCGCTCGTCTTCGCTAGCCTGTGGATTGCGGGTAAGTCGTGATCGAGCAGGCCATCCGATTCAGTGCTGTGGTGCCGCTCGGCGCCACCCGTAGCGAGGTGACGGCATGAGCACCCACACCGAGCACCAGGCCCCACAGGGCCCGGAGCCGCTCGACGTGAACGACCCCAAGCTGACCCGTTTCGACATCGTTCGTGAGGGCGCGCGCCGGGACGACATCGAGATCGTCCACTACGAGCCGCAGGTGCTGCCGGGCACCAAGGCGGAGCGTCGGCTGACCCGGGTGGTCGCCGGCTTCTTCCTGATCACCGGCCTGGCCGCGACCGCCTTCCTGGCCATCTACATCTGGTGGCCGTGGCAGTACGAGGCGGGCCGGGGCGGCGACAAGTTCTACACCCCGCTGCTCGGCTTCACCCTCGGCGTGGCGCTGCTCGCCGTCGGCTTCGGCATCCTGACCTGGGGCAAGAAGTTGCTGCCCAAGGAGGTCTCGATCCAGGACCGGCACGAGGGCCAGGTGGACTCCGAAGGCCGCACCATCACCGGCCAGACCATGCTCTACATGGCGGACGAGCTGGGCGTGAAGCGTCGCCCCCTGCTCGGCATCTCGCTGCTGGCCGGTCTCGCGCCGGTCGCCGCGGTCGCCGCGGCGCCGCTGGTCGGCGGCCTGATCTCGCAGCCGCACAAGAACAACCAGATGTTCACCACCGGGTTCGCAGCGGCCGAGGGCGGCCAGCGGATCCGTCTGGTCCGCGAGGACGGCCGGCCGATCCGCCCGGCGGACATCAGCACCGGTGGGCAGTTGACCGTCTTCCCCGGCATCGACCACGGCGTGAGCAACAGGCACGCCGACTCACCGACGCTGCTGATCCACCTCCGCGACTCCGACGCGCAGGAGTCGCGCCGGGCCAACGAGAAGGTCGGCCACGGTGACTACATGTGGGGCAACTACGCGGCGTTCTCCAAGATCTGCACGCACGCGGGATGCCCGGCCAGCCTGTACGAGCAGCAGACCAACCGGCTGCTCTGCCCGTGCCACCAGTCCCAGTTCCTGATCACCGACAACGCCCGGCCAGTCTTCGGCCCCGCCAGCCGGCGGCTGCCGCAGCTGCCGATCGAGGTGGACTCCGAGGGCTTCTTCGTGGCGAAGTCCGACTACACCGAGACCGTCGGGCCTGATTTCTGGGAGCGGCCATGAAGCGTCGAAAGTTTGACCTTGCGGCGACGCCGGGCAAGGCCGCGGTGGGAGTGGACGACCGCTTCGCGGTGGCCACCCCGCTGCGCAAGCTGCTGAACAAGGTCTTCCCGGACCACTGGTCCTTCCTGCTCGGCGAGATCGCGCTGTTCTCGTTCATCGTGCTGCTGCTGACCGGTGTGTTCCTCACCTTCTTCTTCGAGCCGGCGATGACCGAGGTGGTCTACGACGGCAGCTACGCGCCGTTGCAGGGCACCCCGATGTCCGCCGCGTACGCCTCCAGCCTGGACATCTCGTTCGATGTCCGCGGCGGTCTGGTGATGCGGCAGATGCACCACTGGGCAGCGCTGCTGTTCATGGCCGCGATCGTCGTGCACATGCTGCGCGTCTTCTTCACCGGCGCCTTCCGCAAGCCGCGTGAGACCAACTGGATCATCGGTTCGCTGCTGTTCTGGGTCGGCTTCCTGGCCGGCTTCACCGGCTACTCGCTGCCGGACGACGGCCTGTCCGGCACCGGCCTGCGGATCGCCTCGGCGATCATGCTGTCCATCCCGGTGATCGGCTCCTGGGTCACCTCGTCGATCTTCGGCGGCGAGTTCCCCGGCACGATCATCATCAGCCGGTTCTTCATCGCCCACGTGCTGCTCATCCCGGGTCTGCTGGTCGCGCTGATCAGCGTTCACCTGGGTCTGGTGTTCAAGCAGAAGCACACCCAGTGGCCCGGCCCCGGCCGGACCAACAACAACGTGGTCGGCGAGCGGATGTTCCCGCGGTACGCGCTGAAGCAGGGCGGCTTCTTCATGGTCGTCTTCGGCGTCATCGCGCTGATGGGCGGTCTGTTCCAGATCAACCCGATCTGGTTGTTCGGCCCGTACGAGGCGTGGGTGGTCTCGGCCGCCAGCCAGCCCGACTGGTACGTCATGTTCCTCGACGGGTCGACCCGACTCATGCCGGCCTGGGAGATCCCCATCCCGATCGGCGACGGGTACGTCATCCCGCCGCTGTTCTGGCCGACGGTCGTGCTGCCCGGCATCCTGGTGGGCCTGTCGACGATGTACCCGTTCCTGGAAGCCCGGCACCTCAAGGACCGCAAGAGCCACAACCTGCTCGAGCGTCCCCGGGACGCTCCGGCCCGGACCGCGGTCGGCGCCATGGCCGTCTCGTTCTACATCGTGCTGACGCTCTCCGGCGCCAACGACGTGATCGCGGACAAGTTCCAGATCAGCCTGAACGCGATGACCTGGGCGGGCCGGATCGGCCTGCTGGTGGTCCCGCCGCTGGCGTACTACGTCACCTACCGGCTCTGCCTGGGTCTGCAGCAGCACGACCGGGAGGTGCTCGCGCACGGCGTGGAGACCGGCATCATCCGGCGCCTGCCGGACGGCCGGTTCGTCGAGGTGCACCAGCCGCTCAGCGCGTCCAACGGGCACGCGGACGGTCACGGCCAGCTCGACTACGTCGGCTGGGTCGTGCCCAAGAAGATGAACCGGTTGGGGGCCCTCGGGCCGGCCATCCGGGGCTTCTTCTACCCGATCGAGAAGCCGGTCGAGGCACCGGTCTCGCCGGGGCACCCGCCGGTCGAGGCCCGACCCGAGCGCGAGGAGATCGGCAGCGGCGAGAGCCGTCGCTGACCGCCCAGTCGCACCGTTGAGGGGCGCCCGCCGGATTCCGGCGGGCGCCCCTTCGTATCCACACCCCCCGGCCCATCCGACCAGGAGTCGGACGCCCCTGATCGGACCGGTCGACCCCGCGCGACGGGCGATCGCAGGAATAACCCCGGTGAGCCGGGTATCCGTGCGGTCCAACGTCTCAAGGGGGGGAAGCATGTTGGGTATCAAACGCCTCGGCCTGTTGGCCGCGCTGGTACTGGTCGGTGTCGCGCCGGCTGCGGCCGCGCAGGCCGCGGCACAGCCGTCAACGCAGGACACCCAGTACCTGCAGGCGGTACACCAGGTCAACCTGTTCGAGATCACCGCTGGTGACCTGGCTCAGCAGAAGGGTCAGGACCAGGGGGTCAAGGACCTGGGCGCGATGCTGAAGACCGACCACACCCAGCTGGACCAGACGGTGCAGCAGACCGCGTCGCAGCTCGGGGTGGAACTGCCGAACGAGCCCAGCGCCGATCAGCAGGCGGTCATCGACAGGCTGAACAACGCCAGCGGCGCGGAGTTCGACCGGCTCTGGGTGACCAGTGAGCTGGCCGGCCACGTCCAGGCCATCCAGGCCACCCAGACGGAGATCTCGCAGGGCTCCGAGCAGTCGGTGGTCCAGTTGGCGCAGACGGCGCTGCCGACGCTGCAGACGCACTACGACGAGTTGGTGGCGCTCGCCAACAAGCTGGGCATCCCGGTTCCGCAGACCAGCGCCAGCGGTACGCCCAGCCCGGGCGGCACCGGCACTGAGTCGCCGGCTCCGGGCGGCACTGTCACCGAGTCGCCGGCTCCGGGCGGCACCGGCACCGAGTCGCCGGCTCCGGGCGGCGGCACCACCGAGGTACCGGCTCCCAGCGAGAGCTGACGTAGCCACAGCAGACGGCCGGTCCACCCTCGCGGTGGGCCGGCCGCCCTGTGCGCGCGACGCGCCGCCGTGCGGCCGGTACGGCCTCGAAACGGCGAGCGGGTCAGTCGGCGCTGGCCAGACCGATCGCGAACGCCTCCTCCAGGTCGTGCTGCGAGTACGCCCGGAAGGCGATGTGCGACTCGGTGTTGAGCACGCCCTCGACCTTGGAGATGCTGCCCGCGATGACCTGGGCGATCTGGTCGAACTCGCGGACCCGGACGATGGCGATGAGGTCGACGTGCCCGGCCACCGAGTAGACCTCGCTGACACCGGGAAGGTTGGCCAGGTTCTCCGCCACCTCGGGGATCGCATCGGTGGCGCAGTCGATCAGCACGATCGCGGTGATCACGGGGCATTTCTCCGTTCGTCGGCGTCGTCGCCCATGCTAGATGTTCTGGCCCGAGACCGGAGGCGGGAGCCGTCGGGGCTCAGCCCTGGGCGCGGCAGGGCACGGTCAGGTCGCTCCCGGCCCGGATCACGTCCCGCAGCCGCTCACCGGCCCGTACGGTCGCGCCCGGCCACACCACAGTGCGGGACACGTCGCCGTCCACCCGCGCGCCCGCGCCGACGACCGACTCCACGCAGTGGCCGGTCACCGTCGCGGACTCCTCGACGAGAACGCCGCCGGCCGCGGCGTGCAGGTTGGCCGCCAGGTAGTCGGCCGGGGTGCCGGTGTCGAAGAAGGTGCCCGGGTAGGGGACCACCGCCAGGGCGCCCGCGGCCTCGGCCGGACGCCACACGGCGCGAACCAGGTCCGAGAAGACGACCGGCAGGTCCCGGACCAACCGCCAGGGCAGCAGCGAGAAGCCGGTGAAGCAGTGCCCGGCGAAGGTGCCCGGCGCCGCCGGGTCCGCGGCGGGCTGGCCGAGCAGGCGTACGGTGTGCCCGTCCCAGCCGTCGAGCAGGGCGGCGACGTCCGGACCGGGGGGAGCAGCCGGGTCGGCGAGGTACGCGTCGGCGTTGCCGACCAGCACCGGGCGCCCGTCGATCCAGTCCCGCAGGTTGGCCACCCCACCCGCGGTGCCCAGCGGGTCGCCCGGCTCCACCGACAGGTGTGCGCGGTCGCCGACGTGCGCCACCACCTGCTCGCCGAGGTAGCAGGCGTTCACCGCGACCCGATCGGGACCGGTCAGGCCCAGGCCGGCCAGTCGCGCCAACGCCCGATCCAGCAGGGGCACGTTGCCCACCGGGCAGAGCGCCTTGGGCACCCGTTCGGTGAGCGGGCGCAGCCGCGTGCCCTCGCCGGCGGCCAGCACCACCGCGCACAGATCCGCCGGCACACCGGCCGCGACGGTCACGGGGTGTCGTCGGGCACCGGCGGCGGGAACTGTCCGGCCAGCGGCCCGATGTCGTAGTAGGCGAGCAGCCGGGCCGTCGGCCAGGTCAGCTTGGGCAGGTCGTCCAGGGGGTGCCAGGCGGCCTCGAAGACTTCCGCGCCGTCGACGGTCAGCTCGGTGCTG
The DNA here is from genome assembly GCF_040302185.1 of Micromonospora sp. NPDC127501. Lineage (NCBI taxonomy): Bacteria > Bacillati > Actinomycetota > Actinomycetes > Micromonosporales > Micromonosporaceae > Micromonospora > Micromonospora sp. NPDC127501. The sequence goes on along the minus strand of NZ_JBEORJ010000009.1, from coordinate 240,999 downwards.
GACGCCGGCACCTCGGCCTCGAAGACCATGTCCACCCAGCCCTTGGCGTGCACGATCGCGTTCGGCACCGCCGGACGCAGCCGGGACGGTGGGAGCCGGACGCCGGATTCCTCGAACAGCTCACGGGCCGCGCCCACCACCGGGGCCTCACCCCGGTTGAGCAGGCCGGCGGGGAGTGACCAACCCTTGCCGGGCGGCTGGCGCAGCATGAGCAACCGACCCGCGCCCGTCGCCTCGGTGTCCCGGACCAGGGTCACCGCGCCGACGATGTACTTGGGCACGGCCAGCCGGACCAGGCGCCGACGCACCGGCAGCGGCAGCCGGTAGAAGGCCTGATAGAAGAGGGCCCGACCGGTGGCGCGGGAGCGGGGGATCATGACTCCAGGCTAGTGGTCACGAATGTTCTTCGGACGCGCTGGGGCCGCCAGGTCACTGTCGATGGTCGACCAGGTCGATGAGCTGGCGGACCACGGTGTCCGGTTCGATCACCCGGTCGAAGACCGCGACCAGCAGGGTCTCCAGGTCGGGATAGCCCAACTCCTCGGAGAGGCGCAGCAGTGGCAGGTCACTGGCGAGGCCCCGGTTGTGCTGGCGGAGGGCGAGCCCGATGGTGGCCCGACCGAGGCGCACCTTGTCGCTGATCGTGATGCCCGGCTCGGTGTGCTCGGCGAACCACCGGTTGATCTGCATCTGCGCGTGTGGCGATTTGACGAAGGTCAGCCACTCCCGCCGGGGGCCGCGCGGTGCCACACCGGCCTCGAAGCCGTTGTCGCCGTCGTTCTCGGTGAAGATCTCCACCACGTCGCCCTCGTCCAGCTCCGAACTGAGCGGGGCCAGCCGACCGTTGATGCGTGCGGCGAGGCAATGGTCGCCCCGGTCGTTGCCCAGCTCGTACGCGAGGTCGACAGGCGTGGCTCCGGCCGGCAGCACGACCTGTCGGCCGTCGGCGAAGACCTGGATCTGCCCCTCGGCCAGGTCGCAGCGCAGCGACTCGTAGAACTGTGCCGGGTCGGCGGCGTCCGGCTCCCAGTCGAGCACCCGGCGCAACCAGTCCAGCTGTTCGGCGCGGGCCGCGGCGGTGCTGCTGCCGGAGCGGGGGAAACGGAAGTCGGCGGCGATGCCGTACTCGGCCGAGCGGTGCATCTCCTCGGTGCGGATCAGCACCTCCACCGTGCGGTCCTGCGGGCCGCAGACGCTGGTGTGCAGCGAACGGTAGAGGTTGTTCTTCGGTGAGGCGATGAAGTCCTTGAAACGGCCGGGCACCGGTCGCCAGGTGCCGTGGATCGCGCCCAACGCGGCGTAACAGTCGGTGGCCGGGCCGTCGACCACCACCACGATGCGGGGCAGGTCGTACGGGGCGGTGTGGCCGCCGGCGATGGTGTCCTTCCAGATCGAGTAGAGGTGCCGGGGACGGGGGCTCACCTCGGCGTCGACCCGGCTGCGGCGAAGCGCCACCCGGGCCCGGGTGACCACCGAGTCGAGGTACGAATCCCAGCCCGGCCGATCGTGCACGTGCCGGGCCAGCCGGGCGTGCTCGTCGGGCTCGAGGTGCAGCAGCACCACGTCGTCCAGCTCGCGTTTGAGGGTCTGGATGCCCAGCCGGTCACAGAGTGGGACCAGCACCTCCTGGGTCTTGCGGGCGATCCGTTCCCGCGACGACGCGGAGCGCACCCCGAGCGTCCGCATGTTGTGCAGCCGGTCGGCCAGCTTGATGATCAGCACCCGGACGTCCTTGGCGGCCGCGACGATCATCTTACGGACCGTCTCCGCCTCGGCGGCCTTGCCGTAGAACGCCTTGTCGAACTTGGTCACCCCGTCGACCAGGTGGGCCACCTCGCCGCCGAAGTCCTCGGAGAGCGCCTGGAGGGTGTAGCGGGTGTCCTCCACGGTGTCGTGCAGCAGCGCGGCGACCAGGGTGGTGGTGTCCATCCCCAGCTCGGCGCAGATCTGCGCCACCGCGAGGGGATGGGTGATGTACGGTTCCCCGCTCTTGCGGAACTGCCCGCGGTGCATGTTCTCCGCGATCGTGTAGGCACGGCGCAGCACCGCGGGGTCGGTGCCGGCGTGGATGCCCCGATGGGTGCGGACCAGTTGGGTGACCGGGTCCGAGTCGGTGGTCGGCCAGCTGAGCAGCGACCGCAGCCGGCGGGCGAGCGGCAGCTCACCCGGCTGTGTCGGCAGGGCGCCCCCCAGGGCGGCGCCGTGTCCGGCGTCGACGTCCACGAGGGACACCTCCTCACCCCGGCTCCGCATCGCCGGAACCCGGCGGGGGAGCAGGCCCACGAATCGGGCAGGACTGCACTTCTCTAACAGCCTAAGCGAGTCGACGTAGTCCGATCGGTCAGTTGGTCATGAGCGTTCGGTCGAGAGTTGGTGGGACGCGCCGCCCTCGGCCTTCGCCAGCAGGTCACGGAACCGGGCCGCGCCACTCGCCGGAGAGGACCAACCGGAGGACATCTCGACGAGTCGGGTCTCCGGTCGCTCCAACCAGGACAGGATCCGCTCGGACTCCTCGGCGGTGGCGGCCGGCACCGGACCGTGCCCGCCCGACACCGTCTCGGCGGTGGCCCGGATCGTGGTCAACGTGGGACGCGGGTGCACACCCGGCGGGGACACCCCCGCGCCGGCCAGTCGGCCGTGCCGGACCAGCGCCAACTCCCAGCCGCCCCGGGCGGCCGGCCGGGCCGCGGCCAACTCGACGATCCCGGTCAGCGCGGCCAGCCGCTGCATCCGCACGGTGGCCCGCAGCACGGCGGCCAGCCGGGACCGCACCACGGCGGCCTCCTCGTAGCGCTGATCGCGGGAGAGCACGTCGATCCGCGCGAGCAGGGCGTCCACCACCGGCTGGGGGTCGCTGGCCGTCGCGGTACGGAAGGGCGCGGCGGCGCTGTCGTCGTACTCCTCGGGGGTGATCTTGTGTTCGCAGGGCGCCGGGCAACGACCCAGCTCGGCCAGCGCGCAGGCCGGCGTGACGGTGCGCAGCGAGAGCCGGTGCGTGCACTGGCGCAGTGGCACCGCGTCGTGGAAACCGGCGGCCGCCAGCTCGGCGGCCCGCCGGGAGGTGAACGGCCCGAGGTACGCGGTGTCGGTGGGGGAGAGGTCGCGGACGATCGACAGCCGAGGGTACGGACCGTCGGTCAGCTTGAGCCAGACCATTCGTTCCGGGTATTTGGACCGGCGGTTGTACGGAGGGGCGTGCGCGGCGATCAACCGCAGCTCACGGACCTCGGCCTCCAACGAGTGGGCGCACTCCACCGCCTCGACCCGCTCGGCCGCGCCCAGCATCTCGGAGATCCGGGCACGCTTCTCGCCCGCGGTGAAGTAGCTGCGCACCCGGGTGGCGATGTCGACCGAGGTGCCCACGTAGAGCGGCCGGTCGTCGGCGGCCCGGAAGATGTAGACCCCCGGCACCTTGGGCAACCCCTCGGCCAGGTGCCGTTTGCGGCGCTGGGTCGGGGTGACCGCGCGGGCGAACTCGATGGCGTCGCCGATCGTGTCCACCCGGTGCCCGCCGAGCCGACCGATCAACCCGTGCAGCACGTCGACGGTGGCCTTCGCGTCGTCCAACGCCCGGTGGGTGGGCTGGGTGGCGGTGCGGAAGTAGGCGGCCAGGGTGCCCAGCTTGCGGTTGGGCACCTCGTCGCGGGTCAGCACCCGGCGGGCGAGCGCCGCCGTGTCCAGGACCCGGGGGTTGGGCCAGCGATAGCCGTGCCTGGCGCAGGCGGCCTTGAGGAAGCCCACGTCGTACGGGGCGTTGTGGGCCACCAGCACCGCGTCGTCGATGAACTCCAGGAAGCTCGGCAGCACCTGCTCGATCGGCGGCGCCGGCACCAGCATGGCCTGGGTGATGCCGGTCAGCACGGTGATGAACGGCGGAATCGGCTGGCCCGGGTTGACCAGGGTCGCCAGCACCCCCAACTGCTCGCCACCGCGCACCTTGACCGCGCCGATCTCGGTGATGCCGCCGCCGTCCGGCGCGCCGCCGGTGGTCTCCAGGTCGACCACCACGAACGTCGTCGCGTAGAGCGGCAGCGCCGGGTCCACCCCGCCCACCGCCGGGTCGAGACCGGCCAGTGACTCCTGGACGTACTCCGCCTGTGCCATCGGCGGCACGCTAGCGCCCCGGTCCGACACTCCCGTCGCAGCCGTCCCATCCGTCACCATGGGGCTAGGATGAGAGATCGGCTCACTCACCGGGCGGTGGGCCCGGTCGCGGTGGGAGACTTGCCACATGCCCCTCACCGAGCCGTACGACGACCACCTCCCGCAGGAGGATCCGGTCGCGCTCGACGGTGCTGTGGGCAACCCGGACGACAACGTAGTCAACGACACATCGGGCGCATCGGACCAGACGGCGACGGGCGACGGCCCCGCCGCCGAGCCGGAGCCGACCCTGCCCGAGCCGGTCCGGCAGCGGATCGTGACGCTGACCGCCGCAGTGCTGCCCACCCTCCCCACCGACGAGGTCCCGGTGCCGTTGCGCCGGGTGGCCAAGTTCGCCCCCAACCGACGCGCCCGGCTCGGCGCGCCGGTCATCGCCGCCCAGCTCACCGCCGACCCGCTGTTCCGGCAGCGGGTCACCGCGCGGGTCCTGAGCGACGCCGGTGACCTCGGTGCGGCAGTGGTCGAGGGCACCGCGCCGGCCGCTGCTGACCCGGTCGAGGTGGCCGCGCTGGCCTACCTGGCCCGGCCCCGTGGCTGGCGGGAGCTGATCGACGCCAGCGGGGCGGCCGTGCGCGCCGAGGCGGACAGCGCCGTCGTCGCCGAGTTGGTCCGCGAGGCCGAGCAGCGCGCCACCCGGGCCGAGCACGATCGCGCGGTGGCCCGGGTCGAGGCCGAGAAGCTCCGCGACGAGCTGGCCCGCGTCCGCGAGGAGCTGGGTCAGCTCCGCGAGGAGTCCCGCCAGGTGGCCCGCACCCTGCGGGAGACCCAGGCCCGCGAACGGAAGGCCACCGAGCTGTTGGCCACCGAGCGCGGTCGGGCCGCCCGCGCCAGCGCCGACGTGGACGCCGAACTCCGCCGCGCCCGGGCCCGGCTGGCCGAGGCCGAGGCCGCCGCCGGGGTGGCCCGGGCCAGCGCCAAGGAGGCGCGCTCGGTCGACGACGCCCGGCTCTGGCTGCTCCTGGAGACCATCGGCCAGGCCGCCGTCGGGCTGCGCCGGGAGCTGGCGCTCGACCCGGTGGACAAACTCCCCGCCGACTTCGTCGCCGACGCGTTCGCCGAGCAGCCGGGCACCGCCCCGCCCGGCCCTGCCGCCCGCGCCCGCGACACCGACGACCCGGCCCGGCTCGACCAGTTGCTCGCCCTGCCCCGGGCGCACCTCGTGGTGGACGGCTACAACGTCACCAAGCGTGGCTTCGGCGAGATGTCCCTGGAGCAGCAGCGCAAACGCCTGATCACCGGCCTGGGCGGGATCGCCGCGCAGACCGGCGACGAGGTCACAGTGGTCTTCGACGGCGCCGAGCGGATGCACGGGCTGCCGCCCGCGCCGCGCGGCGTACGGGTGCTCTTCTCCCGCAAGGGTGAGACCGCCGACGAGCTGATCCGGCGACTGGTCCGTGCCGAGCCGGCGGGCCGGCCGGTGGTCGTGGTCTCGTCGGACCGCGAGGTCGCCGACGGGGTACGCCGGCACGGCGCGTACCCGCTGGGCGCGGACTCGCTGCTACGGCGGCTCGCCCGCTCCTGACCGCGGCGGGCCGACACGTCGACGGGTCGGGCCCCGGCCAGGTTGGCGAGCCCGGCCGGCGCGCCACGCGTCGCACTGTGCCTCAACCCGTCCCACCCCGGCGCTAGCATCGCCGCGACCGCCGAGGGATGGGAGTCGCCATGGCACAGGACGACGTCAAGGTCTTCGTCGACCGGGACCTGCGAGGCGCCCGGTTCAACAGGTCGACGCTGGCCGGTGCGGTGATGCGCGGCGTCGATGTGGATGCTCTGGACATCGACGCGCCGTGGCTGAACGAGGGCACCTTCCTGATCAACGGCGTCGATGTCGTACCGCTGGTCGAGGCCGAGCTCAACCGACGATTTCCCGGGCGCGACCTCCGGCAGGCCACGAATCCGGACGACCTCCGTGTGGCGTGGGCGGCACTCGAACGGGCCTGGGCGGCGGCGGTCGACCGGGCTGTGTCCATGTCCGAGGGTGCTGTCGACGTCTCGGTCGACGGGGAGTGGTCGTTCGCGCAGACGCTGCGCCACCTCGCGTTCGCCGCCGACACCTGGTTGGGCAAGGCGATCCTGCGCCTGCCGCAGCCCTTCCACCCGCTCGGGCAACCCCATGCCGAGTACGAGACCGACGGCTTCGACATGTCGATCTTCGCCGTCGAGCAGCCGACGTTCGCCGAGACCCTGGACCTGCGGGCCGAGCGGCAGGCGATGGTGCGCGACTTTCTCGCAGCCGTCACGCCGGACCTGCTCGCCGAGACTCGGCCCGCTGCCTGGTGGCCCGAGAAGCAGGTGTCAGTCCTGCACTGCCTTCACGTCATCTTCGACGAGGAGTGGCAGCACCTCCGCTTCGCCCTGCGTGACCTCGACGCGCAGGGCTGAGACCTCGCCCAACGGCTGCTCGGCGCTCGGGCACTTCGGCGCTCGGCCGGTCGGGCGGTCGCCAGTCAGGTGGTCGGTAGTCGCCGGGCCAGCTCACGACGCAGTGCGTCGGGGCCCGGCCTCATCCAGGAGAGCCGGACGACCAGCTCATAGGGGCCGCGTCCGGGAGTCGACCACTGTCCGGGTCGCATGGGCGGCCGCGTCTGCTGCGGGTCCAGTGGTCTGACCACCAGCCGCGGATCCAGGCGGCCTCGGACCCGGGCGCTGGTCATGTTGACCCAGTCGATGCTGAGGCCGGTCCCGTTCGGTCCGGTCAGGTGCAGCGTCTCGTCGGTCAACCGCAGCGGCAGACGGGGCTGACGGCGTAGCTGCCAGTTGGTGGTCAGCGCGACGACGACGCCGATCAGGCCGAACCGCAGGAGCGCCTGCCACCAGGGCTCGTCGAACAGCGCCGCGTAGGCAGCCAGGAGAGCCGCAGCCCCCAGCACAGCGAGGACCTTGGCGAGGCGATGTCGGCGCGGGGAGTACCGGAAGTCCACGACGGACGAAGCATCGACGTCGGCCACCGTCGCCCAGTGCCCGGGTGGCCGGTCGGCCAAACGATGGCCTCCTTCGCTTGATCGACACGACTTCCTTGATGTCGGGGGTTCCGGCCGGGTGGGATACCCCGATATCGCTGATCTGGAGTGGATCTAGCCCTGAAAGGGGCGGTCGGACGGGGTTCCTGTCGTACCCGGTGGTTAGTGTCGATGTCACCGACGGTGCTCGGCCGGCGACGACAGGAGTCGCCCGGGGGCCGCGAGCCGATCAGGAGGAACGATGCTCATCGACTGCGACGGGTGCGCGAAGCGGGCCGACGGCTGTTCCGGCTGCCCGCTGACCGCCCTGTTCGACGAGACGTCCCCGGCGGCCGGGTTGGTCGCCGCCGAGGTCGAGGCCATCGAGGTGCTCGCCCGTGCCGGCTTCGACGTGGAGGTGCTGGCCGCGCCCGCGCGCCCGGAGGCAGCTCGCCGTCGTGCCACCCGCCGCGTCGCCTGAGTGCGACACCGCGCCCGGAAGCGGGCTTCTCGCGGCCCATAGGATGAGCGGTCACGGCGGGAGGAGCGGCGCGATGGGCGGGGAACAACGGGCGGTGACGCGGTGACCCCGCGCGGCTGGGCGGTGCTGACCCTGGCCGGGCTGACCATCGCGCTGGTCGTGCTGGCCGCGCTGCTCATCCCGTGGCACCGCCCGCCGGCACCCCGGGCCGACCAGCTCGCCGCGCTGGGCGACCTGCCGGCGGAGCAGGTGGCCAAGGGGCGGGAGTTCCGGGCCGCGCTGCGTCCCGGCGGCTATGCCGCGCTCGCCGTTGCGCTGCTGATCGCCCTCGCGCTCGGGTTGACCCCGCTGGGCAGTCGCCTGGTCGAGCTGGTGGGCCGGCCGTTCGGTGGGCACTGGGCAGCACAGGCTGTGCTCGGCGGGCTTGCGGTGGTGCTCGTCGCCGACCTGGTGACGCTCCCGTTCGCCGCCTGGCGGCAGAGTGTGCTCACCCGCTACGGGTTGAGCACCAACGGCTGGAGCGGCTGGGCGGTCGACCTGCTCAAGTCGTACGCCGTCAGCGCGGTGATCGGCGCGGTGGCGCTGTTCGGCTTCTACGCGGTCATCCGGCTCGCGCCACGCTGGTGGTGGGCGTTCGGTGCGGCCGGCGCCGCGGTGCTGGTGGTGCTGCTGTCGTTCGTGCTGCCGGTGCTGGTGGAGCCGGTGTTCAACAGGTTCACCCCGATGGAGCAGGGCCCGTTGCGCACCGAGCTGATGAGCATGGCCGCCCGCGACGGGGTGCCGGTGCGTGACGTGCTGGTCGCCGATGCCTCCCGGCGCACCAGGGCGGTCAACGCGTACGTCTCCGGTCTCGGGCCGACCCGACGGGTGGTCGTCTACGACACGCTGCTGCGCGAGGCGACCCCGGCCGAGGTGACCGCCGTCGTGGCACACGAGTTGGGGCACGCGAAGGACTCCGACGTGGCGGCCGGCACGCTGACCGGGGCGCTGGGCGCCGCGGCCGCCGTGGTGGCGCTCTACCTGCTCGGCTCGTGGGGGCCACTGCTGCGGATGGCCGGTGTCGACTCGGTGGCCCAGCCGCGCGCGTTCCCGCTGCTCGTCGCCCTGGTCACGGTGGCCGGGCTGGTTGCCGCTCCGGTGCAGGCGCTGATGTCCCGACGGGTGGAGGCGCGGGCCGACGCGCACGCGCTCGCGCTCACCAACGACCCGGAGTCCTTCGAGTCGATGCAGCGCCGGCTCGGCTCGGTCAACCTCGGCGACCCCGACCCGCCCCGCTGGGAATACCTCTACTCGGCCTCACATCCGTCCACCGTGGAGCGGATGGCCGCCGCCCGCGCGTACGCCCGGGAGGTCGGCCGATGAGCCGTACCCTGCTGATCACCAATGACTTCCCGCCCCGCCCGGGTGGGATCCAGTCGTTCGTGCACAACCTCGCGGTCCGTCAACCGGCCGGCTCGGTGGTCGTCTACGCGTCGAGCTGGCGCGGAGCCGCGAAGTTCGACGCCGACCAGCCGTTCGAGGTGATCCGGGAGCGCACCCGGGTGTTGCTGCCCACCCCGTTGATCGCCCGCAGGGCGGCCCGGTTGGCTCGCGCGTACGACTGCGACACGGTGTGGTTCGGCGCGGCGGCCCCGTTGGGCCTGCTCGCGGCCGGCCTGCGGAGGCGCGCCGGCATCCACCGGGTGGTGGCGCAGACCCATGGCCACGAGATCGGTTGGGCGGCGGTGCCGGCCGCCCGGCCGGCACTGCGGCGCATCGGTCGGGGTGTGGACGTGACCACCTATCTCGGCGAGTACACCCGCAGCCGGTTGGCCCGGGTACTGGACGGGGTGACCGACCTGCGCCGTCTCGCGCCCGGGGTCGACGTGGACACCTACCACCCGAGCGTGGACGGTGAACAGGTCCGGGCCCGGCTCGGGTTGACCGACCGGCCGGTGGTCGTCTGTGTGTCCCGGCTGGTGCCGCGCAAGGGCCAGGACACCCTGATCCGGGCCCTACCGGAGATCCGCCGCCGGGTGCCCGACGCGGCGCTGCTGATCGTCGGTGGCGGGCCGTACCGGGCGACCCTGGAGAAGCTGGCCCGCCAGACCGGTGTGGAACGGGATGTGGTGTTCACCGGCACGGTGCCGTCGGTCGAGTTGCCGGCGCACTACGCGGCCGGCGACGTCTACGCGATGCCGTGCCGCACCCGCAACCGTGGCCTCGACGTCGAAGGGCTGGGCATCGTCTACCTGGAGGCGTCCGCGGCCGGGCTGCCGGTGGTGGCCGGTGACTCCGGGGGCGCACCGGACGCGGTCCGGGAGGGGGAGACCGGCTACGTCGTGCGCGGTCGGGACGTCACCCAGCTCGCCGACCGGGTCGCCCGGCTGCTCGCCGACCGGGACCTGGCCCGTCAGCTGGGCGCGGCTGGCCGGGCGTGGGTGGAACGGGAGTGGCGCTGGGAGGCGCAGGCGGAACGCATGGCGGCACTGCTCGCCGGCTGATCGCCGCCCCCGTTCAGCTCTCCCGGGTGGGCGCGTAGCGCGGCACGTACTCCTGGCCGGTGAGCTGCTGGATCGCCGCCATCACCTCGTCGGTGACCGTTCGGATGTCACGCGGCCCGTTGATCCGCTCGGCGACCGGGATCGGCGGACCGAACCGCAGGGTGATCGGGTGTCGACGGGGCAGCCGCGCGTCGACCGGCAGCACCTCGGCGGTGCCGAGCACGCCGACCGGGATGATCGGCACCCCGGCGTCGCGGGCCAGCCGGGTCATCCCGACCCGGCCCCGGTAGAGCCGCCCGTCCGGCGAGCGGGTGCCCTCCGGGTAGACGGCGACCAGGCCGCCGGCGCGCAGCACCGGGACGGCGGCGTCGAGGGCGCGCAGGGCGGCCCGGCCGTCGGCGCGGTCCACCGGGATGGCACCCATGCCGGCGACGATCCGCCGGTTGAGCCAGCCGCCCGGACCCCGGCCGTTGAAGTACTCGACCTTCGCCCAGAAGGTGACGTGTCGGGGCGTCGAGCTGACGAGAAACAACTCGTCGGCGACGGACAGGTGATTGCCGGCGAGGATCGCGCCGCCGTGTCGGGGCAGATGCTCCAGCCCTTCCACCCGGGGCTGCCAGCCAAACCGCAGCACGGTGCCGACGGCCAGCTTGGTGACGTCGTACAGCAGGGGCACGTGTCCTCCGGGGTCGGGTTTCAGGCGGGTGCCGGGCCGAGGTGGGCGTCCAACGCGGCGCGCAGCAGGGCGTCGTCGTCGGTGGCGCCGGTGGCCAGCGGCAGGCTGCCCCAGGCCCAGAGTTGGGCGATGCCGTGCAGGTTCGCCCATAGCGCGCCGGCCAGCACCGCCGCGGGCGCGTCGGTGGGCCGGCGTGCCTGCGCCACCAGGTCGGCCAGCACGGCGAACAGCGGCAGGCTCGTCTCGCGCAGCCGAAGCCGGCCGCTGTCCAACAGGTCGTGGCGGAACATCAGCTCGAACATGCCGCGGTGGGCCGCCGCGAAGTCCAGGTACGTCCGGGCCAACGCGGTCAATCGGGTACGCGGGTCCGGATCGGCGTCACGCAACGTTCGCTCGACCCGGGCGGTGAGGTCGGCGAAGCCCTCCCGGGCGATGGCGGAGAGCAGGTCGACGTGGGTGGGGAAGTAGCGGCGCGGTGCGCCGTGCGAGACCCCGGCACGGCGGGCGATCTCTCGCAGCGACACCGCGGACTGGCCCTCGCGCAGCACCAGGTCCACCCCGACGGCCACCAACCGCGCTCGTAGCCCCGTCTCGTCCGCGTCCATAGACACTGTCTACCAGTCGTCGTAGACGGTGTCTACCTTCGGTGCCGGATCTCTCCGGCGCGATCTGTCGTTCGTCGACGCAGGCTCAATCCCGTTGCCGCCGGCGCTGCCCGTGGTGCCGGGTGTCTGGATGAACGTTTCCTCGACCTGGCCGCGGAACCCTGGCCCGCTCAGCCGAGTGGTTGGGGCGGGGTGGTTCAGCGGATGCGGGCCAGGATGCGATCGGCGGGGGCCGGCCGGCCGAAGTGCCAGCCCTGGGCTGCGTCGCAGCCGATCGCCCGTAGCCGCTCGGCCTGCCCGGCGGTCTCCACCCCTTCGGCGGTGACGGTCAGGTCCAGCGCGTGCGCCAGCGAGACCAGGGAGGCGAGGATCCGCTCGTCGGTGCGGCCGACGGAGGGCGAACGCAGGCCGGCCACGAACTCCCCGGCCACCTTCAGTTCGGTCACCGGCAGGTCCCGCAGGTACGCCAGGTTGCTGTAGCCGGTGCCGAAGTCGTCGATGGCGATGCGCACCCCGAGATCGGCAAGGACCCGCAGGGCGCGGACCGGCTCCTCGGCGGTGCTCATCATCGTGCTCTCGGTGATCTCCAGTTGGAGTCGCTCCGGTGGCAGGCCGGTCTGCCGCAGCAGCGCGCGGACCTCCTGCACCAAACCGGGCCGGTGCACCTGCCGTACCGCAAGGTTGACGCTGACGAAGGGCGCGGCGGCACCCCCGGTCGACCACGCCTCGGCCTCGCGGCACGCCTCGGCCAACACCCAACCGCCCAGCTGGACGATCAGGCCGGTCTCCTCGGCCAACCCGATGAAGCTGTCCGGGCGCAGCACCCCCAACTCGGGGTGCCGCCAGCGGACCAGCGCCTCCACGCCGACCAGGCTGCCGTCGCGCAGCGAGGTCAGCGGCTGGTAGTCGAGGTAGAACTCGCCCCGCTCCAACGCCGCCGGGATGGCCGCGGAGAGCGCGTAGCGGGCCAGCTCACGTTGGTTGCGCTCGGCGTCGTAGAGCGACCAGCGCGCCCCACCGGCGGACTTCGCCCAGTGCAGGGTGCTGTCAGCGGCCCGCATCAGGTCCGTGGGGTTGGCCCCGGCCACCTGGCGCTCGACGATGCCGATGCTCGCCGAGATCTGCAGCTCGTGCCCGTCGACCAGGGCCGGTGTGCGTACCGCGGCGAGCGCGGTCTCGGCCACCGCCACCATGTCGTCGGTGCCGGCGGTGTGTTCCACCAGGATGACGAACTCGTCGCCGCCGAGCCGGGCCACCAGGTGCTCACCCATGGCCTTGCGCAGCCGCTCGGCCACCGTGGCCAGCAGCAGGTCACCGATCTGATGCCCCAGGGTGTCGTTGACCACCTTGAAGCGGTCCAGGTCCAGGAAGCACACCCCGACCCGCTGCGCGCCCCGGCCCGGCTCGTTGAGCGCGGCGGTGAGCCGTTCGGTGAACAGCGTCCGGTTGGGCAGGCCGGTGAGCGGGTCGTGGGTGGCCTGATGCCGGAACCGGGCCTCGCTGGCCCGCAGCGCCCGCTCGGCCTGGGTGCGGGCCCGCATCGCGGCGCGACGTATCGACTCCTGCTCGTCGAGCGTCCGGTCGCGCAGCGCACGGGCGTAGCCGGTCGCCACGGCCGCCAGCAGCCGGGCCATCCGGTCCTCGACGTCCTCGGCCACCAACCCCAGGTCGCGTACCAGGCGGAGCTGGATGACCTCGACGGTACGACCCAGCCCCTCGGCGGAAGCGATGTGCGCGGCGACGAGCTCGGCGCCGACCCGGTGCCCGGCACGCAGGTCGAACGGCTCGGTGAGCAACGCCCCGGCCAGTTGCCCGGTGAGCCGGTCCAGCAGGGACTCCAACTGGGCCTGGGTCATCGGCAGGTAGCTGGTGCCGGAGACCGCCTTGGCCCAGGCCCGGGCGAACGTCCCCGGGCAGGGGGTCGCCCCGGGCGACTCAGTCACCGAGGCGCCCGACGCCGCCCATGAAGACCGCGCGCTCGGCGTCCTCCGCGCTCTCCGGAGTGTCCGGTCGCCACTCGGGCACCCAGACCACGCCGGGGTCGAGCAGCTCGAAGCCGTCGAAGAGCGCGGTCAGCTCGGCACGGCTGCGCACCCACAGCGGGTTGTCGGTGCGCCGGTAGACCCGCTCCGCCTCGGCGCGTTCGTCCTCGCTGCGCCCGTCGTCGCTGGCCTGTGACAGCACCAGGTAGCTGCCGGGCGCCAACGCGTCCCGCAGCGTCCGCAGCAGCTCCGCCGGCCGGTCGTCGTCGGAGACGAAGTGCAGGACGGCCACGACCATCACGGCCACCGGTTGGCTCAGGTCGAGCAGCTTGCGGACGTCCGGATGGGCCAGGATCGCCTCCGGGTTGCGCAGGTCCTCCTGCACGATCGCGGCCTGCTCGTTGCCGGCGAGGATCTCGCGGCTGTGCGCCACCGCCACCGGGTCGACGTCCACATAGACCACTCGCGACTGCGGGTCGAGCTGCTGGGCGATCTCGTGCACGTTGCCGACGGTCGGGATGCCCGAACCGATGTCCAGGAACTGCCGGATCCCGGCGTCGGCGAGGTGGTGCACGGCCCGGCGCAGGAACGCCCGGTTGGCCTGGGCCATCAACGGCGCCTCGGGCACCGCGGCGACCATCGCCTGCGCCGCTGCCCGGTCGGCGGCGAAGTTGTGTGAGCCGCCGAGGTAGTAGTCGTACATCCGCGCGACGCTCGGGCGCTCGATGTCGATGGTGTCGGGTGCCCAGTCCGGCCGCTGCATGCGTTTCACCCCTCGAATCCGCGACGCGAGCATCGTCGCCCGCGCGGGTATTGTGCACCCGCCACGCACGCCAGACCATAGCGCGCCGAAGGTTGCCCGCCGACGTCGGTCGATGCGCGACGGTCCGCGCCAGGGAGAAGCTGGCGCGGACCGTCGGTCGCGTCGTCCCGCTCGACGAGCGGGAGGCAGGTCAGAACTTTGGCGCGTCCGGTGCCTCGAGCAGGCCCAGCCGGAGCGCGGTCATCAGGGCCTGAGCCCGGTTGGCCGCGCCGAGCTTCTCGTAGAGCTTCGAGATGTGCGTCTTCGCCGTGGACTCGCTGACGAACAGCTGCTTGGCGATGCCCGCCACGCTCATCCCGTCGGCGAGCAGCCGCAGCACCTGCCCCTCCCGGGGAGACAACTGCGGACCGGACGGGGCGAGCCGGCGCTTCATCGCCTCGGCCAGGTCGGCCGCGGTGAAGGCGCTGGGGGAGGAGGCGGCGTGCCGTGCGGCGGCCACCACCTCGTCGGCCGGCGCGGTCTTCGGCACGAAGGCGCTCGCACCGGCCTCCAGGGCGCCGAAGAGCTGGTCGTCGCCGGCGTACATGGTCAGCACCACGATGCCCATCGACGCGCTGGACTTACGCAGTGCGCGGGTGGCCTCCAGGCCGCTGCCGTCGGGCAGCCGCAGATCCATGATCACCACGTCCGGCTGCAAGGCGCCGGCCTGGCGTACCCCCTCCGCCGCCGTGGCCGCCTCACCGACGACCTCGAACTGGCGGTCGCGCTCGAAGGCGTGCCGCAAACCCTTGCGAATCAGGTCATGATCGTCGACAAGGAGGACCTTGGTACGGGTGGCCGGTATCGGACTTGTGGTCATCCTCGGGTTACTCCCCTTCTGGTGCTGCGCTGCCGCGCACGTTATCGCGCCGGGCCGAGGTGCCGAGAACCACCGCCACGGTCGTGCCGCTGGGTTGCCGCGGCCTGATCTCCAACCGGCCCCGGATACGTTCCGCCCTCTCGGCCATGATCGCAAGACCGTACCGCCCGTCCGGGCGCTGGTCAGCCATCCCCTGACCGTCATCCGACACTTCTATTTGCGCGTACGGGGGGTCGACCTCACAGGTGACCCACAAATTCGACGCCCCGGCGTGCTTGCGCGCGTTGGTCACCGCCTCCTGCGCGATGCGCAGCAACTCGGCCTCGGTGGCGGCCGGCAGCCGGGCTGTGGACTCGTCCAGCGAGAGGTGCACCCGCAGCCCGCCGGACGCGCCCACGGTGCGCGCGTACTCGGCGATCGCCGCAGCCAACCCGCCCTGCCGGTCCACCTCGCTGCGCAGCTCGAAGAGGCTCAGCCGCAGCTCCTGGATCACCCGGGTCACCTCGCCGCGCAGCGTACGCAGGGCCTCGGCGGTCTCGTCGGCGTCGTCGAAGACGGTGGCCAGGGCGTTGTCGATGCCGTAGCCGACCATCACCAGCTCCTGGGCGACCCCGTCGTGGATCTCCCGGGCCAACCGCTGCCGCTCCTCGTTGGTGGCCAGTGAGCGCACCTCGTCGAAGAGCAGCGCCGCCTCCAGCCGCAGCGCGGCCGGGCGGGTCAGCGCGGTCACCCGGGACACCACCGGCGGCGGGTACGCGTGCGCGGCGTCGGCCTCCAGCACCACCAGCCCCACCGTGCGCACCCCGGCGACCAGCGGAATGATCAGCGCGGACACGTCGCCGCCGCGGTGCGAACGGGACTGTGACCGGGCGGCCGTGGTGGCCTGCTGGGTGGCCCAGGCGTCGGCGATCGCGGAGTCCGCGTCCAGCGTCGTCTCCCAGTCGACCCGGTCGACGCCGGCCTGGGCGAGCACCACGAGGCGGCCTCCGCCGCTGGCCGACAGCACCGCGCCCCGGTCCGCGCGGGCCACCGTGCGCAGCTCCTCCAGCAGGTGCTCGGAGATGCCGCCCGGGTCCAGGGTCGCCCCGGGCAGCTGCCGGGCCACCGTCCGCAGCTGGGTCAGCAGGCGGGTGGCCTCGGCGTACGGCTGAGGTTTGCCCTCACCACGGACCGCCATCACCCGGTGCAGCGTGCCGGCGGCGTAGAGCCCCAGCGCCGCCAGGATCAGCCACTGCGCGCAGACCGCGAGATAACCGAGCTGGCCGAGCTGGAGACCACCGTCGACCCGGGTCAGCGCGCCGCTGAGCAGCAGGGTGGCGGCGGTGACCACGAGCAGCGCGGCGCCCTCCGGGAAGCGGCGGCGCAGCGCGGTGACGGTCACCGGGACCGCCAGGTAGGGCAGCACCGCCGACGCGCCCAGGCCGTCCACCGTGCCGCCGATGGACGCCACCGCGGCGACGTGGCTCGCGGCCAGCCCCAGCACCACCACCTCGGCCACCCGGCTCAGCGGGCCGACCAGCCGGTGCTGCGGTGCCAGCAGCGACGGCAGCCCGGCCACCGCCAGCAGCGCGATCCACCACAGCTGGGTGACGTCGCGGGTGGCGAACAGGGTCAGGATGGCGATCAGCGCCAGCATCACCACGCGGGCGGCCGCGGCGAGGGGATGCGGGTGCGGGGCGGTGGCTGTGGATGCGGGCACGTGACGGATGGTAGTCAGCCTCGGTAGATATCGGCGATCTCCGCCGCGTACGTCTTGTGGACAACCTGGCGCTTGACCTTGAGCGACGGGGTCAGCTCGCCGGTCGCCTCGGTGAAGTCGTGGGGCAGGACCCGGAACACCTTGATCGCCTCGGCCTTCGACACGGCCTGGTTCGCGGCGTCGACCGCGGCCTGGATCTCCTTGCGGAGGCCCTCGTGCTCGCGCAGCTGCTCGACAGGGGTGTCGAGGGGCATCCCGGCGTTCTCCAGCCAGGACGGCAGCGCCTCCTCGTCGATGGTGACCAGCGCCGCGATGAACGGCTTGGCGTCACCGACCACGACGCACTGGCTGATCAACGGGTGCGCACGGACCAGGTCCTCGAGCACCGCCGGGGCGACGTTCTTGCCGCCGGCGGTGACGATCAGCTCCTTCTTGCGGCCGGTGATGCTCAGGTAGCCGTCGGAGTCGAGCTGGCCCAGGTCGCCGGTGCGGAACCAGCCGTCGGAGCTGATCGTCTCGGCCGTCGCGGTCTCGTTGCGCCAGTAACCCTGGAAGACCAACTCGCCGGAGATCAGGATCTCGCCGTCGTCCTCGATCCGCACGGTCACGCCGGGCAGTGGACGGCCGACGCTGCCCATCCGGGTGCCGCCGGGCAGGTTCGCGGCGGCGGCGGGCGAGGTCTCCGTGAGGCCGTAGCCCTCCAGGACCGTCACGCCGATGCCCCGGAAGAAGTGGCCGAGCCGGGCGCCGAGTGGCGCGCCGCCGGAGATCGCGTCCCGGCAGCGTCCGCCGAGCGCGGCGCGCAGCTTGCGGTAGACCAGCCGGTCGAAGACCACGTGCTGGGCGCGAAGCGCCAGGCCCGGGCCGCCCGGGGTCTCCAGCGCCTCGCTGTACGCGATGGCGACCTGCTCGGCGCGGGCGAAGACGCCGCCCTTGCCGTCCGCCTCGGCCTTCTGCTTGGCGGCGTTGTAGACCTTCTCGAACACCCGGGGTACGGAGAGCACGAAGGTCGGCCGGAACGCCTGTAGCTCGGCGACCAGGTTCTTGGTGTCGGCGCAGTGCGCCATGGTGGCTCGCGCCTGCACGACGCCGATCTGGATGAGTCGGGCGAAGGCGTGCGCCAGCGGGAGGAAGAGCAGGGTGCTCGCGCCGGCGTTGAACAGGTTCGGCAGCACCGGCACCGCGTTGGCGATGTCGGCGTACATGTTGCGGTGGGTGAGCACGCAGCCCTTGGGCCGGCCGGTGGTGCCGCTGGTGTAGATGATCGTGGCCAGGTCGCCGGCGCGGACGGCCTTGCGTCGCCGCTCGACCTCGGCCAGCTCGACAGTGGTGCCGGTGGTGACCAGCTCGTCGACCCCGCCGCTGTCGATCTCCCAGACCCGGCCCAGCTCGGGCAGCCGGTGCCGGACACCGGCGATCAGGGCGGCGTGCGCCTCGCTCTCCACCACGACGGCGACCGCGTTGGAGTCCTCGAGGATCCACGCGGCCTGCTCGGCGCTGGACGTCTCGTAGATCGGCACGGTCACCGCGCCGACGGCCCAGATGGCGTAGTCGAGCAGCGTCCACTCGTAGCGGGTGCGGCTCATCAGCCCGACCCGGGCACCGGGCTCGATGCCGGCGGCGATCAGCCCGCGGGCCACGGCGGCCACCTCGTCGCGGAACTGGAGGCAGGTCACCTCGGTCCACTCCGTGACGGTGCCGTCGGTGCGCGGGGTGGGTCGGGCGAACTGGACGGTGTCGGGCGCGACTTCGGCGTTGTCCCAGACCGGATCGGTGAGGTTGGCCGCGTCGCCAACGGTGACGATCGGCGGGACGGAGAACTCGCGCACCTGCACTCCTTCGTGCTCGCACTGGTTGGGCCGGCCGCCGCCGTGGCGTCGGCATGTGTCGAAACCTACCCGGCGGGCGGTCGGGGTGAGACAACCAGGAGGCAGGTAGCCTCCCCCCATGGCGGACTCCTCCACCCAGTCGATCATCATCGGCGCCGCACCGGATCGGGTGACGGCGGTCATCTGCGACTTCGCGCGCTACCCGGAGTGGACCGACGCGGTACGTCGCGCCGAGGTCATCGAGGAGTACGAGGACGGCTACGCCAGTCAGGTGCATTTCACCATCGACGCCGGGGTGATGGCCGACGAGTACGTGCTCGCCTACGAGTACGCCGAGGACCTGTCCCGGATCGAGTGGCACCTGGTCGCCCCCTCGAAGATGCAGAAGGCCCAGCGTGGTTCGTACGACCTGGTGGGTAACCCGGACGGCAGCACGACGGTGACCTACACGCTGGAGGTCGACCTGTCGGTCGGCATGCTCGGGATGTTTCGGCGCAAAGCCGAAAAGATGATCATGGACACCGCGTTGAAGCAGCTCAAGCGCCGGGTAGAAGCAGCCGGTGCGGCGCAGTGACGTGTCCGGTGGCACGGTAGAGGAGCCGACGGTGGGCGGAACGGATCCGGGTTCGGCCCGGGAAGAGGCGGAGCGGCTGGTCGCCACCCTGCTGGCAGGGGCGCGACTGGCCTCCGCCGGCTCGGCGGGCGGGGCGTTCGGCTCGTTGGGCGGGATGCTGTCCGGTGTCCTCGGTCACAGCGCGGGCCCGGACGCCCGCTCCGGCACCGGTGGTGCTTTCGCCACCGGTTCGGCCGAATGCTGCGTCTGCCCGGTCTGTCGGGGCATCGCCGCGTTGCGGGACCCGAGTCCGGAATTCGCCGAACGGCTCGCGACCGGCGCCGGTGACCTCGCCGCGGGCGTCGCCAGCCTGCTCCGCGCGTTCTCCCCGCCGGAACCGTCCGCGCCGAGCCCCACCGCGCCGGCCGCCGAGCCGACCACCCCGCCCGCGCCGGCACCCGCCGCGAGCACCGACGACGTGCTCCCCGAGCCACCGCCGGGCGCCCCGCCCACCGCTACCGTCGACGACCACGTGTGGCGCGATGCCACCCGTACCGGGCATGATTCTCAGCCGGCGCCGGAGCGGGATGTCTGGTCGGTCGCCACCCGGACGGCGGACCCACTCGCCCCGGCCGCCGTACCACCCGTCGACGAGGCCGGGACGGCGACCGTACCGGCACCGACCACCCGTCCCGTGGTGCCCGCCTCGCGGGTGCCCGATGACGCCGACGCGGAAGCATCGGGCGACGGCGCCTGAGCGCGGGACCTTCCGACCCGGACCGGCAGTGGGCCGGAACCTGGGCCGGACAGCACAGCAGAGGGGGGCGGTAGCGGTGACGCTGACCATCGGAGTCGACGTCGGTGGCACGAAGGTGGCCGGCGGTGTCGTGGACGACACCGGCACGGTCCTCGTGCAGACCCGACGGGACACTCCCGCCGATGACGTGGCCAAGACCCGCGACGTCATCATCGAGTTGGTCGGCGAGCTGGCTGCCGGGCGGACCGTCGAGGCCGTCGGCATCGGCGCGGCCGGTTGGATCGACGCCAGCCGTTCGACGGTGCTCTTCGCTCCCAACCTGGCCTGGCGTGACGAACCGTTGCGCGAGTACGTCAGCGAGGCCGTCGGGCTGCCGGTGATCGTGGAGAACGACGGGAACGTCGCCGCGTGGGCCGAGTTCCGCTACGGCGCGGCCCGCGACGCCGACGACTCGATGATCATGTTCACCATCGGCACCGGTGTGGGCGGCGGCATCGTCCTCGGTGGCGACCTGATGCGCGGCGCGCACGGCATCGCCGCGGAGCTGGGCCACATGCTGGCCGTGCCGGACGGGCACCAGTGCGGCTGCGGCCGGCTGGGCTGCATCGAGCAGTACGCCAGCGGCAGCGCCCTGGTCCGGTTCGCCCGAGCCGGCGCCCGCCAGGAACCCAACCGGGCCACCGCCCTGCTGAAGCTGGCCGGCGGTGAGGCCGAGGCGATCACCGGCCCGATGGTGACCGCCGCCGCGCAGGGTGGCGACCCGGTCTCCGCCGAGGCGTTCGCCCAGATCGGTCGGTGGCTGGGCACCAGCCTCGCCGACATGGCGCAGATCCTCGACCCGCAGACCCTGGTGGTCGGCGGCGGCGTGATCGACGCCGGTGACCTGCTGCTCGGTCCCACCCGCCGCTCGTACCTCGACGCGCTCGCCCAGCGCGGTCGCCTGCCGGTGGCCGAGGTGCTCCCGGCGGAGCTGGGCAACAGCGCCGGGGTGATCGGCGCCGCCGACCTGGCCCGCTGGATCTGAGGCGGTCCGGGATGGGTGTGCCGCTGCGCGTGGTGTCGTACAACGTCCACAGCCAGCGCGACGACACCGCCGCGCTGGCGGCGGTGGTCCGGGCGGCGACGCCGGACGTGGTGATCGTGCAGGAGGGGCCGCGCCGGTTCCGGTGGCGGCAGAAGTCCGCCACGTTGGCCGAGTCGTTCGGCCTGGTGGTGGCCGCCGGTGGGCTGCCCGCCCTGGGCAACCTGCTCCTGACCAGCCTGCGGGTCCAGGTGCTCGGCACCCGCTGCCAGCGCTTCCCGCTGACCCCCGGCCGGCACCTGCGCGGCGCCGCGTACGCCGACTGCCGCGTCGGTGACGCCCGGTTCACCCTCGCCGGCTCGCACCTGTCCACCGACCCGGCCGAACGGCCCTCCCAGGCCACCGAGTTCAAGCGTGGCCTGGACGCGGCGACCAGCCCGGTGCTGGCCGGGGCGGACCTCAACGAAGGGCCGGACGGGCCCGCCTGGGCCACCGTGTCGCGGGGGTTGACCGACGCGGCGGTGGCGGCCGACCGGGCCGAGCGACTCACCTACTCCTGCGCCGACCCGCGCCGACGCATCGACGCGCTCTTCGTCGACCCGCGGATCACCGTGGTCGACTACGACGTGGTGGACACCCCGCAGACCCGCCGGGCCAGTGACCACTTCCCGGTCCTGGTCGACCTGCTGCTGCCCGCCACCGACTGACCCCCGACCCCGGCTCGACCGTCGGCGCATCCGGGTCAGGACTGGACATCCGGCCCGGTTGTGGAGAGGATTTCGCGGCGACCGGCACGCCTGCCGTACCAAAAGGAGATCCCCCCGGTGTCCACCTCCACCGACCACGGCCGGCCCGACCCGGAGGCGACCTCGCCCGCGGCGAACAGCGACCGCCGCCCGGTCTCCGACCGTGGCGACACCGTCTGCGTCATCGGGGCCGGGGCCAGCGGCCTGACGGCCATCAAGAACCTGCGTGAGCACGGGTTCGGCGTCGACTGCTACGAGCGGGAGACGGGCGTCGGCGGCGCCTGGAACTGGCGGCACGACCGCAGCCCGGTGTACGCCAGCACCCACCTGATCTCGTCGAAGCCGTTCACCCAGTTCCCCGACTTCCCGATGCCGGACTCCTGGCCGGACTACCCGCACCACAGTCAGCTGCTGTCCTACTTCGAGCGGTACGCCGACCACTTCGACCTGCGTTCGCACATCTGGTTCGGCACCGAGGTCATCCGGGTCGAGCCCGTCGAGGGGGACCGGTGGGGCGTGACCACCCGCTCCACCGGCGGGTACGGCCCCGAGCGCACCGCCCGGTACGCCGCCGTGGTGATTGCCAACGGCCACAACTGGTCGCCGAAGCTGCCCCGCTACGAGGGCCTCGAACAGTTCCGCGGCGAGATCATGCACGCCTCGTCCTACAAGGACCCGGCGCAGCTGCGCGGCAAGCGGGTGCTGGTGGTCGGCGCCGGCAACACCGGCTGCGACATCGCCGTCGAGGCCGCCCAGCAGGCGTCGCGCTGCTGGCACTCCACCCGCCGGGGCTACTGGTACGCGCCGAAGTACGTGCTCGGTCGCCCCGCCGACCAGGTCAACGACAGCCTGTTGGCGCTGCGGGTGCCGCTACGGGTGCGGCAGTGGCTCTACCACTGGACGCTGCGGCTGACCGTCGGCGACCTGACCCGCTTCGGCCTGCCCAAGCCCGACCACCGGGTGTACGAGACGCACCCGATCGCGAACAGCCAGCTCGTCTACTACGTGGGCCACGGCGGGATCGGCCCGGTGCCGGACGTCGCCCGGTTCCACCCGTACGCCGTGGAGTTGGCCGACGGGCGCGAGATCGACCCCGAGGTGGTCGTCTTCGCCACCGGTTACCTGCCGCGCTTCGAGTTCCTCGACGCGTCGGTCTTCGGTGACAGCGCGGGCGCGGGGCGGCCGACGCTGTGGCTCAACGCGTTCACCCCGGGGCATCCGACCCTGGCCGTCGCCGGCCTGCTGCAACCGGACTCCGGGCTGTTCACCCTGTCGCACTGGCAGACGGTGCTCTTCGCCCGGCTGCTACAGGCCCGTCGGGACCGGCCGGAACGGGCCACGGCGTTCGCGTCTCGGGTGCGGGACCGGGCGGGGGAGCGGTACTCCGGGCCGGTCAAGGACAGCAGCCGGCACTGGTTCGAGGTCGGGCACGCCGACTATCTGCGCGCCATCCAACGCGCCCTGGTCGAGCTGGAGGGCAAGTGAGCGCGAAGAGTGAGCTTGCGAGCCCCGCAGTCGCGAACGAAAGGCTGGCACGGTGAGCGCGAGTAGCGAGCTGCGGATCATGCGGGGCCGGGAGTGGTCGCGGCCGGTCCGGCCAGCCCGGCGGGAGGTGCTCAGCGCCGTCCCCGAGCTGGAGGAGGGGCGTCCGCCGCTGCTGTTCGTACCCGGGTTCGGGCATGGCGCGTGGGCGTTCGCCGAGCACTGGTTGGGTCACGTGGCGTCGCGGGGATTCCCGGCGTACGCGGTGAGCCTGCGCGGGCACGGTGGCAGCGAGCCGGCACCGGAGGCGACGCTGCGGGCGTACGCCCACGACGTGGTCCAGGTGGCCGCGAGCCTGCCGCGGCAGGCGGTGCTGGTGGGGCACGGCGCCGGGGCCCTGGTGGTGGCACACGCGTTGGCCCGCTACCCGGCGCGGGGCGCGGTGCTGGTGGCGCCGGTCTTCGGCGGCTGGGGAGTGCTGGGCGCGGCGTTGCGCCGCAACCCCGCGGGTACGTTGCCGGCGGTGTTCGGCGGGCCGTTGCGGCTCAACCGGGGCCAGTTGTTCAGCCGCGAGTTGCCCGACGAGGAGGCCCGGCGGTATGTCGGACGCCTCGGTCGGGCGGGTCGGCGGGCGCAGTGGGCGCTGCTGGGTGAGCCGGAGGCCGAGCCGGCCGTGGGCGCGCCCCCGGTGTTGGTGCTGGGCAGCCCGGACGACCGGGTGGTGCCGGCGTCGACGTTGACCCGGGTGGCCCGCCGGTACGGGTCGGCCCCGCTGCTCTTTCCCGGGATGGGCCACGACCTGATGCTGGACGCGCGGTGGGCGGAGCCGATCGACGCGATCCTGGACTGGCTGGAGAAGGAGCCGGTTACGCACTGAGCGGCCAGGCCGCCGGCGGTCAGCCGCCGGCCTGGTGGACGCCCGGGCTGCCGGCCGGGGTGGCCGGCCGGGGCACCCGAGCGGCGCCGTCGGAGACGGTGTCGGTGCTGGTCAGGCGACTGATCAGGCCGCCGCCCTCGTCCAGGGCACGCAGGTAGGAGCGGGCCCAGGCCCGGATGTCGTGCTGGTGCAGGTGGGCGCGCATGGCCCGCATCCGCTGGGTGGTGTCGGCCGGGTCGGCCCGCAGCGCCGCGCGCAGGCCCTGCTTGAGCCCTTCCAGGTCGTGCGGGTTGACCAGGTACGCCTGGGACAGCTCGGCGGCGGTGCCGGCGAACTCGCTGAGCAGCAGTGCGCCCGTGTCGTCGACCCGCGCGGCCACGTACTCCTTGGCGACCAGGTTCATTCCGTCGCGCAGCGGGGTCACCGCCATCACGTCGGCGACCCGGTAGAGCGCGGCCAGCTCGGCCCGGTCGAAGGGCTGGGTGAGGTAGTGGATCGCCGGCTCACCGACCCGGCCGAACTCGCCGTTGATCCGGCCGACCTCGCGTTCGATGCGCTCGCGCAGGATCTGGTACTGGCCGACGCGTTCCCGGCTCGGCATGGCGACCTGCACCAGCACCGTGTCACGGACCTTGACGTCGCCGCTGGCGAGCAACTCGCTGTACGCCTTGAGGCGCTGCTCGATGCCCTTGGTGTAGTCCATCCGGTCCACGCTGAGGACGACCTGCCGGGGATCGCCGAGGTCCTGACGGAGCCGGTGGGCCCGGGCGGCCACGTCCGGGCGGTCGGCGAGCGCTGCCATCTCGGCGGTGTCGATGGAGACCGGGAAGGCGCCGATGCGGACGACCCGGTCGTCGATGCCGATCCGCCGGTCGGTGGCCGGCAGCTCCAGCACCCTGGTCACCAACTGGGCGAAGTTGTGCGCGGCCTGCACCCGCTGGAAGCCGACCAGGTCGGCGCCGAGCATGCCGCGCAGCAACTCGGCCCGGCGGGGCAGTTGCATGAACAGCTCCGGCGGCGGGAATGGCACGTGCAGGAAGAATCCGATGCGCAGGTCCGGGCGGAGCGCGCGCAGCAGGCCGGGGACCAGTTGCAGGTGGTAATCCTGCACCCAGACCACTCCACCCGGCTCGGCCACCTCCGCGGTCGCCTCGGCGAAGCGCTGGTTGACCCGCTGGTACGCCTCCCACCAGCGGCGGTGGTGTTGCGGCTGCTCCACGGAGTCGTGGTAGAGCGGCCAGAGGGTGGCGTTGGCGAACCCCTCGTAGTGGTCGCGCAGGTCTTCCGAGCTGAGCGCGACGGTGTGCATCCGCACGCCGTCCACGTCCGGCAGGGCGGGGGCCGGCCCGGTGCCACCGGCCCAGCCGACCCAGGTCGCCGGGGTGTGCCGCAGGAGCGGGTGCAGTGCGCTGACCAACCCGCCTGGGCTGCGCCGCCACTCGCAGGCCCCGTCGGGGGCCTGATTGTCGTCGATGGGGAGGCGGTTGGCCACCACCACGAGAGAACTCTGTCGCATCTCGGGCATTCCGATCAGCAGAGGACTGACCGCCGCGAGCAAGGAAAAACCGGTCAGTCAGCGGGGGAAGTGACGTACAGCGGTATTCCTACTGACAGTAAGTTACACCACTGTTACGCCCCCGGCGGGGCGCTGCTGTCCCGGGATGCGGGCCGGCCTTCAGACGACGGCGCCGTTGTCCGGGTCGTCCTCGTCCTCGTCGCCGGGGCGCAGCCGCCAGATCAGCGTGACGAAACCGGCCAGGATGCCGGTGAACCCGAACAGCGTGACCGCGGAGCGGTCGATCGGGAGCAGCCACGGGAAGAGGAACAGCACGAACCCGACGACCACCCCGAGCACACCGATCACCGCGTACTTGCTGACCCGCGGCAGCGGCGGCGGTGGCGGCGGGTGGTAGCCCTCGTCGTCCTCGTCGTCGGGCAGGTCGGCGCCGAAGGTGTCCAACCCGTCGAGCAGCGACGGCTCGTCCGGTCGGGTGCCGCGCCCCACGGAGATCCCGGAGATGTCCGTCGCGGACGGCAACCGACGAACGTCGGTGGCGGTCGGACCGGGTTCGTCGGTGCCGGAGCGGGTCAACGGCCCGGAGGTCGGCTCGTCCCGGTTGTCCCGCTCGTCCACGTCCTCCGAGGCCGGCCACGGGTGGTCGCCGGGCGTGGAGGTGGTGTGGAAGCCCGCCACGATCCGCGCCCACTCGACGTCGATGTCCGGTTCGTCGCGAGCCGGTGGCTGCTCCGGAGCGGTCTCGTCGGCGAGCTGGGTCAGGTAGTCCCGGGCGGTGGTCAGGTGCGAACGGTCGACGTAGAGCCGGTCGACCGGCCGGGCCGGCACGGTGG
Source organism: Micromonospora sp. NPDC127501 (assembly GCF_040302185.1). Classification (NCBI taxonomy): domain Bacteria; kingdom Bacillati; phylum Actinomycetota; class Actinomycetes; order Micromonosporales; family Micromonosporaceae; genus Micromonospora; species Micromonospora sp. NPDC127501. Next base: position 214,734 of record NZ_JBEORJ010000009.1, on the reverse strand, counting down.
TGGTGCGGGTGACCGGGTTGAGGTCGGCGGAGGGCTGGAGGTAGGCGGCGATTCCGCCGGCTGCCAGCACGTCGAGCAGGTGCTCACCGACGCGCGGATCGACGTCGCCGACGACGGCGTACTCGTTCGCGTCGAGCCCGTTGTCCCGCCGTCCCCGGCGGGCCCCACCCGCTGACACCCGGACATCCCCCTTAACGCGCCTTTCGGCGCGGCCACCGCTGCCCTTCGGCGCCCGTCCGCACGCCGTGCTCTGAATCGTGACACGTCAGGGCATGGTTCCGGGAGTGCGTTGTGTCGCGTCTTCCAAAGTCACGGCTGCTCCCGCAGGTCGCGGCGCGGCTCCTTTGTCCGTTCTTGCGCGACAAGTGCGATCTCGGTGATCGCGGACGGCTCGATGCCTGCCCCGAACGTCGTCCGTTGTGGTGAGAGCGCTCGCTTCGTAGGCTCGTCGGCGACGACGGCTGGCGCTGTCGCGGGCACACCACGGGAAAGGACGCCGGTGCTCTACTGGCTGCTGAAGTACGTCATCCTCGGTCCGCTGCTCAAGCTGATCTTCCGCCCGCAGGTGGAGGGCCTGCACAACGTGCCAGCGACCGGCCCGGTGATCCTGGCGAGCAACCACCTCTCCTTCTCCGACTCGATCTTCACACCGTTGATCACCGCTCGGAAGGTCACCTTCGTCGCCAAGGCCGAGTACTTCACCGGCAAGGGAATCAAGGGCTGGCTGACCAAGATGTTCTTCGTCGGCACCGGCACGATTCCGGTGGACCGCTCCGGTGGGCGGGCCGCGCGCGCCGCCCTGGACACCCAGTTGCAGGTGCTGCGGGCCGGGGGAGTGGCCGGCATCTACCCCGAGGGCACCCGCTCACCGGACGGGCGGCTCTACCGGGGCAAGACCGGGGTGGCCCGGCTCGCCCTGGAGAGCGGCGCGGTGGTGGTGCCGGTGGCGATGCTCAACGCCGACGAGATCCAGCCGCCGGGCAAGCTCATCCCCAGGATCGACCGGGTGAAGATCCGGTTCGGGGCACCGCTGGACTTCTCCCGCTACGCCGGGCTGGCCGGCGACCGGTTCGTCGAACGCGCGGTCACCGACGAGATCATGTACGAGTTGATGGAGCTCTCCGGTCGGGAGTACGTGGACGTCTACGCCCAGAAGCTCAAGCAGCCCGTCCCGACGCCGCTGGCCGCCTGAGCCACCGCCGGGCCGGCCGGTCGGCGTCAGGGCAGGTGGAGCAGGGCGGGCGCGTGGTGACGGGTGGCGAAGTCGTGCAGGCGGGCGCGGGTCGCCGCGGCGGCGGGTGAGGCGGTCTCGGCCAGCGGGCCGATGGCCAGCGCCAGCGTGATGATCTCGTCGGTCACGTCGGTCATCCGGGCGTAGCTCGCCGCCGCCGAGCGCAGCAGGTTCGCCGCGGTCGAGGCGTCCCCGGCGTGCCGGGCCAACGTGGCGTCGGCGACCTGACCGGCCGCGTGAGCCCACGGGGTCATCCGGGGCGCCCGGTCGAGCAACTGCCGGACCAGCCGGGCCGCGTCCGCGCCGAGCACCCCGGCGACGTGCCCGACAGCCGGCACCCACTCCGCGAACGGAATCATCCGGGTCCGTTGCCAGTCCTCGTCCAGCTCGGTGAGCAGCGCCATCGCCTCGTCACGGCGGCCCTGCACCGCCCGGCAGAGGGCGGCGTGCGCCAGGGTGGAGCGCAGCACCCGGTGGAAACCGGTGCGCCGCGCCGCGACCAGCGCCTGCTCAACCAGATCCCCGCCCGTCGCGGCCGGCCCCGCAGCTTCGTCGGGCCGGTCGGGGCCGGCCAGCTCGGCTCCGGCCAGCCCGCGCATCCATCCCGAGACCGCCACGATGTGCAGATCCCACTCGGCGGTCGGCCGTTGGGTCGACTCCGCCGCCATCGCCAGCGCCGCCGTCCAGTCACCCGCGTAGTACGACCGCGCCCACTGGTCGGCGAAGCTGGTGGCCAGGCTGTGCTCGCCACCCAGGTCGAGGGTGAGCTGCTCGTCGACCAGCCGGGCCGAGCCGGCCAGGTCGCCCTCCTCCTGCAACGCCCAGGCCAGGTTCTGCACCGCCCGGCGCCGACTGGTCAGCCGCTCAACCCGGCAGTGCTCGGTCACCTCCGCCAGCTCCGGGAACGCCGAGGCGGAGCCGGCCAGGTAGCGCGCCACGGCCAGGGTGATCCGCGCGTTGGCCTGGACCTCGCGCAGCTGGAGCCGCTCGGCGAGGGACGCCGCCGCCCGCGCCGCGGTGCACGCCGGCTCGGTCTCCGCGTTGAGCATGTGCACCCGGGCCAGCTCCAGCAGGGCGCTCGCCTTCTCCTGACTGTCCGGTAGGTCGCCGTAGATGCCGATGGCCTGGTCCAGACAGTGCAGGGTCGCCGACCGGTCGGCCCGACTCCAGGCGGCGGTGGCGAGCAGCGTCCAGGCGCGCGCCGCCCCCGTCCGGTCGCCGCTCGTGGTGAGCCGCTCGGCCAGTTGGGTGAGGGTGTCGGTGCCCCCCGCCACCAGGAAGGCGTCCCCGTCCCGATAGAACGCCAGCTCGGCGTCGAACAGCTCCAGTGCCGGGTCCGGCCCGACGTCCAGGGCCAGCGCTCGGCCGACCAACGCGGCGGCGGTGTCCAGCGCGTGCAGCTCGTACGCGCGGCGGGCCGCCCGGTGCAGCGCGGCCCGCGCCGACGGGGCGTAGGGGGCGGTGTCCAGCCCGACCGTCCGGGCGATCTCGTGGGCCGCCCAGCGGTGGTTGGCCAGCACCTCGGCCAGGTCGTACTGCCGGCCGTCGGTGAGCTGTGCCATCCAGTCGGCGGTGCGTTGGTGGCGCAGCACCCGTTCGGCCCTGGGCAGCCGCTGGTAGCAGACGTCGCGCACCAGGATGTGCCGGAACCGGTACTCGGACTGACCGGGCATCGTCGACGTGCTCTGCTCGTACACCAGGTCGCGACGTTGCAGGCGGTCCAGCGCACGCTCCACCCACTCCACCGGCCGTCCCAACGCCATCGCCACCGGCGCGGCCCAGAACACCACGCCGACCACGGCGGCGGCCTGGAGCACCGCCCGGTCGGCCGGGTCCAGCAGGTCGAGCCGGTTGGCGATGACCGCCTGCACGGTGCGGGGCATCTCCGCGCCACTGTCGAGGTCGGGGCGGGCGGCCGAACCGACGGCGTCGAGCAGGCCGCCGTCGAGCAGCATCCGGGCGTACTCCTGAGCGTAGAGCGGGTTGCCGTCGGCGAACTCGATCAGCGGGGTACGCGAGCTGGACGGCAGCGTCGCCTGGCCGAGGAGCAGCGAGTAGAGCGTGTCGATGTCGGTGTCGTGCATCGGCGGCACCGAGATGGACATCGCGCCACTGATCGTGCCGGTCCAGGCCGGGTGCCGTTCCCGCAGCTCCGGTCGGGCGGTCGCGACGACCAGCAGCGGTACGCCGCGCGCGGACGCGCCCAACTGCTCGACGAAGGCGAGCATCGCCTGGTCCGCCCAGTGCATGTCCTCGAAGACGAGAACGGTCGGGCCGGCGGTCGCCAGGGCGAGCAGGAACCGCCGCCAGGCGGCCTCGGTCTCGCCGGGGGTGAGCCGTTCGCCGGGTACGCCGATCAGCGGCCCGAGCGCCTCGGCCAACCGGGTCGCATGCGGGTCGGCGAGTTGCCCCAGCCGGGCCCGCAGTCGTTCGCGCAGCGCGACCGGGTCGTCGACCTCCGGCACGCCCACCCAGGTCTTCACGATGTCCGACAGCGCGGCCCAGGTGACGTTCTCGCCGAAGGGCGGGCACTGCCCGACGAGCCAGGTGATCGGCGGGCCGGGCATGCTGCCGGCGTGCCGGGCCAACTCCCGCAGCAGCCGGCTCTTGCCCACACCGGCCGGGCCGAACACCGTCACCAACTGGGAGGTCCGCTCGGTCACCATCCGGTGCAGCGCGTTGACCAGCAGGCCGCGCTCGTGTTCCCGGTCCACCATCGGAGTCAGCTCGGCGCCGCGCGGGTCCCGATGTGGGCGCACCTGGACGGCCAGCCAGATCCGGCTCACCGCGGACCGGCCGCGCAGGGTGACCGGTGGCTGGTCGGCGTACTCCATCTCGTGTCGGGTGGCCGACCAGGTGCTCTCGTCGACGACGACACCGCCCGGCGGGGCGAAGCCCTGTAGGCGGGAGGCCGTGTTGACCACGTCTCCGGTCACGAAGGCCTGCCCACCGTCGCGGGTGGCGGAGAGGTCGACCAGGGCCTCGCCGGTCGCGATGCCGACCCGGAAGCCCAGCGGCGGCTGCGGACCGGCGGGCTGACGGGCCAGGTTCCGTTGCAGCTCCAGGCCGGCGCGGACGCACCGCAACGCGTCGTTGTCGGTGGCCACCGGCGCGCCGAACAGCGCCATCGCCGCGTCGCCGATGTACTTCTCGACCACCCCGCCGTACTGGTGCACGATCCGGCGCACCGTGGCGAAATAGGTCTGTTGCAGACTGCGGGCCTGCTCCGGGTCGGCCCGCTCCGCGTAGCTGGTGAAGTCCACGATGTCGACGAAGAGCACGCTGACCTGACGCCGGTCCTCCTGCACCGCGGCGGCGTGGTCCCGCAGCGGTTGACCGCAGCTCGTGCAGAAGTTGACCTCGGTGCTGTTGGCGTGCCCGCAGTGCGCACAGTTGACCCCGAGCGGCTGGCCACACCCGCCGCAGAAGCGGTCGTCCGGCCCGGCCGCGCGTGCGCAGTGTCCACACTTGAGGTCGATGTTCAGCTCCGTGGGCAAGAGAGGTCAGTATCGCGGTCGGTCGGCCAGTCGGGTACCCGACGTGCGGACGGGCAACGGCGTCGATCGGTCGGGGTTAGTGTTCCGTACCAGGAAGTTTCATGTCAGGGAGAGTGCCGTGCAGGTACGACTGTCCGCCTCGTGGACCGATCCGGGTGGCACGCTGTGGGCGCCGGGCGACACGATCGACGTCGATGCTGTCACTCTCGCCGAACTGGAGGAGCAGGGCATGGTGGAAGAGCCTGAGGGTCAGTCGGGCGGGTCGGGGGAGACCACGACCACCTCGTCGAGCACGTCCACGGCTGGTAAGCCGACCGATCCGAAGAAGATCGGGCCGGGGCCGGGCGCGCCGCCGGCCGACAGCACGGAGAACTGATCGCCCGGGTGCGGTCGGCGGGCCATCGGTCCACCGGCCGCACTCGTCTGTCCTGCACGTTCGCTGATGCCGGTTGCCAGTGGCGGCCGGCATCAGCCGTGGGTGCGGGTGGGCCGGTCGGCGACCGGAGACGGACGTCCACACCGGAGGTCAGGTCGGTGACGAGGCTGGCACGGGCCGGTCGGTCAGCGGTCGGCCATGCCGGCGCGGCGGCGCAGGGCGGCCACGTCGGTCACCACGATCCGGCGGCCCTCGGTGCGCAGCCAACCACGGCTGGCGAACGAGCCGATCGCCTGGTTGACGCTCTGCCGGGAACCACCGGCCATCTCGGCCAGTTGGCTCTGGTTGAGCTCGATCGTGATCATCGGTGCCTGGCTCTCGCCGGCCAGCCGCACCAACGTCTTGGCCACCCGACCGGGCAGGTCGAGGAAGACGTGGTCGGCGTTCTGCTCGGTGAGCCGGCGGATCAGCCCGCCCAGTGAGCGCATCACCGCGTCCAGGATGCGGGGGTTGGAGTGCACCAGCTCCATGAACGCGCCCCGAGAGAGCGCGAGCGCCGCGCAGTCCTCGATGGCCTCCGCCGAGGCGGACCGGGTGGACGCGTCGAGCAGGGAGACCTCACCGAGCACGTCCGGTGGACGGATAACCGACAGCACGGCCCGCTCGCCGGTGGGCGCGGTGCGAAAGACCGCCACCGCGCCGCGGCGCAGCACGATCAGGGACTCGCCGGGGTCGTTCTCCACGAAGAGCAGTTGGCCCTTGCGGTAGGTGCGCGGAACGGCGGCGGCGATGACACGCTGCCGCACCTCGGGCTCCAGCCCGGCGAACATCTCGACACCCGTGAGCGCGTCACCCGGCTCCGGCAGGCGAACCTCCACGGCCCAACCCCTCCCCCGGTCATGGACCACAACTCGCTCACCGGGCGAACCTGATGGGCCCCGACAAGGTGAACTGACACCGATTCGGCGTCCGGTAGCGGTACACATCAGATCATGACGGTCCGGTCGCTTGCTGTACACCCCTCGAAGCACTTCCGTGACCGTCACGAGCTGCGACGCGCCGTTCACGAGGCGTCGCCGTGGCGCGGTCGGCCTCCGGACGGGCCCCGCCGGGCGCGGCCGTACGGCGGTGGGCGAGGATGCCCGGAATGGTCTACCGCTACTTCTACGACTGCGAGTTCATCGAGGACGGCACCACCGTCGACCTCGTCTCGATCGGTGTCGTCGACGAGTACGGCCGCGAGTTCTACGCGGTCTCCACCGAGTTCGACGACTCCCGCGCCGTGCCCTGGGTCCGACGCAACGTGCTGGACAAGCTCCCCTCCCCGGCGGACCGGGCCTGGCGCTCGCGTGAGCGCATCCGCGACGACCTGTACGACTTCCTGGTGGAGCCGATCCGGGACCGGCCGGGGGAGCAGCTGGAGCTGTGGGCCTGGTTCGCCGCGTACGACCACGTGGTGCTCGCCCAGCTCTGGGGCGCGATGCCGGCGCTGCCCAGGGAGATTCCCCGCTACACCAAGGAGCTGCGCCAGCTCTGGGACGACCGGGGCCGGCCGCCTCTGCCGGACGCGGACGCGGCCCGGCACGACGCTCTGGTCGATGCCCGGCACAATCTGGCCCGCTGGCGGGCGATGACCGCCCGTTGAGGGGTGACCCACCGCCGTAGGTTTGACCGGTTCTGTCCCGGGCAACGGTTCGACCAGCCGAGCCGAGGGAGATTGCCATGAGCGACCAGCCGAGCAGCGCCGCGGAGGCACGCGCCCGGGTCACCGGCCTGGCCCGGGCCGCGCGGATCTGCATGCTCACCACGACTGCCCTGGACGGGCGGCAGGTGAGTCGACCGATGGGGCTCCAGGAGGCCGAGTTCGACGGCGAGCTGTGGTTCTTCGCCTACGCCGACTCGGCCAAGGTCCGCCAGATCCGGGTGAACCCGGAGGTCAACGTCGCCTTCGCCGACCAGAAGCACAACGCGTGGGTGTCGATCTCCGGCACCGCCACCGAGGGGTTCGACCGGGCCCGGGCCGAGCAGCTGTGGAACCCGCTGCTCAAGGCGTGGTTCCCCGACGGGCTGGACACCCCCGGTCTCACGTTGATCAAGGTGCACGCCAGCTCCGCCGAGTACTGGGACTCGCCGAGCAGCACCGTGGTGAACCTGCTCGGCTACGCGAAGGCCGCGGTCACCGGCAGGCCGCCCGAGGTCGGCGAGAACCACGAGGTGACCTACTGACCGGGGGTGGGTGCCCGGGGCGCGCTGTCGTCGTACTGGCGGGCCGACTACAGTTCGCAGTGACGGCCCGCCCCGGGCCGGCAACGGCGCCGATGGTCTGACCTGACACATACCCTGGGGCATATCGGGCTTTACCTGATGCTCCAGGAGGATTAGCGGATCATGCGTATCGGCGTGCTCACCGGCGGCGGCGACTGCCCCGGTCTCAACGCGGTCATCCGGGCGGTGGTCCGCAAGGGCGTCGCCACTTACGGTCACGAGTTCGTGGGCTTCCGGGACGGCTGGAAGGGCCCGCTCGAGGGTCTGTCCCGTCCGCTGGACATCGCCGACGTTCGCGGCATCCTGCCCCGCGGCGGCACCATCCTCGGCTCGTCCCGTACCAACCCGTTCAAGATCGAGAACGGCGTCGAGCGGATCAAGGACAACCTTGCCGCCCAGGGCGTGGACGCGCTGATCGCGATCGGCGGCGAGGACACCCTCGGCGTGGCCACCAAGCTCTACGAGCTGGGCGTGCACGTCGTCGGCGTGCCGAAGACGATCGACAACGACCTCGGCGCCACCGACTACACCTTCGGCTTCGACACCGCGGTCAACATCGCGATGGAGGCCATCGACCGGCTGCACACCACCGCGGAGAGCCACCACCGCACCCTGGTCGTCGAGGTGATGGGCCGGCACGCCGGCTGGATCGCCCTGCACGCCGGCCTGGCCGGCGGCGCCAACGTGATCCTGCTGCCCGAGCGTCAGTTCGACGTCGACCAGGTGGCCGGCTACGTCGAGAAGCGCTTCCAGCACCAGTACGCCCCGATCGTCGTGGTCGCCGAGGGCGCCCAGCCGCTCGACGGCCAGATGGTCCTCGCCAACCAGGAGCTCGACTCGTTCGGCCACGTCCGCCTCGGCGGCATCGGCCAGTGGCTCGCCGAGCAGCTGGAGGCCAAGACCGGCAAGGAGGCCCGCACCGTGGTGCTGGGCCACATCCAGCGCGGTGGCACCCCGACCGCCTTCGACCGGGTGCTCGCCACCCGCCTGGGCCTGCAGGCCATCGACGCCGTCAACGACGGCGACTGGGGCAAGATGGTCGCGATGCAGAGCACCGACATCGTCCGGGTGCCCCTCGCCGAGGCCACCCGCGAGCTGAAGACCGTGCCGCTGGAGCGGTACGCCGAGGCCGAGGTCTTCTTCGGCAGCTGATCGATCGTCGGCGGCGCGGCGGGCCTGCGGGTCCGCCGCGCCGCGACCCAATTCGAGGGGGTACGGGCCGACATGTCAGCCGGAGTGCACACGGTCGCGGTGATCGGCGCGGGCAAGATCGGTGAGTTGATGCTCTCCGGGCTGCTGCGCTCGGGGTGGCCGGTGGACCGGCTGCTGGCCACCGCCCGCCGACCCGCTCGTGCCGAGGAGTTGACCGCCCGGTACGGCGTACGGGTGGTCGACAACCTGACCGCTGTGGACGAGGCCGCGGTGCTCGCGGTCTCGGTCAAGCCGCAGGACGCCGCCGCGCTCCTCGACGAGATCGGCCCCAAGGTGCCGGCCGACAAGCTCGTCATCTCGCTCTGCGCCGGTCTGCCCACCAGCTTCTTCAGCCGCCGGCTGCCCGAGGGCACCCCGGTGGTGCGGGTGATGACCAACACCCCGGCGCTGGTCGACGAGGCGATGACGGCGATCTCCGCGGGCGCGCACGCCACCGGGGCGCACCTCACGCTGGCCGAGGAGATGTTCAAGCCGCTCGGCCAGACGATCCGGGTGCCCGAGTCGCAGCAGGACGCGGTCACCGCGCTCTCCGGCTCCGGCCCGGCCTACTTCTACCTTCTGGTCGAAGCCATGATCGACGCGGGGATCCTGCTCGGGCTGCCCCGTCAGGTGGCGCACGAGTTGATCGTGCAGACCGCGATCGGGTCGGCGGTGATGCTGCGCGACTCCGGCGAGCACCCGGTCAAGCTGCGCGAGGCGGTCACCTCGCCGGCCGGCACCACCATCTCCGCGATTCGTGAGCTGGAGAAGCACGGCGTACGCGCGGCGCTGCTCGCCGCGCTGGAGGCCGCCCGGGATCGCGCCCGCGAGCTGGCGGCACAGGCCGACTGAGCGGTCGGGGCGCGTCGCGGGGCCGTGCGTGCCGCATACTGGCCCGGTGTTCACACTTGCCCAGGCCCGGCACCTGGTGGCCACCCTGCAACCGCGCGTCGACGAGTTGATCCGGGTCCGGGCCGACCTGGCCGAGTTGCGCGCCGACCTGGCCGACCACGGCGTGAGCGCGCTCGGCGGGTTGGCCGAGGTCAAGGCACTGGAAGCTCGGCTGCACGCCGTCGTCGACGAGCTGCACCAGCACGACATCCAGGTCAAGGGCATCGCCCCGGTGCTGCTCGACTTCCCCGGCGAGCGGGCCGGCCGCGCCGTGCTCTGGTGCTGGCTGGAGGGCGACTCCGACGTGCGTTGGTACCACCGGGCCGAGTGCGGCTTCGCCGGCCGCCGCCCCCTCTGACTCAGCCTGCGGCGGACGTCGGCAGGACCGGGTCGGGGGCCTCGATCACCGCGAACACCACCACGTTGTCGAGGTAGTGGCCCCGCCGCCGATCGAAGTCGCCTCCGCAGGTGACCAGGCGCAGCTCCGCGCCGGGAGTCGGGCCGTAGACCACGGCAGTCGGAAACTGCTCCTTGCGGGTACGCAGCGACCCGGTCACCCGGAACGGCAACCGCTGCCCGCCGCGCCACACCTCCACCAGGTCGCCGGGCCGTAGCTCGCCGAGCCGGGCGAACACCGCCGGGCCGCGTCGTGAGTCCAGGTGCCCGGCGAGTACGGCCGGGCCGGTGTCGCCCGGGGCCGGGCCGCCGCCGTACCAGCCGGCGGTGTGGAAGTCGGTCGGCGGAACCAACGCGCCGGTGCGGTCCAGACCCAGCACGGTGAGCGGTGAGTCGACGTCGATGCGCGGTACGCGTACCCGCGTGGGTGGACCGTGTGGCGTGGGCGCGGCGGCCATCGACGGGCAGTCGTCGCCGCAGCCGGGGTGCCAGCTCACCACCGGCGGTGGTGGGCCGGTGGTGGCCAGCCCGACCCCGGTGCCCGCGGCCAGGCAGACCGCCGCGCCGGCCGCGACCAGCGCGGCCAGCGGTATCCGGCGGTCACGGTGCCGCCGGATCGACGGGTCCGGGCCGGCGCTCACCAGGTGGTGCGCCGCCGCCGACGCCAGAGCAGCAGGGCGACCGCGCCGGCCGCCGCGGCCAGACCGCCGGCCACCAGGGGGTACGCGTCGAGCCCGGCCCCGGCGGTGCCACCTGCGCCGGTGTCCACCCCGCCGGCCGGGACGACGGTGCCGCCCTCGGCGTCGCGGCGCAGCTCGGCGGTGAGCCCGCCCTGTTTCGCGTCGAGCACCAGCAGTGAGTAGACAGCGCCGCCGGTGAGCCGCACCTCCGCGTCGGTGCTCGGCCCGCCGGCACCCGTCAGCTTCAGCCGCCAACTGCCCGGTTCGACCTGCTGGTAGTCGGTCGTGGTGGCGAACTGCACCGCGTCGGCGATCATCGGACCGTCGGCGGCGGCCACGTCGAGCACCGGGGTCCGCACCGACGCCTGGATGACCCGCACCTTGGCGCGGCCGTCGGTGGGGGCGCTGAGATCGTCGTTGAGCACCCGCAGGCCGAGGTCGGCGTGCCGGCCGACACCGGCCACCGTGAAGGCGTCGCCGCTGGTCACCGCGACCTCGGTGGTGAGCACCGGTGGGTCGCTCGCGGGGGCGCCGGCCTCGCGCATGGCCACCGCGTACCGGCCCGGGGCGAGTTCGAGGTAGTCGGAGACCACGCCGTAACCGACCCCGGGGAAGACCTGCGGCTTAGCCGCGCCCGGCGCGGCGAGGTAGACGTCCACCGCCGGGGTGTCCGGGGACAGGTGCGCGAGCCGGACGTATCCGACGGTGTCCGCGCCGGTCGCGGCGTTCGCCGGGACCGGCGCGGCGGCGGTGGCGAGGGCGGTGCCGAGCAGGAGCGCGCCGGAGCCGGCCAGCAGCCGGCGGGGCACGGTACGGAGCGTGTGCATGTCGCCTCCGGGGGACACGTTCGGTGAGCGGGCGGCAACCCAGAGAACAGGGTCCCGTGAACAGGACTGCGGCGCAAGTTGCCACAGCGATGTTTCTGTGAGCTGTGGTTACCGATCGCGGAGGGCGAGGAGGCCGAACAGGTCGGGGACTCCGCCCGGGCCCGCCTCGACGACCCGGACCAGCCGCAGGCCGACGACCACGGCCGCGTTGATCAGATCGGTGAGGGGGAGGTGCCAGGCACCCACCCGTACCCGCACGCCGCTGGCGTTCCAACTGTCGAAGCTGTGCGACCGGTCGGCGTACCGCGCGTCGACGACGACACGCGGATGCTGACTCCAGTCGGCGAACGCGCCCACGAAACACGGGTGCACACCCACGTGCACGAAACGTCCGCCGGGGCGCAGCACCCGGGCGACCTCGCGCAGCACGGCCGGGTAGTCGGGCAGGTCGGTGCTGGCCAGCACGCACATCGCGGCCGGCAGCGACGCGTCGGCGACCGGCAGGGCACCCGCGTCACCTCGGACCACCGGCAACCGTCCTCGCGCGTGCCGCAACTGCCCGCCGGACAGGTCCACGCCCACCGGCGTCCAACCCAGGCCCGCCGGCACCGAGGCGTGCGCGCCGGTACCGCAGCAGATGTCGAGGCAGGGACCCTCGCCCGCGCCGAGCAGGTCCGCCACCGTCGCGTGCACCCGCCGCAGATAGTCGCCGCCGCCGGAGATGAAGCCCTCGTACCAGTCCGCGTGGGCGTCGTACGCCGGGCCGCTCACCGTTCCCATTCGCTGAGGCTACGAATCGACACCCAACCCGCGACACCCGTTCTTCCGAGGGCAGACGTGGAGCTGACCTGACCCGCCCGAGGCCCCGAGTCTGCCGTCACGGGACCCACACGGACCGGGACGGTCGCCTATTCTCGGGCGATGCGGGATCGCCGGGTGGCGCTGGCGTGGGCGGCCTTCGTCGTCGCCGCGCTGGTGTCCTGTGTGCTCGTTCTACGCCGTCCGGATCGCCTCTCCGACCTGCACATCTACTACGGTGCGCTGGCCGACCTGCACGCCGGCAAGCCGCTGTACGGATATGTGGCGGAGAACGGCGGTCCGTTCACCTATCCGCCGTTCGCCGCTCTCGTGCTGTGGCCGATCACCGCCGTCAGCGAGGGCGCACTCCAGGGGATCTGGCTGGTGGCGACGTGCGCGGCGGTCGTCGCCATCGCCGGGTCGGTGGGTGTCGCGCTGACCACCCGACATTCCCGGCGCCCGCTCGTCGTGGCGCTTGCGGCCACCGTGCTGATGCTCTCCGCGCCGGTGCAGAGCAACCTACGCTTCGGGCAGGTCAGCATCTTCATCGTGTTGATGGCCCTGCTCGACGGGCTGGGCTTCGTCCCACCCCGACTGCGCGGGACGCTGGTCGGGGTGGCCGCGGCGATCAAGCTCACCCCGCTGCTGTTCGTGGTCTATTTCCTCGCTGTCGGGCGCTACCGTGACGCCGGCCGGTCGGCGGTCGCGTTCGTGGCCTGCGCGGGGGTCGCCGCGATCGTGCTGCCCCGGGAGAGTTGGTCCTACTGGACCGAGACAGTGCGACAGACCTCCCGCATCGGCAATCTGTCCTCGTTGGGCAACCAGTCCCTGCACGGCATGTTGCTGCGCGTCGGCGTCGAGGAGACGGCGCTGCCAGTGCTCTGGGCCGCCCTGGTGGCACTGATCTGCGTGGCGGCGCTGCTCCGGGCCCGGCAGCTGGCGCGGCAGGCCCGTCCCGGGCACGCCGCCGTGCTCGTCGGCTGCGCCACCGTGGCCGCGTCCCCGGTGTCCTGGACCCACCACCAGGTGTGGCCGGTGCTCGCCGCGATGCTGCTGATCGGCGCGTCCGGCGTCACCCAGCGGGCCGCCGGCGCGGCACTGCTCGCCGCCATGGTCGTCTCGTTGGGCGCGGTGCTCAGCCCGGTCTCGACGCGACCGGGGGTGCAGTTCCTCTTCGAGAACGCCCGTGCCGTCGGGGTGTGCCTCCTGTGCCTCGTCGGCTTCGGCGGTGTCGCCGTCGCCGCCCAGCGCACGAGCAGACGACCGGCCGCCGGCCGTGCCTGGCTGCGGGTGGGCGTCACGGCCACGGTGGCGGTCGCGTTCTTCGCCGTGCAGCCGCTGCCGGCCGGAGCCGACCCCACCTTCAAGGCGTACACCCTCGACGACGTGGTCAACCCGCGATACTTCTTCGTCTGCCGTGGTCCGGCCGAATGCGCGGAATACGCCACCGACGCGCCGGTCACCTTCGGCACCCGCGCCGAGAAGACCAAGGTTCGGGTCAACGGCGTGGTCTCCCCGCAGGTGACCCGCCTGGAGTACTACTCCGCACCGGGTGGAGCACCCCGGGCCATTCCGCTGCTCGCCGCGTACCCGGGTTCGCGTACCTTCTCGTTCCGGTCGGCGACGATGGCCCACGGTCGGCTCGTCGCGTACGCCGCGGATGGGCAGCCGATCGCCAGCTACGACGACGAACTCGCCACCGCCCTCCGCACGACCACCCGGTAGGCGATCGTGGGGAGGACGGCGGCTGGCGTTGCTCAGCGGGTGGCGGCGGCCAGGGCGGCGCGCAGCTTCGCGGCGTCGCCCGGGGCCGGGTGCTCCCAGTCGGTCGGGCTGGCGGAGTAGAGCGTGCCGTACGCCGGGGTGTCCGGCTGGTAGCGCCACCCCTCGGCCAGCGGGCCGACGTCCACCGTGTCGTAGCCGATCCGGTCCAGGAAGGCGGTCACCTCGGCCTTCGCGGCGGCGTCGTCGCCGGCGATCGCGAGGGCGCTGCGGTCGGCCGCGCCGGTCGGCCGGGGGAGCGCGGCCAGGCCCTTGAAGTAGATGTTGTTGAAGACCTTGACCACCCGGGAGCCCGGCAGGTGCCGCTGGAGCAACTCGCTGCTGGTGGTCTCGCCGGAGTCCAGCTCCGGGAAGGTGCCATCGCGCTGCGGGTAGTAGTTGTTGGTGTCGATGACGACCTTGCCGGCCAGCGGTTCCACGGGCACCGCCCGGTACGCCTTCAGCGGCACGCTGACCACCACCAGGTCGCCGACCTGCGCCGCGTCCTGCGTGGTGCCGGCGCTGGCGTGCTCGCCCAGGGTCTCCACCAGGTCGGTGAGGGTCTCCGGGCCCCGCGAGTTGCTCAGCACCACGTCGTAGCCGGCGTCGACGGCCAGCCTGGCCACGGTGCCGCCGATGTTGCCACTGCCGATCAGTCCCACAGTTGTCATGCTCGTTCCCAACTCCGTCCACCCGCGACGCATTCCCGACCAGGCTGGTGGGTTATTCGGTTGTCCGCCGCCGGGCGGCTGATCCGGCTGCTCGCGACCTTCGCCGTCCCGGCGTAGGCCTGGGGTGGTGCCGCGAGCCCGTCCAGCACAACGTACTGCCCACGCTGGTCGCCGACCGGCTCTCCAGGGACGTGCCACTCTCCGGGGTGGGCGCTGCACCGCCGGGTGTCCTGCGGCGCGGGCCCGGCAAGATCGCGCTCGATCCGGGATGTAGCGGCATCCGAGAGCCGGGAGGCCACTAGATCCATGGTCGAGCGCGATCAAGGCGCCGCCGTGGAGCGCCCGGGGGCGTCAGGACGTGGGGAGGGTCTTTTCGATGGCCGCGCGCAGGTCCTCGGAGCCGGGCTCGACAGTGGGGGCGAAGCGGGCGGCGACCGAGCCGTCCGGGGCCACCAGGAACTTCTCGAAGTTCCAGCGCACGTCACCGGTGTGCCCGTCGGCGTCCGGGGTGTCCACGAGCGCGGCGTAGAGCGGGTGCCGGTCGGGGCCGTTGACGTCGACCTTCTCGGTCAGCGGGAAGGTGACCCCGTAGTTGACCTGGCAGAAGTCGCTGATCTCGGCGGCGCTGCCCGGCTCCTGCCCGGCGAACTGGTTGCACGGCACCCCGAGCACCACGAGGCCCTGGTCGGCGTAGGAGTCGGCGAGCGTCTGGAGGCCCGCGTACTGCGGGGTGAGGCCGCAGCGGGAGGCCACGTTGACGACCAGCAACGCCTTGCCGCGGTAGCGGGCCAGGTCGGCGGGGCCGCCGTTGAGGGCGTCGATCGGGATGTCGAAGACGGTCATGGGCCGAGGCTACGCGCCCGTCGGGTGCCAGCCCGGTGTGGGCGCAGCGTATGCACTCCGTGCACCAGGAGAAATCGAAACATGCGCATCTTGACGAACTGATGACGGCGTGAGTACCGTCTCACCATCTCTTTTGGAAAGTTTCCTAACAGTTCGGGAGACGCCTCATGAAAAGATCGCTCCGCCGGGCCCTCTGGGCCGGTGCCGTGGTCGCCGTGACCGTCGCAGCGGTGCCGGTCACCACCGCGTTCGGCGCCGGCACGGTCACCACCACCTTCACCAAGGCGCAGGACTGGGGGACCGGTCACGAGACGAGGGTGACCGTCACCAACGGCTCCAGCGCCACGGTCACCACCTGGCGCATCGAGTTCGACCTGCCGTCGGGCACCACCATCAGCAGCGCGTGGGACGCCGACGTCACCAGCAGCGGCAACCACTACGTCGCGGTCAAGAAGAGCTGGGCCGGCGGCATCGCCCCCGGCGCCTCGTTCAGCTGGGGCTACAACGGCAGCGGCGCCTACAAGGCACCGCTGAACTGCACCATCAACGGTGCCGCGTGCGGCGGCGGGACCACCCCGCCGACCACGACCCCGCCGACCACGACGCCACCCACCACCACCCCGCCCACCACGCCACCGCCGACCACGCCACCGCCCACCACACCGCCGCCGAACACGGGTGGCAAGAAGGTCGTCGGCTACTTCGCCGAGTGGGGCGTCTACGGGCGCAACTACCACGTCAAGAACATCCAGACCAGCGGGTCGGCCGCCAAGCTGACCCACATCCTGTACGCCTTCGGCAACACCACGGGCGGTCGGTGCGCCATCGGTGACAGCTACGCCGACTACGAGAAGGCGTACACCGCGGCGGACAGCGTGGACGGCGTCGCCGACACGTGGGACCAGCCGCTGCGCGGCAGCTTCAACCAGCTGCGCAAGCTCAAGCAGCTGAACCCGCACCTCAAGGTGATCTGGTCGTTCGGTGGCTGGACCTGGTCCGGCGGCTTCACCCAGGCCGCGCAGAACCCGGCCGCGTTCGCCGAGAGCTGCTACAACCTGGTCGAGGACCCGCGCTGGGCGGACGTCTTCGACGGCATCGACGTCGACTGGGAGTACCCCAACGCCTGCGGTCTGAGCTGTGACAGCAGCGGCCCGAACGCGTTCAAGAACGTGATCAGCGCGTTGCGGTCGAAGTTCGGGTCCAGCGCCCTGGTCACCGCCGCCATCACCGCGGACGGCAGCAATGGCGGCAAGATCGACGCCACCGACTACGCCGGCGCCATCGGCAACCTCAACTGGCTGATGCCGATGACCTACGACTACTTCGGCGCCTTCGCCGCCCAGGGTCCGACGGCACCGCACTCGCCGCTCACCTCGTACACCGGCATCCCGCAGCAGGGCTTCAACTCCGACGCGGCGATCCAGAAGCTCAAGAGCAAGGGCGTCCCGGCCAACAAGCTGCTGCTCGGCATCGGCTTCTACGGTCGGGGCTGGACCGGTGTCACCCAGGCCGCTCCGGGTGGCAGCGCCACCGGCGCGGCGCCGGGCACCTACGAGGCCGGCATCGAGGACTACAAGGTCCTCAAGAACACCTGCCCGGCCACCGGCACGATCGCCGGCACCGCGTACGCCAAGTGCGGCAGCAACTGGTGGAGCTACGACACCCCGTCGACCATCAACGGCAAGATGACGTACGCGAACAACCAGGGCCTCGGTGGCGCGTTCTTCTGGGAGCTCTCCGGTGACACGAGCAACGGCGAGCTCATCGGCGCCATCAAGGGCGGTCTCGGCTGAGCCGAGGGCCGACGCACCACCCACACGGCGGGAAGGGGCCCGCACCGTCCCTTCCCGCCCGTGACCCAGCGGCCCGGTCGACGCCCAGCGTCGGCCGGGCCGCCGCCGTTGGGCTCGGTCAGCCGGATGTGGCAGACTCGCGGCTCGGCACGTCTCGATCTCACCGCCGACGGAGGTGATCATGCGCCCGACCCACCGCAGGCTGGCGGCGACCGCCGCCGGGCTGATGCTGCTGCCGGTTGCCCTGGCCGGCTGCGGGATCGGTGGCGAGGACGAGGAGAAGTCCGCCGCCAAGCCGGCCCGAGCCCCCGCCGAGGAGGCCGCCACCCGCTCCCGCGAGCGCGTGCAGGCGTACCTCGACGCGATGGCGGCCAAGGACGTCGCCGCCGGCCGCAGCCAGCTCTGCGCTCTGCTGCACGACGGCTTCGACCTGGGCGCCACCGGCCCCAACGGTGACTTCGCCGACCACTTCCAGGTGCCGGAGGCGGCCATCACGGACATCCGGTCCGGTCCGCTCGGGCAGGAGGTCCGCGTCTCGGTCTCGGTCGCGGTCGGCAAGCGCACCGTCATCCGGCCGTTGGTCTTCACCGTCACCCGGGACGGAAGCGACTGGTGCATCGCCGGCGAAGCGCCGGGCACCGCGCCCGCTGCGCCGTCGCCGACCGGCGTCTTCGTGCCCGAGTGATCTGACCAGCGCTCGGCGGATTGATCTCCCATCTGCCGGAACCGTCCCCCTCGCCGCCCGGTCACCCCGACCGTCGCCGTACGCTTTCTGTCATGCGCCATGAGTGGCATCAGCTGAGCCATCCCGCGGTGGGCAGCCCGGGCCTGCAGACCAGCCGACCGACCATCGACTCCGCCGAGGACGCCGCGCTCGGTCTGGACCGATGGCGGGAGCTGCCCCGCGAGCAGGTTCCGCCGTGGTCCGACCCGGCCGCCGTGGCCGCGGTCTGCAAGGTCCTCGACACCGTGCCGTCGGTCGTCGCGCCCTACGAGGTGGACCAGCTCCGGCAGAAGCTCGCCCTGGTCTGCGAGGGCAAGGCGTTCCTGCTGCAGGGTGGTGACTGCGCCGAGACGTTCGTGGACAACACCGAGAGCCACCTGCTGGCCAACGCCCGCACCCTGCTCCAGATGGCGATCGTGCTCACCTACGGCGCGTCGCTGCCGGTGGTCAAGGTCGCCCGGGTCGCCGGGCAGTACACCAAGCCCCGCTCGCTGCCGACCGACGCGCGCGGGCTGCCCGCGTACCGCGGCGACATGATCAACTCGCTGGAGGCCGACCCGGCCGCCCGGGTCGCCGACCCGCAGCGCATGATCCGCGCGTACGCGAACTCGGCGGCCGCGATGAACATGCTCCGGGCGTACCTCGCCGGCGGGCTCGCCGACCTGCACGCCGTGCACGACTGGAACAAGGGCTTCGTGAAGAACTCCCCGGCGGGGGAGCGTTACGAGGCGATCGCCCGGGAGATCGACCGGGCGCTGGCCTTCATCCGGGCCTGCGGCATGACCGACGACGAGGCGCTGCGCACCGTCACGCTCTACTGCTCCCACGAGGCCCTGGCCCTGGAGTACGACCGGGCGCTCACCCGGGTCTCCGACCGTCGGGCGTACGGGCTGTCCGGGCACTTCCTCTGGATCGGCGAGCGCACCCGGCAGATCAGCGGGGCGCACATCGACTTCATCTCCCGGATCGCCAACCCGATCGGGGTCAAGCTCGGCCCGACCACCTCCCCGGACGAGGCGATCGAGTTGTGCGAGAAGCTCAACCCGGACAACATCCCCGGGCGGCTCACCCTGATCAGCCGGATGGGCAACCACCGGGTACGCGACGCGCTGCCGCCGATCGTCGCCAAGGTCACCGCCGCCGGGGCCAAGGTGGTCTGGCAGTGCGACCCGATGCACGGCAATACGCACGAATCGTCCAACGGCTACAAGACCCGGCACTTCGACCGCATCGTCGACGAGGTGCTCGGCTACTTCGAGGTGCACCGGGGGCTGGACACCCACCCCGGCGGCCTGCACGTCGAGTTGACCGGCGAGGACGTCACCGAGTGCCTCGGCGGCGCCCAGGGGATCGAGGATCTCGACCTGCCCGACCGGTACGAGACCGCCTGCGACCCGCGACTGAACACCCAGCAGTCGTTGGAGTTGGCCTTCCTCGTAGCGGAAATGCTGCGTGGCTGAGCTTGCGAGCCCGCAGCCGGCAAGTCAGAGGACGACCATGGTTGACGCGAGGGTGAGCGTGTCAGCCCGCAGTCGGCAGTTGAGAGGATGACAGTGCCTGATCTGTTCGTGGACCTGCGGTCCGACACGGTGACCCGACCCACCGCCGGGATGCGGGAGGCGATGGCCGCCGCTGAGGTCGGTGACGACGTCTACGGCGAGGACCCGAGCGTCAACGCGCTGGAGGCCGAGGTCGCCGCGTTGTTCGGGCACGAGGCGGCGCTGTTCGCCCCGAGTGGTTCGATGGCGAACCAGATCGCCCTGCAACTGCTGGTGTCGCCCGCCGAGGAGTTGCTCTGCGACGCCGACGCGCACGTGGTCACGTACGAGATCGGCGCCGCCGCCGCGTACGGCGGGATCTCCTCGCGGACCTGGCCCGCGGTGGGCGCGGACATCGACCCGGAGGTGGTGGCCGGGATGATCCGGCCGGACGGTTACTTCGCCGTTCCCACCCGCGCGATCGCCGTCGAGCAGACCCACAATCGGGGCGGCGGCGGGGTGATTCCGCTGGCGACCCTGCGGGATCTGCGCGGGGTCGCTGACGAGGCGGGCGTCGCGCTGCACTGTGACGGCGCCCGGATCTGGCACGCGCACGTCGCCGACCAGGTGCCGCTGATCGAGTACGGCCGGCTCTTCGACACGCTGTCGGTGTGCCTCTCCAAGGGCCTCGGCGCGCCGGTCGGTTCGCTGGTGGTGGGCAGCGCGGAGAAGATCGAGCGTGCCCGGCTGATCCGCAAGCGGATGGGCGGGGGCATGCGCCAGGCCGGCATTCTCGCCGCCGCCGGTCGGTACGCGCTCGCGCAGCACATCGACCGGTTGGCCGACGACCACGCGAAGGCGGCCCGGCTCGCCGAGGCCGTCGCGCCGTTCGGTGTGCTGGCCACCACGGTCCGTACCAACCTGGTCGCGCTGGACCTCACCAAGCACACCCTGGACGCCCGGGCCCTGGCCGCCGCGGCGCGGGCCGAGGGCGTACTGATCTCGGTGCTCGGCCCCCGTACCGCCCGCCTGGTCACCCACCTGGGCCTCAGTGACGCGGACATCGACCGCGCCCTGGCAGCCCTACCCCGCATCCTCGCCGCAGCCTGAACCCCACCCCACCCCGCCCACCCGCCCCCACCCGCCGTTCACCTCGGTGATCAAGAGGTTCGCGTCAGATTCCGGTCGCCGGGTGACGCAAACCTCTTGATCACCAAGGTGGGGGTCAGGGGTGGGACAGGCGGCTGAGGGTGGCGATGTCGGCGGCGTGGCCCACGTGCTTCTCGCTCGGGGTTTCCACGACGATCGGGACGCCAGCGGTCGCCGGGTGCGCCATCAGCTCGGCGAAGGCGGGCTCGCCGATGCTGCCCTTGCCGATGTTCTCGTGCCGATCCCGGGTGGAGCCGCACAGATCCTTCGAGTCGTTGGCGTGGACCAGCCGCAGCCGGTCCGCGCCGACAGTGGCCACCAGGGTGTCCAGGGTCGCCGTCATGCCGCCCTCGGCCGCCAGGTCGTGGCCGGCCGCCCAGGCGTGGCAGGTGTCGAAGCAGACCCCGAGCATGGGGTGCCCGTCCACCGCGTCCAGGTAGGGCCCGAGCTGCTCCACCCGGGAGGCCAGTGACCGGCCGCCGCCGGCGCTCGGCTCGACCAGCAACATCGGCCCGCCAGCGTCGGCAGCCCAGTCGAGCAGCGGCAGCAACACCTCGCGGACCTGTCGCATCGCCGCCTCGGCGTGCCCCTCGTCCACCGAACTGCCCGCGTGGAACACCACCCCCCGCGCGCCGATCGCCACGCCCCTGCGCAGCGCGTGCGCCAGCGTCTCGCCCGACTTCTCGACAGTTGCCGGGGTGGGCGAGCCGAGGTTGACCAGCAGCGCGGCGTGGATGAACGCGGGAATGCCCCGCTCGGCGCAACCGTCGCGGAACAGGGCGTCCTGCACCGGGTCGCCGTTGGGCAGTGCCCAGCCTCGCGAGTTGGAGACGTAGACCTGCACCACCTGCGCACCGGTCGCGTCGGCGTACGGCAGGGCAGCCTTCGCCAGCCCGCCCGAGGTCGGAGTGTGCGTGCCCACCGGCCGCGAGGAGACCGTCGGCATCAGAAGCACGTCAGTGTGACCGGGGTGCCGGGTGCCACCTGCGAATTTTCGCCCGGGAGCTGGAGCCGGACCACGGCGTTCGGGTTGATCGCCATCGTCACCGGGAAGCCCTGACCCTCCAACGCCTGCTTGGCCTGCTGGCATGGCAGGTCGATCACCCGCGGCATGGCGACCAGCGGTGGCCCCTTGCTGACGTCCAGCTTGACCTCGGTGCCCTTCTCCACGCCGGCGCCATCGGCCGGGCTCTGGCCGAGGATCTCGTCCCTCGGCTTGTCGGAGTCCTTGTAGGTCTCCTTCAGCACCAGGTTGAGCTGGGCCAGGGCCGTCCGGGCGTCGGTCAGGCTCTTGCCGACCAGGTTCGGCACCGTCACCGGCGCCCTGCCCCGGCTCAGGATGAGGGTGATCTTCGCACCTGGTTTGACCTCGGTGCCCACCTTGGGGGAGCTGTCCACCACGACCCCGGCCGGCAGGCTGTCGTCGTAACGGGGGGTGCCCTTGGCCACCACCAGCTTCACGTTGACCAGGTCCGCCTCGGCGAGCTCGAACTCCTTGCCGATCACGTCCGGTACGGGGAAACGCTCCGGGCCGAGGGAGAGGGTCAGGGTGATCGTGCCACCCTTGACGATCTTGGCAGCGGACGCCGGGCTCTGCTCCAGCACGCTGTCCTTCGGAGCTTTCTCGTCGAAGCGCGGCTCAGCGTACTTGACGAGAAGCCCGGTGCGGTCGGCCTGTGCCTGCGCCTCGGCCTTGCTCAGGCTCACCAGTTGCGGAGCGTCCGTGTAGCGGCCGACGCCGAACCACCAACCCCCGAGCGCGGCCACCAGGCCCAGCGTCACGACCACGGCCGCGACGGCCAGCCGGCCACGGGGGTTGCTCAGCACCGTGCTGCGCAGCGCGGCGAGCCGGGCGCCCAGGCCCTCCGCCGGCTCCGGGGCGGCCCGACGTCGCCCCGGCCCCTGGCTGCTGGCGCCCTCGGGCAGTCGTGCCCACGACGGGCGGTTGGGCGGCTGGACCGTCGCGACCATCATGGTCGGCTGGGAGAGCGACGGTGCGTCACTGACCGGGCGGAGTACGGCGGTGTGGCTGTTGGCGTCGCCCAGACGATCCCGGGCCACCTGCACCTCGGCCAACAACGCGCCGGCGTCTGCGGGCCGCGCTTCCGGATCACGCCGGGTGGCCCGCTGCACCAGGTCGTCGAGGACCGACGGCAGGCCCGGCACCAGCGTCGAGGGCGCCGGCACGTCCCGGTCGACGTGCTGCCAGGCGACGTCCACCGGGCGGTCCCCGTCGTACGGCACCCGGCCGGTGAGCATCTCGAACAGCACGATGCCGGCCGAGTAGACGTCGGTGCGCGGATCGGCGCGGCCCTCGGTGACCAGTTCCGGGGCGACGTACGCCACGGTGGCCATCAGCTGGTTGCCCTGCTCCTCGTCGGCGCTCGCCTCGACCGCCCGGGCCAGCCCGAAGTCGGCCACCTTCACGACGCTGTCGACCAGGTTGGCGACGCCACCGGTCGGCGCCTCCGCGACCAGCACGTTCTCCGGTTTGACGTCGCGGTGCACGAGACCGGCCCGGTGCGCGGCGGCGATCGCCGCGAGCATCTGCTCGGCGATGGCCAGCGCCTCGTCCGGGTTGAGCCGGCGTCGCTCGGCCAGCACGTCACGCAGCGTGCGGCCACGGACGTACTCCATCACCAGGTACGGCAGGCCGGCGTGCGTGCCCTGGTCGTAGACCGCCACCACGTTCGGGTGGGTCAGCCGGGCGATGGTCTTCGCCTCGTCGGTGAACCGGGCCACGAAGTTGGCGATCCGGGCCCGTGCCTCGCTCGCCTGGGTCGGGTGAATGATCTTGACAGCGACGGTGCGCTCTAGGCGTTCGTCGGTGGCGGTGTACACGGTCGCCATGCCACCACGGGCCACGCGACCGCGGATGCGGTAGCGCCCGTCGATCAGCGAGCCCAGCAACGTGTCGGCGACCTGAGTGTCCATCGGCAGGCAGTCTATGTGTCCAGGGGGTGAAGGATGAACAGGATGCTACAGCGGTACGCCGAACCGGTCCGTCCCGCCGCGTTCCCGGCCCCTTGTTCGCTGGTCAGCGGCGATCAGGGAAGAGGACGCAGGTGGGCCTCCCGGGGTGCCGGTGGCTCGTCGCGGCGGCAACGTGGCAGGGTGGTCGGGTGACCGAACCCGTACCCGACCAGGCCGCGCCCGGCCTGGAGCTCGCCGGCCCCACCGACCCGGCCGACTGGTTGACCCTGCCCGACGTGGCCGAACGCCTCGACGTGTCGATCAGCAAGGTGCACCAGATGATCCGTGACCGGGAGTTGCTGGCGGTCCGCCGTGACGGCGTCCGCCGGATCCCAGCGGACCTGGTTGCCAACCAGACCGTGCTCAAGCACCTGCCCGGCGTGCTCAATCTGCTCGCCGACAACGGCTACGACGACGAGGCCGTCCTGCGCTGGCTCTACGAGCCGGACGACACCCTCCCCGGCGCCACCCCAGCCGCCGCCCTCTCCGGCGACCAGGCCCGCGAGGTGAAACGCCGAGCCCAAGCCCAAGGCTTCTAACCCCCTGTCCCCGCCCCCGGGGCCTCCCCCCTCCTCGCGTTGATCATGAGGTTGGCGGCGCGACACGCCGAGGCGAAACTCGCCAACCTCATGATCAACCCTGGGGGGTGGGGGGGTTAGTCGGATCGGCGGGTTGCGGCTATGGCCAGGTCTACCAGGGCTTGGCGGGCCTCGGTGTCGAGGTCGACGGCGGTCAGGGCGGCCAGGGCGGCGTCGGTGAGTGTCACGATCCGCTGTTCGGTGCGGGCCAGCGCCCCGCTTCCCGAGATCACCTCGCGGAGCCGGGCCACCCCGTGCTCGTCCAGCTCCGGGTCGCCGAGCCGGCCGAGCAGCAGCTCGCGGCCCGCGTCGTCGGTGGCCTCCACGGCCGCCGCCACCAGGTAGGTGCGCTTGCCCTCGCGTAGATCGTCACCGGCCGGTTTGCCGGTCAGCGTCGGGTCGCCGAAGACCCCCAGCACGTCGTCGCGGAGCTGGAACGCCTCGCCCAGCGGCAGCCCGTACGCCGAGTAGGCCGTCCGTACGTCCTCCGGCGCGTCGGCCAGCGCGGCGCCGAGCAGCATCGGACGCTCGACGGTGTACTTCGCGGACTTGTACCGGGCAACCTTGCTGGCCCGCTCCACCGAGGTGTCCCCGGTCACCTGTGTCAGCACGTCGAGGTACTGCCCGATGGTGACCTCGGTGCGCATCTCGTCGAAGACCGGCCGGGCCCGGGCCAACGACCACAGGTCCAGGCCGGCGGAGTGCAGCAGCTCGTCGGACCAGACCAGGCACAGATCACCGAGCAGGATGGCCGCGGCGTCGCCGAAACCGTCCGGGTCGCCGCCCCAGCCGGCCTCCCGGTGCCGGGTGGCGAACCGTCGGTGTACCGCGGGCTCGCCGCGACGGGTGTCGGAACGGTCCATCAGGTCGTCGTGGATCAGGGCGCTGGCCTGGACGAACTCCAGTGAGGCCAGGGCGGTCAGCACCTGGTCGCCGTCCAGCCCGCCGGCCCCCCGGAACCCCCAGTACGCGAACGCGGGGCGCAGCCGCTTGCCGCCGCCGAGCACGAACGCCTCGATCGCCTCGGCCACCGGACCCAGCGCGTCGTCCACGGCGGTGAGCCGGACCCGTTGGCCGGCCAGGAACTCGGTGAGAGCCTTGTCGACCCGCTGCCGCAGGCCGGCGCGGTCGACGGGGGACACGGGAGCAGCGTGGGTCACGCCCCGACGCTAGCCGGTCGTCCGTGCTCGTGCTTCACCGCCACGCGTAGTCCCGCCGGTGCGGCCGGGACCCGTCCGCCCGGCCGGTCGCGCGCCGGCCGCCGCGGCGCGGCCCGGCCCGGTGGCCCGTGCCGAGCCGGCCCGACGGGTGGCCGCGGCGGCCTCGGCGAGCACCACCAGCGGCACGTCCAGGACGACGGCGAGCCAGCCGAGCCAGAACCCGCCCGGCACGCGACGCTGTCGTTCCCACCGGGAAACCTCGTGCCGACTCAGCGTCGGCACCCCCGCGGCGGCACACAACTCGGCGGCGGCTCGCTGCTGGCTCCAGCCCCGGTCGAGTCGGCAGCGAGCCAGCAGCGGCCCGAGCTGCGCGGGACGCGGCGGTGCGGGCGGGATCATCTGTCCTCCTGGCGGGCGTCGGCGCGGCGCCGACCGGCCCGCCCGGAACGGGCGGGACCAGCGGCACCGCTCGGTTGCTGACCCCCGCGCGGGCCACCGGGCCGCCCCCGCCGCCCCTCCCGCACCACCCCTTCCTACCCCGGAGGTACGACGCCTTCCCGCCCGTCGGATCGGGAAGCGGGGGGGCCGGCCCGGCCGTCGGGGTGGGAAGGGCCTGGGTCCTGGTGCCATCGACCGCTAGAGTCGGGTCGTGGCGCTCGGTCTTCCCTCGACACTCCCCAATCCGCAGCCGGCGATCGGGGAGCTCATCCGTGAGCACCAGCCGACCTTCTCGTTCGAGTTCTTCCCGCCCAAGACCGAGGCGGGGGAGCAGCTGCTCTGGCAGGCCATCCGCGAGTTGGAGTCGCTGCGCCCGTCGTTCGTGTCGATCACGTACGGCGCCGGCGGCTCGACCCGGGACACCACCGTGGCGGTGACCGAGCGGATCGCCACCGAAACCACCCTGCTGCCGATGGCCCACCTCACCGCGGTCAACCACTCCGTCGCCGAGCTGCGGCACGTGGTCGGCCGGCTCGCCGGGGTGGGGGTGCGCAACGTGCTGGCCGTTCGTGGTGACCCCCCGGGCAACCCGGGCGGTGAGTGGATCCGTCACCCCGAGGGCGTGGACTACGCCGAGGACCTGGTCCGGCTGGTGCGCGACGCCGGTGACTTCAGCGTCGGCGTGGCGGCCTTCCCGTACAAGCACCCGCGCTCGCCCGACGTGGCCAGCGACACCGCCCAGTTCGTCCGCAAGTGTCGGGCCGGCGCGGAGTTCGCGGTCACCCAGATGTTCTTCGACGCCGACGACTACCTGCGACTACGTGACCGGGTGGCCGCTGCCGGCTGTGACACCCCGATCCTGGCCGGCGTGATGCCGGTGACCCAGTTCAGCACCATCGAGCGGTCCGTGCAGCTGTCCGGTGCGCCGTTTCCACCGGCGTTGGCGGCCCGCTTCGAACGCGTCGCCGACGACCCGGACGCCGTCCGCCGGCTCGGCATCGAGCAGGCCAGCGAGATGTGCCGCCGGCTGCTGGACGAGGGCGTGCCGGGAATCCACTTCATCACCCTCAACCGGTCCACCGCGACCCGCGAGGTCTGGCAGAACCTGAAGGCCGGCGCCCGCGTGTGAACGCCGCGTCTGCGACACCTGTTGCCCGGCACGACGGTTGATCCGTGGTGGGCACACAGCTGAACTGGGATCAGTACGCCACTGCGTGGGCGCGGTTGCACGGCGGGTTCGACCCTCGGGTCGCGGCGCCGGTGGTGCGCGCCTGGCTGCGATTCGCGTACCACGTCGGATATGTGCTGGGTCGACTGCGGGTCAGCCCCACCGCGGTCACCGTGGCCGGGGTGCTGCTCTGCTTCTGCGTACCGTTGCTGGTGGGCCGGCCGGGGGACGGGCCGTTCCTCGGCGCGCTGTTCGTGCTGCTCGCCGCCGTGGCGGACAGCGTGGACGGTGCGGTGGCGGTCGCCACCGGCCGCACCACCCGGCTCGGCTACGTCTACGACTCGGTTGCCGACCGGCTCGGTGAGGTGGCGTGGCTGCTGGCGTTCTGGCTGGTGGGCGCGCCGGGTGGGCTGGTCGTCGCGGGCGGCGCGCTGTCCTGGTTGCACGAGTACGTCCGGGCGAGGGCGGTCGCCGCCGGCATGCGGGAGATCGGCGCGGTGACCGTGGGCGAACGCCCCACCCGGGTCTCCGTGGCGCTGGCCGGCCTGCTGGTCGCCGGGCTGGCCGGGCTGATCGAGCCGGACCTGGCCGCCGGCACCATCACCATGGCGACCGCGGTCTGGGTGCTGCTGGCCGGTTTCGGCCTGGGGCAACTGCTCTCCAGCATCCGCCGCGCCCTGCTCGACGCGGACTGACCGGGCCAGTCCGACGTCAGGTCGAACAGGCGCCGGCTGAAACAGGCTCCCACCGGGACAGACACCGGCTGGAGCGGGCCGGGTCTACCAGGCGGGGCCGATCTCGTCGGCGACGATCTGCGCGGAGAGGGTCACCATCGGCAACCCGCCACCCGGGTGGGTGGAGCCACCCACCAGCCACAGCCCGTTCGCCGGGCCCCGGTTCGCCGGGCGGAGCAGCCCACCGGCGGTGCCGTAGATCGAGCCACCTGGCGCGCCGGTCGCCACGTCCAGGTCGGCCGGGGTGCGGACCTCGCGGAACAGCAGCCGGTCGCGCACGTCCACGCCGCGCCGTGCCAGCACGTCCAGGATCCGGTCGGCGTACGCGTCGGCCAGCCCCGGGCGTCGCCAGTCGACCGCACCCGCCGCGGTGCCCTGTCGGGCGGCGTTGACCAGCACGAACCACGCCTCGTGTCCGGCTGGGCGGACCATCGGGTCGTCGGCCACTGTGACGAACACGGCCGGGTCGGCCGCCGGCCGGGCCCGTACGCCGCGCCCGGGGTCACCGAAGACCGCGTCGAACTCGGCGTCGTAGTCGTCCGGGAAGAAGACGTTGTGGTGGGCCAGTCCGGTGCTGCCGGAGACGCCGAGCAGCAGCACGAAGCCGGCGAGGCTGCGGTCGGTCAGCGAGGCCAGCCGACGCGGGTGCGGCAGCAGGTCACGGTAGACGGTGAGCGCGTCCACGTTGGCCACCACCACGTCGGCGGGCACCGGGGTGCTGACGCCGGCGAGGCGTACCCCGTGCACCCGGCCGCCGGTGGCGTCGATCCGGGTGACAGTGGCGTCGGTCTGTACGACCACGCCGAGGTCCAGGCAGCGGGTCAGCAGCGCGTCGGCGAGCGTGCCCAGCCCACCGCGCAGGTACCAGCCGCCGAAGGCCAGCTCGGCGTAGGGGACCGCGACCAGCGCCGCCGGCGCCCGACGTGGGTCGGCGCCGGTGTAGGTGGCGTACCGGTCCAGCATCATCCGCAGCCGCGGGTCGGACAGGTGCCGGCGGCCCAGGCCGCGCAGACTGCGACCCGGGGCGATGGCGGACAGGTCGCCGACGCGCCAGGCCAGCGACGCGAGGTCGCGGGGAGAATCGACGGTACGACGCAGGATGTCCCGTGAGGAGGCCTGCCACACCCGCGCCGCTCGGCGCCACAGTCGCTGCCAGTCGGCTGCCGCCCGGTCACCGAACGCGGCCCCGATCCGGGCGGTGAACTCCGCCGGGTCGGCGCACGAGTCCAGGGTCGGGCCACCGTCGGGAAAGACGTGCCGGACGATCGGGTCCAGCGGAACGAGGTCCAGGTATTCGTCGAGCTTCGCCCCGGTCGCCTCGAACAGGTCGTGGAAGACGTCGGGCAGGGTGAGCAGGCTCGGCCCGGTGTCGAAGTGGAACGACCCGGCCGGGGTGTCGTGCACGTACCGGCCGAGCTTGCCGCCGACCGTGTCGGCCCGCTCGAAGACGGTCACCTGGTGCCCGGTAGCGGCCAGCCGGGCGGCGGTGGCGAGGCCACCCACCCCGGCGCCGACGACCACGATCCGCGCCATGCCGCGTCCTCCCTAGCTGACCGGGCGTCCCCGCCAGGTCAGGCGGCGTCGCTTTCGCAGATGGTACGACCGCAGGGTCAACCAACCGAGGACCACGACCGACACGGGGTGTGCGAGCGCGTCGGGCCACCACCGGCCACCGGTCGCGCGGGCGGTGAGCACCCGTCCGGCCACCCCGAGGACGTACGCGGCAAGGCCGACTGCGGCCACCCTCGGTGCGCCGGCCGCCGCACCCGTCAGCGCGATCAGCGGTGGTGCGGTGTAGAGCAGCAGCAGCGCCGCCACCACGGCCGCCGCCGCGCCCGGGTGCCCGAACGACGCCCAGAGCGACTTCGAGTACCCGTCGCGCAGTTGCGGCCAGTCGTCGTACATCAGGCAGGTGGCCAGCCGGGAGCCGTCGGCCAGGGCGATCCGCCCACCGGCCCGCTTGACCGCCCGGGCCAGCTCGACGTCCTCCAGGATCTTGTCGGCGACCGCGGCGTGCCCGCCGGCGGCGGTGTAGCCGGCCCGGTCCACCACCAGGAACTGCCCGCCCGCCGCGGCCAGTGACGGCCGCGACGAGCGCTCCATCGCGCGCAGCGGCAGGAAGGTCAGCCAGAGCCACTGCAACAGCGGCTGCACCAACCGGTCGCCGGCCGTCGCCACCACGATCCGGGGGTACGGCGACAGCAGCGTCGCCCGGGCGGCGCGCAACTCGGTGACGGCGGCGGCCACGGCGTGCGGGGCGAGCACCACGTCTGCGTCGACGAAGACCAGCGCTGTGGCGTCCGGGTCGGCCCGGGTGGCCAGTTGCCAGCAGGCGTGCGGCTTGCCCAGCCAGCCCGGCGGTGGGGCGACCCCGGTGAGCAGCGTGACCCGGGGGTCGTCGCCGGCCGCCGCGCGGACCACGTCGGCAGTGCCGTCGGTGGACCCGTCGTCGAGGACCACGACGCGCAGCCCGGGTACGCCGCGCTGGGCCAGCAGGGCGCGCAGGCAGGGCGTGACCCGGGTGGCCTCGTCGCGCAGCGGCAGCAGCACGGTGACCGGCTCGTCGACGTCGTCGGGCCGGTCGGTGGGTCGGCGCAGCCACCGGGTGGCGTTGAGCCAGGTGTGCCCGGTCAACGCGGCGACGGCGATGAGCAGGGCGAGCAGGACGGTCATCGGGTCGCGTCGACGCCGGGACGGTGTGGCTGGTGGGCCTCCCGACCGGAGTCACCGCCCCGGCGGGCACGCAGGAGGGTCACCGCCAGGGGTACGGCGGTCACCGACATGCCGGCGGCGCCCCAGAGCGCCGAGGCGGGCAGGTCGAGGAAGACGGCGTGGGCCAGGATGCTGGAGAAGTACGTCCACAGGTAGAGCGCGACCATCGGGTGGTCCCGCCGGTCGGTGTGCTCGGCGGCCGGCCCGGCCAGCGGGCGCAGCGCGCTCATCATCAGCACCGCGAAGAGCAGCCAGCCCAGGTAGTTGCTGACCGGGATGCCGGCCAGGCCGGGCAGGGCCGGGGTGGCGTCGCGCCAGACCCAGTAGCCCTCGGCCACCATCTGCGGGTCGAGGAAGAGGTCCCAGGCGGCCAGCCCCACGGTGGCCAGCGCGATCCGCCCCACCCATCGACCCGCCGTCGACCCGCTGCCGCCGGCCGCTGGTCCGCTGCCGCCGGCTGTCGCAGTGTCGCCGCCGGCCGTCGTGGCCCTGCCGCCGGTCAGTCGGACCGCTGCCAGCCAGGCCGGCCAGGCCATCCAGGTCCAGGCCAGCGGAATGATCAGCGGCACGCCGGCCAGCTTGGGGCCCAGCTCTCCGGAGTAGTCGTAGCTGCCGAACGGCACGCCGGTGGCCACCCCGATCGCCTCGATCGCGAACCCGCCGCCGGTGGCCACCGCGACCAGCGCCGCCGCCACCCGTGGGCCCCGGCTGAGCAGCGCGTGGCCGACCGAGAGCAGCCAACCGAGGACGACGGTGGCCACGGTGAGCCCGGCCCGGGTGGCGCCGGTGGTGAGCGGGTAGCAGATCTGGGCGAGCACCAGGACGGCGAGCAGCGTCCAGGAGATCCGCCGGGTCATGACGCCGGTGGCTCGAGCGGCAGATCCCGACCGAGTACGCCGAACGGTCGCTCGTCGCCGGGGAAGTGGAAGTCGCGCAACACGTCGACGAAGCCGAACCGTCGGTACAACCGCCAGGCCCGCGAGGTCTGCTCGTCGGCCTCCGGGGTGGACAGCAGCACGGTGTCGCCCTCCGCCATGCCGAGCAGCGCGCGTAGCTGACCGGCGCCCAGGCCGTGCCCCTGCGCCGGTGGCCGGACGTGCAGCTCGACCACCTCGAAGCAGTGGGTGAGCCAGCGCGTACGAGTCGGGGCGTCGAGCGCGCGGTGCACCTGGTCGTGCCACCACTGACCGGAGGCGCCCAGGTAGCCGTAGCCGAAGCCGGCGAGGTGCCCCTCGCTGGTCAGGCTGGCGACCGCCCGGAAACCCGGCCGGCGGACGTGGGTGGCGATGTAACCGCGCCGGGCCTCCAGCAGGTCGGTGCGGTATCCCATCGCCTCGCCGTAGACGGCCACCACGTCGTCCAGCCGCCGGACGAGATCGTCCGGCGTCCAGCGCACCAACCTCATGCCCGTCCACCCTTCACCGTTTCCGGGCCGCCGTCGACGACCCATCCGAGCACCGACCGGTCGCCGACCACGTCGCGCACCTCGAACCGGGCGAACAGCTCCTCGGCGTACCAGCCCGCAGTGGGGGTTCGCATGATCGCCGCCCGATGCTCCGGGTGACGGTACGCGAACGCCACCAGGTCCGTCGGGTCGCGCCACACGCTCACCGTGCCCTGCCAACCCAACGGGGCCTCTCCGACCCCGAACCGGGCCAGCAGTCCGGGCGCGTCGCGCAGGGCGGCGGCCACCGGCGGGATCGCCCGCCAGAAGGTGGCCGCCCGGCGGGCCCGCAGCCGGGCCCGGGTCAGTGCCAGCACCGGGCCGGTGACCCTACCGCCCGACGGGTCGCCGAACGGCCGCTGGCCGGACCACTCGCCCCGGCTGGTCAGCGGGCGTAGGTCGATTCGCGCCTGGGCGTGGGCGATGCGCGCCCAGGCCCGCGCGACCGGCGAGTCGTCGAAGCCTCCCGCCGCGGCGGGAGAGTCCCAGACGGTCAGCGCCGCCCACCGGGTCAGGTCGGCGTCCCGTGGCCCGAAGTCGGTGCCGGTCCCGGTGCCCAGCAGCTTGCCGAACCGAACGCCGGGAAGGGCCCGCAACCGGCGCGGGTCCACCGCCATCCGGGTCAGCGCCCGGGGTAGCGCGCCGTGGGAGGTCCGCCACACGTGCAGCGTGACCAGCTCCGGGGCCACGCCGGCGTCGCTGCTGGGACTGCTGGTGCGCTCGCTTCGCTCGCTCACGCCACCTCGGCCGGGGTGCCGGCGGTGACCCGCAACAGCTCGGGGTAGGTGGTCGGGAAGACCGCCTGGGGTACGCCACCCGCGGCCCAGATCTCCGGGTACGCCGCCAGCGCCGTGTCCACCAGGGTGCGCAGCGGGTGCGGGTGCCCGAGTGGGGCGACCCCGCCGATCGGCTGCCCGGTGTGGGCCCGGACGAACTCCGGGGTGGCCCGGCGCAGTCGGGTGACGCCGAGCGATGCCGCCAGGCCGGCGGTGTCGACCCGGTGCGCGCCGGAGGTGAGGACGAGCAGCGGTGTGTCGTCCGCGTCGAAGATCAGTGAGTTGGCGATCTGGCCGACCTCGACGTCGAGCGCCTCGGCGGCCGCCGCGGCGGTGTGCACCGCGTCGGGCAGCAGACGGACCATGCTGGGCTCACCGGCGCCGTCGAGCGTGCCGGCGGCGGTGAGCGCGTCCTGCACCGCCCGTACGTTCGGGTGTGGCTGCATCCCGCCATTCTTCCCGGTCCGCCGGTGGCCGGTTCAGCCGGCCGGCACGCTCGGCGCGTCACACGTTGCATTTTCGTCGGAGGGGAGGTGTACTGTCAGCAGCAGTTAGAACGAGTGTTCGATTGCCTCGAACGCCCGTTCCAACCAGCCGGAGCGCGGCGTTTCGCGGCGCCACCTCCGGGCGGTGCGGCTCCGCGGGCCGCACCTGGGTTTCCGGGCAGTCGCGAGCCTGGTCCCAACAGGCAGGAGCGTTGCCCGCCGCCCACGACCCCCGGGCGGCGGGCAACGCACCCGCCGGTCCGCCGGCCGGGTGTGGTGTGGGGAAGCATCCACACCCGGCCGGCCACACCCGGTGCGTCTTCCTCCGCACCACCCCGACCTCGGCGTCTCGTCGGCGGCATCAGCCGCCGCAGTGACGTCTCGGCCACGTGGAGGAGAGACATCCATGCCGACCAACCCGGCTCAGGCACCGACGGTGCCGGCGCACGTGCTGCCGCACCGCACCCCCGCCCAGCTCCTCACGTTGGCCCGCCGTGGGCTGGTCGAGGCCGGCCAGACCCGACCTGACGGTCTGCGCTACGCGGCTGCCCACCTGGCCGCCCTGCGCGCGGCGGCGGCCCTGCTCGCCGCCCGAGCCCGACCCGCGCCGAGTCGACGCAACCGGATCACCAGCGTCTGGGTCCTCCTCTGCGCCGTCGCTCCGGAGCTCGACGAGTGGTCCCGGTTCTTCGCTGCGGGGGCCAGCAAGCGCGCCGCCGCCGAGGCCGGCATCCCCCGGGTGGTCAGCGCCCGGGAGGCCGACGACCTGCTCCGCGCTGCCGAACAGTTCGTCACGGTGGTGGAAACCGCGCTCGGCGTGGCCCACCAACCGGCCCTGGACGGCCTCGCCGCCTGATCCCGCCGTGCCACCGGCCGCCCCGCGGGGGGAGCCGGGCGGCCGGTGGCACGGCGTGCCGGTCCTGATCTGATCCACAGCAACGACGGGGGAGTTGGTCCAATGGCGGGCCGCATGGTGGTCGGTTCCGCCGCGCTGGCCGATCTGGTGCGCCCGGCGAGCGCACCCGACCCGGTCGGTGGCCACCGCGTGCTGCCGGTGGTGCCCGAGCTGACCGGTCTGCTGCCCAACCGGGGCCTGCGCCGGGGCAGCACCATAGCGGTCGCCGCCGGCCAACCCCGCCGCAGCGGTGGCACCTCGCTGATGCTGGCACTGCTCGCCGAGGCGTCCCGGGCCGGCTCGTGGTGCGCAGTGGTCGGGGTGCCGACGTTCGGCGCGGGCGCGGCGGCTGAGCTGGGCATCGCCCTGGACCGGCTGGCCCTGGTGCCGAACCCCGGCCCCGAGTGGGCCACAGTGGTCGCCGCGCTGATCGACGGGGTGGACGTCGTGGTCACCACAGTGCCGGCCTCGGTCTCCGCCTCGGTCGCCACCCGGTTGGCCGCCCGGGCCCGGCAGCGCGGCAGTGTGCTCGTCCCGTACGGCCGGTGGGACGGCGCGGACGTGACACTGCAGGTGGTCCGGGGAGTCTGGGAGGGGCTCGGCCTGGGGCGGGGGCGGTTGCGCCGCCGGGAGATCACCGTCTCGGCGCGCGGGCGCGGGGCGGCCGCCCGGCCCAAGGAGATCAAGGTCTGGCTCCCGGGTGACGAGCTGACCCGGGTGATCCCTCGTACGCTGCCGTCACCCGTGGGTCGATCGGCCGTGCCACTCGCCCTGGTCGGTCGGGGGTGACCGGCGCGCCGGCACGCACGCTGCTGCTGTGGTGCCCGGACTGGCCGGTGCTCGCCGCCGAGATCGTCGACGGGGTGCCGGCGACCGGCCCGGTCGCCGTGCTGCACGCCAACCGGGTGGTCGCCTGCTCCGAGCGGGCCCGCGCCGAGGGGGTGCGTCGGGGGCTGCGCAAGCGGGAGGCGCAGGGGCGCTGCCCCCAGCTCACCGTCGTGGAGTACGACCCCGGCCGGGACGCCCGGGCGTTCGAGCCGGTGGTCGCGGCGGTGGAGGAGCTGGTCGCCGGGGTCGAGGTGGTCCGTCCGGGCGCCTGCGCGGTGGCCGCCCGGGGGCCGGGCCGTTACCTCGGCGGCGAGGAGGCGGCCGCCGAGCGGATCATCGAGCATGTGGCGCAGTCGTGCCTGGTGGAGAGCCAGGTCGGCATCGCCGACGGGGTGTTCGCGGCCGGGTTGGCCGCTCGCGCTGGCCGGGTGGTAGCACCGGGCGGGACACCGGAGTTCCTGGCCGGGTTGCCGGTCGAGGCGCTCGGCCGGTCGGCGCTGGCCGACCTGCTGCGCCGGCTGGGGGTGCGCACCCTCGGCGACTTCGCCGCACTGCCGGCCGGTGACGTGCTGGCCCGGTTCGGGTTCGACGGTGCGCTGGCCCACCGGCTCGCCGCCGGGCGGGACCACCGCCCACTCGCCGTCCGGCAGCCGCCGGCCGACCTGACGGTGACCGCGGAGCACGACGAGCCGATCGACCGGGTCGACGCGGCGGCGTTCGTGGCCCGGGCGCTGGCTGAGCAGCTGCACGAACGGCTGGCCGGGCACGGGCTGGCCTGCACCCGGCTCGGCATCGAGGCGGTCACCGAGCACGGGCAGGAGCTGCACCGGGTGTGGCGGCACGATGGCCTGCTCACCGCCGCGGCCATCGCCGACCGGGTGCGCTGGCAGCTCGACGGGTGGCTCTCCGGCAGCAACGGCCGCACCGGCGCCCGACCGGCCCGACCGACGGCCGGCATCATCCGGCTGCGACTGATCCCGGACGGGGTGATCGCCCAGGCCGGTCTACAGGCCGGTCTCTGGGGGGAGACCGGCGAGGAGCGGGAACGCGCGCACCGGGCGTTGAGCCGGGTGCAGGGCATCCTCGGCCCGGAAGCGGTGGTCACCGCGGTGCTCGGTGGCGGGCGCTCCCCGGCCGACCAGGTGCGGCTGGTGCCGTGGGGCGACGAACGCGTTCCCGCCCGTCCTGGCCCGCCGGCCGATGCCGGAGCCGACCCGGCCACCGGGCGGGGTGGAGGCGGGGCTCCGCCGTGGCCGGGCCGGCTGCCGGCGCCCGCGCCGGCGGTGGTGCTGCCCAGTCCGCTCGCGGCGACTGTGCACGACGCCGCCGGTGAGCCGGTGGTGATCAGCGCGCGGTTGGCGGTGAGCGCCCCACCGGCCCGGCTGGTGGTCGGCACCGGCCAGCCGGCGGAGATCGTGGGCTGGGCCGGCCCGTGGCCGGTGGACGAGCGGTGGTGGGCGCCGGTCGAGGCCCGCCGCCGGGCCCGGTTCCAGGTCAGCCTGGCCGACGGTGCCGCCCTGCTGCTGGCCGTGGAGGCCGGGCAGTGGTTGGTGGAGGCGATCTATGACTGAGCCGGTGCTCACCAGGTCGGAGGCGGATGCTCGATGAGCTTCCACAACCCGAAGATGCCCTGGTCGGAGCTGGAGCGGGTGCTCTCCGGGCGGGCCAGCGGCGGCTCCGGCCGGTCGGGCGGCGGGCGGTCGCGTGAGGAGCGGCACCTGCACGTGGTGGACCCGCTCGCCGTGGACGCCGATGGCGGCGACTCCCCGGCCTGGAGCCGCCGTCGCGAGCAGTACCAGCCACCGGAGCTGACCCGCCCCGACGGCGTGGTGCCCTACGCGGAGCTGCACGCGCACACCAACTTCAGCTTCCTCGACGGCGCCAGCCACCCGGAGGAGCTGGCCGAGGAGGCGGCCCGGCTGGGGCTCACCGCACTCGCCGTCACCGACCACGACGGCTTCTACGGGGTGGTCCGCTTCGCCGAGGCGGCTCGTACGCTGGGCCTGCCGACCATCTTCGGCGCGGAGCTGTCCCTCGGCCTGCCCGGCCCGCAGAACGGTGAGCCCGACCCGCACGGCGCGCACCTACTGGTGCTCGCGCACGGCCACGAGGGGTACGCCCGGCTGGCCACCACCATCGCCCGCGCCCAGCTACGCGGCGGGGAGAAGGGCCGCCCGGATTACGGGGACCTGGAGGAGGTCGCCGCCGAGCTGCGTGACCATGTGCTGGTGCTGACCGGCTGCCGCAAGGGGCACGTGCCGGGGGCGCTGCTCACCGAGGGGGTGGACGCGGCGGCCCGCGAGTTGGACCGGCTGACCGCGCTCTTCGGCGCGGAGACGGTGGCCGTGGAGCTGACCGACCACGGCCATCCCATCGACGCCGACCGTAACGACGCGCTCGCCGAGCTGGCCGCCGCGGCCGGGTTGCCGACGGTGGCCAGCAACAACGTGCACTACGCCAGCCCTGGCCGGCGTCGACTGGCCACCACCGTCGCCGCGGTCCGGGCCCGACGCAGCCTGGACGAGATCGACGGCTGGTTGCCGGCGGCTGCCACCGCCCACCTGCGCAGCGGCGCGGAGATGGCGGCCCGGTTCGCCGCGTACCCGGGTGCGGTGGCGCGGGCCGCCGAGTTCGGCGCCGAGTTGGCCTTCGACCTCCAACTCGTCGCGCCGCAGCTACCGGCGTACCCGGTGCCGCCGGGGCACACCGAGATGAGCTGGCTGCGGAAGCTGACCGCTGACGGGGCGCACGAGCGCTACGGGCCGCCGCAGGCGCACCCGACGGCGTACGCGCAACTCGACCACGAACTGAACATGATCGAGGAGCTGGGTTTCCCCGGCTACTTCCTGGTGGTCTACGACATCGTCACGTTCTGCCGTGACCAGGACATCTACTGCCAGGGTCGGGGTTCGGCGGCCAACTCGGCGGTCTGCTACGCGTTGCGGATCACCAATGTGGACGCGGTCCGGCACCAACTGCTCTTCGAGCGGTTCCTCGCCCCGGAACGGGACGGCCCACCCGACATCGACGTGGACATCGAGTCCGACCGCCGGGAGGAGGTGATCCAGCACGTCTACACCCGTTACGGCCGGGAGCACGCCGCCCAGGTCGCCAACGTCATCTCCTACCGGCCCCGGTCGGCAGTGCGGGACGTGGCCAAGGCCTTCGGCTACTCGCCGGGGCAGCAGGACGCCTGGAGCAAGCAGATCGACAGGTGGGGCTCGGTCGCCACGGTCGATGTCGAAAACATCCCCGAGCAGGTGGTGGAGTACGCCAACGAGCTGCAGACGTTCCCGCGGCACCTGGGCATTCACTCCGGCGGCATGGTGATCTGCGACCGGCCGGTGATCGAGGTCTGCCCGGTGGAGTGGGGGCGGATGCCCGGGCGCAGCGTCCTGCAATGGGACAAGGACGACTGCGCCGCGGTGGGCCTGGTCAAGTTCGACCTGCTCGGCTTGGGCATGCTCTCCGCCCTGCACTACGGCTACGACATGATCGGGTCCCGGCTCGACCTGGGCGACATGACCCTGGACGACCCGGAGGTCTACGACATGCTCTGTCGGGCCGACTCGGTCGGGGTGTTCCAGGTGGAGAGCCGGGCCCAGATGGCCACCCTGCCCCGGCTCAAGCCCCGCGAGTTCTACGACCTCGTGGTCGAGGTGGCGCTGATCCGCCCCGGCCCGATCCAGGGCGGTTCGGTGCACCCGTTCATCCGCCGCAAGAACGGCCAGGAGCCGGTGACCTTCGCGCACCCGTTGATGCGCAACGCCCTGGAGAAGACCCTGGGTGTGCCGTTGTTCCAGGAACAGCTGATGCAGCTCGCCATCGACCTGGCCGGCTTCGACGCGGCCGAGGCCGACCAGTTGCGCCGGGCGATGGGCGCCAAACGGTCGGTCGAACGGATGACCCGGATCGCCGACCGGCTCTACGCCGGGATGGCCGAGCGGGGCATCACCGGTGAGCTGGCCGACGACGTCTACCGCAAGCTCACCGCGTTCGCCAGCTACGGCTTCCCGGAGAGCCACGCGATGAGCTTCGCCTACCTGGTCTACGCCAGTTCCTGGCTCAAGCGTTACCACCCGGCGCCGTTCCTGGCCGCGCTGCTCAACGCCCAGCCGATGGGTTTCTACTCGCCGCAGACCCTGGTCGACGACGCCCGCCGGCACGGGGTGGAGGTCCGTCGTCCGGACATCAACGCCAGCGGGGCACTGGCGGTGCTGGAGTCGACCCCGGAGACCCGGTGGGGCAGCGGGCCGGGGGAGCCGCCGCACGCCTGGGGGCTGGGCGGCCCTGCCGTCCGGCTCGGCCTGTCCAGTGTGCGGACCCTCGGTGCCGACGTGGCCGAACGGATCGAGGCCGAACGGGTCGCCGGTGGGCCGTACCGGGACATGCCGGATGTGGCCCGGCGGCTCGGTCTCACCGCCGCGCAGTTGGAGGCGTTGGCCACCGCGGACGCCTTCGCCTGTTTCGGGCTGACCCGGCGGCAGGCGCTGTGGGCCGCCGGTGCGGCGGCCCAGGACCGGCCGGGTCGGCTGCCCGGCACGGTGACCGGAGCGGCGGCGCCCACGCTGCCCGGGATGGAGGCGGTGGACCGGCTGGTCGCCGACGTGTGGGCCACCGGATTGTCGCCGGAGAGCCACCCCGCCCGGTTCATCCGCGGTCAGCTCGACGTGCTCGGCGCGGTGCCGATCGCCCGGCTCGGTCGGGTGGAGCCGGGGCAGCGGATCCGGGTCGGTGGCATCGTCACCCATCGGCAACGCCCGGCGACCGCGGGCGGGGTCACCTTCCTCAACCTGGAGGACGAGACGGGGATGCTCAACGTCACCTGTTCGCCCGGGTTGTGGCAGCGCTACCGGCGGGTGGCGCGGACCAGCGCCGCGCTGGTGGTCCGGGGGCGGTTGCAGCGGCACGAGGGGGTGACCAACCTGGTCGCCGACCGGCTGGACGCCATTGAGCCGCCGGTCAGCCCCGCGTCCCGTGACTTTCGCTAATCGTCGGATTCCCACGTTTGAACCCCACCGTTCGAGGAGAAGTGCAGGTCGCGGGCAAGGTAGCCCGGATCTGTTCGGGAGGGCCTCATGTCAGGGAAGCTGCGGACGACCGCGTTCGCCGGGGTACTCACCCTGGCACTCGCCGGCTGTGGAGGAGTCGGTGGCGGCGGTAACGACGAGGGGGGCGGGGGCACCGCCACCAAGGGTGCGCTCAGCACCATGGGTTTCGGCTTCTCCGACGAGATCGCCACCACCCGCATCGAGGCGTTCAAGCGGGACAACCCGGACGTCGAGCTGAAGGTCACCGAGGGCGCGTTCGACGAGCAGCAGTTCCTCTCCGCGGTCGCCTCCGGAAATCCGCCGGACCTGGTCTACATGGACCGCAAGCTGATCGGCACGTACGCCAAGCGGGGCGCCATCCAGCCGCTGACCCAGTGCGTCGACAAGCAGGACATCGACCTGGGGCAGTACCGCCCGGCCGCCCGTGAGCAGGTCACCCTGGACGGCACCGTCTACGGCATCCCGGAGTTCTCCACCGTCCGGGTGGTCTACCTCAACGAGGGGCTGCTCAAGAAGGCCGGACTCACCGCCGACCAGGTCAACCTGGCCGACTGGGCCGCGTTGCCCGCGCTCAACGCCAAGCTGGCCTCGGTCTCCGGTGGTCGGCTCGGCCGGATCGGCATCGACCCGAAGATCCCCGAGTTCCTGCCGATGTGGGCCAAGGCCAACGGCGTCGACATGCTCTCCGCCGACGGTCGCGCCGCCAAGCTGGACGATCCCAAGGTCATCGAGGCGTTGACCACCGGGGTCAACCTGATTCAGCAGCAGGGTGGTTGGGGCGCCTTCAAGTCGTTCCGGGACACCTTCGACTTCTTCGGCGCCCAGAACCCGCTGTCCAAGAACCAGATCGTGGCGTGGCCCATGGAGGAGTGGTTCCTCAACCAGGCCGCCAAGAACTCCCCGAACGTCGAGTTGGTGGTCAAGCCGTTCGTGGACCGGCAGGGCAAGCCGCTGACCCAGTCCGCCGGGCAGGCCTGGGTGATCACCAAGGGCGCGAAGAACCCGGACGCGGCGTGCGCGTTCGTCAAGAAGATGACCGCCACCGACACCTGGCTGGCCGCCGCGAAGGCCCGGGTGGATGCTCGCAAGGCCGCCGGCCAGCCGTTCACCGGCGTCTACACCGCCAACGCCGAGGCCGACAAGAAGATCTTCGACGAGCTGTACCAGCCGACCGGCAACAAGCGTTTCGACGACGCGGTGGCGACCATCCGTTCGGTGCAGGACGCCGCGTTCGCGCTGCCCGCCTCGCCGGCCGGCGCCGAGTTCGACAAGGCGTACTACGACGCGGTGAACCGGGTCCTGGCCGGCCAGGAACAGCCGGCGCAGGCGTTGCAGCGAGCCCAGCGGGAGGCCACCTCGGCGCTCGACAAGGCCGCGAAGTAGCCCCCACGATGGCCACCGTCACCCCTCCCGTCCCGGGCCGGCGGCACCGTACGCCGCTGGCCCGGCGGGAGGCCCGCTGGGCGTACCTCTTCCTGGCGCCCTGGATCATCGGGTTTCTGATCTTCTACGCCGGGCCGATGCTCGCCAGCCTCTGGTTGAGCTTCACCGAGTACGACGTGATCAACCCACCGGAGTACACCGGGCTGGACAACTACCGGCAGCTGATGAGCGACCCGGCGGTGGCCCGCAGTCTCGGCAACACGATCTACTACACGGCGCTGCACGTCCCGCTGGTGATGGCCATCTCCCTGGGGCTGGCGCTGCTGCTCAAG
Source organism: Micromonospora sp. NPDC127501 (assembly GCF_040302185.1). Taxonomy (NCBI): domain Bacteria; kingdom Bacillati; phylum Actinomycetota; class Actinomycetes; order Micromonosporales; family Micromonosporaceae; genus Micromonospora; species Micromonospora sp. NPDC127501. The sequence goes on along the minus strand of NZ_JBEORJ010000009.1, from coordinate 173,206 downwards.
CGGGTCGGCCGGTTGCAGGGCTTCTTCCGGACGGTCTTCTACCTGCCGGTGATGACCCCGGCGGTGGCGGTCGGGATCCTGTTCCTGCTGCTGCTCAACACCCAGGACGGCCTGATCAACCGCGCTCTGGGCCTGGTCGGGATCGCGGGTCCGAGTTGGACCACCGACCCGCACTGGGTGATGCCCGGCATCATCCTGATGAGCCTGTGGAGCCTCGGCTCCACTGTGATCATCTATCTGGCCGCGTTGCAGAACGTGCCCCGCGACCTGTACGAGGCGGCGGCCATCGACGGCGCCGGCCCCTGGGCCCGGTTCCGTTCGGTCACCCTGCCGATGATCTCGGGCGCGCTGTTCTTCACGTTGATCGTCAACACGATCGCGTCGCTGCAGATGTTCACCGAGGTCTACACCATGTACTTCGGTAACAGGGAGACCCAGAACACGTTCAACAGCGACGCGGCCAGTTTCTACGTCATCCACCTGTTCCAGGAGGCGTTCCAGTTCCTGCACATGGGCTTCGCCTCGGCGATGGCGTGGCTGCTTTTCGCGATCATCTTGATCATCACTCTGATACAGGTGAAACTCAGCAACCGGTTCGTGTACTACGAGGGAGAAGACAAGTGACGGGCATGATGGGCCACAACGGCGTGGCCAACGCGCGACGGACCCGACTGACCAACGGTTGGGTACCCGAGCAGCACCTTGAGCCGCGCGAGTACCAGATCACCGATGGTCCGGTGGCCAACGCCCGACGGTCCCGGGCGGAGGAGGATCCAGCAGCCGGGGACCAGTCGTGACGACCGCCGTCGAACGGGGCGCCGCCGCACCGGTACCCGGCCTCCAGCCGGGCCGGTCGGCGGCGCGCCGCCCGCCCGCCGAGCCGGCCGGCCGGCCGATCTGGCATCGGGTGTTGTTCGTGGCGGCGCTGGTCGGCGCCGCTGTGCTCTTCATGCTGCCGTTCGTCTGGCTGGTCAGCGCCTCGTTACGCCCCCGCGAGTACGTCTTCGCCCCCGGCTTCCTGCCCACCCCGTTCGCCCCGGAGAACTACGCCGAGGCGTGGCAGGCCGTGCCGATGCTGACCTGGTTCGGCAACAGTGTGCTGGTCGGGGTGGCCGCCGCCGCCGCGGTGACGCTCTCCAGCGCCTGGGTGGCGTTCGGCTTCGCCTACTTCCGGTTCCCCGGCCGCAACCTGCTCTTCGGGCTGGTGCTGGCGACGATGATGTTGCCGTTCGCGGTCACCATGATTCCCACGTACCTGATCTGGTCGAACCTGGGGTTGACCGACACCCAGGTGCCGCTCTGGGCCGGCAACCTGTTCGGCTCGGCCTTCTACATCTTCCTGCTGCGACAGTTCCTGCTCTCGCTGCCCCGGGAATACTTCGAGGCCGCCCGGATGGACGGGGCGAGCTACCCGCAGCTGTTCTGGAAACTGGCCTTTCCGCTGATCCGGCCGGCGCTGCTGGTCGCCTTCGTCTTCGAGTTCAAGGCCAGCTGGACGGATCTGCTCAAGCCGCTCATCTACCTGCGCAACGAGCAGCTGTACACCCTGCCGCGGGGCCTCAAGGTGGTGCTGGACCGGTTCGGTTACGGCGGTGAGCAACAGTGGGAGGTCGTGCTCGCCGGCAGCGTCCTGGCCACCCTCCCGATGATCATTCTGTTCTTCCTGGCACAGCGGCACTTCGTGGAGGGCATCGCCACCACCGGCCGCAAGGGCTGACCGGGTGACTAGGCTCGACCGGGTGGAGCACACCCGAGGCCGGTTCGCCGAGCCGCCGCTGACACCCCGCACCGCTGTGATCTGGTCGGTGCTCCGCGCCGAGCTGGACCGGCGCGGCGACGCCGAGCTCACCGTGCTGGACGTGGGCGGCGGCACCGGCGGTTTCGCCGTTCCGCTGGCCCGCGCCGGGCATCGGGTCACCGTCGTCGACGCCAGCCCCGACGCGCTCGCCGCGCTCACCCGCCGCGCCGCCGAGGCCGGGGTGGCCGACCGGATCGCCGCCGTGCAGGGCGACGGTGACGCCCTCGCCGGGCTGGTCGAGCCGGCCGGCGTCGACCTGGTGCTCTGCCACGCCGTCCTGGAGGTGGTCGACGACCCGACGCCGGTGGTGACCGCGCTGGCCACCGCGCTGCGCCCGGGTGGCGCGGCCAGTGTGCTGGTGGCCGGCCGAGCCGCCGCCGTGCTGGGCCGCGCGATGAACGGGCACCTGGACGTCGCGACCACCCTGGCCGCCGATCCGGCCGGCACCGCGGGCCCGCGCGACACGCTGCGCCGGCGCTACGACGCCCCCGGCGCTGCCGCGCTGCTCGACGCCGCCGGGCTGGTGGTCGAGGAGATCCACGGGGTACGCGTGCTGGCCGACCTGCTGCCGGCCGCGGTCGCCGACGGGCAGTCCGCCGCCGTGGTCGAGCTGGAACGTGCGCTGGCCGCCCAACCGCCGTACCGGGACCTGGCCGCCCAACTGCACCTGTTCGCCCGCCGACCGGCATGACCGCCGAGCCCGGTGGCCGGCCGGCGCCGCTGGAGATCCTCGGGCCGGGCCACGGCGGCGGCCGCCTCGCCGACGTGCTGCCCAGCGCGCTGGCCGTGCTCGGGGTCCCCGGCTCGACCGACCCGCTCGGGCTCCGGCCCGCGCTGGCCGGAGTACGCCGGATCGCCGTGCTGCTCGTCGACGGGCTCGGGTGGTACCAGCTGCCGATCGCGGCGCCGTACGCGCCGACCCTCGCCGGGCTCGCCGCGACGGTGGCCCGACCGCTCATCGCCGGTTTCCCGTCCACCACCCCGACCAGTCTGGTGTCACTGGGCACCGGTGTCGCGCCGGGCGCGCACGGCGTGCTCGGCTTCACCGTGCGGGTACCCGGCACCGATCGGGTGCTCACCCACACCGACTGGGCCGCCGATCCGTCGCCGCTGCGCTGGCAGCCGGTGCCCACCCAGTTGGAGCGGGCCCGCGCCGCCGGCGTGACGACGACCGTGGTGAGTCGGCCGGAGTTCGGCGGCAGCGGGTTGACAGTGGCCGCCAACCGGGGTGGCGACTTCCGGGGCGCCGCCGGCGGGGACGCGGTGGCCACCGCCATGCTGGCCGCGCTGGCCGCCGGCACTGGGCCCACCCTGGTCTCCGGCTACCATGCCGACCTGGACCGGCACGGCCACGTCAGCGGCGTCGACTCGGCACCCTGGCGGGTCGCCGCCACCGAGGTGGACGCCCTGGTCGCCCGACTGGTCGACGGGCTGCCGCCGGACGCGGCGCTGCTGGTGACCGCCGACCACGGGCAGCTCGACATCCCCGCCGCGCACCGCTTCGACCTGGACACCGATCCGCGACTGCGCGCCGGCGTGCGGCTGGTGGCCGGCGAGGCCCGGGTGCGCTACCTGCACGTCGAGCCGGGCGCGGTCGACGACGTGCGGGCCGCCTGGTCGGAGGTGCTGGGCGCCACGGCCCGGGTACGCACCCGCGACGAGGCGGTGGCGACCGGCTGGTTCGGGCCGGTGCCCGAGGAGCACCTGGGCCGGATCGGCGACGTGGTGGTGATCTGCAACGACACGTACGCGGTCATGGCCAGTCGCACCGAGCGGCCGATGGCGTCGAAGTTGGTGGCCTACCACGGGTCGGACACCGCCGCGGAGCTGACCGTGCCGCTGCTGGTCGTCCGGGGCTGACCCGGGGACGGTTCGGCCCGCTGGCCGATGGTGGTGTCGTACCTCCGGGTTAACCTGCCGGGATGGGCCGCAGCCAGTCGTTGCCCCGGGGCGACGATCCGCGCTTCGGGCCGGACGCCGACGACTCCGCCAGCCCGATCCTGCACGTCGACATGGACGCCTTCTTCGCCGCCGTCGAGGTGCGCCGCCGCCCCGAGCTGCGCGGCCGGCCGGTGGTCGTCGGCGGTGTCGGCCCGCGCGGGGTGGTCAGCTCGGCCAGCTACGAGGCCCGCCGCTACGGCGTCCGCAGCGCGATGCCGACCAGTCAGGCCCGGGCCCGCTGCCCCCACGCGGTCTATCTGCCGCCGGATTTTTCCGCCTACACGGCCGCCTCCCAGGCCGTCATGCAGATCTTCCGCGACGTCACGCCGCTGGTCGAGCCGCTCTCCCTCGACGAGGCGTTCCTCGACGTGACCGGCGCCCGTCGGCTCTTCGGCTCCCCGGCCACCATCGCCCGCCTGATCCGTCGCCGGGTCGCCGACGAGCAGGCGCTGACCTGCTCGGTCGGGGTGGCGCCGACCAAGTTCGTGGCCAAGCTGGGCTCCACCCGGGCCAAGCCGGACGGCCTGCTGGTCGTGCCCCCGGGGCAGGTGCTCGACTTTCTGCACCCGTTGCCGGTGGACGCCCTGTGGGGGGTGGGGGAGCGCGCCGCCGAGGCGCTACGCCGGCTCGGCCTGACCACCGTCGGCGACCTCGCCGAGGCGCCGATGGGCATGCTCCGCCGAGCCGTCGGTGCCGCCTCGGCGTCGCACCTGCACGAGTTGGCCTGGGGGCGCGACCCGCGTGGGGTCAGCCCCGAGCACGTCGACAAGTCGATCGGCGCCGAGGTGACCTTCGACGTCGACGTGGCCGACCCGTTGGAGATCCGCCGTGCGTTGCTCGCGCTCAGCGCGAAGGTCGGTGTCCGGTTGCGCGGCTCTGACCAGGTCGGGCGCACCGTCTCACTCAAGGTTCGACTGGCCGACTTCCGCACCGTCAGCCGATCTCGCACCCTCGACGTTCCCACCGACACCGCCCGCGAGATGTTCGACACGGTCTGGGCCCTCTACACCGCGTTGGACCCGGGCGAGCGGATCCGACTCGTCGGTGTCCGGGTGGAAGGGCTCGCCCCGGCGCAGGGCGCTCCCCGGCAACTCACCCTCGGCGCGCCCGAGCGTGGCTGGCGCGAGGCGGAAGCTGCCGCGGACGCCGCCGCTGCCCGTTTCGGGCGGTCCGTCATAGGTCCGGCCAGTCTGATGGGCGACCGTGATCCCCGTCGAAACGAAAATCCACCCCGCCCATAGGTCGTCCCGCTTTCCGACGCGCGACCCCCCTCGTAGACTTGCGGGTAAGCAGCCGGTTGGCTGCCACGGTCTGTCGGCCCGAGTGGGCCCGACCAACGTGACCGGGGAGGAGTGCCGTGCCGCTCTCGGAGCACGAGCAGCGGCTGTTCGAGCAGATCGAGCGGTCGCTTGCCGAGGACCCCAAATTCGCCTCGGCCGTGCGCGCCAGCGATCCGCGCTTCCATGCGCGGCGTCGCCTGCTCGTCGCCGCCGGCGTCATCATCGCTGGCTTGGCTCTACTGGTCTATGGCGCGGTGATCAAGACTCCACCGCTGGCGGTGGCGGGCTTCGTCGTCATGCTGGCGTCGGCCGCGTTCGCGGTGCAGTCGCACCGGCGGGCGCAGTCACCCGACCTGCACGTGGTGGGCGGCACGACGAGTCGTCGTCGTCCCCGCGGTGGCCGATCCGGTCGCCGGTCGTCACTCCTGGACCGCATGGAGGACAGGTGGCGGCAGCGCCCGGAGGGGCACCGCTGAGCCGGTCCCGCCGCTGAGGCGGGCCGTACGCCGCGACGAGCGGTCGCCGGGCACAGCCCGGCGACCTCCGGCGTATCCGCGCGCCCTCTACCGCTGTCAGCTCTCCGTAGGATGCCCCGACCCGCGGAAGCGTCCCACCGAGGAACGACCACTCACCGCATGATCGTGCTCGGTCCTGGGTGCAGTGGCGTCGTGCGCCAGGGAAGGGCCTGTTTCCTGGATCGAGCACGATCCGGGGTGGCGGCAGCTAACCGGGTGGGGGCGGCGGTGATGACCGCCGCCCGGACCTGGAACCGGTCGGTCAGCGAGCGGCCCGGTCGGCCAGCAGCCGTCGAGGGTTCCACCGCAGCAGTCGGTACCGGGCCTGCCCGGTGAGCGCCACCATCCGGCTGGACCTGTCGGCCGTGGTGGTGCGCCAACGCAGCAGCACCGAGGGCGGCAGCACGGCGGCGAGCAGACGGGTCCGTCGGTCCGCCCGTGCGGCGAGCGCCGCACGGACCGCGCGTAGCGCCGGCAGCAACCGCTCACCGGTCAGCGGATCGCGCGCGTAGCGGGCCCGCTCCTCCGCCCGGCCGAGCAGCCGCGCCGACCCGATCGCGTCGTCACCGTCGAGGGCGTCCCGGACAAGCCGGTCCGCGGTCGCCCTGGGCGTCTCGGTCGGATCGACCGGGACCCGGAAGTCCACAAGCGTGTCGAGCAGCTCCGCCCAGGCGGCGTGCGCGTCCGCGCGGGCCCGGTTCGCGTCCGCGCTCACCACCACCGGACGGGCCCCCGGCTCGCTGTCGCCGTCGACCCTGGCCGAGGCCATCGCCCCGCTCGCCGCGCGGCCACTGCGCCGGCGGCGTAGGGCCATCCGGCGCAGCGCGGGCACCGCGAGCAGCACCAGCAGGGCCACCAGGGCCGCTGCCCACCAGGGCCAGACCGGTGGCTGCTCGTTCGGCGTCGTCCCGCCGAGAGCGAGCCCGTCGTCGGTGTCCCGGTCGGCGTTGTCCGGGCTGGTCGGCCCCGCCGAGGCGCCCGGGTCCGACGGGGCGCTCGTCGCGCTGGAGTTCGGGCTGGGCGCCTCCGGCGCGTCAGTGTCCGGTGCCCAGGCCGACCGGGTGGAGCCGGGCACACCGTACGCCGGGGTGGCGTCGAACGGCACCCAACCAGCCCCGTCGAAGTAGACCTCGGTCCAGGCGTGCAGGTTGAGGTTGGTCAGCGTGAAGGTGTCACCGTCGCGCTTGCTGCCGTTGGTGAACCCGAACGCCACCCGGGCCGGAATGCCGGCCGAGCGGACCAGCCAGGCCATCGCGGCGGCGTACTGCTGGCAGTAGCCGACCTTGTTGGTCAGGAAGTTGACGATGTCCTGACCGCTGCTGCCGCTCTCGGTGCTCAACCGGTAGCTGAACCCGTTGTCCGCCGAGAAGTGCCTGTAGATCGACAGCACCCGGTCGTAGTCCGTGCGCTTGCCCTGGATCAGCCCCTTGACCAGCTCCTCCACCTCGGGCACCGGCCCGGGGGTGGCGGTCATCTGCCGGCGTACGGGGTGCTCGGTCGGCAGCGGCTTCGCGGTCCGCAACGCATCGGGAGTGAAGGTCGAACGGACGTAGTCGAAGGAGTACTTCCGACCGCGGGAGTTCTCCCGGTTGGAGAAGACGACCTGCTGGTTGGTGTCGTAGAGCCAGTTGTCGCTCAGGTCCTCGGCGCGGGTCGGTTCGGCGTACACCGGCATCAGCGACATGCTCAGGCTCTTGGTGACCTCGACGGTCGCCTGGTAGGTGGTCTGCTGCACGCCTGGACCGGCCCGGTCGGCCGGGTTCGGCAGGTCTTTGTTGACCGACCGGCCGCTGGGGTTGCGTGCCTGGAAACCAGCGGGGCGCAGCTCGTCGGCGACCGCGTAGCGCAGGTAGAACGGGCTCTGCTCGGACGTCTTCACCTTCACCAGGTCGGCCACCTGGGACTGGTTGAGCTGGCCGGCGAGCGAGGCGAACAGGTCGATCCGACCCGACGTGCCGCCCGAGCCGGACCCGTTGCCGGTGCCGTTGCCCGGCCCTCGGCTGAGCGAGTCGAGCAGCCCGCCGGTCATGCCGGGCACCGCCAGCGGCAGCACCACCGCCAGGGCCACCCCGACCGCCGCGAGCCGACGGCCGGCGGACGCCAGCGGAGAGGCCTCCCACACGTCGACGTCGCGGCCGTCACCGGTGAACCGGCGCCCGAAGCGGCGCACCCGGTCGACGTTGTCGGTGACCAGCAGCCAGAGGTAACCGGCGGCGCCCACCACGAACGGCAGCGCGGGGACGCTGTCCACGTAGACGGCGACCGGCACCGAGTAGATGGCCAGCATCGGCAGCCCCGCCAGCGCGGGCCGGCGCAGCCCCACGGCCAGTACGTCCACCAGCACGGCGACCCCGCCGACGCCGAGCACGGCGATGAACAGCAGCGGGTCGGTGTCCGGGACCTCGACCCCGTACGAGCGCATGTCCTGCATGGAGCCGGCGAGCAGGTCGCCGAAGTACGCGAACGTGCCCGGGGTGGGCAGGATCGCGAACAGCTCCTGACCGCTCGGGAACAACCAGGTCAGGGCGAGCATCAGGCCGGCCAGCATGCCCAGCACCTGACCCCACAAGGGTGCCCGGGCGAGGCGGGTCAGCGCGGCCACCCCGGCCACCACGGCGACCGCGATGATCGACTCGATCAACCACGTCCAGCTCTGGAAGATGGCCGACAGCGGCGCGGCGGCCAGCAGCGTGGCAGCGGCCGCCACCATGCCGATGTTCCGACTGCTGATCATGAGGGGAGCCTTCCGTTCATCGCACACCGCCGGCGACCGTCTCGGCCAGCGCGGCCCGCAGGGCGAACCCCTGGGCGCCCCGACCGACCTGCGGCCACAGCGCCGGCAGCCGGCCGCCGTGGTCGACGCCGACCACCCGCCAGCCACTCTGCAACATGGCGAGGACGGCGGCGGCGTGGGCGTGCTCCGCCTCGGCCCGCGCCTTCTCCGGCAGGCTGAGCCAGGTGGAGCTGTTCAGCAGGAAGCCGACACAGGTGGCGCCGTTGCCCCGCAGCCCGGCCAGCAGCTCCGCCTCGGCGACGCTCACCGTGCCGAACAGGCCGATGATCAGACCGCCGTCGGCGCGTTGGCGGACCCGCTGCACGAGGCCGGTGACCTCGGCGCGCTGATCCAGTCGGACCTCCGCGAGGTGGTCGAGCAGCGCGCCGTCCCCGCCGGCCTCCGAGGCGTCCACATCTGCCCCCGAGCCGGTGACCAGGCGCAGCTTGTAACCGGCCTGCCGCAGGTGGACGGCGATGCTCGCGGCGGCCGAGACCGACCACTCGAAACTGGCCGTCGGCCCCTCGCCCCGGTGGCCGTACGCCCGGGTGTCCAGGACGACGGTGGCCCGGCTCTCCCACGGTTGCTCCTCGCGGCGCACCATCAGCTCACCGGTGCGGGCCGTGGACTTCCAGTGCACCCGGCGCAGGTCGTCGCCGCGCCGGTACTCCCGGGTCGCCGCGTCGTCCTCGCCGTGCACCGCCACCGAGCGGGCCCGGCTGTCGCCGCTGCCCGCGTACTCCCCGGGGAGCCGGACCGACGGCAGCGGGGTGACCTGCGGGATGACCGTCAGGTGGTCGGTGCTGGGGAAGGAGCGGGTGAGTTCACAGAGGCCGAACGGGTCGGTCATCCGGACGACCAGCGGGCCCACGTCGTAGCGACCCCGCACGTCGGCCCGCACCGTGTACGCCACGGAACTGGCCTGGTGCGCGCCGAGCCGCTCCAACACCACCCGCGGCCGGCTGCCCAGCGCGTAGGGAAGCCGGTCCTCCAGGAGCAGGGTGCCGGTCGGCAGCCGGGAGAGGTTCTGCAGGCGCAGCACCACGCGGGAGTTGGCGCCGACCGGAACCCGGTGCGGGTCCAGGGAACGGTTGCAGGCCAGCTTGTAGCGGCTCCGTCCGACGTAGGCGGCGGCCAGCAACGGCAGGATGGCCAACAGCACAGCCACCCGAAGCAGGTCCTTCTCGCCGAGGATGCCGGCCGAGACCGCCGCCGCGACCGCAGCGGCGAGGAAGGACCGCCCGCGGGTGGTCAGCCCGCGTAGCCCGGCACGCACGTCATGGCCTCCGCGGCTCGTAGGGTGCGCGACCGTTGCCGGTGGCGGGGGGCCGGGTGTCGTACGGGTTGCGCTGCCGGTCGTGTGGCAGCGGCAGGCGGTGCACCAGCTCGGAGACGATCGCGTCGGTGGTGCGCCGGGCGAGCTGCGCGTCGGCGGTCGGGATGATCCGGTGGGCGAGCACCGGCACCGCCAGGGCCTGCAGATCGTCGGGAAGGACGTAGTCGCGGCCCTCCAGGGCGGCGACCGCCCGGGCGGTGCGCAACAGTTGCAGGGTCGCCCGGGGGGACGCGCCGAGCCGCAGGTCGGGGGCCTCGCGGGTGGCGGTGACCAGGTCGATCGCGTACTGCTTGACCGCGTCCGCCACGTGCACCTGCCGGACGGTGGCGATCAACTGCCGGACGATGGCCGCGTCGGAGACCGCGCGCAGCTCGTGCAGCGGGTCGGTGGCGCCGTGCCCGTCGAGCATGGCCAGCTCGGCGTTGGAGTCCGGGTAACCCATGGCGATGCGGGCGGTGAACCTGTCGCGCTGCGCCTCCGGCAGCGGGTAGGTCCCCTCCATCTCGATCGGGTTCTGGGTGGCGATCACCATGAACGGGGTCTGGAGCTGGTACGTCACCCCGTCGACGGTGACCTGCCGCTCCTCCATGCACTCCAGCAACGCCGACTGGGTCTTCGGCGAGGCCCGGTTGATCTCGTCGCCGACCACCAGGTTGGCGAACACGGCGCCGGGGCGGAACTCGAAGTCGTGCGTCTCCTGGTTGTAGACGCTGACCCCGGTGACGTCGCTGGGCAGCAGGTCGGGGGTGAACTGGATCCGTCGTACGGTGCAGTCGATGGAACGCGCGAGAGCCTTGGCAAGCTTGGTCTTGCCGACACCCGGGACGTCTTCGATCAGGAGGTGACCCTCGGCGAGCAGGACGGCCAGGGCGAGCCGCACGGTGGCGGTCTTACCCTCGATGACCTGCTCGATGTTGGCCACGATGGCCTCGCTGGCGGCGCGGAACTCGTCGTGCGGCAACAGGCCGCCCACCTCGTCCCAGGTCTGTTGTGTCACGGGCCTCCTCCTCGTCGCCGTCACGGCAGCTCTCTAGAGAGCACCTGGACCCGCCGTTGGGTTCGCGACGTCGAGCCTCGATTGCCGCAGGAATCTCACTAGTCTCTCAGGCTAACCATGTTTGTCGTTATCGCCGACCCCCGCAGGTAGTCCGTCGGTTACGCACCGATATTCGCCAGCTTGGGGGAACGGGTGCGACCCCGCCCGGGGGCCGGCAGGGCGAACCGTGGAAGAGGTACACTGCGGGGCATGGCCGGAGTCTTCCTGCTTCTTACCGGGCCGTGCTGATGCGCTGAACCCAGCGACAGCACGGCGGCCCCTCCTGCGCGAGGGGCTTTTTTGTGCCCGCCGCCGGCCCGGCCCGGTGGTGCCGAGACGAAGCGAAGCGAAGCGAGGAGAAACGATGAGTGAGGCAGCCGCACCGGCGGGCGACATTCCCCCGTTCCGGTACACCGCGGCCCTGGCCGACGAGATCGAGATTCGTTGGCAGGACATCTGGGCGCGCGAGGGCACCTTCCACGCACCGAACCCGACCGGCCCGCTGGCCGACCCGACCCACCCACGCGCCGGCGCGGAGAAGCTGTACGTGCTGGACATGTTCCCGTACCCCTCCGGAGCGGGCCTGCACGTCGGCCATCCGCTGGGCTACATCGGCACCGACTGCTACGCCCGCTACCAGCGGATGGCCGGGCGCAACGTGCTGCACGCGATGGGCTTCGACGCGTTCGGCCTGCCCGCCGAGCAGTACGCGGTGCAGACCGGCACCCACCCCCGGACCACCACCGTCGCGAACATCGAGCGGTACAAGGCGCAGCTGCGCCGGCTGGGGCTGGCGCACGACGAGCGCCGCTCGGTGGCCACCATCGACACCGACTTCTACCGCTGGACCCAGTGGATCTTCCTGCAGATCTTCAACTCCTGGTACGACCGCGACGCCGGCCGGGCCCGTCCGATCGCCGAGCTGATCGCCGAGTTCGAGGGCGGCAACCGGTCCACGCCGGACGGCCGCGCCTGGGCCGAGCTGAGCGTCGCCGAGCGCCGCCAGGTCGTCGACGACCACCGCCTGGCGTACGTCTCGCAGGCGCCGGTGAACTGGTGCCCGGGGCTGGGCACCGTGCTGGCCAACGAGGAGGTCACCGCCGACGGTCGTTCCGAGCGGGGCAACTTCCCGGTCTTCAAGCGCAACCTGAAGCAGTGGATGATGCGGATCACCGCGTACGGTGACCGGCTGCTGGACGACCTGGACAGCCTGGACTGGCCCGAGCCGATCAAGCTGATGCAGCGCAACTGGATCGGCCGCTCCACCGGCGCCCACATCGACTTTCCGACCAACGCGGCGCCGGTGCGGGTGTTCACGACCCGCCCGGACACCGTCTTCGGGGCCACCTACATGGTGCTGGCGCCCGAGCACGAGCTGGTCGACACGCTGGCGCCGGCCAACTGGCCGGACGGGACGAGGGACGCCTGGACCGGCGGGCACGCCAGCCCCCGGGAGGCCGTCGAGGCGTACCGCAAGGCGGCAGCCGCCAAGACCGACGTCGAGCGGCAGTCCGACACCAAGGAGAAGACCGGCGTCTTCATCGGCGCGTACGCCACCAACCCGGTCACCGGTGGGCAGATCCCGATCTTCATCGCCGACTACGTGCTGGCCGGTTACGGCACCGGCGCGATCATGGCGGTGCCGGCGCAGGACGAGCGGGACTGGGCGTTCGCCGAGGTCTTCGAGCTGCCCATCGTCCGTACCGTGCAGCCGGCCGAGGGCTTCGACGGCAAGGCGTACACCGGGGACGGCCCGGCGATCAACAGCGCCGCACCCGAGCGCGGCCTGGACCTGAACGGCCTGGGCGTCACCGACGCCAAGGCGGCGATCATCGCCTGGCTGGAGGCGAACGGGCACGGCACCGGCGCGGTGACCTACCGGCTGCGTGACTGGCTGTTCTCCCGGCAGCGTTACTGGGGCGAGCCGTTCCCGATCGTCTACGACGAGACGGGCGCGGCCATCGCCCTGCCGGAGGAGATGCTGCCGGTCGAGCTGCCGGAGGTGGACGACTTCTCCCCGAAGACGTTCGACGCCGACGACGCCAACAGCAACCCGGAGACCCCGCTGTCGCGGCGGCGCGACTGGGTCGAGGTCGAACTGGACCTGGGTGACGGGCCGAAGCGCTACACCCGGGAGACCAACGTGATGCCGCAGTGGGCCGGCTCCTGCTGGTACGAACTGCGCTACCTGGACCCGACCAACAGCGAGCGGTTCGTCGACGCGGAGAACGAGCGGTACTGGATGGGCCCGCGCGCCGACGGTGACTGCGGGGGCACCGACCTGTACGTCGGTGGCGCCGAGCACGCAGTGCTGCACCTGCTGTACGCGCGGTTCTGGCACAAGGTGCTGTTCGACCTGGGGCACGTGTCGTCGTTCGAGCCGTTCCGCAAGCTGTTCAACCAGGGCATGATCCAGGCGTACGCGTACACCGACTCGCGCGGCAGCTACGTGCAGGCCGAGGAGGTCTTCGAGCGCGACGGCGCCTACTACCTGGGTGACCTGGCGGTCAACCGCGAGTACGGCAAGATGGGCAAGTCGCTGAAGAACGTGGTGACGCCCGACGACATGTGCGCCGCCTACGGCGCGGACACCTTCCGGGTGTACGAGATGTCGATGGGCCCGCTGGAGGTCTCCCGCCCCTGGGAGACCCGGGCGGTGGTCGGCTCGTACCGGTTCCTGCAGCGGGTGTGGCGGGCCGTCGTCGACGAGCAGACCGGCGCCCTGCGGATCACCGAGGACCCGGCCGACGAGGCGACCCGCCGGCTGCTGCACAAGGTGATCGACGGGGTCCGTGGCGACATGGACGGCATCCGGTTCAACACCGCGATCGCCAAGCTGATCGAGCTGACCAACGGGCTGACCCGACTGTCGGCCACGCCCCGCGAGGTGGCCGAGCCGCTGGTGCTGATGGTGGCGCCGTTCGCCCCGCACGTGGCCGAGGAGCTGTGGCGCAAGCTGGGCCACGACACCTCGCTGACGTACGCGGACTTCCCGACCGCCGACCCGGCTCTGCTGGTGGCCGACACGGTGACCTACCCGGTGCAGGTCAACGGCAAGGTCCGTGGCCGCATCGAGGTTCCCGCCGACGCCTCCGAGGAGGTCGTCCGCGCGGCGGCCCTGGACGCGGTGGCGGCGACCCTTAGTGGCAAGGAGCCGCGCAAGGTCATCGTGGTCAAGGGGCGGATGGTCTCGGTCGTCGCCTGACACCCCTGTCGATCAGGGCAGCGGGCGGTCCGGCGCGAGCGATACGCACCGTGACGTCCCGGGAGGGCGGGCACCGCGTTGAGCGTTATGACTCAGAGGCATATTTATACCTCTGAGTCATAACCCTCTCCGGCGCGTCCGCCGCCGGTCGCGGCACACCGGCTCGGAGGTGCGGCAGCGGCTCAGGCGGTCGACACCGCCAGCAGGGTGCGGCGGTGGTGAGCAGCCAGTTGGGGCTGCTGCGCCTCCGTCAGACCGGCATGGTGCGACGGCGGCGGCGTTCCGCGCGCCACCACTGTTGGATGAGCACCAGGCTGGCGATCAGGCCGAGGCTGGCCGGGGCGGCGGCGTACCAGTTGACGTGGCCGGGGGAGCTGACCGCCGCGCCGATCGCCGCGTAGCCGAAGGCGGTCGGCGCGGACGCGATCACGCTGCCGGCCAGGAACGGCAGCACCCGGGCGCCGGTCGTGCCGTAGCCGTAGCTGACCAGGCCGAAGCCGGCGATCGGCAGCAGCCGGACGGTGACCACACCGAGCACGCTCTGCCGGGCGAACCAGCCGTCGAGGCGGGCCAGTCGACCGCGGACGCGTTCGGCCACGAACTCCCGACCGAGCAACCGGCCGACCGTGAACCCGATCGCCGCCGCCACCAGCGCGGCGCCCAGGGCGTACGCGGCGCCCTCCAGCGGGCCGAAGATCGCACCTGCGGCGAGCGTGATGAAGGTCCGGGGCACCAGCGCCACCAGCAGCAGCGCACCACCGAGGATCGCCGCCACCGGGGCGAGATCGCCCAGCCGGTCGGCGACCAGCGGCAACTGCGCCGGATCCGGCCGGGGCACCAGCAGCAGCAGTAACCCGCACCCGCCGATCAGCAGCACGAGCAGGGCGAACCGGACGGCCGACGGCTGCCGGAGCAGCCGCCGGACGGCACGGATCATGCCCGGGCGGCGGCCACCGCGGAGCGGCGCTCGTTGCGGAGCCGGTCCGACCAGGTGTCGTCCAACGGCGGGAGCTGGTGTGCGCCGGTGGCCCAGCGCAGCAGCAGGTCGGCCAGGGCCGGGTTGCGAGCCAGCGCCGGCCCGTGCGAGTAGGTGCCCAGCAGCTTGCCCCGCCACGCGCCCTCGGTGGCGCCGTCGTTGCCCACGCCGGCGGTGACCCGGGCCAGCGGGGAGACCTCCGGACCGAGGTGGGTGCGGCCGCCGTGGTTCTCGAAACCGGTCAGCGGGGGCAGGCCCAGCCGGGGGTCGATCTCACCGGCCAGCTCGCCCACGGCCCGGCTCTCGCCCCGGTCGGACCGCAGGTCGAGCAGCTCCAGCCCGCGGCACTGCACACCCTTGGCGAAGAACGAGGTGCCGAGCAGCTGGTAGCCGGCGCAGACGCCGAACACCACCGAGCCCTGCGCGACGGCGCGGTGCAGGCCGCCGTCGGCCAGCAGCCGCTGTGCGCCGAGCGCCTGCGGGCCGTCCTCGCCGCCACCGACCAGGTAGATGTCGGCGGTCGCGGGCAGTCGCTCGTCGGAGCGGACCTCCAGCACCTCGACCGGCATCCCCCGCTGACGGGCCCGCCGGGCGAGGATCAGGGCGTTGCCCCGGTCGCCGTAGGTGGAGAGCAGGTCGGGGTAGATCCAGACGATGCGCAGACTCTCAGATGACACGGTCCAACTCCGCTCGGATGTCCTGGAACGCGGTGTAGTTCGCGATGACCTCCAGCCGCCCGGGCGGGACCGACCGGAGGGCGTCGTCGAACGTGCGGACGTGCTGGAACGGCACGTCGTTGACGTCCAGTCGAACCGCCAGGTCGTACGCCCGGTCGCCGGTGATCAACACCTGCCGGCCGCGCAGCGGGGCGAAGTCGACGTCGTAGAGCCAGGAGGTGTCCAGACCGTCGGGGTCGCGCGCGTTGATGGAGAGCAGGGTCGGCGCGTCGTCGGCCATGTCGAACGCCTCCAGCCAACTGGCCGGGTTCTTGGCCAGCAGCAGCCGGATGTTGCGCCCGTCCTTGTCGACCTGGGCGTAGCGGCCGGCCACCGAGGTGACGATGCCGAGGCGGGACACCGCGTCGACCGGGCGGACGCCGAACTCGGCGGCCACCGCCAGCGCGGTCGCCGCGTTACCGAGGTTGACCTTGCCGGGCAGTTGGAGCGAGACCTTGTGCCAGGCGCCGGTGGGGTCGAGGACGCCCTCGTCCTCGACGACCCAGTGCGGCTCCGGTCGGCGTAGCGGGCATCCGGTGCACCACCACTGCTCGCCCGAGCGCTGGATGGTGGAGCCGCACTCCGGGCAGACCCAGGAGTCGTCGTGCCAGCGTTGGCCGGCACTGAACCACGTCACGTGCGGCGGGTTGATGCCCCGGGCGGGGTCGCCCGGTGGGGTGGCTGCCCACACGACCAGCGGATCGTCGGCGTTGGCCACCACCCGTACGTCGGTGTGCCGGACCAGCGCCGCGCGCCAGAGCTGCGCCATCATGGCGACCTCCTTGGCGCGGTCGAGCTGGTCGCGGGAGAGGTTGAGCAGCGCGACCACGTGCGGCTCGGTCGCCTCCAGCACCTGCGCCAGGTAGTGCTCGTCGACCTCCAGCACCGCGTACGGGGTGCTGCCGGCCTTGGCCAGCGCCGAGGTGTGCCCGCTGGGCATGTTGGCGCCGAACGAGTTGGTGGCGACCCGGCCGAGCACGCCGACCGCGGCGGAGGTCAGTCGGGTGGTGGTGGTCTTGCCGTTGGTGCCGGAGACGAGCGCGATCGCGCGCCCGGCCGACAGGTGGGCCAGCAGGTCCGGGTCGATCTTCAGGCCGATCCACCCGCCGATCACTGAACCGTCGCCACGGCCGGCCGCCCGGGAGAGCGCCGCGGCGGTCCGTGACACGGAGCTGGCCACCTTGGCCCGTAGGGGCATTTTCGCGTCCGTCACGCGAGCGAGGTTACCGGACCGCCGGCCCCACCAGATCGCCGCCGACGGTGAACCGTTCGGCCGTGGTGGCTGCGCCGGCGGCCGGGTCCGCGTCCCCCGGACGGAGTCGATCTATGTCGGAAAGCGGACCACGCCGAGGGGTGGTCGGAGCCCTCCACTCCGCTCCACCCCTTGTGACGTGCAGTTTTGCTCTCGGGTCAGGCACGCCACGCGGGCGAATTTGGTTGCGGGTGGAGGGAAGTGGAGTAGAGTGGGGACCAATGGTGAGGCCGGGAGGGCTCACCGGCCCGGGGGGTCAGCGGCGCCGCGAACGCCGCTCAAGGGCGAGGGGGTTGGGCCGATGTTCCTCGGCACCCACACTCCGCGCCTGGACGAAAAGGGCCGGTTGATCCTTCCGGCCAAGTTCCGGGATGAGCTGGCGGGGGGTGTCGTGGTCACCAAAGGGCAGGAGCGCTGCCTCTACGTCTTCCCGACCCCTGAGTTCCAGCGGATCGCGGAGCAGTTGCGCGCGCAGCCGATGACCCACAAGGCGGCCCGGGCCTACAGCCGGGTCTTCTTTGCCAGCGCGCACGACGAGGTTCCGGACAAGCAGGGTCGGGTGACCATCCCGGCTCACCTGCGGGCCTATGCCGCGCTGGATCGCGAGCTGGTGGTGATCGGCGCGAGCACGCGGGTGGAGATCTGGGACAAGGTCGCCTGGGAGACCTACCTCGCCGAGAGCGAAGACGACTTCGCCGACATCGAGGAGGGGGTGCTGCCCGGCGGTCTGTAGGGCGGTAACGGCGCCCGACGTACTGCGAGATCTCCAGCCGCTTTCGAGTTCCTGGCATCACTTCCCCGGTGCCAGGCGCACGATCCAGTCATTGGGCGACGGTCCGGTGTCAGGCGGGAGCGGATGGGGATCTGGCGGTACGACGGCAGCGCCGTCCGACGACAGGCGCACGAGAAGAACGGACGTTTCAACCAGTGGGGGTCATCATGGGGGAGTTGCGCGGCACGCACGTGCCGGTGCTGCTCGAGCGGTGTCTCGAGCTGCTGGCCCCCGCGCTGGGTCGAGGCGGCCGGACGGTCTACGTCGACGCGACGCTCGGTCTCGCCGGGCATGCGGAGGCGGTGCTCGAGGCGCATCCGGAGACGGTCCTGATCGGGCTCGACCGGGACACCGAGGCGCTCGCTCACGCGCGGGTCCGGCTGGCCCGGTTCGCCGATCGGATGCACCTGGAGCACGCCGTCTACGACGAGTTGCCGGACGTGCTGGACCGGCTGGGCTATCCGACCATCGACGGCATCCTGTTCGACCTGGGTGTCTCGTCGTTGCAGTTGGACGCGCCCGACCGAGGGTTCGCGTACGCCCAGGACGCGCCGTTGGACATGCGGATGGACCAGACCCGGGGGGTGACCGCCGAAGAGGTGGTCAACACGTACGCCCATCCGGACCTGGCCCGGGTGCTGCGGGTCTACGGCGAGGAGAAGTTCGCCGGTCGGATCGCCTCGGCGATCATCCGGCAGCGGGAGCGGGCCCGGATCACCTCGTCCGCGCTGCTGGCGGAGCTGGTTCGGGACTCCATCCCGGCACCAGCCCGACGAACGGGTGGGCACCCGGCAAAGAGAACGTTTCAGGCTTTACGGATCGAGGTAAACAGAGAGCTGGCAGCGCTGGAGACAGCGTTGCCATCCGCACTCGACGCACTGACCGTGGGCGGTCGCATGGTGGTCCTGTCCTACCACTCGCTGGAGGACAGGCTCACCAAGGCGGCCCTCACGGACCGGGTCCGCAGTAAGGGCCCGATTGACCTCCCGGTCGAGCTCCCCGGGTCCGGTCCGACGTTCCGGCTGCTCAGCCGGGGCGCCGAACTGCCGGGGGAGGCGGAGGTCGCCGCGAACCCGCGGGCCGCCTCGGTGCGGCTGCGGGCCGCGGAGCGACTCGACCCGAACGCGACAGAACAGGGGCGGACCGACCGCGAACGGTCTCGCCGACGGGTGAAGGGAATGCACCAACCGGGCACGGGGTCCGCCTGATCCGTGGGGGGTCAGGGGCACCGGGACGGCTACAGGGACGGACGTTGAGGGGGAGGGACATGAGCATTGACAAGCGCGACCGCCGGGACGTCACCGGCGGCGGGCAGCGCGCACCGCGGTCGGGGGGCCGGACCGCGGCGGAGCGGGCTCCGCGCCTCGGAAACGGTACGCCACGCATCGATCGAACGAATCGGCAGGGGGAGACTCGCGCCCGGGGGGCGCGCGAGTTCCCGACTCAGGGCACCGCCGCGCTGCGACCGGTCGAGAAGGCCGCCAGCGCGACCAGCGCCCGGCCGCCGCGGCTGCGGGTGGCGCCGCCGCCGCCGATCTCGGTGCCGCGTGCGCCGTTCGCGGCGCTGATCGTGGTGCTGGTGGTCGGCGGGGTGCTGGGCATCCTGGCGGTCAACACCAAGATCAATGAGAACGCGTTCCGGCTGGAGCGGTTGCAGCAGCAGCAGGCTCGACTGGACCTGGAGAAGCAGCAACTGGACAAGCAGATCGCCGACGCCGAGGCGCCGGGCAACCTGACCGCCGAGGCGCGGCGGCTGGGCCTGGTCGACGCTGGCGAGCCGGGCTACATCCGGCTGCCGGACGGCAAGACCATCGGTGTGCCGCAGCCGGCGAACGGCCAGCCGTCGGTGACCAGCCAGGGTGCGGGAGGCTGACCGGTGCCACCAAGGTCGGACGAGCCGCGCCGGGACCCTACGGGGTCCCGGCGCGGTTCTGCACGTGATGCCGGGCCCGCCGACGGCGAGCCGCGCACCGGCGAGCCGGGCATCGGGGGCATCTCCGGCGCCCGGGCGTACACCCCGAGGGGTCGGACCGTCCGGGAGGAGCGCGGTACGCCGGCGCGCGGTCAGGGCGCCGAGCAGCGGCGTACGCCGCGCAGCACCCGGTCCGGTGACCCGTTCCGGCCGGCGTTGCAGGTGCTCGACGGCGGTCGGGCCGCCGCCCGGGCCGGCCGGCGCGACGCTCCGGCGGCCGGACGCGGTGGGGTGGTGCGCACCGTCGCGCCGCGTACCCCCCGTGGCCCGGGTGGGGACGAGCCGCCGCCGCGTCGCCGGACCACGCCACGCGCGCCGCGGCGCACCGACCGACCGGCGGCCCGGCGGCCGTCGCGCAAGCCACGACGCCCGCCGAAGCTGGCCGACTCGCGGCTGCGGCTGCGGCTGGGCACCGTGCTCGCCCTGACGCTCTTCGCCACCATCGGGATCCGGCTGATCTTCCTCCAGACGGTCGACGCCCCGGCGTACGCCGGGGGTGGCATCATCGACCGGCTCCGCACCGTCGAGCTGCCGGCGCCGCGGGGCGCGATCTACGACAGCACCGGCGCGCCGCTGGCCCGCAGTGTCGAGGCGCGGTACGTGTACGCCGACCCGACCGAGGTGAAGGACTCGGCCGCCGTCGCCAAGGCGCTCTCCCCGCTGCTCGGCATCCCGGTGTCGAAGCTCGTGGAGCTGATGAAGCCCCGCAAGCTGGAGGACGGCAAGGCGTCCCGATTCGTGTACCTGGCACGGGGAGTGGAGATCGCCACCGCCAAGCGGGTGCAGGCGCTCGAACTCCTCGGCATCGGGGTGCACCGCGACGAGCGCCGTGAGGTGCCCGGCGGTGACCTGGCGGCCAACCTGATCGGCTTCACCAGCCAGGACATGGTCGGGTTGGAAGGGCTGGAGGCCCGCTACGACGACGTGCTCGCCGGTCAGGACGGCAAACGGGTGTACGAGGCCGGCCTCGGCGACCTCGCCGCGCCCATCCCGGGCGGCTACAGCCGGACCACGCTCGCCAAGCCGGGCAGTTCGCTCGCCCTCACCGTCAACCGCGACCTGCAGTTCCGGACGCAGCAGATCCTCAGCGCGGGCATGGCCCAGGCGCCGGGCGGCACCGGCGCCGCAGTGGTCATCGAGATTCCCTCCGGCGCGGTGCTGGCCCAGGCCAGCAACCCCACCTACGACGCGGCGAAGCCGGTGCCCAGCGACCCGGTCGCCCGGGAGGACGCCGCGACCAGCTTCGTGGTCGACCCCGGCTCGGTGCACAAGGCGATCACCTACGGCGCGGCGTTGCAGGAGGGGGTGATCACGCCGGACACCACGTTGCCGATCGCCAACAGCATCAAGATGGGCGACACCTGGTTCTCCGACACGCACCCGGCCGACGGCAAGCGGATGAGCGTGCCGGGAATGCTCGCCTACTCGTCGAACGTCGGCACGATCACCATCGCCGAGCGGCTCGGTCGGGACCGGTTGATCGACTACCAGAAGCGGTTCGGGCTGGGTAAGCCCACCGGCGAGGGGATGCCCGGGGAGGCGAGCGGGCGACTGCTGCCGGCCGACGAGTGGAGCGGGTCGTCGCGTGGGTCGGTGCCGATCGGGCACAGCGTCGATGCCACCCCGTTGCAGATGGCCGCCGCGTACGCCGCCATCGCCAACAACGGCACGTACGTGCAGCCGCACCTGGTCAAGGAGGTGATCGGGCCGGACGGCAAGCGCACCCCCGCGCCGGCCCCGGTGACCCGGTCGGTGCTCAGCCCGCAGAACGCCGCGGCCCTGCGCACCATGCTGGAGGCGGTCACCACCGTCGACCACGCCACCGGCCTGACCGCCGCGGTCCCCGGTTACCGGGTCGCCGGCAAGACCGGCACCGGGTGGCGGCTGGTGAACGGCAAGAAGCAGCCCGGTGAGGTGTCCTCGTTCATCGGGATGGCCCCCGCCGAGAACCCCCGCTACGTGATCGCCGTCTTCGTCTACGCGCCCAACGGAGGGGGCGCGGCGATCGCCAATCCGGCGTTCCGGGACATGATGCAGTTCACTCTGCGTCACTACCGGGTGCCGCCCTCCACCGGCGGATCCGCGCCCAAGTTCGTGGTCTATCCGCGCTGAGCAGCAACGGCGGGACATCATCGGTGAGTGCCGACGAACCACCGGGGCGGCTGTGCGGCCGGAACCGGACGACCGGGTAGGGTCTGACGCCGTGCCCGGCAATCCACGTCCACGTACCGTGACCGGAGTCCGGCTCGGTGATCTCGCCGTCCGGCTCGCCGTCGACCTTCCGGCGGACGCCGCCGCGGTGGTCGTCTCCGGGGTCACCCACGCCAGCCAGGAGGTTCGCCCCGGCGACCTGTACGCGGCGCTGCCCGGTGCCCGTCGGCACGGCGCGGAGTTCGCCGCCGGCGCCGTCGAGGCGGGTGCGGTGGCGCTGCTGACCGACCCGGCCGGCGCGGAGTTGGCGGCGGGAACCGGCCTGCCCACCCTGGTGGTGCCCGACCCGCGCGCCGTGCTCGGCGAGCTGGCCTCGGCCGTGTACGGCGACCCGACCGCCGATCTCACGGTGATCGGGGTGACCGGCACCGCGGGCAAGACGTCCACCGCGTACCTGATCGAGTCGGGGCTGCGGGCCGCCGGGCACACCACCGGGCTGGTCGGGACGGTGGAGACCCGGCTCGGCGATCTGGTGATCGACAGTGTCCGGACCACCCCCGAGGCGACGGACCTGCACGCCATGCTGGCCACCGCCCGCGAGCGCGGGGTCACCGCTGTGGTCATGGAGGTCTCCAGCCACGCGCTGGCCATGGGCCGGGTGGGCGGTGTGCGGTTCGCCGTCGGCGGTTACACCAACTTCGGCTCCGACCACCTGGACTTCCACGCCGACAGCGACGACTACTTCGCCGCGAAGGCCCAGCTCTTCGACGGGCGCTGCGCGGTCGAGGTGCTCAACCACGACGACCCGGCGTTGAAGCCGCTGCTCAAGCCGACCACCGTCACCTACTCGGCGGCCGGTGAGCAGGGCGCGACCTGGTGGGCCGACGGTGTGGGTGGCGAGGGGTACGCACAGCGGTTCACCGCGCACGGCCCGAACGGCGTGGCAGTGTCCGCCGGTGTCGCGCTGCCCGGCCGGCACAACGTGGCCAACGCGCTGCTGGCCATCGCCGCACTTGTCGGTGCCGGGGTGGACCCGGTGACCGCGGCGACCGGTGTGGCTGCCTGCGGGGGCGTTCCGGGCCGGCTGGAGCTGGTCGACGTGGCCGCGCCGGTGCGCGGGGTGGTCGACTACGCCCACAAGTCGGACGCGATCGTGGCCGCGCTGGCCGCGCTGCGCGAGTTGAGCGCCGGCCGACTGATCTGTGTGATCGGCGCCGGTGGAGACCGGGACCGGGGCAAGCGGCCGGTGATGGGCGCCGCCGCGGCGGAGGGAGCCGACGTGGTGCTGGTGACCGACGACAACCCGCGCACCGAGGACCCGGGGGAGATTCGCGCCGAGGTGCTGGCCGGGGCGTACCGGGCCGGCACGGCCGCTCGGATCATCGAGGTGGAGGGCCGCCGCGCCGCGATCGACGAGGCGGTGCGGCTGGCCGAGCCGGGCGACGTGATCGCGCTGCTCGGCAAGGGCCACGAACGCGGCCAGGAGGTGGCGGGCCAGGTGCTTCCGTTCGACGACAGCATCGAGTTGGCCGAGGCGCTGCGGGCCCGCTTCGGGGACCTGGCGGGTCAGCGGTGATCGCGCTGAGCCTGGCCGAGGTGGCCGCGGCGGTCGACGGGCGGCTGGTGGCCGCCGACCCGGCTGCCACCGTCACCGGATCGGTGGAGTTCGACTCGCGCAAGGTGGGACCCGGGTCGCTCTTCGTGGCCTTCCCGGGGGAGAAGGTCGACGGGCACGACTACGCGGCGACGGCGATCCAGGCCGGCGCGGTGGCGGTGCTCGGCAGCCGAGAGGTGCCCGGGGTGCCGATGGTGCTGGTCGACGACGCCCTGACCGCGATGGGCCGACTGGCCCGCGCGGCGGTGGACCGGCTGACCGGGCTGACCGTGATCGGCGTGACCGGCTCGTCCGGCAAGACCACCACGAAGGATCTGATCGGTCAGCTCACCGCCCGGCTCGGGGCCACGGTGGCGCCACCCGGCTCGTTCAACAACGAGCTGGGGCACCCGTACACCGCACTGCGGGCTGACGCGGACACCCGCTACCTGGTGATGGAGAAGGGCGCGCGCGGGGTCGGGCACGTGCGGTACCTGTGCGAGCTGGTCCCGCCCCGGATCTCCGTGGTGCTCAACGTCGGCACCTCGCACATCGGCGAGTTCGGCTCGCAGGACGCCATCGCCCTGGCCAAGGGCGAGCTGGTGGAGGCGCTGCCACCGGACGGGCTGGCCGTGCTGAACGCCGACGACCCCCGGGTGGACGCGATGGCGAGCCGCACGCAGGCCCGGGTGGTCCGCTACGGCGAGGCGCCCGACGCCGACGTGCGCGCCGAGGACGTCACGCTCGACGAGCGGGGGCACCCGTCGTACACCCTGGTCACCCCGGAGGGACGCGCGCCGGTGCGGCTCCGGCTGGCCGGCCGTCACCAGGTCGGGAACACGCTCGCGGCGGCGGCGGTCGCACGGGAGCTGGGCATGCCGCTGGCCGAGCTGGCCACGGCCCTCGGCGAGCTGGGGTTGGTCTCGACCCGACGGATGGACGTCTTCGACCGCCCCGACGGGGTGACCGTGATCGACGACTCGTACAACGCCAACCCGGCCTCGATGGCGGTAGCGGTGCGGGCGCTGGCGAGCATGGGCCAGGGGCGGCGTACCGTCGCGGTGCTTGGTTACATGGCCGAGCTGGGCCCGTTCGAGTACGACGGCCACGCCGAGGTCGGCCAACTCGCGGCCGAGCTGGGTGTCGACCGGCTGCTCGTGGTGGGTGAGCCGGCCGCGCCGATCCACGAAGGCGCGACAGCGGTAGCAAACTGGGGAGGAGAGTCGGTGCTGCTCACCGATCAGGCGGCGGCCGTCGAGGTGCTGCGGAGCGAGCTACGACCGGGTGACGTCGTCCTGGTCAAGGGCTCCCGGTACCGGACCTGGGAGGTGGCCGACGCCCTGCGCGCCGACGCCGGTGGGGAGTCGACCCGATGAGGGCGGTCATCGTCGCCATCGGGGTGGCCTTCCTCGTCTCGCTCTTCTGCACCCCGATCGCGATCAAGGTGTTCACCCGGCTCAAGGCCGGTCAGCCGATCCGGTCCGACGGCCCCGCCATGCACCAGGGCAAGAAGGGCACGCCCACGATGGGTGGCGTGGTCTTCATCCTGGCCACGGTGATCGCGTACGTGGCCGGGCACCTCGCCCTGACCACCCTGCCGGACCAGCAGATCGCCCAGGTGGAGCCGACCATCACGGCGCTGGTGCTGCTGGGGCTGATGGTCTTCTCCGGCGCTGTGGGTTTCCTCGACGACTTCCTCAAGGTGCGCAAGCGCAACAGCGCCGGGCTGAACAAGCGCGGCAAGTTGCTCGGCCAGATCCTGGTCGGTGCGGTCTTCGGGGTGATCGCGCTGTGGTTCCCGAGCACGATGACGAACGGCTCGGGCCTGGCGACCAACACCGAGACGGTGGGCAGCACCACGCTGAGCTTCATCCGGGACATCGACTTCCTGGAGGTCAGCAAGGTCGGCGCGGTGATCATCTTCATCTTCGTGGTGATGGCCGCGACGAACGGCGTCAACCTGACCGACGGTCTGGACGGTCTGGCCACCGGCGCGTCGGTGATGGTGCTCGCCGCGTACGCGCTGATCGCGTTCTGGCAGTACCGGCACTGGTGCGCCGACCCGAACTACACCCAGCCGTACTGCTACGAGGTCCGTGACCCGTTGGAGATCGCGCTGATCGCCGGGGCGGCGGCCGGGGCCTGTGTGGGCTTCCTCTGGTGGAACACCTCCCCGGCGCGGATCTTCATGGGCGACACGGGCGCGCTGGGGCTGGGCGGTCTGATCGCCGGCATGGCGATGTCCACCCGCACCATCCTCCTGCTGCCGATCATCGGTGGGCTCTTCGTGATCATCACGATGTCCGTGGTGATCCAGATCATCTCCTTCAAGACCACCGGTAAACGGGTGTTCCGAATGTCTCCGCTTCAGCACCACTTCGAGCTGGCCGGCTGGAGCGAGGTCAACATCGTGGTGCGCTTCTGGATCATCGCCGGCATCGGCGTGGCCATCGCCCTGGGCCTGTTCTACAGCGAGTTCCTCGCCAACATGACCTGATCCGCAGGGCCGACACGCCCGAGGGGGCGTTCTGGGGGTCTCGGGCGTGTTTAGCGGTGATGATGTCGGGGTGGGGGAGGACATCGGCACTGAGGGCAGGGCAGGCGGGCGGGCGCGGCGGTCGCCGCGCGCGTCGGGGCGTACCGCGGAGGCGGTTGCGCCTACCGACGACGCGCGGGGGCCGGAGCCGGGCGCGGCGGCGCGTGCGGCGGAACCAGCGGCGCCCGTGCCGCTGCGCGGTATCGACGGCGCCGGCGGGCTCGCCGCGCTGCGCGGCCTGCTGGACCGGCCGCTGACCTCGTACTACCTGCTGCTGTCCTGCGCCGGCCTGCTGCTGCTGATCGGCCTGACCATGGTCTTCTCGGCGACCAGCGTGAAGGACTACGCCGAGGACGGCAACGCCTCGGCCTCGGTGACCAAGCAGGCCATCTTCGCGGTGATCGGCATCGGCGCGTTCTGGGTCTGCCAGCGCCTGCCCGCCAGCACCTACCGGTCGCTGGGCCGGCCGCTGCTGTTCACCTCGATCGCCCTGCTGGTGGTACTCAACCTGCTGGTCGCCTACGCCCGGCTGACCAATCAGCGGTCGGCCGCGTTCGGCCCGATCGAGGCGCGGCTGAACTGGCTGTTCGTCGGCGGCATCCAGCTACAGCCGTCCGAGCTGGCCAAGTTCGCGATGGTGCTCTGGGGTGCGCACATCGTCGCCCGCAAGGGCGCCGCGCTGGGTTGGTGGCGTGAGCTGGCCACCCCGCTCTTCCCGGTGGTCGGCCTGCTCTTCGTCCTGGTCGGTTACAACGACACCGGCACGATGCTCTGTCTGCTGGCCCTGGTCGTGGGCCTGCTCTGGGCCGCCGGGGTGCGGATGCGGGTCTTCGGCGCTCTGGCCACCGCCGGTCTGGTCGGGATCGGCCTGCTCGTGGCGGTGGCCTCGCTGGGCGCCGGCTCCGGCGAGCGCGGCGCGGACAACTACCGCCTCGCCCGGCTGGACATGTTCTTCAATCCGCCGGACCCGGAGACCTGCAAACTCAACGACTGCCTCCAGTTCTACCAGGGGCGGCTGGCCATCGAGCACGGTGGCTGGTTCGGTGTCGGGCTGGGCAAGGGCAGCCTGAAGTGGGACTGGCTGCCCGAGGCGCACAACGACTTCATCTTCGCGATCATCGCCGAGGAGTTGGGCGTGATCGGGTGCGTTGTGGTGCTCAGTCTCTTCGCGGTCCTCGCGTACACCGGTTTCCGGATCGCCCGGCGGGTCGACGACCCGTTCCGCCGGCTGGCCGCCACCGCCGTGACCACCTGGCTGGTCAGCCAGGCGGTGATCAACATCGGTGGGGTGGTTGGGCTGCTGCCGATCACCGGTCTGCCGTTGCCGTTCATCTCCGACGGCGGAAGTGCCCTGGTGGTGACGTTGGCCGGCATCGGCATGCTGGCGTCCTTCGCCCGCGCCGAACCCGATGCGGCCAGAGCACTGCATGCCCGTCCGCCGGCCCGGTGGGTCCGACTACTCTGGGCCCCGTTGCCGCCGCTTCCCGGCCGGCGTCGCCGACCGGCGTCGCCGCCCGCTGGCCGAGGGTCCGTGCCCCGGTCCCGCGAGCGGCGCCATGACGATCAGGCCGCGCCGCGCGGGATCCGACAGGACCGGAGCCGCGGTGGTACGGCGAGCGAGAGGAGACGCTGATGGGTCCGCTGCGTTCGGTGGTGCTCGCGGGAGGTGGCACCGGGGGGCACGTCTACCCGCTGCTCGCCTTCGCCGACTGCCTGCGCCGACACGACCCGGGCGTCCGGATCACCTGCCTCGGCACACCCCGGGGCATGGAGAACGACCTGATCCCGCCGCAGGGCTACGACCTGCGGCAGATCCCGGCGTACCAGCTGCCCCGCTCGGTCAACATGAACCTGGTCCGCACCCCGGGCCGGATGTGGACCGCGGCGCGCGCCGCGGGCAAGGTGATCGACGAGGTGCGCGCCGAGGTGGTCGTCGGCTTCGGCGGGTACGTGTCGGTGCCGGCCTACCTGGCCGCGTGGCGTCGTGAGCTGCCCATGGTGATCCACGAGGTGAACGTGCCGCCGGGCGTGGCCAACAAGCTGGGCATGAAGTTCACCAAGAACGTGGCAGTCGGCTTTCCGAACCAGCCGAGCCAGGCCGAGTCGCTGCGGGACGCCACAGTCGTCGGTGTGCCGCTGCGCCGCAGCATCGCCGGTCTGGACCGGTACGCGCTGCGCAACGCCGCCCGCGCCCACTTCGGTCTCCGCCCGGACCTGCCGGTGCTCTTCGTGTCCGGCGGCTCGTCCGGCGCTCGCTCGATCAACCTGGCGGTCTCCGGGGCGGCCAAGGAGCTGGCCCGCAACGGCGTGCAGGTGCTGCACGTGATGGGCGCCCGCAACGAGCCGGTGCCGATCCCCACCGACCTGCCGGTGCCGTACGTGACGCTGCCGTACCTGTCCGAGATGGAGCTGGGCTACGCCGCGGCCGACCTGATGCTGGCCCGGGGCGGGGCGATGACCGTCGCCGAGGTGGCCGCGATCGGGCTGCCCACGATCTACGTGCCGTACCCGCACAGCAACCAGGAGCAGCGGCGCAACGCGCTGCCCGTGGTGGAGGCCGGCGGTGGGCTGCTGGTCGACGACGCGGAACTCACCCCGGACTGGCTGGAGCGCACCGTCATCCCCCTCATCCGCGACCCACAGCGGCTCTACAACATGGGTGCCGCCGCCGGTTCGTACGGCCGGCGCGACGGCGACGAGGCGCTGCGTTCCTTCGTGCTCGCGGCGGTGGCCCGATGACCGCGCAGTTCACCCCGGCCGGCACGCTCACCGCCGAGGACCTGGGCGCCGTCCACCTGATCGGAGTGGGTGGGGTGGGCATGCTCGGCGTGGCCCGGCTGCTGCTCACCCGCGGCATCCGGGTCTCCGGCAGCGACCTGCGGGAGTGGCCTTCGCTGGCCGGCCTGCGGGCGCTCGGCGGCACCATTCACCTCAGTCACGAGGTGACCAACCTCGACGGCGTGGACACCGTCGTCTACTCGTCGGCCATTCCTCAGGACCACCTGGAGCTGGTCGAGGCGCGTCGGCGTGGCCTGCGGGTGCTGCACCGCTCCGAGGCGCTCGCCGCGGCGATGACCGGCCGTCGGGCGGTGGCAGTCGCCGGCACGCACGGCAAGACCACCACCACCTCGATGGTGACGATGGTGCTCCAACAGGCCGGAGTGGACCCGTCCTTCGTGATCGGTGGGGAGATCTCCGAGGTCGGTTCGGGCGCCCACCACGGCACCGGCGAGCACTTCGTGGTCGAGGCGGACGAGAGCGACCGCTCGTTCCTCATCTACCGCCCGTACGTCTCGATCATCACGAACGTCGAGGCGGACCACCTGAACACCTACGGCGACTACGCGACGCTGGAGGCGGCGTTCGTGGAGTTCGCCCGCCTCACCGACCCGGACGGGTTCATCATCACCTGCGCCGACGACCCGGGCGGTCGGCGGTTGGCGGAGAGCCTGCGGTCGGAGGGACGGCGGGTGTTCACCTACGGCGAGTCCGCCGACGCCGACCTGCGGTTGACCGAGATGGTCTCCTCCGCGCGTGGGGTGCGCTACCTGGCCGCTATCGACGGCCGGTCGCTGGGCGAGTTCCGGCTGCCGGTGCCGGGGCGGCACATGGGGCTGAACAGCGCCGCCGCCGTGCTGGCCGCGTACCTGCTGGAACTGCCGTTGGAGGCGGCGGAGGCCGCGCTGGCGGTCTTCCCCGGGGTGCGACGGCGCTTCGAGCGCAAGGGTGTCGCGGACGGCGTGCTGGTCTACGACGAGTACGCCTACCACCCGACCTCGATGACGCTGGCGATGCAGACGTTGCGCGAGGTCGCCGGGGACGGGCGGCTGATCGTCGTCTTCCAGCCGTACCGGCTGTACCGCACCCGCGACAACCAGGCGGAGATCGCCGAGGCGCTGGCCATCGCGGACGAGGTGGTGCTCCTGGAGGTCTTCGGGCCGGGTGAGTTGCGTCAGCCCGGCGAGGGCTCGGCGGCGCTGATCGCGGCGGTGGATCTGCCCGCCGACCGCAAGGTCTTCGTGGAGTCGTGGGAGCAGGCCCCGATCGAGGTGGCCCGTCGCGCCCGCTCCGGTGACGTGGTGGTCACCATGGGCGCCCCGCCGATCTCGCTGATGGGCGACGAGCTGCTGGCGGCCCTGGGTGAGCGTACGGCCGGCTCGGCACCGACCGCGACCGTCGACCCGGTGGCCACCACCCCGGCGATCGGTGATCCGGTGCCGGGTGGGGCGACGTCCGGCGGCGACGGCGCGGCTCTCGGTGGCACCGCCGTGCCCGGCGGCTCGGCGCCCACGGCCGGATGAGTCCCGGCCCGGCCCGAGGGCGGACCAGCGCCGCCGACGGTGGCGCCCCGCGTCGCGGTCCGGCCCGGCGGTGGCAGTTGGTCCGGGCGGGCCGCGACGCGGTGCCGCCCTCGACCCGCCGGTTCATGGCCCGTGCCCGGCAGCGTCGCATGCGTGCGGCGCTGCCGTGGGCGGTGGCCGCCGGGGTGCTCGCCCTGGCCGGGCTGGTCGCCTGGACGGTGCTCGGTACCGGGCTTTTCGGTGTGCGGGAGGTCCGCGTGGAGGGTGCCGACCTGGTCACTCCGGTGCAGGTGCACGACGCGGTCGGGGTGCCGGACGGGGTGCCGCTGGCCCGGGTGGACCTGACCGCCGCCGCCCGTCGGGTCGGCGCGCTGCCGGCGGTGGAGCGGGCCACGGTCTCCCGGGACTGGCCCGGTGCGCTGGTGGTGCGGGTGACCGAGCGGACCGCGGTGGCGGTGGTGCCGCAGGGCGAGGTGTTCGCCCTGATCGACCGGAGCGGGGTGGCGTTCCGGACAGTGGAGCGACGCCCGGCCGACCTGCCACAGGTGACGGTGGCCCGGCCCGCCGCCGACGACCCGGGCACCCGGGCCGGGCTGGAGGTGCTCGTCGCGCTGACGCCGCAGCTGCGCGCGGAGCTGGTGGACGTGAACGTGGCGGGGCTGGCCCGGATCAGCCTGCGGTTGCGCGGCGACCGGACGGTGGTCTGGGGCGACGCGAGCCGGGGTACGGACAAGGCTCGGGTGGCCACCGCGCTGCTCGACGAGGACACCGACCGGATCGACGTGAGCGCGCCGGATGTGGTGACCTTTCGTTGACCGGTGAGCGTGCGCGGACGTGACCCGTGGCGCTCCGCGCGGCGACACGCCGCCCGGGTCCTTGGCTCATCGCGCGGTGGCGCTTACGTTGCCTCGAAGAGCTTCAGTGGTTGACATAACTGTAAGCCTCTAGTAGAGGGTTAGGGTTCACCCCCTGATCCTCGTTGGTGACAGCTGTCGTCGGCCGCTGGTCTGGCCACGCCGTAACCGGTCGGCCGAAGCCAATCTCGAAGGAAAGGACCGGAGATGACACCTCCGCACAACTACCTGGCGGTCATCAAGGTCGTCGGCATCGGGGGTGGCGGCGTCAACGCCGTCAACCGGATGATCGAGGTTGGGCTCAAGGGCGTCGAGTTCATCGCGATCAACACCGATGCGCAGGCGCTGCTGATGAGCGACGCCGACGTCAAGCTCGACGTCGGCCGGGAGCTGACCCGTGGCCTGGGGGCCGGGGCCAACCCGGACGTCGGGAAGAACGCCGCCGAGGACCACCGCGACGAGATCGAGGAGGTGCTCAAGGGCGCCGACATGGTCTTCGTGACCTGCGGCGAGGGTGGCGGTACCGGCACCGGCGGCGCGCCCGTGGTGGCCAACATCGCCCGCAAGCTCGGCGCGCTGACCATCGGCGTCGTGACCCGGCCGTTCTCCTTCGAGGGCAAGCGCCGCCAGGTGCAGGCCGAGACGGGGATAGACGAGCTCCGCAACCAGTGCGACACGCTGATCGTCATCCCGAACGACCGGCTGCTGGCCCTGGGCGACCGCAACATCAGCATGATGGACGCGTTCCGCACGGCCGACCAGGTGCTGCTCTCGGGTGTGCAGGGCATCACCGACCTGATCACCACCCCGGGTCTGATCAACCTGGACTTCGCCGACGTCAAGAGCGTGATGAGCGGCGCCGGCAGCGCGTTGATGGGCATCGGCAGCGCCCGCGGCGAGAACCGCGCGGTCGAGGCGGCCGAGGCGGCCATCTCCAGCCCGCTGCTGGAGCAGAGCATGGACGGCGCGCGGGGCGTGTTGCTCTCCATCGCCGGCGGCTCCGACCTGGGCCTGTTCGAGATCAATGACGCCGCCCAGCTGGTCACCGACGCGGCCCACCCGGACGCCAACATCATCTTCGGCGCGGTCATCGACGACGCGCTCGGTGACGAGGTGCGGGTGACGGTCATCGCGGCGGGCTTCGACGGCGGCACGCCCGCTTACAAGGCGGCCGAGCCGACCCGCAAGACCAACACCAACCAGCCGGCACCGCAGAGCACCCCGGCGCCGGCACCGGCCACCAACCCGGCGCCGGCCCAGTCCCCGCGTCGCGTGCTCTTCGACGACGTGGACGTTCCCGACTTCCTCAAGAACGGGTCCTGAGCACCGCCGATGACCGACAGCTCAGCCACGGTACGACCAGATCGGCAGGCCGAACTCGCGGCCGGTCTGGCCCAGGTTCGGACCCGGATCGATGACGCCTGCGCGCAGGCCGGCCGGGACCGTGCCGAGGTCACGATGATCGCGGTGACCAAGACCTACCCGGCCAGCGACGTGTTGGCGCTGGCCGGGCTCGGGGTGACCGACATGGGGGAGAACCGCGACCAGGAGGCAGCCGGCAAGGCCGCCGAGGTGGCTGCCGCCGGGGTGCGTCCCCGCTGGCACTTCATCGGCCAGTTGCAGCGCAACAAGGCCCGCTCGGTGGTCCGCTACGCCGACGTGGTGCACTCCGTCGACAGTGTCCGGCTGGCCCGGGCGTTGGCCACCGCAACCGCCGACCGGCAGGAGCCGCTCGACGCCCTGGTCCAGGTGAGCATCGACGGCGACGCAGCCCGGGGCGGAGCGCTGCCCGGTTCGGCGGATCCGGCCGCCGGTCTGGAGCCGGTGGCCGAGGCGGTGGCCGACGCGCCGGGGTTGCGTCTGGTCGGCCTCATGGCGGTCGCCCCGCTGGGGTGGGAGCCGGAGCGGGCGTTCGCCCGGCTCGCGGAGGTCGCCGACGCGTTCAGGGCTGTCCATCCGGGAGCCACCGCGCTGTCCGCCGGTATGAGCGGAGATTTCGAAATCGCGATCCGTTACGGCGCGACACATGTCCGCGTCGGTAGCGCGTTGCTCGGAATGCGTCCCACGCTGCGGTAGCCTGACCGCGAGACAAGCAAATTACATCAGTGTTGTTTCAGGGGCGGGCGTCTCCTAGTCGGGGGTCGTGGCGCGCGACGCGAATCGCGCGCCGGGGGATTGCCGTTCCGGTCCGATGGGCATGGTTGTCCACTCGCGACGGGCGACATGGCACGGGGGCGCGTGCCGCACGGCGGACGGAAGGGCGCGGGATGGGTGCACTGCGCAAGGCGGGGGTCTGGCTCGGTCTGGTCGAAGAAGACGACGAGCGGGCCTACGACGACGGTGGCTACGACAAGGGTGGCTACCGCGACTCGCGTTACCGGCAGAGCCGGTACGCCGAGGAGTTCGCCGACGACGACGAGGACGACGCCGAGGAGCCGCCGGCTCCCCGGCCGCGCGACAGCGGGCGGGGTCGACTCTCCGAGCGGTCGAGCGGGCGGTTGAGCGAGTCCGAGCGCGGTGACGGCGAGCGGCCGGAGCGGATCGAGCGGTCCAGCGTCCGGTCGATCACCCGGTCGTCGGCGGGCGAGACCTCCGGTGCGTTGACCTACCACACGCGGGACAACCTGGCCCTCGCGCCGCAGGTCACGTCGCGCGAGCGGGCCCTGCCCGAGGAGGAGCAGCGTTACCAGATCACCACGCTGCACCCCACCACCTACCGGGAGGCGCGCACCATCGGTGAGCACTTCCGCGACGGCGTCCCGGTGATCATCAATCTCACCGAGATGGATGAGGCCGATGCCCGCCGTCTGGTGGACTTCGCCGCCGGACTGGCGTTCGGGCTGCGCGGTACGATCGAGCGCGTGACCAATCGGGTGTTCCTGCTCTCACCGGCTAACGTCCAGGTCACCGCAGAGGACAAAGCCAAGATCGCTGAGGGCGGCTTTTTCAGTCTGAGTTGATCCCGCCCGACCCGAGGGACGTCGCTGACCGTGTTGTCGATCTTACTGCAAGTGTTGTACCTGATCCTTTATGTCTTCCTGCTCCTTCTTCTGTCCCGGTTCGTGTTGAGCGCCGTCCTGCAGTACGGCCGTCGCTGGCAACCGGGGCGTGGAGCATCGGCAGGATTGGAATCCGTGTGGAGCGTCACTGATCCCCCTCTCAACGCGTTGAGGCGTGTGATCCCTCCGCTGCGAATTGGTACCGTGAGCATCGACCTGGCCTCCCTTGTGCTCCTGGTTATCCTGTTCGTGCTGATGGAGTTCGTGTTAGGGCCGTCGATCAGGGCATCTGCCTGATGACCGACGCGCTTTCGCGGCCGCAACTGACCCGAGGAGTTTCGATGCCGCTGACCCCGGCCGACGTCCACAACGTCGCCTTCAAAAAGCCGCCGATCGGCAAACGGGGGTATGACGAGGAGGAGGTCGACGCCTTCCTCGATGAGGTCGAGCGCGAGCTCGCCCGTCTCATCGAGGAGAACAATGAGCTGCGCGCCCAGGTGGAGCGCGGCGGCCGTGGCGGTGCCCCCGCCGGCCCCGGCGGCGACGCCCGACTGGCGGCGGAGCTCAACGATGTCAAGGCCCAACTGGACCGGGTGCAGCGCGACAAGTCGGCGGCCGAGCAGGCTGCCCGCGCGATGCAGGCCGAGCTGGAGCAGGTCCGCGCGACCGGCGGCCCGGCCGGCGGCGTCACCGGTGACGGTGAGCAGCAGGCCCTGCGCGTGCTGATGATGGCCCAGCGCACCGCCGACGACCACGTGTCCGACGCTCGCCGCGAGGCCGACCAGCTGTTGTCCGAGGCTCGCAGCAAGGCCGAGGAGGTGACCCGGGAGGCGCGCGCCAAGGCTGACGCCCTTGAGCGGGACGCCCGCCAGCGGCACCAGGAGGCCATGGGCGGCCTGGACGCCAAGCGCACGGCGCTGCAGAAGCACATCGAGGAGCTCAAGCAGTTCGAGCGCGAGTACCGCACCCGGCTCAAGGCGTACCTGGAGAGCCAGCTGCGTGACCTCGACGGTCGTGGCCAGGGCCTCGAGGCCGAGATGACCCGCTCCGAAGCCGGCCGGGTCGCCGGCGGCAACGGGCTGGCCGCAGCGGGTCTCGCTGGTTCGTACGGCGGCGGCGGGCGCTCCGGCGCCCTCGAAGCCGGACGCTGAGCACCGGCCGGCGATCGCTGTCCGCCAATGGTGACGGTCGCCGGCCAGGCCTGGACGGTTCGACGCGGCGGGGGTGAGCCGTGATAGTCGCAAGTCTTCTGCTCATCCTCGTCGCGGTGGTGCTACTGGTGCTCGGCCTGGCCGGTGGCTCCAGCTTCTTGTTGGTCATCTCCATCGCGGCCAGTCTGCTGGCCGCCGTGGCGTTGGTGGTGGGCGCCCGCCAGGCAGCCGCCAACCGCGCCATGGCGGATCCCGGCCGGACCGACCGGCGGCACCCCGACGCGCCCCACACGGCCAGCCAGGCCACACCGGGTGTCGCGTACGGGCCGCCGCTGGTCGAGCCGGAGGTGCCGGTCCAGCACGTGCCCACGACGTTTGGTACCGGCGGCACCGGGTGGCGGCAACCACCCGAGCCGCCGGTCGACCATGCGCCGTCGGTCGATGAGGCGTCGCCGGTCGACCCGCCGCACGTCGATGCCGCGTCGCCGTTGGTGGGTGCGGCGGACGAGGCGCCCGCGCGGGCCCGGCCGGTCAGCCCGGCGTCGCCGATCGCGGCGTCGACCGACGACGTGTTCGACCCGGCGGTCGCGGCGGTCGACGAGCCGGCCATCCAGCAGATCACGGCCGCCGAGGCGGCCCGGGTGGCCCGACTGCTCGACGCCGTCGAGGTCGTCGACGGCCGCCCCCGCTACCACCTCGACGGCTGCCCCCACCTGATCGGCTGGCAGCCCGAGACGTTGCCGGTCGCCGAGGCCGTGGAACTCGGTTTCACCCCGTGCGCGCACTGCGCGCCGGCGACTGCTCTCCTCGCCGACGCCCGGCCGATCTGAAGCGGCGCCGGTGCCCGCGCAGGACACGCTCACCGTGGCGGTACGGGTGAAGCCCGGCGCCTCCCGGGACCGGGTGGGTGGCCGCTTCGACGGCCCGCACGGGCCTGCCCTCGTGATCGCGGTCCACGACCCGGCCGTCGACGGTCGGGCCACCGAGGCCGCCCGCCGCGCGTTGGCCGGCGCGTTGGGTGTCCGACCGGCCGCGGTGTCACTGCGTGCCGGCGCGGCCAGCCGGGACAAGCTCTTCCTCGTCGATCGGCCCGGCCCGGAGTTGCCCGGGGTGCTGCGCCGCCTGCGCGACGGATCCGCCGAGTGAGGACAGCCCAGGCAAGGCAGCCGTGACGCCCGGGTTGGATATCGCGCTGCTGCTCGGTGCGGCCGTGCTGCTGGTAGCTGTCGGCGCGGTGCGACTCTCCACCCGGCTCGGTGTGCCCAGCCTCCTGGTCTACCTGGCTCTGGGTGTGGCGATCGGCGAGAGCGGGCTGGGCATCCGTTTCGACGACGTCGAGCTGACCCGAACCCTCGGCTTCTGCGCGCTGATCGTGATCATCGCCGAGGGTGGCCTCACCGCCCGGTGGACCACGCTGCGCCCGGTGCTCGGGCTGGCATCCGCGCTCTCCACGGTCGGCGTGATCGTCAGCATCGTGGTGGTCGGCGTGGCCGTGCACCTGCTGCTGGGGCTGGACTGGCGGTTGGCGCTGCTCTACGGCGCGGTGCTCTCGTCCACCGACGCGGCGGCCGTCTTCGCCACCCTGCGCCGACTGCGGTTGCCGCCCCGGCTGGTGGCGACCCTGGAGGCCGAGTCGGGGATGAACGACGCCCCGGTGGTGCTGCTGGTGGTGCTGCTGTCCCATCGGGGTTTCGCGCACCCGTGGTGGTACGAGGTCGCGCTGGTCTGTTACGAGCTGGGCGTCGGCGCGGGGGTGGGCGTGGCCGCGGGCGTCGCCGGCACCTGGGCGTTGCGCCGGGCGGCGCTGCCCTCGGCCGGGCTCTACCCGATCGCCGCGGTGGGCATCACCGTGCTGGCGTACGCCGCGGGTGCCGTTCTGCACGCCTCGGGCTTCCTCGCCGTCTATGTGGCCGGGGTGTTGCTGGGCAACGCCCGCCTGTCGCACCGGCAGGCGATTCTCGGCTTCGCGGACGGGCTGGCCTGGCTCGCCCAGATCGGGTTGTTCGTGCTGCTCGGGCTGCTGGCCTCGCCGGGCCGGCTGGACGCGGCGGTGCTGCCCGCGGTGGTCGCCGGGCTGGCTCTGGTGCTCCTGGCCCGGCCGTTGTCGGTGGCCGTCTCGGCGTTGCCGTTCCGGGTCGGCCTTCGAGAACAGGCGTTCCTGTCCTGGGCCGGGCTGCGCGGGGCGGTGCCGATCGTGCTGGCCACCATTCCGCTCTCCGAGCGGGTGCCCGGCGCGGAGCGGCTCTTCGACGTGGTCTTCGTGCTGGTGGTGATCTTCACGTTGGTGCAGACCGGGACGCTGGGGCCGTTCGCCCGCCGGTTGCGGGTGACCGCGCCGGCCGAGGCCGCCGAGATCCACGTGGAGACCGCCCCGCTGGAGCGAATGCGGGCGGACCTGCTCCAGGTGGAGGTGCCACCGGGCTCACGACTGGCCGGCGTGCACGTCGACGAGCTGCGCCTTCCACTGGGCGCGTCGGTGACCCTGGTGCTGCGCGACGGCGTGGGTTTCGTGCCGGCACCGGACACCCGGTTGAAGACCGGCGACAGTCTGCTGATCGTGGCGACCGCCGGGGTGCGGGACGCGGCGGAACGGCGGTTGCGGGCGGTCAGTCGGCGGGGTCGTCTGGCCCGATGGTTTGGTGAGTACGGGGATGAGGTGCCCGACTGATCTGCTAGCGTTCCCTTTGCCCCAGTTAGGCAGGGCTAGGGGCTCTTAGACGGTGCGACGGTGCGGCACGTTGTCGGACGCCTGTACGTTCCGTATTCTTGCCAACCTCCGGAGTGCGCGGCCATCGTCGCCGTGCGCCCCTTTTCGTACATAGGGGACGCCTTGGTCGGCGCCCCCTGACCCAGGCGCCGCGGACCGCGCGGTTCCCCGGCCGAGGGAGCGACCCATGGCGAAGCCATCCGACACCAGGACCGCCGGGCGCAAGCCGGCGGCGAAGGCCACCCGCAGCACGGCGGAGACCGAGAAGATCCGGGCGGCGCTGGCGGCGCGTCGGGACGAGCTTCGTGCCGAGTACGATCAGACGCTGAGTGAGATCACCGAGCTGCAGCGCGATCGGCTGACCGACTCGGCCGGGGACGACCAGGCCGACACGGGCACCAAGACGCTCGAGCGGGAGCAGGAGATCTCTCTCGCCAACAGCATTCTGGAACGGATCACGCAGGTGGAGCGCGCTCTGGAGCGCCTCGACGAGGGTGGTTACGGCTGGTGCGAGCGGTGCGGCAACCCGATCCCGGTCGAGCGCCTCGCCGCCTTCCCGTCGGCCACCCTGTGTGTGACGTGCAAGCAGCTGGAGGAGCGGCGCTGAGGTCCGTTCCCCGGCGGCGACGAGACGGTGAGCGATCACCGCCAAGACTGTCGATGGGGAGCGCATGACCGCAGTACCGTCCGCCGAACCCGGCCGCACCGATCCGGGCGGCGGCACCCGCCGGCCCCGGGCCGTCGCGATTCTCGCCGGAGTCGCCCTGGTGGCCCTGCTGGCCGACCTGGTCACCAAGCACCTCGCGCTGGCCGCGCTGACCGACCGGGAGCCGGTCCGGCTGCTCGGCGGGTTCGTCTACCTGAGCCTGACCCGCAACAGCGGCGCGGCCTGGAGCATCGGTGCGGACCACACCTGGGTCTTTCCACTGATCACCATCGGTGTGGTCGGCTGGATCGTCTGGATGGCACTGCGGCTGCGCTCGCTGCCCTGGGCGATCTCGCTCGGCCTGGTGCTCGGTGGCGCGTTGGGCAACCTCGTCGACCGGATCTTCCGGGCGCCGTCCCCGTTCCACGGGCACGTGGTCGACATGATCAGCCTCTTCGACCCGTACGGTCAGGTCTGGCCGGTGTTCAACCTGGCCGACAGTTCGCTGGTCTGCGGCGTGCTGCTGGCCGTCCTGTTGGAGCTGACCGGCCGCCAGCGTGACGGCCGGCGGGCGGGGCGCGACGGCGACCCGGCCACGACGGACGCCGCCGCGCCGGGCGCCGAGCAGCGGGAGCGGGCATGACCTCCGCGTTCGCCGCTGGCGGCGACCACCGTTCCCTTCCCGTTCCGGACGGCCTCGACGGCATGCGCCTGGACCAGGCCGTGTCCCGCCTGTTCGGGCTCTCCCGCACCGCCGCCGCGGCCCTGGTCGATGCCGGGGACGCGCTGGTCGACGGCTCCGCCCGGCCCAACTCGCACAAGGTCAAGGCCGGCTCCTGGCTGGACGTCACGCTGCCCGCCCCTGTCGCACCGCCGACTGTGGTGCCACAGGCGGTGCCCGGCCTGCGGGTCGTCTACGCCGACGACGACATCGTCGTGGTCGACAAGCCGGTCGGGGTGGCCGCGCACCCGAGCCCCGGGTGGACCGGCCCGACGGTGATCGGCGCGCTCGCCGCGATCGGGCACCGCATCTCCACCAGTGGCGCCGCCGAGCGCCAGGGCGTGGTGCACCGGCTCGACGTGGGCACCACCGGGATCATGGTGGTGGCCAAGAGCGAGCAGGCGTACACGGCGTTGAAGCGGGCCTTCAAGTACCGCGAGGTCGACAAGGGCTACCACGCGGTGGTGCAGGGCCACCTGGACCCGCTGCGGGGAACCGTCGACGCGCCGATCGACAGGCACCCCACCCACGACTACCGCTGGGCGGTGGTCTCCGGCGGCAAGCCGAGCATCACCCACTACGACACCCTGGAGGCGTTCCCGGCGGCGAGCCTGGTCGACGTCCGGTTGGAGACCGGCCGGACGCACCAGATCCGGGTGCACTTCTCCACCCTGCGGCACCCCTGTGTGGGTGACCTCACCTACGGCGCAGATCCCACCCTCTCGGCCCGTCTCGGCCTGGCCCGACAGTGGCTGCACGCCCGCGAACTGAGCTTTTTGCACCCCCGAACGGGGGACGAGGTCCGGTTCGTCAGCGACTACCCTGACGACCTGGACCGTGCGCTTCAGATCCTGCGTGACTGAGCGGCGACCGCCCGACACCGTTCCACAGAGGGGATCCCGCCCGTGCGCGCCGGCAACCTGCTGCGGCAGCTGGACCAGCGGTTGCTGCCGCCGCTGACCCGGGCCGTGGCCCGGCTGGGCGACCGGTCGGCGCGCTCCGGCGTGCTCAGCTGGGCCGCGGTGCTCTCCGCGGCGGCGGTGCTGGGCACCGCCGTCTGGGCCGTCGACGACACTCCGGTCGGTGACCGGACGGTCGGCGAGGTGACCCGGGTCGGCGTTGCCGACGGCGACTCCGTCCCCGGCTACCTACGGTCGGCCGCGGCCGACCTGGCCGCGCTGCCCGCGTCCGCCCCGGCCGCCGAGGACGGGACGTACGCGCTGGTCACGCTCGACGCCTACCTGCCTCCGCAGCGGCTGGCGACGGTGCTCGGCGACGTCGGGGTCTCGACCGTCTTCGGGCGGGTACCGCTGCCCGGCCGGCAGACCGAGATCGTCAAGATCCCCGCGCTGCGGGTGCCCGACGACGTGGTCGCCGGAATGGAACAGGTGGCGGCCCGCAAGGAGGCCGAGGCCGCCGACTATCGGGCCAGGGCCGCCGCGGTCGACGGCGACGGGGTGGGCGAGCGGGAGTTGCGGGAGCAGTACGCCAGCGGCGCCGAGGTGGCCGCCGCCGAGGCGGCCGCGTACCGCACCGGCTGCGCCTGCGTCTACGCGGCGGTGGTTCGCGCGACGCCGGTGGCGCTGCGCGGTGTGGCGGCCCGGCCCGATGTTCGGGCGGTCGACCCCGCCCCCGAGGTGTACCGGCTGGACCGGACGGTCTTCACGCCGCCCCTGCCCGAGCAGCGTGACGTGGTGCGTCCGCCGGTCGACACCGGGCCGAGCCCCGCACCGACGCAGTCCGAGCGGCCGGCGCCGGTGATCAGCGCACCGGCGCCGTCGGCCCCCGTGGGCGAATCGTCGGAACCTGCACCAGTCGTGACCATTCCGTCACCCGAGCCGTCGAAGCCGGAGCCCACCGAGTCGACGCCGCCGAGTGTCACCACCTCGCCGGACGCCACCCTCGCCGAGCCGTCGCCGCCATCGCCGTCGTCGTGATCTGCGCCGGCTGGTGTGCGCTCTGAGGTGTGGTCCGAATAGGGTTGGGTTCGTAGCCTGTCAGACAGAGATCGATGGCGCTGGGAGGGCGGGCCGTGGAGGGCAGTGAGACCGGCTGGGGCCGGCCGGCCGAACCAGCGCCGCGGTGGCGCGCGCTGTTGGACCGTGCCCGGCTGGGCGGTCGCGGCGCGGAGCAGACCGAGCCGGAGCGGCGCGGCGAGGAACCGCCGCCGGACCCGCTGCCACGGCGTGCGGCCCCCAACGGCTACGCCGGGCGGGCACCCGCCATCGGGCATCCGGCCGACCTGTCGTACGGCGCCGAGCCCGGTTACCGGGCCGAGGCGACCTACCGCGTCGACCCCGCGTACCGGGCCGAGCCGGACTACCGGGCCGAGCCCGCGTACCGGACCGAGCCGGGTTATCGGGCCGAGCCGGACTATCGAGCGGAGCCGGCGTACCGGACCGAGCAGCCGGACTACCGCGCTGACCCCGGCTACCGGGCCGAGCCGGGCTACCGCGCTGACCCCGGCTACCGGGCCGAGCCGGGCTACCGGGCCGAGCCGGGCTACCGGGCTGAGCCGGACTACCTCGCCACGCCCGGCTACCGGGCCGAGCCGGACTACCGTGCCGACCCGGGTCATCGGGCCGAGCCGGACTACCGTGCCGAACCGACGTACCGGGCCGAGCCCGGGCCGCCGGCACGCGGCGCCGACCCGGTCCCGTCGCGCTACGCGTTGCTGGACAACGGCTACCCACCGGTGGAATCGCGGTACGCCCTGCTGGAGACCGGCTACCAGCCGGAGACCGGCTACCCGGCCGCCGCGCCACCGCCCCCGCCGGTCGCCCCACCGCCCGCCGTGCCGGTCACACCGCCCGTCCCGCCACCGCCCACCCCGGCCGTCGGCTCGGCGGTCGCCGAACCTGCCTACCCGGCCCGGATCGAGTGGCGCCCACCGGCCGTCGACCAGGAGCAGGAGCGCGCCAACGGGGTGCTCCAACGCGACCTGGGCACGCCCCGGGTGTTCGCCTTCGCCAACCCCAAGGGCGGGGTGCACAAGACGACCGCCACCGTGCTCGCCGCGGCGACTGTCGGCAGCGTCCGCGGCAAGGGCGTGCTGGCCTGGGACGACAACGAGCTGCGCGGCACCCTCGGCCTGCGCGCCGGCAGCGCCCGGCACGCCCGGACGATCCGACACCTGATCAGCGACCTGGCCCAGATCGAGATCCTCGAGGACGCGACCCTGCTGGACCGGCTGGACGACTACCTGCGGCACGCCTCCGACGGCTCGTACGACGTGCTGGCCGGCGAGGAGAGCCCGCGCTTCGCCCAGCGACTGGACCAGTTCACCGTCCGACGGGTGCTGGAGCTGCTGCGGCGCACCCACGACGTGGTCTGCGTGGACACCGGCAACAACGTGGAGAGCCCCAACTGGCGCACGGTGATGCAGGCCGCCGACCAGCTGGTGGTGACCACCGTGCCCCGGGAGGACGCGGCGTTCAGCGCGGACTGGATGCTCGACCTGCTGCACGAGGAGGGCATGGGCGAGTTGGCGGACAACGCGATCACCCTCATCTCCTGCCCGACCCCGGGTCGCTCGGCGCTCCAGGACGACCTGGAGCGGCACTTCGCCACCCGTACCCGGGGCGTGGCCGTCGTGCCGTACGACCCGGCCCTGGAGACCGGGTCGTCGATCGAGTACCACCAGCTCCAGCCGGAGACCCGGCAGGCGTGGCTGCGGGCCGCGGCGATGATGGTGGAGCCGTTCGCCCGGTGAGCTGCTCTGCCGCCACCGGAGCCCCGGCCGCGCACCGGGCCTGAGAGGATCATCGGGTGAGCCCGGACAACCCCGACCGTGAGCGGCCCGTCGACGAGCCCGACCAACCCGCGCCACCCGGTACGCCGGACGCGAGACCGCCGGAGGTCGACCCGCCGGCCGGGACAGCGCCGGGCGAGTCCGGTCCGGGCTCACTGCCGGCTTCGGCGGCGTACCAGAGCTCGCTGGAGCTTCGGTTCGACGAACCGCGTCGTCCGCTGCGTACCCTCGCGACGGTGCTGGGCGCCGTGCTCGCGTTGGCCGCGCTGGGTGTGCCGCTCGGGCTGCTCTGGGCCGCGCTCGCGCCGGACACCCCGGTGCTCAAGACCGCCGAGGGGGCGATCTACGCCGAGCCGCAACCGGAGCAGCCGATCGCCGCCGACGGCTGGTTCAGCCTGCTCGGGCTCGCCTTCGGGCTGCTCGTGGCGCTCGCCCTGTGGTTCGTGCTGCGTCGGCGGCGCGGCCCGGTCGGGTTGCTCGCCGCGGTGCTCGGCACCCTGGTCGCCGCGCCGGTGGCCTGGCAGGTGGGACGGCGGATCGGTCTGGCCACCTTCGACCGGCTGCTGGCGACCGCCCCGGCCGGGCAGGCCTTCAGCAAACCCGCCGACCTGCGGGCCGGTGGAGTGGACTGGCTGCTCGGCGTGCTGCCGGTGCCGCACGGCAACCTGCTGCTGCCGGCGTTCGGGGCCGCGGTCATGTACACCCTGCTGGCCGGCTGGTCGCGGTGGCCGGGGCTACGCCCGGAGCCCGAGCCGGGGGAGTTCAGTTGGGTGTCGGCGGGGACGCCAGCTCCGACAGCGGCACCGGAACCGCCCGCACCTGACGCAGCAGAGCCGCCTCGCGGTTGAGCAACCGCAGCTCGGCGCGGAGCCGGGAGGCGGTGTCGTCGATCGCCAGCAGCCGTTGCCGGTCGTCGACGGTGAGCGCCGCGGTCGCCGCCACCAGGTGCGAGAGCACAGTCGGGTCCTCCGGCAGCTGCTCGGAGATCTCCTCCGGGTCGGAGCGGATCAGGCCGAGGTACTGCCGGAACACCGCGATCACCCGGGCGGCCAGCAGATCGGCCACCTCGTCCGGGCCGCCCGGGTCGGGCAGCCACTCGACGTCGGCGGTCAGGTAGGGCTCAGCGCTGTCGTCGACCTCGGCGATGCGGAACCGACGCCGACCGACCGTGACGATGTCGAAACCACCGTCGGTCAACTCGGTCACCTGGCGCAGCTCGGCGGTGCAGCCCACCTCGTGCAGCGTCACCTCGCCGACGCTCGACGTGGCCGGGGCGGCGGCGGGACCGGCGGGCGCGACCTCCCAGCCGGCCTGGATGGCCACCACGCCGAACTCGCGCGGGGCACCCTCGGGCAGGCCGACCAGGTGTCGGACCAGCGCCCGGTAGCGCTCCTCGAAGATGTGCAGCGGCAGCACCAACCCGGGAAAGAGCACCGTTGCGAGCGGGAACACCGGCAGCCGTGCGGTCACATGGTCGAGCCTAACCAATCTCGGCACCGGGGGCGT
Source organism: Micromonospora sp. NPDC127501 (assembly GCF_040302185.1). Classification (NCBI taxonomy): domain Bacteria; kingdom Bacillati; phylum Actinomycetota; class Actinomycetes; order Micromonosporales; family Micromonosporaceae; genus Micromonospora; species Micromonospora sp. NPDC127501. The sequence continues at coordinate 128,717 of NZ_JBEORJ010000009.1, read as the reverse complement.
GGCCCGGCTCACCGTCCCGGCGGACGGGCGGCTCGGGTGCACGTCGGGTCGGCCGCCTAGACTCGCAAGGGTGCTGAATCGGATCGACCTGCGCGACGGTCTCGGTGACCCGCGCCGCCTGCTGCCCCGTGCCCAGCTCGACGTGTCCGTCGCCGTCGAGCGCATCCGGCCCCTGGTGGAGGCGGTCCGTGAGCATGGGTACCCAGCGATCCAGGAGGCGAGCGTCCGGTTCGACGGCATCTCCCCGGAGGTGCTGCGGGTGCCGGTCGAGGCGATCACCGAGGCGGAGGGGGTGCTCGACCCGGCGGTGCGTTCCGCGCTGCTGGAGTCCATCGCCCGGGCCCGTCGGGTGCACGCCGACCAGCGGCGCACCGACCACACCACGAAGGTGGTGCCCGGCGGCACGGTCACCGAGCGGTGGCTGCCGGTCGACCGGGTCGGCCTCTACGTGCCCGGTGGCCTGGCGATGTACCCGTCGACAGTGGTGATGAACGTGGTGCCCGCCCAGGCGGCCGGGGTGCGCTCGCTGGTGGTGGTCAGCCCGCCGCAGAAGGACAACGGCGGCCTGCCCGATCCCCGGGTGCTCGCCGCGTGCGCGCTGCTCGGCGTCGACGAGGTGTACGCCGTGGGCGGGGCCCAGGCGGTGGCGATGCTGGCGTACGGCGCCGCGGTGGACCCGGCGGGTGAGCTGCGGTGCGACCCGGTCGACCTGATCACCGGCCCCGGCAACATCTGGGTGACCGCCGCCAAGCGGCTGCTGCGCGGCGTGGTCGGCATCGACGCCGAGGCCGGGCCGACCGAGATCGCCATCCTGGCCGACGACACCGCCGACCCGGCGCACGTGGCCGCCGACCTGATCAGTCAGGCCGAGCACGATCCGCTGGCCGCGAGCGTGCTGGTCACGCCGTCGGTGGCGCTGGTCGAGGCGGTCGAGGCGGAGTTGGCCCGGCAGGTGCCGGCGACCAAGCACACCGAGCGGGTCACCACGGCGCTGACCGGTGAGCAGAGCGGCGTGGTCCTGGTCGACGACCTCGAGGCGGGGCTGCGGGTGGTCGACGCGTACGCGGCCGAGCACCTGGAGATCCAGACGGTGGACGCCCGGGAGTGGGCGCTGCGGGTCCGCAACGCCGGGGCGATCTTCGTGGGCGCCTGGTCGCCGGTGTCGCTCGGCGACTACTGCGCCGGCTCCAACCACGTGCTGCCCACCGGCGGCTGCGCCCGGCACTCCTCCGGCCTGTCCGTGCAGTCCTTCCTGCGCGGCGTGCACCTGATCGAATACACCGAGGCCGCGCTGCGCGAGGTGGCCCCGCACGTGGTCACCCTGGCCAACGTGGAGGACCTGCCCGCGCACGGCCAGGCGGTCCAGGCCCGTTTCCCGGGAGGGTCAGCGTGACCAGCCTGGACGATCTGCCGATCCGGGCCGACCTGCGGGGGCTGTCGCCGTACGGGGCTCCGCAGTTGGACGTGCCGGTGCGGCTCAACACCAACGAGAATTCCCACCCGGTGCCGGAGCCGGTGGTCGAGGCGATCGGCAAGGCGCTCGCGGCCGAGCTGCGCGAGCTGAACCGCTACCCGGACCGGGACGCGGTGACGCTCCGCGCCGACCTGGCCGAATATCTGGGGCACGGGCTCACCGTCGAGCAGGTGTGGGCGGCCAATGGCTCCAACGAGATCCAGCAGCAGCTGCTCCAGGCGTTCGGCGGGCCGGGGCGCAGCGCGCTCGGCTTCGTTCCGGCGTACTCGATGCACCCGCTGCTGGCCCTCGGCACCAGCACCCGGTGGGTGCCCGCCGCCCGCGGCGTCGACTTCGGGTTGACCGCCGAGGAGGCGGTCGCCCAGGTCCGCGAGCACCGGCCGGACGTGGTCTTCCTCTGCTCGCCGAACAACCCCACCGGTACGGCACTGGACCCGGCGGTGATCGCCGCGGTGCTCGACGTCGCGCCCGGCATGGTGGTCGTCGACGAGGCGTACGCCGAGTTCGCCCGACCTGGGACGGTCAGCGCCCTCGCGGTGCTGCCCGGCCACCCGCGGCTGGTGGTCACCCGGACGATGAGCAAGGCGTTCGGCTTCGCCGGTGGCCGGCTGGGTTACCTGGCCGCCGACCCGGCGGTGGTGCGGGCGGTGCAGCTCGTCCGTTTGCCGTACCATCTCTCCGCGCTCACCCAGGCCGCCGCACGCGCGGCGGTGGCCCACCGCGACGCCCTTCTCGGTACGGTGAGCGCGATCATGGCGCAGCGGGACCGGATCGTGGCGACGCTGCGCGAGCGGGGGTTGCGGGTCGCCGACAGCGACGCCAACTTCGTGCTCTTCGAGGTGGGCGGCGACCAGACCGTAGTCTGGAACGCCCTGCTGGCGCAGGGGGTGCTGGTCCGTGACGTCGGCCTGCCCGGCTGGCTGCGGGTGACCGCCGGCACCGCCGCCGAGACCGACGCCTTCCTTTCTGCAATGGAGACTTCGCAATGAGTCGGACCGCCCGGGTGGAACGGATCACCAAGGAGACCAAGGTCCTCGTCGAGATCGATCTCGACGGCACCGGTGCCGCCGAGATCAGCACCGGCGTCGGCTTCTACGACCACATGTTGCACCAGATCGCCCGGCACGGCGGCTTCGACCTGACCGTGCGCACCGTGGGTGACCTGGAGATCGACGCCCACCACACGATCGAGGACACCGCGCTCGCCCTGGGTGCGGCGTTCGACCAGGCACTGGGCGACAAGGCCGGCATCCGGCGGTACGGCTCGGCGACCGTGCCGATGGACGAGGTGCTGGTCCGGGCCGCGGTGGACCTCTCCGGTCGGCCGTACGTGGTGCACGACGAGCCGGTGCTCGCCCCCTACATCGGGCCGGTGTACGCGACCAGCATGACCCGGCACATCTGGGAGTCCTTCGGCCAGGCGGCCCGGGTCACGCTGCACGTCGACGTGCTGCGGGCGGCCCGTCCGGGTGGTCACCCGGACGCGCACCACGTGGTGGAGGCGCAGTTCAAGGCGGTCTCCCGCGCGTTGCGCGAGGCCACCTCGATCGACCCGCGTTCCGCCGGAGCGATCCCGAGCACGAAGGGCGCGCTCTGATGGGTGCCGCGTTGCCGACGTTGCTGCTGATTCTGGCCGGGGTGCTGGTGGGCGGCACCTGGTCGCTCTACCGGCAGGGCGCACCGAAGGCCGCTGTGCTGATCACTGCGGCGCTCGCGGTGCTCGCCACGGTCGCCGGGGTGCTACGGCTGCTGCCGGAGAACGGGTGATCGGGGTGGCGACATGAGTGACGTGGTGGTGCTCGACTACGGCTCGGGCAATCTGCGCTCGGCGGAGCGGGCGCTGGCCGCCGCCGGAGCGGACGTCCGGGTGACCGACGATCTGGGCGCGGCGGCCGCCGCCGATGGTCTGGTGGTGCCGGGTGTGGGCGCGTACGCGGCGTGCATGGCGGGCATCGAGGCGCTGGGCGCCGGCCCGGTGATCGCCGAACGGGTGGCTGCTGGCCGGCCGGTGCTCGGCATCTGCGTGGGCATGCAGGTGCTCTTCGAGCACGGTGACGAGCACGGCGTGGTGACCAAGGGGCTGGGGCTGCTGCCCGGCGGAGTGACCCGGCTGGCCGCCACCCGGTTGCCGCACATGGGCTGGAACACGGTCCGGGCTCCGCGGGAGTCGGTGCTGTTCGCCGGGTTGACGGAGCAGAGCCGGTTCTACTTCGTCCACTCGTACGCGATGGGCGACCCGGCGGCGTTGGCCGCTGCCGGTGCCACGGTGACCACCGCCCACCACGACACGGATTTCGTCGCGGCGGTGGAGCGTGGTTCGTTGTCGGCGGCCCAGTTCCACCCGGAGAAGTCCGCCGACACCGGTGCCGCGCTGCTGCGCAACTGGCTCGCCACGTTGCCCAGCGGTGACTGAGCACCGTCGCGCGGTGCCCGAGCGGCGGGCGTCGCGGTGAGCCGGGAGCGCGCCCGCCGGCGGGCGGAGCGGGAGGCGGAGCAGGCCCGGGAGCGGGCGGTCCGGCAGCGCCAGGTCGCCCGGCGGCAGCGCCGTCGCGCGGTGGTCCGTAGCTTGACGCCTCGGCTGCGGCGGGGTCGTTCCGGGCGGCTGGCCCGGCACACTCGGGGTGAGCGGGCCGCGATCGTGCTGCTCACCGGCGCGGCGTTGATCCTGATCTGGACCTTCGTCGACAACCTGGCGTTGCGTATCGCGCTGATCGTGCTCTTGCTGCTCGTACTGCCGGCGATCGTGGTGATCGCCCTGGACCGTCGTACCTGATCGAGGAGAAGACCTTGAGCCTCACCCTGTTACCCGCCGTGGATGTCGCTGACGGCCGGGCTGTCCGGCTCGTGCAGGGCGCCGTCGGAAGCGAGAGCAACTACGGCGAGCCGTTGGACGCGGCGCTGGCCTGGCAGCAGGACGGCGCGGAGTGGATCCACCTTGTCGACCTGGACGCGGCGTTCGGCCGGGGCACCAACGCGCACCTGCTCGCGGAGGTGGTGCGCCAGCTGGACGTGAAGGTGGAGCTCTCCGGGGGCATCCGTGACGACGAGTCGCTGCGCGCGGCGCTGGGCACCGGAGCGGCCCGGGTGAACATCGGGACCGCCGCCCTGGAGGACCCGGTCTGGTGTGACCGGGTGGTCGCGGAGTACGGCGACCGGGTGGCCATCGGGCTGGACGTGCGGGGCCACACCCTGTCGGCGCGGGGTTGGACCCGCGACGGTGGTGACCTGTACGAGGTGCTGGAGCGGTTGGACAAGGCGGGCGCGAGCCGGTACGTGGTCACCGACATCACCAAGGACGGCACGATGCGCGGGCCGAACCTGGATCTGCTGCGCGAGGTGTGTGCGCGTACGGACCGGCCGGTGATCGCCTCGGGCGGGGTGTCCACCCTGGACGACCTGCGGGCGTTGGCGACCCTGGAGTCGGCCGGGGTGGAGGGCGTGATCGCCGGCAAGGCGCTCTACGCGGGTGCCTTCACTGTGGCCGAGGCGCTGCGGACGCTGGCCGAGGCGTGACGGCGACCCGGCTGGGGTCGGGCGGCCCGTGGGAACAGCGCTACGGGTACTCCCGGGTGGTCCGGGCCGGTGAGCGGGCCTGGACGGCCGGTTGCACGGCGACGGTGGACGGCCGGGTGGTGCACGTCGGTGACGCGGCCGCGCAGACCGCGCAGGCGCTGCGGATCGGGCTGGCCGCGCTGGCCGAGGTGGGTGCGGAGCCGGGTGATGTGGTCCGGACCAGGATGTACGTGACGGACCGGCTGCACGCCGACGAGGTGGGCCGGGCGCACAACGCGGTCTTCGGCGCGGTCCGGCCGGCGGCCACCCTGGTGGTGGTGGCCGGTCTGCTGGACCCGGAGCACCTGGTCGAGGTGGAGTTGGAGGCGTACCTCGGCGATCGCTGAGGTACCCGCCCAGGCGGCCTGCCGGGCCGCCCGCGCCCCGATAAGTTGTGCACAACTTAATTGTGGGCTACGGTTCAACGGTGACCGATGACCTGGTGCTGCGCCGGCAGGTGTGCTTCGCGCTCTACGCCGCGTCGCGCGCACTGACCGACGTCTACCGGCCGATCCTCGACGAGATCGGGCTGACCTACCCGCAGTACCTGGTGCTGCTGGTGCTCTGGGAGCGTCCCGACGACGCCCCCACGGTGTCCGAGTTGGGCGCCGAGCTGCGGCTGGACTCCGGCACGCTCTCCCCGCTGCTCAAGCGGCTGGAAGGGGCGGGCCTGGTGGTGCGGCGGCGGTCGGCCCGCGACGAGCGGCGGGTCGAGGTGGGCCTCACCGAGCAGGGCCGGGCGCTGCGCGAGCGGGTCTGCGATGTCCCACTGCGGATCGCGCAGGCCACCGGGCTGGGCTTCGACGAGCTCGTCGCGCTGCGCGACACCCTCACCCGGGTCACCGACACCATCCACCGACAGAAGGAGCAGTGACCACCATGCAGGTTGTCTACACCGCGTCCGCGACCGCCACCGGCGACGGCCGGGACGGCCACGTCGAGACCTCCGACGGCACGTTCACCCTCGACCTGGCAGTGCCGAAGGAGATGGGCGGCGCCGGTGGCGCGGCCAACCCCGAGCAGCTCTTCGCCGCCGGTTACGCGGCCTGCTTCCACAGCGCGCTTCGACTGGTGGCCCGCCGGGCCAAGGCCGACGTGACCGGTTCCGTGGTCGGCGCCGAGGTGGGCATCGGTCCGAACGGCAGCGGCGGCTTCGGGCTCACCGTGCAGCTCGTCGTCGACCTGCCCGCCGCGCCCCGCGAGGTCGCCGAGCAGATCGTCGAGCAGGCCCACCAGGTCTGCCCGTACTCGAACGCCACCCGTGGCAACGTCGACGTCACCCTGACCGTCCGCGAGACCCTGTCCGCGTGACCTCGCGGCCCCAGGCCCCCATCCGCGGACGAGAGGACGACCACCCCGTGACCAGCAACCGCGAGATCCACCTGGCCGGCCGCCCCCAGGGCTGGCCCACCGAAGACATCTTCCGGCTCGTCGAGACCGAGGTTCCGACACCCGGACCGGGCCAGATCGTGGTCCGCAACCAGTACATGTCCGTCGACCCGTACATGCGGGGACGGATGAACGACGTCAAGTCGTACGTGCCGCCGTTCGCGCTCGACGCGCCGCTCGACGGTGCCGCGATCGGTGAGGTGGTGGCCAGCGAGGCGGCCGACGTCGCCGTCGGGACCACCGTCCTGCACGGGCTGGGCTGGCGGGAGTACGCGCTGCTCGACGCCGCAGCGGCCCGCCCCGTCGACCCGAGCATCGCCCCGGTCAGCGCGTACCTGAGCGTGCTCGGCATGACCGGGTTGACCGCGTACGCCGGTCTGCTGGAGGTGGCCGCGATGAAGCCCGGCGAGACGGTCTTCGTCTCCGCCGCGGCCGGCGCGGTGGGCAGCCTGGTCGGCCAGATCGCCAAGCTCAAGGGCGCCGGCCGGGTGATCGGCAGTGCCGGCTCGCCGGCCAAGGTCGAGCGGCTGCGGGCGCTGGGCTTCGACGCCGCCTTCGACTACCACGACGGGCCGGTCCGTGAGTCGCTGCGGGCGGCCGCCCCGGACGGTGTCGACGTCTACTTCGACAACGTCGGCGGTGATCACCTGGAGGCCGCGATCTCGGCCATGAACCTGCACGGCCGGGCCGCGATCTGCGGCATGATCTCGCAGTACAACGCCACCGAACCGCCGGCCGCGCCGCGCAACCTGGCGCTGGTCATCGGCAAGCGGCTCACCCTGCGCGGCTTCCTGGTCAACGACCACAACGACGTGCGGGCGGCGTTCGTGCGCGACGTCTCGGGCTGGCTGCGCGACGGCACGCTGTCCTACGACGAGACGATCGTGGACGGCATCGAGAACGCGCCGGCCGCGTTCCTCGGCCTGCTGCGCGGCGACAACCTCGGCAAGATGCTCGTCCGCGTGTGACGCAGACCTCTCTCGCGGCGGTCGACCCGATCGGGTCGACCGCCGCGCCGCGTGCGGAGGATAGGCTCGCGGCATGACGGTGGCGGTACGGGTGATCCCCTGTCTGGACGTGGACGCCGGGCGGGTGGTCAAGGGGGTCAACTTCCTCGACCTGCGTGACGCCGGCGATCCGGTGGAGCTGGCCGCCGCGTACGACCGGGCCGGCGCGGACGAGTTGACGTTCCTCGACGTCACCGCGTCCTCCAGCGACCGGGGCACCATGCTCGACGTGGTGCGCCGCACCGCCGAGTCGGTGTTCATCCCGCTGACCGTCGGCGGTGGGGTCCGGCAGGTCGCCGACGTGGACACGCTGCTGCGCGCCGGTGCGGACAAGGTCGGCGTGAACACCGCGGCCATCGCCCGTCCGGAGCTGATCGCCGAGATCGCCGACCGGTTCGGCCGGCAGGTGCTCGTGCTCTCCCTCGACGTGCGGCGCTCGCCGGACGGCGGCACGCCCAGCGGCTTCGAGGTCACCACCCACGGGGGTCGGCGCGGCACCGGCATCGACGCCGTGTGGTGGGCGCACCGGGGCGCCGAGTTGGGCGCGGGGGAGATCCTGCTCAACTCGATGGACGCCGACGGCACCAAGGCGGGCTTCGACCTGGAGCTGATCGCCGCGGTGCGCGCGGTGGTGGACGTGCCGGTGGTGGCCAGTGGAGGCGCTGGCGAGGTGGCCCACTTTCCGCCCGCGGTCGGCGCCGGCGCGGACGCGGTGCTCGCCGCCAGCGTCTTCCACTTCGGCGAGCTGACCGTCGCCGAGGTCAAGGACGCGCTGCGCCTCGGCGGCCATCCGGTGCGCTGAGCAGCTCAGCGCTCGCCGGAGTGCCCCTCCGGTGACCGTCGTGGGGTGGGAATCGAACGGACCGCGTACTCCTGGACGGCGGCCGCGTGGTCGGCCTCGTCCAGGATCCAGTCCGCGCTGCCGGGCGCGTGCCGGCGGGTCAACACTCCCTGCACGGTGTCCACCATGGTCGCCACACCGGCGCGGGGGCGGGTACGCCACAGCTGCTCACCCTCGGTGGTGATCCGGAACCAGCCGTCGGCGACGCTGACCAGCCCGGCGCCGACCAGCCGCTGGACCGCGGCCTCCACCTCGTGCCGCTGCGGAATCGCGTGGTTGAGGTGATCGGCGGTGGAGAGCACGTCGGTCAGGCGGACGCCCTCCGGCCGCCGGCTTGTCGCCGACCGGCGGTGCCGTCCGGCCCCGCTCGCGATGACGAGCGACACGAAGATCCAGGCGTCGTTCCAGCGCCAACCGTTCTCCCCCATGCAGAGATGATGACGGCGCGCGTCGCGGAAGGGAACACCCACCCGCCAACCGGTGGGCGGCACCACCGCCACGTACCGGTTCGCGGACGGTCGGTGAGGGTTCAGCCGGTCGGGGTGGCGGGCGCGGGGTTGCCCGGCGGGGGCGCGGCGCTGTCCGGCGCGGTGCCCTCCGGCACGGCGAACAGTGGGATGAAGAACTGGGCCAACGGGCCGATGGCCAGCGCGTACGCGACGGTGCCCACGCCGACCTTGCCGCCGAGCCACCAGCCCAGGGCCAGCACGGTGACCTCGATGACGGTGCGCACCAGCCGGATCGACCGGCCGGGCCGGCGGGCCACGTACCCGGTCATCAGGCCGTCGCGGGGGCCGGGGCCCAGCTGGGCGCCGAGGTAGAGAGCGGTGGCGGCGCCGTTGGCGACGATGCCGGTGACCAGCATCGCGATCTGGACGCTGAGCGGACCACCCGCGGGTAGCAGGGCCAGTGTGGCGTCCACGACCAGGCCGATCACCACGACGTTGCTGACCGTGCCGAGGCCGGGCCGCTGCCGCAGCGGGATCCAGAGCAGCAGGACCAGCGCGCCGACGCCGATGGTGACAGTGCCGAAGGAGAGCCCGGTCAGCTCGGAGAGCCCCTGGTGGAACACGTCCCACGGGTCGAGGCCCAGTTGGGAGCGGATCATCAGGGCCATGCTGACGCCGTAGAGCGTGAGCCCGAGGTAGAGCTGGACCAACCGTCGAACCGGCCGGTGCCGCAGATTGCCAAGCAGTGCCATGCATGCCACCCTAGGTGCCAATCCTCGTCGAGGAAGAAGCCAATATCCGAGGAGTGGCTATGACCGGGCAGGTGCGGGGCGTCCAATTGGCCCGTCTGCTCGGGCAGTGGCACGCCCTGCCGGGCCGCCGCCGCAGCCCCGACTACGCCGCGCTTGCCGGCTCGGTGCGCGGGCTGCTCGCCGACGGCCGGCTGCCGCTGGGCGTCCGCCTCCCGGCCGAACGGGAGCTGGCCGAGGCGCTGCGGATCAGCCGGACCACTGTCACCGCCGCCTACCGGCAGCTACGCGAGACCGGGCACCTGGCCAGCCGTCGGGGCGCCGGCAGTTGGACGATGCTGCCCGGCAACCACCGGGTGGCCAGCACCGGCCTGTGGACCCCGCTGGACGACCGGGAGATGCTCGACCTCGGCGTCGCCGCGCTGGCCGCACCGCCGCAACTGCTGTCGGCCGCGCGGGCCGCCGCCGAGGACCTGCCCCGCTACCTGAGCGGGGCCGGCTACCACCCGACCGGCATCATCGAGCTGCGTGAGGCGGTGGCCGACGCGTACACCGCCCGGGGTCTGCCCACCTCGGCCGACCAGATCATGGTCACCAGCGGCACCCAGCACGCACTGGATCTGGTGCTGCGGCTCGCCCTGGCCCCGGGCGGCACCGTGCTGGTCGAGTCCCCGACCTACCCCAACGCCCTCGCCGCGCTCGCCGGCCGGCGGGCCCGGATCAGCACCCACGGGCTGGCCGCCGACGCCGGCTGGGAGCCCGACCTGCTGCTGGGCACTCTCCGACAGACCCGGCCCAAGCTGGCCTACCTGATTCCGGAGTTCCAGAACCCGACGGGGCACCTGATGCCCGCCTCGCTGCGCGAGCGCGTGGTGGCCGCCGCGCACGCGGTCGGCACCGATCTGATCATCGACGAGTCCTTCGTGGACCTGTCGTTGGACGGCACCGAGGTGCCACCCCCGGTCGCCACCTACGACCGGCACAGCCGGGTGGTCAGCATCGGCGGCATGAGCAAGCCCTACTGGGGTGGCCTGCGGATCGGCTGGGTGCGCGCGTCCGCGCCGCAGGTGCAGCGGCTGGCCGCCGTGCGGGTCGGAGTCGACATGGCCAGCCCGGTGCTGGACCAACTGGTCGCTGTGCACCTGCTCGCCGACGCCGAGGCCATCGTCGCCGACCGCCGCGTCCAGTTGGCCGTCCAGCGTGACGCCCTGCTCGGCGCGCTGGCCCACCAACTGCCGGAGTGGCGGGTCAGCGTGCCACGGGGTGGCGTGACGCTCTGGGCCGAGTTGGACGGCCCGGTCTCGAGCGCGCTGGCCCGGGCCGCGGAGGAGGTCGGCGTACGGCTGGCCCCGGGGCCCCGGTTCGGCCTGGACGGCACCCTGGAGCGCTTCCTGCGGCTGCCCTTCACCCTGCCCGCGGCGGACCTCGTGGAGGCCGTCGGGCGGATCGCGGCGATCCGCTACGACCTGGACCGGGCCGGCCGCCAGCGGTGGCGGGAGCCAGCCGTCATCGCCTGAGCCAGCGCCGAACACACCATCGGCATCCGCCGGCACCGTTATGCCGGGAACATGTCATTCGACCTGGTTCGGCTGCCACACTCTCCTGGTGGGCCAGGGTGGCGGGACACGCGGGGTCCGCCGGAGTGCGCCGGGCTCGCGGGCGACCCCGCTGGAACTCTTCTACGACCTGGTCTTCGTCTTCGCCTTTCTGCACGTCACCACGGCCACCGCCGGCAATCCGACCGCCCGGGGCCTGGTCCAGTGCCTGGTGCTGCTGGCCCTGCTCTGGTGGTGCTGGTCGGGGTTCGCCGTGCTGGGCAACCTGATCCGTACCGACCAGGGCATCGTCCCGGCGGTCGGCTTCGTCACCATCGCCGCCGCCTTCGTGCTGGCGCTGAGTCTGCCGAAGGCGTTCGTCGACCGTCCCGGCGGGCTGTTCGGTCCGCTGGTCTTCGCAGCCTGCTACTTCGTGGTCCGGGTGAGCGAGAGTGTGATCTTCCTGTGGATCGGCCGCCGGAACCGCGACGTGCGTCGACGCTGGCAGTTGCTCGCACTGCCGGCGTTCGTGGCCACGAGCCTCATCGTGGTCGCCGGGTTGCTGCCGCAGCGGCTCTTCGACGGAACGGCCGAGTCGGTGGCCCGGCTGCTGTGCTGGCTCGCGGCCCTTGGCGTGGAGTACGGGGCCGGGCTGGCGCTGCGGGGCACCGGGTGGACGGTGCTCTCCGCCGGGCACTGGGCGGAGCGGCACGGTCAGATCGTCCTGGTCGCCCTCGGCGAGGCGATCATCGCGCTCGGGTTCAGTCCCGGCGAAACCGCCGGTCTGCCGCTGACCTGGCCGGTGCTGTTCGCTGCGGTGCTCGGCATCGCGGTGGCCGCCGCGATGTGGTGGGCGTACTTCGACACCCTGGCGCTCGGCATGGAACAGACCCTGCACCGCACCCGCGACCCGGACGCGCGCGCCATCCTGGCCCGGAACGCCTACAGCTACCTGCACCTGCCGGTCATCGCCGGCGTCATCCTGTTCGCGCTCGGACTCAAGGGGTTGATCCACGAAGGCGCCGATCCCACCACACCGAGCTGGGGAATTCCGCTGCCGAGCTTCGACCTGCTGGCGCTCTACGGTGGGGTCGCGCTCTACCTGCTCGCGCTCATCGTGCTCGGCCGGCGGATGCTCGGCGCCCCCCGCTGGCCCACCATCGGCGGGATCCTGCTGCTGATTGCGCTGGCGCCGGTTGCCGGGTCGCTACCCGAGCTGATCGCCTTGACCATGTTGGCCCTGGCCACGGCGGTGGCGGTGGCGGCGCAGACGGTCGTCGACTCCCGGCGCCGGGCCGGGGTCCGCGAGGTGGCGCTGGCGGAGCAGTTCGCCGCGGAGGAGGAGCAGACGAGGTGGCGGGGTCACCACCTGTGAGGGCCCCGTACCGGCTTCCTCGCCGGCACGGGACCCCCGGTCGGCTCAGAGTTCGGCGAGGGTGCCGGCGTACATCTTGTCGATCTCGGCGGAGAAGTTGCTCTCCACCCCACGCCGCTTGATCTTCAACGACGGGGTGATCTCGCCGTCCTCGATCGTCAGGTCGCGCGGCAGGATGGCCACCTTCTTGATCGTCTCCCAGCGGTTGAGCTTGGCGTTGAGCTGGGCGACGTACTCCTCGACCATCGTCTGGGCCTCGGCCGAGGCGACGATCTCGGTGTAGCTGCGTCCTTCGAGGGGGCCGCCGGCGACCCAGCCCCGGATGGCGTCCGGGTCCAGGGTGACCAGCATCGTGCAGAAGTTGCGGGCCTGACCGACGACGACCGCCTGCGAGGTGTACGGGCAGATGGCCTTGAACATCCCCTCGATGTGCGACGGCGCGATGTACTTGCCGCCCGAGGTCTTGACCAGGTCCTTCTTGCGGTCGGTGATGCGGAGGTAGCCCTGCTCGTCCAGGGTGCCGATGTCACCGGTACGGAAGAAGCCGTCCTCGGTGAACGAGGCTGCGGTCTCCTCCGGCAGGTTGTGGTAGCCGCGCATCACCGGCCGGCCCCGTACCAGGATCTCGCCGTCGGTGTCGATCTTGCACTCCAGGTCGCCCATCGCCCGGCCCACAGTGCCGATCCGCAGCCCAGCCGGCGGGTTGACGAAGTTGCCGGCGCTGGTCTCGGTCAGGCCGTAGCCCTCGGAGATCGGCAGGTTCGCGGCGGCGAAGAAGGTGGCGATCTCCGGGCTGAGCGGCGCGGCGCCGGAGACCAGCACCCGCATCCGGCCGCCCAGGCGGGCCTGGAGCTTGCTGAACACCAGCTTCTCGGCCAGCCCGTAGCGCAGCTTCAGCCCGGCCGGCACCGGCTTGCCGGCCTGCTCCAGGGTGACCTTCTCCTTGCCGACGCCGACGGCCCAGCCGAAGATCTTCGCCTTCGCGCCGCCAGCGCCCTGCGCGGTGGTCACGGCCTTGTTGTAGACCTTCTCGAACACCCGGGGAGCGCCGCACATCAGCGTCGGACGGATGACCGAGAGGAGGTCGACCAGCTTGTCCACCCGCCCGTCGACGTAGGTGGGCAGGCCGACGTGGATGGCGCCGCAGAGCAGGGTCTTGCCGAACGAGTGGGCCAGCGGCAGCCACAGGTACTGCAGGTCGTCGTCGCGCAGCAGCCCGACCTCCGCCTGCGCCACGGCCTCCCAGCACCAGCCGCCGTGCAGCAGCTCGACGCCCTTGGGCTGGCCGGTGGTGCCGGAGGTGTAGATCAGGGTGGCCAGGTGGTCCGGGCCGATGCCGGCCACCAGCATGTCGATCAGCTCCGGCTCGGCGGCCAGCGCCTGGGTGCCGCGCTCCTCCAGGTCGGCGAGAGTCAACTGCGCGATCGCGGCGTTCGGGTCGGCGGCGCCGTCGAGGAGCACCACGTGGGTGAGCGCGGGCAGGGACGCCCCGGCGATCTTCGCCGCCTGGGCCGGGTTCTCCGCGAACAGCACCTTCGACCCGGAGTCGCTGATGATGTACGTCGCGTCGGCCGGCTCGGTGGTCGGGTAGACGGTGGTGGTCGCGCCGCCGGCGCACATGATGCCGAGGTCGGCGATCACCCATTCCAGTCGGGTGTTGGCGAGGATCGCGACCGGGTCCTCCTGACCGACGCCCAGGCCGTGCAGGCCGGCGGCGACCGCCTTGGCGCGCTGGCCGACCTGCGCCCAGGTCAGCCAGACGGGTCCCGAGTCATCGGAGTTCGGGGAAGCGAACGCGTTCCGGTCGGGGGTGGCCGCCACGCGCTTGAGGAACATGTCCGGGATGGAGCGGTACGGTACATCGAGAGCCATCGCTGTAGCCGCCTTCGGGGGTGGTGGCGTGACGGTCGTCACGTCATGATGGTTACCGAAGAGTATTGCCTGTTGCCGTGCATCGGCTAGCCCTGGTGATCGTCCGGCCGGCCCATCCCACCAACCGGTACGGCCGATCAGGCGTACCGGGCAGCCACCACTGACCAGTCGTAGGTGGCCCGGACCCAGTTGCGCCGCGCGGCCAGGGCGTCCCGGATCCCGTCGTCGCCGGCGGCGCGCAGCGCCTCCTCCGCGTCCAGGTACGTCGCCAACCCCTGGTTGAACCGGTGTGCCGCACTCCGCAGCGCTGTCGCCTCGTCCGCGTCGCTGTCCTGGGCGAGCACCGTGACCAGGTTGTGCGCGTCCGGGTCGACCTGGCTCTCCTTGCCGTAGGAGAAGAGGTCGTTGCACCAACAGACCAGGTCCACCGCCAGCAGGTCCAGGGCGACCAACCCCGGATTGGCGCGCTCGGCCGGCCCGGAGGGCCGCGGCGACGCCAGGTCGGTCAGGGTGAGGCAGGGGTGCACGCCGCCGATGTGCCGGCGTAGCTGCACGTACTCCGTCACCTCGGGCACGCGCCGACGTTCCCGGTTGCCCGCCTCCCAGAGCAGCGCCAACAGGTACTCGCGCATCTGGCTGACGAACCGCAGCAGCAGCCCGGCGTGATCGTGCAGTCGGGTCCGGCGGCAGAGGTCGTGCAGCGCGTCACCCAGTGGCCCGACGGCGGGCGGTACGACGTACGGGTCACCGCAGCGGTCCAGCACGTCGAGCAGGGTGCTGATCGCCGGGCCCAGTCGGACCGGGTCGGCGCCGAGGCCGTCCTCGTCGCAGGCGTCGTCCATCACGAAGAGCCAGCTGATCAGGTCGGTGAGCAGCCGCAGGCCCTCCACCGAGCCGTCCGGGCAGGCGCGGCCGGCCAGCCCAGCTGCGTCAGCCCGTTCCAGCCGGTGCACGCGCTGGCTGGAATCGACCAGCCCGAACGTGCGCGCCCACTCGATGCTCTCACCTGCCACCTGGTCCGTGGCTCCGTGGCGCCCGGTGGGAAACGGGGGTTCCCGCAGCGCCGAAATCGCGAAGTCCCGCACAGTGTGCCCCCACTCTGTGCCGCCCGGCGCAGAGCGGCGCGGTGAAGCGTACGGGAGGAGGTATCAGCGTGTTTCGCTGGGTGTGGGAAATTGCACAGTCATTCAGTGACCGTTTATGTACAGGCAGTCACATGCCCAGGTCGGCGGCGCGCAGCCGCCGAGCCGCCTCCGCCGAGCCGTTCAGTTGGACCCGGGCCACCCGTTGCCGGCCGGAGAAGAACAACACCAGCTCGGCCGGGGCGCCGACCAGGCGCAGTGGCTCGCCACCGCGACCGAGGGAAACCTCACCGTGGCCGGGCGCCTGCACGTAGAGGTCGGCCGGAAAACGCCGCAGTGCCAGCCGGGCCATCGGGGCCGCGCGTTTCCAGAGCGCGCTCTGCAGGCCGGTGGACAGATCGCGGGGCTGCCACCCGGAGCCGGCCCGCCGGACGTCCTCGTGATGGATGAAGAACTCCATCGTGTTGGCCAACTCGTCGGTCAGCGGGTTGCTGACCGGGCTCCACAGCGGCGGTCGGCGCACCTGTGCCACCAACTCGGGGTAGGGCCGTGCGGCGAGTCGCCGACGGACCCGCTCGGAATAGCCGCGCAGCGGCGGCAGCACGATCCCACCCGCCGCGTCCGGACGGCGTTCCCGCAGCACCAGATGCGCGGCGAGGTCACGGGTCGCCCAGCCCTCGTTGATGGTCGGGGCGTCCGGCCCGAGGGCCAGTAGAAGATCGGCCAGCGCCTCGCGCTCGGCTCGGGCGTACCGCGGCATGGCCCGATCGTAGGCCCGGTGGCCCGTCGGCGCGCGACAGCGGACGCCGGTCGGCGCCGGTGGCACGCCGCCGTCCGGTACGTGATGGTCGACATATCCAGTCAGGGTCGGCGGCACTGGCCCCGACCGGTAAGGATGAGGGAGATAATTGCGGCTTACGGCGGGGGAGAGCGTGGCGAGCAAGACAAGTCGGGACGTTCTCAGTCGAGGGCTGGGCGTCCTGCGGCAGGCGATCCGTGAGCAGCCGCGGATCTTCGCGGTGGCGGTCGTCGGCAGCGTGCTCTTCGGCGGGATGATCATTGTCAGCGCCCGGGTCGTCGGGTCGGTCATCGGTGAGGTGGCGCTTCCGGCCATCGAGCGCGGCGAGGTGGGCGCCGGCACCCTGGCACTGGCCGCGGCCGCGTTGTTCGGGATCAGCGTGCTGCGGGTCGCGGGCATCTTCGGCCGCCGGCTCGGCGCCGGCTACATGCAGTACCGCCTCCAGGCCTCCTACCGCCGCCGGGTGACTCGTCGGTACCTGGAGCTGCCGCTGTCCTGGCACCACCGCAACTCCACCGGCACCCTGCTGTCCAACGCCAACTCCGACGTGGAGGCGGCCTGGTACCCGATCGCGCCGCTGCCGTTCGCCGTCGGCACGTTGGTGATGCTGGTCGGCGCGATCGTGTCGCTCTTCGCGACCGACTGGGCGCTCGCCCTGGTCGGGCTCGCGGTCTTCCCCGCGCTGTTCGCGCTCAACGTCGTCTACTCCCGCCGGATGGCCCCCCGGCAGGCCCGGGCGCAGCGCCTGCGCGCCGAGGTCAGCGGCATCGCCCACGAGAGCTTCGACGGCGCCCTGGTGGTCAAGACGATGGGTCGCGAGGCCCAGGAGACCGCCCGGTTCGCGGGCCGCGCCGGTGAGCTGCGCGACTCGCTGATCGCGGTCGGCCGGCTGCGCGGGATCTTCGACCCGCTGCTGGAGACGCTGCCCAGCCTCGGCACCCTGGCCGTACTGGTGGTCGGGGCGTTCCGGCTGCGCCAGGGCGCGATCAGCGTGACCGAGCTGGTCAGCGTGGCCTTCCTCTTCACCGTGCTGGCCTTCCCGGTACGGGCCATCGGTTGGGTGCTGGCCGAGCTGCCGCGCAGCGTCGCCGGCTGGGACCGGGTGCGCCGGGTGCTCGACGCCACCGGCGAGATGCCGTACGGGCAGCGGGTGCTCGACCCTGCCGGCGCCGGCCCGGCCACCCTCACCTTCACCGACGTGCACTACTCCTACCCGCCGGCCGAAGCGCACCCGCCCGGCGCGCAGGTCCTCGGCGAGGTCGGCTTCACGGTGCCGTCCGGTAAGACGGTGGCCCTGGTCGGGCCGACCGGCGCCGGCAAGTCCACCATCGCCTCGCTGGCGGTGCGCCTCGTCGACCCGGACTCCGGCACGGTGAGCCTGGACGGCGTGGACGTGCGCGAGCTGACCTCCGCGTCGTTGGCCGGCACGGTGGCCCTGGTCGCCCAGGTGCCCTTCATCTTCGACGACACGGTCCGCGCCAACATCGCCCTCGACCGGCCCGGGGTCGACGACGAGGTGGTCTGGGCGGCGCTGCGGCTGGCCGAGGCGGACGGGTTCGTCGCCGCGCTACCGGAAGGTCTGGACACCATGGTCGGGGAGCGGGGCACCTCGCTCTCCGGCGGTCAGCGGCAGCGGCTCACCCTGGCCCGCGCGCTGGCCGGTCGACCGCGCCTGCTGGTGCTCGACGACGCGACAAGCGCGGTCGATCCTCGAGTGGAGGCGGCCATCCTGGCGGGGCTGCGATCGTCGACCAGGCAGGCGGGAGTTCCGGCCGCGTCGATCCTGGTGGTGGCGTACCGCCGGGCCACCATCGCGCTCGCCGACGAGGTCATCTACGTGGAGCAGGGACGGGTGGTCGCCCGGGGCACCCACAGCGAGTTGTTGGCCACTGTGCCCGGCTACGTCGACCTGGTCACCGCCTACGAGCAGGCCGAGGTGGAGCGGGCGCAGGAAAGTTCCTACGGCGACGACGTGGCGCCGCTGCCGTCGGGCCTGGAGATCGAGGTGGATCGGTGAGCGCGAGGAGTGCAGCGCAGCGGAGCCCCGCAGTCGCGAACGAGAGGCGGGCCCGGTGAGCGCGACCACGGAGACGAGTGACACGCCGGAGGCCCGGCAGGAGACGACCTGGCAGACCCTGCGTCGGGGCCTGGCGCTCTCGCCGGAGCTACGGATCGGTCTGGCCGGCACGTTGGCCCTGGCGTTGGTCTACATGGTCGGTCGGGTTGCCGTGCCGGTCGCCGTGCAGCAGGGCATCGACCGGGGCCTCGTCGGTGGTCTGGACCTGAACGTGGTCTGGACGGTGGTGGCGATCACCGCCGCGATCCTGACGATCACCACGATCTGCGGCTACCTGATGATGCGCCGGCTGTTCACGGTCAGTGAGACGGCGCTGGCCAACGTCCGGACGCGCGCGTTCCGCCACGTGCACGACCTGTCGATGTTGCACCAGCAGTCGGAGCGGCGCGGTTCGCTGGTCTCGCGGGTCACCAGCGACGTGGACCAGATCACCCAGTTCCTCCAGTGGGGCGGGGTGATCCTGCTGGTCAACCTCGGTCAGCTGGTGGTCACCACCGCCGTCATGCTGGCGTACTCCTGGCAGTTGACGCTGGTCGTGTTGGCCGCGTTCCTGCCGGCGGTGTTCGTCATCCGGCAGTTGCAACGTCGCCTCGGCAGCGCGTACGCGACAGTGCGCCAACGCACCGGGACGTTGCTCGGCGCGATCGGCGAGAGCGTGGTGGGCGCGCCGGTGATCCGGGCGTACGGCATCGCCGGGCGCACCGAGCGGCGGCTGGACGAGGCGATCGACAGGCAGCGGCTGGCGCAGCAGCGGGCGATCCGGATCAGCATCGTGGGCAGCTCGGTCGGGGAGTTGGCGGCGGGGGTGGCGCTGGCCGGCGTGGTGGTGCTCGGCGTGCTGTTGGGGGTGGACGGCACGCTGTCGATCGGCCAGCTGACCGCGTTCCTCTTCCTGGTGACGCTCTTCATCCAGCCGGTGCAGATCGCCACCGAGGTGCTCAACGAGGCGCAGAACGCGATCGCCGGCTGGCGTCGGGTGCTGGACGTGCTGGACGTCGCCCCGGACGTGGCCGACCCGGGGGAGCAGGGGCGGGAGCTGCCGGGCGGGCCGCTGGACATTCGGTTCTCCGGTGTGCGGTTCGCCTATCCGGGTGGTCCGCCGGTGCTGCACGACATCGACCTGGAGATCCCGGCGAAGAGCCGGGTGGCGGTGGTCGGTGAGACCGGCAGCGGCAAGACCACCTTCGCCAAGTTGCTGACCCGGCTGATGGACCCGTCCGCCGGGGCGGTGCTGCTGTCCGGGGTGCCGCTGACCGACGTCCGGTTCGACTCGCTGCGCTCCCGCGTGGTGATGGTGCCGCAGGACGGGTTCCTCTTCGACGCGACGGTGGGGGACAACGTCCGGTTCGCCCGGCCGGAGTTGACCGACGAGCAGTTGAGCGCCGCCTTCACCGAGCTGGGCCTGTCGGACTGGCTGGAGGGTCTGCCGGCGGGTCTGGACACGCCGGTCGGGGAGCGCGGCGAGGCGCTCAGCGTCGGGGAGCGGCAGCTTGTCGCGTTGGCCCGCGCGTACGTGGCCGACCCGGACCTGCTGGTGCTCGACGAGGCGACCAGCGCGGTGGACCCGGCGACGGAGGTGCGGTTGCAACGCACGCTGGACGCTGTCACCCGGGGCCGGACCACCCTCGCCATCGCGCACCGGCTCTCCACGGCGCAGGCCGCCGACGAGGTGATCGTGGTGGACCGGGGTCGGGTGGTGCAGCGCGGCCCGCACGACGAGCTGGTTCGCGACGCCGACTCGGTGTACGGCCTGCTCTACGCCTCCTGGCTGGAGCAGACCCGGTGAGGTGCGGCGGTGTGGTGGACGCCGACGGGCGGGTGCTCTAGGCTCCGGGTTAGGTAAGCCTAACCTCTGAAGGAGGTCGCGCCCATGCGGCCCAACTCCGCCGAGATCGTCCGTACCCTCGTCGCCGGCCGCCTGCCCGGCCTCGTGCACCTGGCCCACCGGCCGGGCCCGCACCACGCCCGGCACGTCACCGACTCGGACGGGCGGGTGCTGCTGCTGGTGCCGGTGGCCAGCCACCTGGCCGCCGCACTGCAACCGGCCGCCGGCGTCAGCGACGTCGCGGTGGTGCTCGACGTGCTCGACCTGCCGCCCGCGGCCGGCGCGCCCGGCCTGGGTCGCGCCTGGGTGTCCGGCTGGGCGGCCGAGCTGCGCGGCGACGAGGCCCGCCACGCGGCGGTCGAGTTCGCCGCGGTGGAGCCGACCGGCGACCTGCTCGACCTGGGCACCCGGTTCCGGCTGTTCCGCTTCGAGGTGGTCGAGGTCCGCTGGGAGCGGGCCGGCGTCGTGCACCGGATCGACCCGGTGGAGTACGCCGAGGCCGAGCCGGACCCGGTGCACCCGGTCGAGGCCCGCCTCCTCGCCGACCTCGCCGAGTGCCACGGCACCCAGGTGACGGAGTACCTGCGCCGGCAGCTCGGGTTGACCGAGCACACCCCGGACGGGCCGCCCCGGGTGGTGCGCATCGACCGCTACGGGCTGGTGGTGGCCCTCGGCCAACCCGGTGCCCGGCGGAGGGTCCGGCTGGCCTTCCCGGGCCCGGTGGCCGACCCGGCCGAACTACCCCGCCTGCTGCCCCCACTGCGGCCCACAGCCAACGCCCGCCCCCCACGCTGACCCCCCACCCACCCCCCACCCCGCCCCGCCCTGCGCGCCGATCTTGCACTTTCGGTTGCCGCTATGCGTGGTATGTCTCTCTGGTCGGGACAGTAAGTGCAAGATCGGCGAGGGGTGGTCCGAGGGTCGGCGCTGCCGGGTCAGGTTGGCAGCGGGCCGGTGAGGTAACGCTGGATCGTGGGGCCGATCGCGGCCACCAGGGTTTCCGGGTCCGCCGAGGCGACCGGCTCGAGGCGCACCACGTGCCGCATCATGGCCAGGCCGATCATCTGGGTGGCCACCAGGGAGCCCCGCAGCGGTAGCTCGACCGGGTCGACGTCGAGGTTCTCCAGCACCCGGCGCAACACCTGGGTGGTGACGAACTCACGCAACAGTCGAGCGGTCCACTCGTTGCTCACCGCGGACCGCAGCAGTGCCTGTGCGGCGCTGCCGGCCGGAGAGTCCCAGACGCCGAGGAAGATGCGCACCATCCGCTCACCGACGCCGTCCCGGTCGCCGGCGAGCACCTTCGGCACCAGCTGACCGGGGTCGACCGGAAAGTTCATCGCGGCCAGGAAGAGCTGGTCCTTGCTGCCGAAGTAGTGGTGCACGAGCGCCGGGTCGACCTGCGCCGTAGCGGCGATGCCCCGGATCGAGGCGGCGTCGTAGCCACGTTCGGCGAACGCCGTCCGCGCCGCGTCGAGAATCGCCTCCCGGGTGCCCGGGTTGCCGGGTCGCCGGCCGGTCCGCCGCGTCATCGCCGCCCTTCATTCGTCCGCCTCGGCCCGTCGTGGGCCCGGCCCACGCCGGGGTCGGCTGCCGCGCTGGCCGCCGCCCCCGGCGCTGCAGTCAGCCGCTGCGTCGGCGCAGGGTGGCCGCCGCGAGCACCAGCGCCAGCACCACCGCGCCGAACACCACCGCGACGTCGCGCCACATCCGGCCGGTCGGTTCGGCGTGCGCGCCGACCTCCTGCAACGCCTCGATGGCGTACGACAGGGGGAAGGCGTCACTGAGCGCCTGGAGCCAGCCGGCCATCTGGTCGCGGGCCACGAACAGCCCGCAGAGCAGCAGTTGGGGGACCACCACGACTGGCAGGAACTGTACTGCCTGGAACTCGGTGCGCGCGAAGGCACTGCACAGCAGCCCGAGGGCAACGCCGAGCACGGCGTCGAGCACGGCGATCCCGAGCACCAGCCCGATGCTGCCGGCGGTCTCCAGGTCGAAGATCCAGTACGCCACCGCGGCGGCGACGGCGGCCTGCGCGGCGGCAGCCAGCCCGAACGCGATGCCGTACCCGAAGAGCAGATCGAGCTTGCCCAGCGGAGTGGTGAGCAGCCGCTCCAGCGTGCCCGAGGTGCGTTCCCGCAGCATGGCGATGCTGGTCACCAGAAACATGATCACGAAGGGGAAGATGCCGAGCATCACCAGCGCGATCCGGTCGAAGGTCGTCGGCTGGCCGGGCGGGGTCGGTTGGTCGGCGTACATGAAGTAGACCAGGGTGAGCAGGACGGCCGGCACCACCACGAGCAGCGCGATGGTCCGCCGGTCGTGCCGGAGCTGACGCAGGATGCGGCCGGTGGTGGCGGCGAGAATTCGCGCGTTCATGCTGTCTCCCGTGCGGCTGTCGCGTCGGTGCTGGTGGAGGCGGCCTCGCCGGCCCGGATGAGCCGCAGGAACGCCTCGTCGAGGTCGTCCACACCGGCGGCGGCGCGGACCGCGGCGGGGCTGTCGTCGGCGATCAACCGCCCCTGGCGGATCAGCAGCAGTTGGTCGCAGCGCGCCGCCTCGTCCATCACGTGGCTGGACACCAGCAGTGTGGTGCCGGCGGCGGCCATCGCGTGGAACCGGGCCCACAGGTCGGCCCGCAGCACCGGGTCCTGACCGACGGTCGGCTCGTCGAGGATGACCAGCTCCGGCTCCCCGACCAGGGCACACGCCAGCGAGGCTCGGCTGCGTTGACCGCCGGAGAGGGTGGCGACCAGCTGACCGGCGGCTTCGGCCAGCCCGACATCGCTGATCGCCCGGTCGGCCTCGACGCGCCCACGCCCGTACA
Source organism: Micromonospora sp. NPDC127501 (assembly GCF_040302185.1). Lineage (NCBI taxonomy): Bacteria > Bacillati > Actinomycetota > Actinomycetes > Micromonosporales > Micromonosporaceae > Micromonospora > Micromonospora sp. NPDC127501. The sequence goes on along the minus strand of NZ_JBEORJ010000009.1, from coordinate 105,864 downwards.
GGGCCGCGAAGTAGCGGGCGTTCTCCCGGACGGTCAGGTCGGCGTAGACGCTCGGGGCCTGGGTCAGGTAGCCCACCCGGTGCCGCAGCGCGGGGGTGCCCGCCGGTTGGCCGAGCACGGTGACCGTCCCGCCACTGACCAACTGCACCCCGACCACAGCCCGCATGAACGTGGTCTTGCCACTGCCGCTGGGGCCGAGCAGCCCGGTGACCGCGCCCCGCGGGACCCGGCAGCTGATGCCGTCCAGCACCCGCCGCCCACCCCGGTCCACGACCAGGTCGCGGACGGCTATCGCATCGTCCATCACGCACCTCCACAAGAACTCATCACCTGTTGAACTCAACGCTAGATGAAATACCGCGCCGGGCGCAACGCCCGCACCGGTGTCCGGCGGCCCACCGTCGCGAGGAGTGCGAGAACGGGCAGTAGGCTCCGGACCGGACACGAAGTCCGCCAACGGGCATTGCGCGCCGATCGGACGTACGGCACGATGGCGCGGTGGGTCACGCTCCGTTACCGGATAGCGGTTTTCTTGAGGACTGGGCCGCGCGGTTGCGGCAGGCCGCCGAGCGGCCGGTGGTCGGCATCCTGTTGCGCGGCAGCCACGCCCGCCGCGCCGCCACCGCGCACAGCGACGTCGACCTCGACGTGTTGGTCGGCGGCGCCCCGTACGCGGCCCGCCGGGCCTACCTGGACGAGTCCGCAGGCCAGGTCACTCACGTCTCGGTGGCCGCCCGGGACATCCGGTCCTGGGTGCACCGACTGGGCGAACCGGCCGACTGGGCGTTCGGGCTGCCGGTCACCGCGCCGGCGCGGCTGCTCTGGGCCGACCCGCACTGGCGGCCCCGGATCGACCTGCCAGTGCTCTGTCAGCCCGCCGAACCACCCCGACTGGAAGAGATGATCGCCACGCTCGGTAAGGCCGCCGCCGCCCGCGCGGCGGGCGACCGCCTCGGGGTCCGGCTCGCCGTCGCCGACCTGGCGCGGCTCTGCCCCTCGGTGCTGCGACCGGCCAACCCGTCCGTGCGGGTCCACTCCCGCCGGGCGGCCTTCGCGGCGGCCCTGGAACTGCCGGTGGCCCCACCCGGCTACCGGACGGACATGCTCCTCTGCCTCGGGCTGCGCCCGGGCGCCACCGGACAGCTCTGGGCCGCCGCCGTACGGCTGGTCGCCGGCACACTGCCGTTGATCCGGCCGTACGCCGAGGAGATCGCCGACACGGCCGGCCCGGATCTGGCCGCCGCCCTGGTCGACGGCCGGCTGGACCGCTACGTCGCGCAGTTGGCCCGGCCGGCCGGGCCCCCGCCGCAGTCCGGGTCCTCGTCGCAGTCCGGGTCCTCGTCGCAGTCCGGGTCCTCGTCGCAGTCTGGGTCCTCGTCGCAGTCTGGGTCCTCGTCGCAGTCTGGGTCCTCGTCGCAGTCCGGGCCCTTGTCACGGTCCGGGCCCTTGTCGCAGCCTCGGCCCCTGTCGCAGCCCTGGCTCTCGGGGCCTCCGCCGCAGCCCTGGCGGGAGGGGTCGGCGGTGCCCGCGCCGCGTGCGGGAGAATTGGTGACTGTGCCCGTACCTGACTCGCCGATGACCGGCGTCCCCAGCGATCCGAACGAGCTGCCCGCGCCCGCGCCGGCACGCCCGTCCCGGCTCGACCCGGCCATCGCGGCCCAGCTGCGCCGCACCGCCGACGGTCTGGTCGCCGCCGTGGTGCGCGCGCACGACTCCGGTGAGGTGCTGATGGTCGCCTGGATGGACGACGAGGCGTTGCACCGCACCCTCACCACCGGCCGGGCCACCTACTGGTCGCGCAGCCGCCGCGAATACTGGGTCAAGGGCGCCACCTCCGGGCACCACCAGTACGTGCGGTCGGTCGCCCTGGACTGCGACGGGGACGCGCTGCTGGTGAGCGTGGACCAGGTCGGCGCGGCCTGCCACACCGGGCACCGGACCTGCTTCTTCACCGAGCTGCCCGTCACCGGGACGGAGGCACCGTGAGCGCGCGGAGTGCAGCGCGGCGAGGCACCGCAGTCGCGACCGAAAGGCGGGTCGGCTGATGACCGACGGCACGCTCAGCCCCGACCTGGCCACCTTCACGGCGCTGGCCGCCGACTGGCGGGTCGTGCCGGTCACCCGGCGGCTGCTGGCCGACGCGGAGACCCCGGTCGGGGTCTACCGGAAGCTGGCCGGTGGACCGGGCACGTTCCTGTTGGAATCGGCCGAGCAGGGCGTCGGCTCGGCCGGCATGGCCTGGTCGCGGTACTCGTTCATCGGCGTACGCAGCAGCGCGACGCTGATCGAGCGCGACGGCGTGGCGACCTGGCTCGGTCAGCCGCCGGTTGGGCTGAGCACCGAGGGTGACCCGGTGCGGATGCTGCGGGAGACGGTGGCGGCGCTGGCCGGCCCGGTCGGGGACCCGTCCGACGGTCTGCCGCCGCTGACCGGGGGCATGGTCGGCTACCTCGGCTACGACCTGATCCGGCGCTTCGAGCGGTTGCCCGAGCTGACCGAGGACGACCTGGGCGTCCCGGAGCTGGGCATGATGCTCGCCACCGACCTGGTGGTGCTCGACCACTACGACGGCTCGGCGATCCTGGTCGCCAACGCGGTGCTGCCGCCGTTGGACGCCCCGGACCGCGCCCCGCAGGTCGCCGCCGCCTACCACCACGCGGTGGGCCGGTTGGACGCGATGACCACGGCGCTGTCCCGGCCCATCCCGCCGATGATCTCCACGGTCGAGCGTGCGCCGACCGGCGAGGTGCTCTGTCGTACGCCCGACGGCGGCTACCCGAAGGCGGTGGAGGCGGCCAAGGAGGCGATCAGGGCCGGTGAGTGCTTCCAGATCGTGCTCTCCCAGCGCTTCGAGCGGACGACCCACGCCGACCCGCTGGACGTCTACCGGGTGCTGCGCACCAGCAACCCCAGCCCGTACATGTACCTGCTGCGCTTCGACGGGTTCGACATCGTGGGCTCGTCTCCGGAGGCGCACCTGAAGGTCACCGGGGCCGCGGACGGGCGGCGCCGGGCGTTGTTGCACCCGATCGCCGGCACCCGACCGCGGGGCGGCACCCCCGCCGCCGACGCCGCGCTCGCCGCCGAGCTGCTCGCCGACCCGAAGGAACGAGCCGAGCACGTGATGCTGGTCGACCTCGGCCGCAACGACCTGGGTCGGGTCTGTCAGCCCGGCAGCGTGGAGGTGCCCGAGTTCGCCACCATCGAGCGGTACAGCCACGTCATGCACATCGTCTCCACCGTCACCGGCACGCTGCGTGACGATCAGAGCGCCTTCGACGCGCTGGCCGCGACCTTCCCGGCCGGCACGCTCTCCGGGGCGCCCAAGGTGCGCGCCATGGAGATCATCGAGGAGTTGGAGCCGGTCCGCCGTGGCCTCTACGGCGGCACCGTCGGCTACTTCGGCTTCGGCGGCGACCTGGACATGGCGATCGCCATCCGGACCGCGCTCATCCGCGACGGCCGCGCCTACGTCCAGGCCGGGGCGGGGGTGGTCGCCGACTCGGACCCGGCCGCCGAGGACCAGGAGACGCGGAACAAGGCCGCGGCCGTGCTGGCCGCGATCGCTGCCGCCGAAACCCTCCGGCCGGCACGGTGAGCGCGAGGAGTGCAGCGAAGCGGAGCCCCGCAGTCGCGAACGAAGGGATGACATCGTGAGTGGCGGGGAGCGGTCCGTCGTGGGCCGGCGCGCGTTGACGTACGCCGTGCTGCTCTGCCTGGCCGGCGCGGGCCTGGCGCTCTGGGCCGCGACGCGCAGTTGGTCGGTCGAGCTGACGGTACGTCCGGCGCCGCTGCCGCCGGTGCGTGACACCCGCAGCGGCGCGAGCCTGCTGCCCTGGCTGCCGGCGTTGGCCCTGGTGACCTTGGCCGGGGGTGGCGCGGTGCTGGCCACCCGGGGCCGCCTGCGTCGGGTGCTCGGGGCGCTGCTCGGCGTGCTCGGTCTGGCGGTGGCGGCCGGCGGCGGGTATGGGCTGGCAGCCGATGTGAGTGGCGCCGTGAGCCGGCAGTGGCCGGCGCTCTGCCTGCTCGGCGGCCTGCTGGCCGCCGGGGGTGGCTGGTGGACGGCGGTGCGTGGCGGTGACTGGCCGGCGATGGGCGCCCGGTACGAACGTCCGGCGCGGACCGCGCCGCAGGCCGCGCCGGCGCAGAGCGACCCGGCGGGGCCGCCGACGCCGTTGGCGGGCCGGCGGACCACGGAGGCGTGGGACGCGCTGGACCGGGGCGAGGACCCGACGGCCGACTGACGCGGCGGCCGGCCGGCGGTCAGCCGACCGGCTGGCGCTCCCACCGGGCGCGGCTACTGGCGGCGCGGGCGGCGGTCAGCTCGGCGACCAGGCGGTTCAGCTCGGCGCGTTGGTCGGCGCGGGCCCGATCGGCGCAGACCGCCTCCCAGGCGTTGCCCCGTGCCGTCCGCATCCGTCCCTCGCCCACCACGGCCCGTTCCACGGTGTGCACCACTCCGACGGCGAGGGATGCCACCGTCCGCGAGATGGTGGTCAGTCCGATGGTCTGGTTCGGCTCGGAAATGCTCATGGTCACCTCGCACGAGGAGTTGCTGCGGTCGGGGCAGGCGCGCCATCGAGTCTGCCCGAGGACGATGCTCGTCCGTCGACGTTTCGCCGCGGTGACCGCCCGGTCAACTGTCCCGCCTCGGTCGTGACCAGGCACCGTCCGTTCGGCCTTGAGCTTGCTCACAGCATCGATTGGCGTCGTTGCCGTCGGGCGCCGAGCGGAAACTGGTGGCATGATCGATGGATCGGCCCGGTCTGACCGTGGCCGCCAGGCTCCATACCGCGTGACGGTGGTCGATACCGGAGGTGGCGCTGCGTGACAACCCCTTCACGGCAAGTCGGCCATTATGCCGCAGCCCTTTTCGTGAGCAGCGCCATACCCCCGGCATTCGGCGCCGGTCGGCTGCCCCTAGCATCGGCCCATGACGCCCGGAGAGGGGAGTCCGTTCGTGACTGCTGAGCATGCGCACGCGGAGGGGGACGAGGCCGGCCAGGCAGCGTCCGTAAGCGTGCTCGACGAGATTCTGGCCGGCGTGCGTGAAGACGTCGCCCGACGCCAGGAGCAGGTTCCGCTGGAGCGGATCCGTGAACTGGCAGCGGCGGCGCCGCCGCCGATGGACGCGTACGCGGCGCTGCGCAAGCCCGGTGTGGCCGTGATCGCCGAGGTGAAGCGTTCGTCGCCGTCCAAGGGCCGGCTGGCCGAGATCGCCGATCCGGCCGACCTCGCGGTCGACTACGCGGCCGGTGGGGCGCGTGCGATCAGCGTGCTGACCGAGGGGCGCTGGTTCGGCGGTTCGCTGGACGACCTGGCGGCCGTCCGTGCCGCGGTCACCGTGCCGGTGCTGCGTAAGGACTTCGTGGTCTCCAGCTATCAGATCCACGAGGCCCGCGCGCACGGCGCCGACCTGGTTCTGCTGATCGTCGCCGCACTCGAGCAGAACGTCCTGATGGGCCTGCTGGAGCGGATCGAGTCGCTGGGCATGACCGCCCTGGTCGAGGTGCACGACGAGGAAGAGGCCGACCGTGCGCTGGAGGCCGGCGCGCAGGTGATCGGGGTCAACGCCCGTGACCTGCGTACCCTGGAGGTCGACCGGTCGGTGTTCGAGCGGATCGCGCCCGGTCTGCCCAGCAGCGTCGTCAAGATCGCCGAATCCGGCGTTCGTGGCCCGCACGACCTGATCCGGTACGCCTCCGCGGGCGCCGACGCGGTCCTCGTGGGCGAGGGCCTGGTCACGCAGAAGAGCCCCCGCGAGGCGGTCGCCGAGTTGGTCAACGCCGGCAACCACCCGGCAACGCCCCGGCCGGTGCGCTGACCTCGCGCCGGTCTGACGTCCCACCGAGAGGATTCCCGATGAGCGCCGACGCGCTGGCCCCGGTGGCCGGCCCGCAGCCCGACTCCGCCGGCCACTTCGGCCGCTTCGGCGGTCGGTTTGTTCCCGAGGCCCTGGTGGCCGCGCTGGACGAGCTCGACGGGGCGTGGCGTACGGCGATGGCGGACGAGTCCTTCCGGGCGGAGTTCGGCGCGCTGTTGCGCGACTACGCCGGCACGCCTTCGCTGCTCTACGAGGCCCGGCGGTTCTCCGCGAAGGTCGGCGCGCGGGTGCTGCTCAAGCGCGAGGACCTCAACCACACGGGTGCGCACAAGGTGCGCAACGTGCTCGGCCAGGCGCTGCTCACCAAGCGGATGGGCAAGACCCGGGTGATCGCGGAGACCGGCGCCGGCCAGCACGGTGTCGCCACCGCGACCGCCGCCGCCCTGTTCGACCTGGAGTGCGTGGTCTACATGGGCCAGGTCGACACCGAGCGGCAGGCGCTCAACGTGGCCCGGATGCGGATGCTCGGCGCGACCGTCGTTCCGGTCACCAACGGCTCGCGCACTCTCAAGGACGCGATGAACGAGGCGATGCGCGACTGGGTGGCCAACGTCGACGAGACGCACTACCTGATCGGCACCGCCGCGGGCCCGCACCCGTTCCCGGCGATGGTGCGCGACTTCGTCCGGGGCATCGGTGATGAGGCCCGTCAGCAGTGCCTGGATCTCACCGGTGGGTTGCCGGACGCCGTCACCGCCTGCGTCGGCGGCGGCTCCAACGCGCTGGGCATCTTCCACGCCTTCGTGGGCGACGAGGCCGTGCGGCTGTACGGCTTCGAAGCCGGTGGCGACGGGGTGTCCACCGGCCGGCATGCGGCGAGCATCACCGGCGGGTCCGCCGGGGTGCTGCACGGCACCCGCACCTTCGTGCTCCAGGACGCTGACGGGCAGACCCTCGAGTCGCACTCGATCTCCGCCGGCCTGGACTACCCGGGCGTCGGGCCCGAGCACGCGTGGCTGCACGACACCGGCCGGGCGAACTACCTGCCGGTCACCGACGACGAGGCGATGGCGGCGTTCGAGCTGCTCTGCCGTACCGAGGGCATCATCCCGGCGATCGAGAGCGCACATGCGCTCGCCGGCACGGTCGCGCTGGCTCCGAAGCTCGCGGCGGAGCTGGGCCGGGAGCCCACCATCGTGGTCAACCTCTCCGGGCGGGGCGACAAGGACGTGCACACCGCCGGCGACTACTTCGGCATCCTCGACAAGGAGCGGTGAGATGAGCCGGATCGGGGTGGCCTTCGACAAGGCCCGCGCCGACGGACGGGCGCTGCTGGTCGGCTGCATGCCGGCCGGTTTCCCCACCGTCGAGGGCAGCATCGCCGCGATGACCGCCATGGTCGAGGCCGGCGTGGACGTGATCGAGGTGGAGATCCCCTACTCCGACCCGGTGATGGACGGGCCGGTGATCCAGCGGGCCAGTGACATCGCGCTGGCCGGGGGCGTACGGACCGCGGACACGATGCGCGTCATCGAGGCGGTGGCGGCCACCGGCGCTCCGGTGGTCACCATGACCTACTGGAACCCGGTCGAGCGGTACGGCGTGGACGTCTTCGCCCGTGACCTGGCCTCCGCCGGCGGCACCGGCCTGATCACTCCGGACCTCATCCCCGACGAGGCCGACGAGTGGCTGGCCGCCTCGGACGCGCACGGGCTGGACCGCACGTTCCTGGTCTCGCCGTCGTCCACCGACGCTCGGCTGGCGATGACGGTGCAGCACTGCCGCGGCTTCGTCTACGCGACCGCCGTGATGGGGGTGACCGGTGCCCGGGCGCGTACCTCCGACGCCGCCCCGACGCTGGTCTCCCGGGCCCGCGCGGTCACCGATCTGCCAATCGGTGTCGGCCTGGGTGTGGGTACCGGCGCGCAGGCCGGCACCGTCGCCGGTTACGCCGATGGGGTGATCGTGGGCAGCGCGCTGGTCCGGTGTGTGCTCGACGCGCCCACCGAGGCCGACGGGCTGGCCGCCCTGCGCACGCTCAGCGCCGAACTCGCCGAGGGCGTCCGTAACCCCACCCGCTGAGCCCGGCCTCGCCGAGCCCGGCATCGCTGGGCCCCGGCCGCGCCGAGGCCGGCCCGGCTCAACCCTCGGCGCTCGTGCCGGCGCGGCGGCCGGCTGGCCGGAGCGCTGGGGCATGTCTGTCTGTTCAGCGGTATACCTGTGAGGCATAAATATGACTCACAGGTATACCGCTCAATCGGATGTGGCCTGGCAGGCGAGGCTGTCCGCGAGCACGCGGCGGACCTCGGGACGGTAGCGGCTTGTCACTGGTGCAGGGGTGACCGGTCCGGGGCCTCACCGCGTTGCTCCGGCGGCTGCCCCGCTCCCGGACACCCGTCGTGGCTGATCCCGGTTCGCTGCTCGTCCTGGCCGGTCTGCGGGGGCCGCGCGTCCTGGTCGGCTGCCGGCCGGTCGGCCTCGGCTGGGCGAGCCGCCGGCAGCGGCGCGGAGGCGACGGTGCCGGGCCCGCAGCCGACGTCGCGGAGCACGCCGGAGCGGCCGGCGGTCGCGTCGGTGACGGCGGCCCGGGTGAGCGGGGTGACCACCTCGGGCAGCGCGTCGGGGGAGTGCCAGGACAATCGGCAGCCCGGCGGTGGGTCGGTGGCGGGTCGGACCCCGGCCGCGCGGGCCCGGAACACGTGTACGAGGACGTCCGGAAGCGGGCCGGCGCGTCCCGCCGCGGCCTCCCCCGAAGGGCCGCTCACCTGGTAGATACCGACCAGGTCAATCAGTTCGATGTCCCAGCCGGTCTCCGCGCGAATGTCCCGCAGCGCCGCCCGCACCGGGCCCTCGGCCGGGCGCAGCCGCCCGCCGGGCAACGCGTAGCGGCGGGCACCCCGACCCTGCTGGCAGAGCAGCACCCGGCCGGTGTCGTCGGTGACGACCGCGGCGACCACCCAGGTGAGCGCGCTCATGGACAAAGAGCCTACGGCGGTGCAAACCAGAAGTCACCGGGATGCGCCCTCCAGCGGCCCGGGGTGCCGCTGCGGGGGTGTGCAGCGGTAGCGTGTGCACCCGTGACCCTCGCCTCGCTCTCCCCCCAGGCGGCCCTGCCCAGCCCCAGCACCGCGGTCTGGCAGCTCGGGCCGGTGCCGATCCGGGCCTACGCGCTCTGCATCATCGCCGGCATCGTGCTGGCCTGCTGGGTGACGGAGCGCCGGCTGCGGCAGCGCGGCGTCGCGCCCGGCGCCGTGCTCGACATTGCCGTCTGGGCGGTGCCCGCCGGCATCATCGGCGCCCGGATCTACCACGTGGTCACCTCACCCGAGAAGTACTTCGGGGCCGGTGGGGACCCGATGAAGGCGTTCGCCATCTGGGAGGGCGGTCTCGGCATCTGGGGCGCGGTCGCCGGTGGCGCGCTCGGTGCCTGGATCGCGGCCCGACAGCTCGGCATTCCGTTCGGCGTGGTGGCCGACGCGCTGGCCCCCGGGCTGCCGCTGGCCCAGGCCGTCGGCCGGATCGGCAACTGGTTCAACAACGAGCTCTTCGGTGGCCGGACGACCCTGCCGTGGGGTCTGGAGATCCACCGGATGGACCCGGACAACCCCGGGCACGCCCTCCGCGACGACGCCGGGCAGCCGATCCTCGAACCGGGTCTCTACCAGCCGACCTTCCTCTACGAGGCGCTGTGGAACCTCGGCGTCGTAGCTCTGGTCCTGATCCTCGACCGCCGGCTGAAGCTGGGCCGGGGCCGGGCGTTCGCGCTCTACGTGATGGGTTACACCGTCGGGCGGTTCTGGATCGAGCTGATGCGCACCGACGAGGCCAACCAGATCCTCGGCGTCCGGCTCAACGTCTGGACCGCCGCCCTGGTCTTCCTCGGCGCCCTGATCTACTTCGTACGGGTGCGTGGCCCTCGGGACTACCTGATCCCGCTCGGCCCGGCGGCGACGCCAACCCCGCCCCCCACGTCCGACCTGTCCCAGGTCGACCTCTCCGAGCGGGAGACCCCGACGCGAGCCGCCGCGCCGGAGGGCTACCGGGTGGTCAGCGAGGAGCAGTACGCCGCCTGGCAGGACACCGGCGTCGTACCGCCGGCGAACGACGACGACTCCCGGTCGGATGATGCCCAGCCGTCCGACGACACGGCAGCCGCCGACCTCACGTCGAGCGACGACGAGCCGGTGGACGAACCGTCCGCCGTTCGCACCGACCGGGCCGACGCCACGGGCGCGCGTCCCGCCGACCGGGACAGCTGAGCGGCACCGATGCGAAGCGCGGTGGTGGTCGGCGCAGGGGTCGGTGGCCTCGCGGTGGCCGGCGCGCTGGCTCGTTCCGGCTGGCGGGTCACCCTGTTGGAACGCGCCGAACGGGTCCGCCCCGAGCCGACCGCAGTGGTGCTCTGGCCCAACGGCGTCCGCGCGCTCCAGGCCCTCGGCCTCGGCGCCGGCCTGGCCGCCATCGCCACCCCGCTGCCCGACGGCGGGGTTCGTCGCCCGGACGGGCACTGGCTCGTGCAGCCCCGGCCCATCCCGGCCGACCGGATGCCGGTGGTGGTGCACCGGGAGGATCTGCACGACGCGCTGATCGCCGGCCTCGGCGAGCGGGTCGAATTGCGGACCGGGGTGACCGTGCGCCACGTCCGCGTCGAGCCCGGCGAGCGGCCGGGAGTCAGCGACGGGCGGCACACCATCGAGGCCGATCTGGTGGTGGCCGCCGACGGCACGGACAGCGGCATCCGCCGCCAACTCGCGCCCGAGTCCCGGGTGGTCAGCTCCGGGTGCGCCGCCTGGCGGGCCGTCATCCCCTGGTACCAGGCACCTCGACTGCCCGACGATCAGCCGCTGGCCGGTGAGATTCTCGGCGCGGGTTACCGGTTCGTGGCCGCGTCGCTGGGCGAGCGCGGCTCCTCGGGCGGGTCCAGCCGGGGCGGCATCTACTGGGTGGCCACCGCCGCCGGCGCGCCCCGCCCGGAACCACCGGAGACCCAGCTCGCCCTGCTGCGCCGCTGGTACGCGGGCTGGCCCGCGCCGGTCGGCGCGCTGCTCGACGCCACCGACCCGGCCGACCTGGTCCAACAGGAGGTTCGCGAGCTGCGCCCGCTGCCCCGGGCGTACGGCTTTCCGGTCGGGCCCGGTGGGGTGGTGCTGCTCGGCGACGCGGCGCACGCCATGCCGCCGCACCTCGGGCAAGGCGCCTGCCTCGCGTTCGAGGACGCCGCCACGCTCGCGTCGCTGCTGCGGGAGGCTCGGCTGCCCGACGCCGTCCAGGCGTACGACAGGGTGCGCCGCCCCCGGGCCGCGACAGTGGTCCGGCAGACCCGGCGGATGTCGGCGGTGCTCCAGACCCGGGGCCGGTTGGCGCTGCGCGCCCGGGACGCCGCACTGGGCACGATCAACTCCCGACTGCTCTCCAGCGCCGCGGCCTCCGCCGCCCAGTGGCGCCCACCGGCCTGACCTCCGCCGCGAGGCGGGTCAGCGGGAGCGGGGCGGGTCAGGGGATGAGCGCGGCGGGTTCGGCGATGCACGCGGTGCCGATTCGGCGGAAGCCGACCCGCAGGTAGACCCGCGCGATCTCCTCGCTGCCCGCGGAGAGGAAGACCAGCTCGGTGCCGGCCGCCAGCAGTTCCCGGGCCAGGGTGGCGGTGAGCGCGGCGCCCAGCCCGCGTCGTCGGGCGGACGGCAGGGTGGCCACCCCGGCGATCTCCGCGACGTCGTCCACCCGCATCGCCATGCCGCTGGCCAGCGCGCCCTCGGTCGGCGTGCCGGCCAGCGCGGAGATCCGTCGCCCGTCGGCGATCCGGACGCGCTCCTCGTCGAGAGCGGCCAGTTCGAGTTCGGTGACGGCGGCGTCGCGTTCAGCCGGGCCGGCCTCGCCGGGCGCGGTGCCGGCGGCGGCGAACGCCACCGCTGCCACCGCACGCCGGGCGGCGACATCGGCGGCGAAGCCGGGGGAGTCAGCTGCCAGCACCCGCACCGCCGCGTCGGAGAGCGTCGCCGGGTCGGGCAGCGCGCTCGGGTCGAGCACCATCAGCGGCGCCTCCAGCACGCTGAGTCCCGCCGAGCGGGCCACCGCCAGCAACTCCGGGGTCGTCTCGTGCACCCACTCGAAGGCTTCTGGCAGGCCCAGCTTCCGCTGGCGCTCGCGGACCGAGACGACGTCGGCCAGCGACGGCGGCTCGGTGGCGTCGATCCGGGGGCGGGCGTAGAACGGCCAGCCGGCACCTTCGCGGACGAACAGCACCAGCGCGCCATGCTCCTCCGCACCGGCGACGTCGCGGGGCACCGCGTCGTAGAAGCGTTCCAACCGGTCGAAGACGTGCTTGTGTCGCGGATCCACCGCGCGAGACTACACGTCCCAGCCAGTGGACGGTGTGATCAATCTCGGGTGGCCGTGCGACCCCAGCCCTAACGTAGACTCAATAGACCCCGGGCCGACGTCGTCCCCACCATGATCCAACCTGAGTGACGACAGGAGGCCCGGTGGCTCAGCCGTACGCGGACACAGAACAGCCGCACCCGCACAGCCCGCAGGCGTCCCCGACGCCCCACACCCATCCGTCCGCCCAGGGCCTCTACGACCCAGCGCAGGAGCACGATGCCTGCGGCGTGGCCTTCGTGGCGGACCTGCACGGCCGGCGTTCACACTCGGTCGTCGCCAATGGGCTCGGCGCGCTCTGTCGGCTGGACCACCGGGGCGCCCGTGGCGCGGAGCCGAACACCGGCGACGGCGCCGGCATCATGATCCAGGTGCCCGACGCGTTCCTGCGCGCGGTGGCCGACGTCGCGCTTCCCCCGGCGGGCGAGTACGCCACGGGGCTGGTCTTCCTTCCCGACGACGATGCCGCCGAGGCGCGTGCCCGCCGGGTGGTCGAGAAGTACGCCCTGGTCGAGGGCGCCGACCTGCTCGGCTGGCGGGACGTGCCGATCGACCCGAGTGACCTGGGCGAGACCGCCCTCGCGGCGATGCCCCGGGTCCGGCAGCTCTTCCTGGCCGCGCACCGTCTCACCGACGCGCCCGGCGGGCCGGCCGGCTCCCCGCTGCGCGGCATCGAGCTGGACCGGGTGGCGTTCTGCCTGCGCAAGCAGGCCGAACGGGAGACCGCCGAGCGCGGCGTTCCAGCGTACTTCCCGTCGCTGTCCAGCCGCACCATGGTCTACAAGGGCATGCTCACGCCCGACCAGTTGCCGGCGTTCTACCCGGACCTGCGCGACGAGCGGGTGGACAGCGCCATCGCGCTGGTTCACTCCCGCTTCTCCACCAACACCTTCCCGTCCTGGCCGCTGGCGCACCCGTACCGGTTCATCGCCCACAACGGCGAGATCAACACGATCCGGGGCAACCGCAACTGGATGCAGGCCCGCGAGGCTCTCCTGCGCTCGCCGAACGTGCCGGGCAACATCCGGCGGGTCTTCCCGGTCTGCACCCCCGCCGCCTCCGACTCGGCGAACTTCGACGAGGTCCTGGAGTTGCTGCACCTGGCCGGGCGGAGCCTGCCGCACGCGGTGCTCATGATGATCCCCGAGGCCTGGGAGAACGACCCGGGGATGGACCCGGCCAAGCGCGCCTTCTACCGCTTCCACGCCAGCCTGATGGAGCCGTGGGACGGTCCGGCGTCGGTGGCCTTCACCGACGGTGAGATCGTCGGCGCGGTGCTGGACCGCAACGGGCTGCGCCCGGGGCGCTGGTGGCAGACCGATGACGGGCTCGTGGTGCTCGGCTCCGAGGCGGGCGTCCTCGACCTCGACCCGGCCCACGTGGTCGCCAAGGGGCGACTCCAGCCGGGCCGGATGTTCCTGGTCGACACCGTGGCCGGGCGGATCGTGCACGACGAGGAGATCAAGTCCGAGTTGGCCGCCGCCCAGCCGTACGGCGAGTGGCTGCACGCCGGGCTGATCGAGCTGAACGACCTGCCGGCCCGCGAGCACACCGTCTACACGCACGACTCGGTGCGCCGCCGGCAGCAGACCTTCGGTTACACGGTGGAAGAGCTGAAGATCCTGCTCGGGCCGATGGCCCGCACCGGCGCGGAGCCGCTCGGCTCGATGGGTACGGACACCCCGATCGCGCCGCTGTCCACCCGGCCGCGGCTGCTCTACGACTACTTCCACCAGCTCTTCGCCCAGGTCACCAACCCGCCGCTGGACGCCATCCGCGAGGAGTTGGTGACCAGCCTGGCGTCGACCATCGGGCCGGAGGGCAACCTGCTCGACCCGGGTGCCGCGAGCTGCCGGCAGATCGTGCTCCCGCACCCGATCATCGACAACGACGAGCTGGCGAAGATCCTCTCCATCGACGAGGACGGCGACCTGCCCGGCTTCAAGGCGGTCCGGGTCTCCGGGCTGTACCGGATCCGGGAGGGCGCCGCCGGGATCAAGGCGCGGCTGACCGAGATCTGCCGGCACGTCTCCGAGGCGATCGAGGACGGCGTGCGCATCCTGGTCCTCTCCGACCGGGACTCCAACGCCGACCTGGCGCCGATCCCGTCGCTGCTGCTCACCGCCGCCGTGCACCAGCACCTGGTTCGCGAGCAGACCCGTACGCGGGCGGCGCTGATCGTCGAGTCCGGGGACTGCCGGGAGGTGCACCACGCGGCGGTGCTGATCGGCTACGGCGCGGCGGCGGTCAACCCGTACCTGGCGTTCGAGTCGGTCGAGGACATGATCGCCACCGGCATGTTGGCCGGGGTGGAGCCCGCCGCCGCGGTGCGCAACTACGCGAAGGCGCTCGGCAAGGGCGTCCTGAAGATCATGTCCAAGATGGGCATCTCGACGGTCTCCTCGTACTGCGGCGCGCAGGTCTTCGAGGCGGTCGGCCTGGACAGCCGGCTGGTCGAGCGCTACTTCCGGGGCACCCCCAGCCGCATCGGCGGGGTGGGTCTCGCCGGCGTGCACACCGAGGTGGCCGCCCGGCACGCGCTGGCCTGGCCGCCGGCCGGCACCGCCACCTCCGACCGGTTGGAGGTCGGTGGCGAGTACCAGTGGCGCCGCGAGGGTGAGCTGCACCTGTTCAACCCGGAGACGGTCTTCCTGCTGCAGCACGCCACCCGCAGCCGGCAGTACGACGTCTTCCGGAAGTACACCGCCAAGGTCGACGCGCTCGCCGCGCAGGCGGGCTCCCTGCGCGGGCTGTTCACACTGCGCACCGGGGTCCGTCCGGCGGTGCCGATCGAGGAGGTCGAGCCGGCCACCGAGATCGTCAAGCGGTTCGCGACCGGCGCCATGTCGTACGGGTCGATCTCTGCGGAGGCGCACGAGACGCTCGCCATCGCCATGAACCGGCTCGGCGGGAAGTCCAACACCGGTGAGGGCGGCGAGGACGTCGAGCGGCTGCACGACCCGGCCCGACGTTCGGCGGTCAAGCAGATCGCCAGCGGCCGCTTCGGTGTGACCAGCGAGTACCTGGTCAACGCCGACGACCTCCAGATCAAGATGGCCCAGGGCGCCAAGCCGGGCGAGGGTGGTCAGCTGCCCGGTAACAAGGTCTGGCCGTGGATCGCCCGGACCCGGCACGCCACCCCCGGCGTGGGTCTGATCTCCCCACCGCCGCACCACGACATCTACTCCATCGAGGACCTCGCCCAACTGGTGCACGATCTGAAGTGCGTCAACCCGGCGGCCCGGGTGCACGTCAAACTGGTCAGCGAGGTCGGCGTCGGCACCGTCGCCGCCGGGGTGGCCAAGCTCAAGGCGGACGTCATCCTGATCTCCGGCCACGACGGCGGCACTGGCGCTTCCCCGCTGAACTCGCTCAAGCACGCCGGCACCCCGTGGGAGCTGGGGCTGGCCGAGGCGCAGCAGACACTGCTGCTCAACAAGCTGCGCGACCGGGTCACCGTGCAGGTCGACGGCCAGCTCAAGACCGGCCGGGACGTGCTGATCGCGGCGCTGCTCGGCGCGGAGGAGTTCGGCTTCGCGACCGCGCCGCTGATCGTCGAGGGCTGCGTGATGATGCGGGTCTGCCACCTGGACACCTGCCCGGTCGGCATCGCCACCCAGAACCCGGTGCTGCGGGAGCGCTTCACCGGCAAGCCGGAGTTCGTGGAGAACTTCTTCCTCTTCCTCGCCGAGGAGGTCCGGGGTTATCTGGCCGAGTTGGGCTTCCGATCGATCGAGGAGGCGATCGGGCAGTCCGAGGTGCTGGACGTGGCCCCGGCGGTGACGCACTGGAAGGCGCACGGGTTGGACCTGGCGCCCGTCCTGCACCTGCCGGAGCTGCCCGCCGGAGCGGCCCGACGCGGGGTCCGCGCGCAGGATCACGGCCTGGAGCAGGCGCTCGACAACGAGCTGATCGCGCTGGCCCGTCCGGCTCTGGCGGACGGGGCACCGGTGCGGGTCGAGGTGGCGGTGCGCAACGAGCACCGCAGCGTCGGCGCGATGCTCGGCGGTGAGGTGACCCGTCGCTTCGGTGGCGCCGGCCTTCCCGAGGACACCATCGAGTTCGTGCTGCACGGCACGGCCGGGCAGTCGTTCGGCGCGTTCCTGCCGCGCGGGGTGACCCTGCGCCTGCACGGCGACGCCAACGACTACGTGGGCAAGGGCCTCTCCGGAGGTCGGCTCATCGTCCGTCCGGACGCCGCCGCGCCGTTCCTCGACCCGGACGCCGAGCCGGGGCAGCGGGCCGAGGATCAGATCATCGCCGGCAACACCATCCTGTACGGAGCCACGGCGGGCGAGGTCTTCCTGCGCGGCCGGGTGGGCGAGCGGTTCGCGGTGCGCAACTCTGGCGCGATCGCCGTGGTCGAGGGCGTCGGCGACCATGGCTGCGAGTACATGACCGGTGGCACGGTGGTGGTGCTGGGCGCGACCGGCCGGAACTTCGCGGCCGGCATGTCCGGCGGCACGGCGTACGTGCACCAGCTGGACCGTTCCCGGGTCAACGCGGAGCTGGTCGACCTGATGCCGCTGGGCGAGCAGGAGCAGTCGCTCCTGCACGAGCTGGTCCAACGGCACGTGGCCGAGACCGGGTCGGCGGTCGCCGAGGAGCTGCTCAAGCGGTGGCCGGAGGCGGTGGCCGAGTTCACCGCGGTGGTACCCCGCGACTACCGCCGGGTGCTGGAGATCATGCGGGCCGCCGAAGCAGCCGGCCGCGACGTCGACGACGCGGTGATGGGCGCGCTCAGCGCGCCCGCCGCGCCGGTGCCGCCCGCCCCGCGGGTGGCTGCCCAGGAGGTGGCACGTGCCTGACCCGAACGGTTTCCTGCGCTACGACCGGCGGCTGCCGGCCCGCCGTCCGGTGCCGGTGCGGATCAGCGACTGGCGGGAGGTGTACCCGCCGGCCGGCGAGGAACTGGTCCGTGAGCAGGCCACCCGATGCATGGACTGCGGCATCCCGTTCTGCCACGACGGCTGCCCGCTGGGCAATCGCATCCCGGACTGGAACGACCTGGTGCGTACCGGCAACTGGGACGCCGCGGTGGAGTCGCTGCACGCCACCAACAACTTCCCGGAGTTCACCGGCCGGCTCTGCCCGGCGCCCTGCGAGGCGGCCTGTGTGCTCGGCATCTCCGGCGGTCAACCGGTGACCATCAAGCAGGTCGAGGTGGAGATCGCCGACGCCGCCGCGGCCCGGGGGTTCACCCCCCGCCCGGTGCCGGCGCCGTCGGGTCGGTCGGTCGCCGTCGTCGGCTCCGGGCCCGCCGGCCTCGCCGCCGCGCAGCAGCTGGTCCGCGCCGGTCACGCGGTGACGGTGTACGAACGCGACGACGCGATCGGTGGCCTGCTGCGGTACGGCATTCCCGACTTCAAGTTGGAGAAGCGGCACATCGATGCCCGGCTGGCCCAGCTCACCGCCGAGGGGGTGCGCTTCCGCACCGGCGTGAACGTCGGGGTGGACGTGACCGCCGAGCAGTTGCGCGCCGAGCACGACGCGGTGCTGCTGGCCTGTGGGGCGTTGCAGGGCCGGGACACGCCGGAGACCCCGGGGCGGGCGCTTCGGGGCGTACACCAGGCGATGGCGCACCTGGTCGCGGCGAATCGCGCGGTCGCTACCGCGGCCACCGACCAGGCCGGCGTGGTGGCCACCGCCGAGCGTCGGCTGGCGCCGGCGGTGTTGCCGGACGGCACGCCGATCGACGCGGCCGGCAAGCACGTGGTGATCATCGGTGGCGGTGACACGGCGGCCGACTGTCTCGGTGTCGCGCACCGCCAGGGCGCCGCGGGCGTGCACCAGCTCGACCTGTACCCGCAGCCGCCGCAGGAGCGCGACGAGGCACGGGACCCGTGGCCGACCTGGCCGTGGGTGCTGCGCAGCTACCCGGCGCACGAGGAGGGTGGCGAGCGGGTCTTCGCCGTGGCGGTGCAGGAGTTCGTGGACGACGGCACCGGCCAGGTGCGGGCGGTGCGGATCGCCGAGGTGACGGTGGAGAAGCGCGACGGCCGGCGGGTCGTCACCGTGGTGCCGGGCTCGGAGCGGGAGTTGCCGGCCGATCTGGTGCTGCTGGCGATCGGTTTCGAGGGCACCGAGCAGCAGCCGTTGCTGGCCCAGTTCGGCGTGACCCGCAACCCTCGGGGCGCCGTCGACGCCCGCGACGACTGGCAGACCGACGCCGACGGCGTGTTCGTGGCCGGTGACATGCACCGGGGCGCCTCGTTGATCGTCTGGGCCATCGCCGAGGGGCGGGCGGTCGCCGCCGCCATCCACGGCTATCTGGGCGGTGTCGGTGCGTTGCCGGCCCCGGTGGGTCCGGCCGCGCAGGCTCTCGCCGCTCGCTGAGGTGCGGGCGTCCGGTCGGTGCGGCAGGTCCGCCGCCGCACCGACCGACCATTCCCGCTGGTGAAGCCGCTCGCAGATATGGGCAAAAAGGTTTCAGCCGGCAGGACTTGCCGGCTGCCGAACCGCTGAGACAGCGGTCACCCCCGGCGGCCCGCTTCCGGGACAGGGCGACGTGAAGATCATCGTTACGCTGCGATCATGGACATTGAGGAGCGGCTACGGCGAACCCGCCGATGGCTGTGGATCGTGCTGATCGGGCTCTTCCTGAGTGGTGTCACCGCGTTTCCGCTGGAGATCGAGGTGCGCTGGCTGCTGCGCGTACTGGATCCGCTCGCCGGCCAACTGCCCGCGCTGGTCGCCTGGATCGAGCGGGTGCACACCGGGCTCGTGACGGCCGGCGAGGACTACCCGTTCCTGCTCTACGGCACCGACTGGTTGGCCTTCGCCCACCTAGTGCTGGCGGTGGCCTTCTGGGGGCCACTGCGCGACCCGGTGCGCAACGTCTGGGTGGTGCAGGTCGGCATGATCGCCTGCGCCGGCATCGTCCCGCTGGCGCTGATCTGCGGCCCGATCCGGGACATCCCCTGGTTCTGGACGGTCGTCGACCTGTCCTTCGCGGTCGGGGCGTTCCCACCGCTCTGGTTCGCGTACCGGCACATCCGCGCCGTCGAAGCGGCAGGAGCCTCAACCCCGTAACCCTGCCGCCGGCCGGGCTGCTCCGGCCCGGCCCCGTCGATCATGAAGTTGTGGTGGGCAGAAGGTGCGCCCTCGCCCGATATGCAGGGCACCACAACTCCATGATCGACGTGGGTGAGGCGGTGGGTCCTAGTGCGACATCAGGTGGTGGGACTCGCGGATCTTGGCCCAGGACTTCGGCTCGGCCGGCGGGGCGGCCTTGCGGGCCGTGGTGGCCACGTCGGGCCGACCGGCGGTGAACAGCCAGGTGGTGAACAGGTCGTCCAGGTCCAGTCCGGAGATCCGCTCGGCCAGGGACTGGAACTGCTCGATGGTGCCGTTGCCGTACCGGTGCTCGGCGGTCCAGGTCGGCAGGATCTCGAAGAACGCGTCGTCGCCGACGGCCAGCCGCAGCTGGTGCAGGGTCATCGCGCCCCGGTCGTAGACGGCGTTGTCGAAGACCCGAGCGGCGCCCGGGTCACCGGGCAGCACCTGCCAGAACTCGTCGTCGGCCGGGTAGCTGGCGTAGGTGAAGTCGAAGACCTCCTGGGCGGTGCCCTCACCCTGCTCCTCCGACCAGAGCCACTCGGCGTACGAGGCGAAGCCCTCGTTGAGCCAGATGTTGCGCCAGTCGGCCACCGAGACCGAGTCGCCGAACCACTGGTGGGCCAACTCGTGCGTCACCACGTAGGTGTTGGCGCCGCGTCGCCAGAAGCCCGGCCCGTACACCGGTCGGGTCTGCGTCTCCAGCGCGAAGCTGATGCCGTCGATCGGCCCGGCCACGCCGCCCTGCGCCTCGAACGGGTACGGGCCGAAGATCCCGCTCTCCCAGTCGACGATCTCGGCGGTCCGCTCGATGCTGGCCCGCGCGGCCGGTCCGAGTGCCCCCAGCGAGGTGCTGTACGCGTTGATCACCGGCTGGCCGCTCGGGGCGGTGTCGGTGACGATGTCGTACTGGCCGATGGCCATGAAGGCCAGGTAGGTGGCGGTGGGGGAGGTCGTCCGCCAGATCCACCGGGTGCGGTTGCCGGCCTCGGCCACCGGCGGCCTCGGCTGCACGCCGTTGCTGATCACCTCGACGCCGGTCGGCACCGACACCGAGATGTCGTAGGTGGCCTTGTCCAACGGGTGGTCGTTGCTCGGGAACCACCACCACGCCGACTCGGGCTCGTTGACGGCGAGGGCGCCGTCGTCGGTACGCGTCCAGCCGGTGTAGTCGTTGACCAGGGTCTCCGACGGGACACCGGAGTAGCGCACGACGATGGTGAGCTGCTGGCCCCGGGTCACCGTGCGGGCCGGGGTGACCACCAACTCGTGCGCCCCCGCGGTGCTGGTGCTCGCCGCCCAGCCGTTGACCCGCACCGACTCGACGTCGAGCAGAAAGTCCAGATTGAACGTCGAGAGGTCCGCAGTGGCGGTGGCGAGGATGGTGGTGGTGCCGGTGAGCAGGTCGGTGGCCGGTTCGTAGCGCAGCCGGACGTCGTAGTGCTCGACGTCGTAGCCGCCGTTGCCGTAGTCGGGGAAGTAGCTGTCGCCCAGTCCGGGCGCGCCGGGTTGCGGCGCGGCGGAGACGACCGGACGGCCCCAGCCCGTCGGGGCGGCCTGGCCGGGGGTGCCGGCGAGCATGGTGCCGGCGGTGGTGAGGGTCAGGGCGGTGGTGGCCGCCGTGAGGACTCGTCGCACGGGGTGGACTCCCTCCATCGGGTGTTCGCCAGGCCAACCTAATCGACAACTGTGAACGTCGCCGGCCCGGCACGCGGTGTCGTCGGGCCATTCCATTGATCTGCATGTTTCGATAGCATTACCGACTAGTAACAACAGATCACCCCTGGCCACGCGCGCGGTCGCAGGATCCCACCACCCCTGTCCTGTGGAGGTCCCTCATGCCCCACCGCCCGCTCGCCCGCGTCCTGGCCGTGCTGGTCGCACTCCTCACCGCCGCCCTGGGCGTGGTGCTCGTGCCCGGCACCGCCCACGCCGCCGCCGTCAACTACGTCGCGCTCGGCGACTCGTACTCCTCCGGCGTCGGCGCTGGCCCCTACGACTCGTCCGGGTGCCTGCGCAGCCAGAAGTCGTACGCTCCGCTCTGGGCGGCCGCCCATGGCGTGACCAGCTTCAACTTCCGGGCCTGTGGCGGCGCGGTCACCGCCGACGTGCTCAACGACCAGGTCAGCGCGCTCAGCGCCAGCACCACACTGGTCACCATCACCATCGGCGGTAACGACGCCGGTTTCGTCAACGTCATCACCAGTTGCCGGTTCGGCAGCACCTCGTCCTGCACCAACGCCGTCAACACCGCGAAGAACTTCGCCACCACGACGCTGCCCGCCCGCCTGGACGCCACCTACGCCGCCATCCGCAACCGGGCACCCAACGCCCGACTGATCGTCCTCGGCTACCCGCGACTGTTCGAGACCGGCTCCTGCGGGTGGTTGGCGATGAGCACCTACAAGCGCACCATCCTCAACGAGGCCGCCGACGTGCTCGCCTCGGTCACGGCTGGCCGGGCCAGCGCGGCCGGCGCCACCTTCGCCGACACCCGGCCCACCTTCGCCGGACACGGCGTCTGCGCCGGAGACCCGTGGATCAACGATATCTCCGGGATCATCGAGGCGTACCACCCGGACGCCGACGGCTACCGCTACGGATACCTGCCGGCGCTGAACGCCGTCACCGGCTGACCGGAGCGCAGCACCCGATCCACACCGTCGTACCCGTACCGGCCGGCGGTCGAGCGTCCCCTGTGGGCCCTCGGCCGCCGGCCGGTTCAACACCTGTGCATGATGCGTCACACTGAGTGGGATCGGAGGTGATGCATGCGACGGTCGGA
The DNA here is from genome assembly GCF_040302185.1 of Micromonospora sp. NPDC127501. Classification (NCBI taxonomy): domain Bacteria; kingdom Bacillati; phylum Actinomycetota; class Actinomycetes; order Micromonosporales; family Micromonosporaceae; genus Micromonospora; species Micromonospora sp. NPDC127501. The sequence continues at coordinate 83,821 of NZ_JBEORJ010000009.1, read as the reverse complement.
CGTTCCCGGGCGGGAGTTGACCGGGCAGAGGCAGTCGACAGCGGGTCGGGAACGGCTGCCGGCCGGCGGGTTGGAGTTGTTCGCGCTGCTCGCCCGGCTCCTGCGGCGGCCCCGTCGCGGCGAACGCCGGCTGCCGCTGCTGTGGCTGGTCCGCTCCGACACCGCGGATCTGATGGTGCCGCTGCGCCGCTTCCTCGGCCAGGGCCCCCGGCGGCGGGTCCCGCACGCCGTGCTGGACGCCGACGCGCCGCCCGGCGCCGGGGACGTGCCGGCGCTGCTGCGCGAGCTGCACCGGCAGCTCTCCCTGGAGGCCTTCGGCGCCGCCCGACTGCGCTTCCGGCACTATCCGCTCGCCGACTGGCTGATGCAGCAGAGCCTCAGCCTGGGCATCGACGCCGACGACAGCCGCGCGGCCCTGGTGCGCCGGCTGCGCGACCGCAAGGGCCCGCGTACGCCGGAGGCGTTGCCCTCCGGCGGCGACGCGGTCAGCATCGCCTCGCAGGTGCTGCTCTGGCTGGTCCGTCGCGCCGTGCCGGGGGTGGTCTTCCGGGCTGCCGTCTCCGGTCGGGTGCCGGTGCTCGGGCGGCACTACAACTGGTTCATGCGCCAGCAGTACCTGGCGCCCCGGCAGTCGGTCACCTTCCTCGGCTTCGCCGAGCGCCTCACCGCGGGCTGGCGCGACGGGGAGCAACCCGACCAGGTCAACAAGCTGCTGCTGCACGCGTTCCTGGAGGACCTGCGGCAGGCGTACCGGCGTCGGCCGTGGCGCCCGTCGGACTGGCGGCGCACCGCGTACCCGGCGCTGCTGATCGACAACGTCGCCCCCGGCAACGTCGGCGGGGAGTTGGTCCGCCTGATCGGCGACGTCCGCACCGAGACCGGCCGCAACGACCCGCTGCTGATCGTCGCGTCCGGTGGGCGACCCCCACCGGACCTGCCGGAACCGCACCCGTTGACTGAGGCCGACGAGGCGTACGACGAGTGGGCCGAGGCGCTGCCGGAGATGCGACGGCTGCGCCGCCCGGCCACCTGGCTGGTGGCGCTGCGTCCCGACGAGACGGACACCGGCCCACCGTCACGTGGCGGGCTGCGGCCCTTCTCCGCGCCCGACCCGCCGTGGTGGTCGCGGCGCTTCCTGCCGACGGCGCTCTGCCTGGTGCTGGTGGCGGTGCTCGGCCTGTGGGTGGCCAGCCGGTGGGGGCCGGGCTGTCACCCCTCGCTCACCGGTCAGGTCTCGGTCGAGGTGGTCGGCAGCGGCGAGTGTGTCGGCTACAGCGACAGCGCCGCGCAGGTGTTCAACAACGATCCCGGTCAGGACCGGCTGCGCACCGTTCAGGAGCGCATCTTCGCGCAGAACCGCGCCGCCGAGGAGGTCTGGCAGCGCAGCGACCGACGACGGCCCTTCCTCACCCTGGTCTACCTCGGCACCCTCACCGGCAACCGGACCCGCGCGGACGAGGAGTCGTACGTCTCCGAGCGCGAGGAGCTGGAAGGGATGGCCACCGCCCAGTACGCGTTGCTGAAGGAGTCGGCCGGCGCCGACGGTGCCGCGCTGCTGCGGATCGTGGTGGCCAACGGCGGTCGCCAGATGATCTACGCTGACCGGGCCGTGGCGATGCTGGCCGAGCTGGCCCGGGACGACCCGACGGTGCTCGGGGTGGTCGGGCTGGTGGAGAGCCGCACCAGCACCGCCCGCGCGCTGCGCGAGCTGAACCAGGTCGGGCTACCGGTGCTGGCGCCCACCCTCTCCGCCGACAGGATGGACGCCAACTCCCGCCTCTACCTCCAGATCTCCGCACCGAACAAGGACCAGGTGAAGCTGGTCGACGCGTACGCCAGACAGGTGCTGAAGGTCGACGACGTGCACGTCTTCTACACCACCCTGGAGGGCAGCTCCCTCTCCGAGGACCTCTACGTGGGCACCCTCGTCGACGGGCTCCGACAACAGTTCGGGCCCCGGATCACCCGCCTCGACGAGTGGCGCACCGGGCAGCGGCTGACCGACGAGTGCGGCTACACCGGGATGCTCTTCTACGCCGGTCGTTGGTCGGAGTTCGACGGATTCCTGCGGGCGCTGCGCGAGTGCGGCGGCAACCCGCCCCGGCACCTCGTCGCCGACGACTCGGCCAACCGGTACATGGCCAACCCGGGGCTACGCGCCGCCGCGCCCGGCAACCTGCCCGTCACGTACGTCTCCAAGGCGGCCCTGGCCACCTGCGCGGCGCTGCGGGCCGCCCAGGACCGGCGCGACGACGACGCGCGGGCCCGCTTCCTGTCCTGGATCCAGGCCGACGACCTGCTCGATCCGCCGCGCTGCCGACCGGGCTCCGAGGAGCAGGTCGGCGAGCGGGTCAGCCTCGCCTACGACGCGTCGATGATGCTGGTCCGGGCGGTGGAGAGCCTCGCCGCCCGGCTGCACCACGCCGACCCCCGGCAGCGCTGGGAGCCGGATTCGGTCAACCCGGTGGGCGTGCACGCGGAGGTGCTCCGGCAGAACGCCGGGCAGGGCTACCCGGGGGTGGCCGGGCTGATCCGGTTCACGCCCGACTCGGGGGAGCCGGTCGACAAGCGGCTGGCCCTGATGCGGGTGGAGCAGGTGCCCGACGTGGCGAGGGCGCCGGTGGAGGTGTTCCGCTGCGGGGCGGCCGAGGCGTCCGGCCCGGCGGCGTGCGGCCCCGCCTGACCGGTCCGTGACACGTCCTCGCAGGACTGTCCGGGTGCCGCCGGTGTCCGTTAGGGTTCCTGGGACCAGGCGGCCGTGGCGTTGGGGGCAGAGGGTGGGCAGGCTCGCGTCGGCGTACGGGCAGGCGGTCAACTCCCACCGGGCGGCTCGGGCGCATCTGGACACTGCCCGCGGCGCACTGGGGGCGGCACCGACCGCCGCCGCGCCGGTCGGCGACGACCTGGTGACCCGCCTCGCCCGTCTCGGCGCCGCCCTGGCCACCCCCGCACCCGGCGTCACACCGCTGACCGATGAGCCGGCAGCGGTGCGGATCGGCGAGGCGTCCACCTCGGACGGCGCCTTTCCCGTGCTGGTTCCGCTCGGCGGCGGGCACCACCTCGCCCTGGACACCGACGCCCGGGACGCGCAGGTCGCCGGGCTGCTGCGGGCGCTGGTGCTGCGGCTGGTCGCCACCGCGCCGCCCGGTCAGGTCCGCGTCGCCGGCATCGACACCGCCGCGCTCGGCGCCACCTTCGGCCCGCTGCGCCCACTGCTCGACGCCGGGGTGCTCGACCCGCCGGCCACCAGTGAGGCCGAGGTGGCCGCGCTGGTGGACGCCGCCGAGCAGCACGCCCGCGCCGCGCAGCACGGTCAGCCCGCCGCCCGTCGCCTGTTGGTGGTGGTCGCCACCGCCGCGCCGCCGCCGCGCGAGCTGGCCCGGCTCGCCGCGCTCACCCACGCCGGCCCGGCCGCCGCCGTGTGCGTGCTGCTCGCCGGCCACCCGTCCCGGCTGCCCGGCGAGACCGCGCCGCCGCTGGGCGGCACCACCGCGGTACGGCTCAACCAGGGGTACGCGCACGTCGGCGACCCGCCCGGCAACCCGTTCAGCGCCGACGGCAGCGGGCTCGCCGCACCCGTCCTGCTCGATGGCGACCCGCCGCCTGCCTCGGTACGCGCGCTCGCCGAGCACCTCGGCACCGCCACCCGTCGCGCCGACGCGTTGCCCTTCACCGACCTGCTGCCCGAACGGCGCTGGGCCGAGTCCGCCGGCAACGGCCTGCGGACGGTGATCGGCCGGGCCGGCGGCGGTGGCGCCTTCGGCACCGCGCTGACGCTCGCCTTCGACGACGCCACCCCACACTGGCTGGTCGGCGGGCGCACCGGCGCCGGCAAGACCGTGTTCCTCCTCGACGTCCTCTACGGGCTGGCCGCCCGCTACTCGCCGGCAGAGTTGCAGCTCTACCTGCTCGACTTCAAGGAGGGCGTGAGCTTCACCGAGTTCGTGCCCACCGGCCGGGACCCGTCCTGGCTGCCGCACGCCCGTGCCGTCGGCATCGAGTCCGACCGCGAGTACGGTCTCGCCGTCCTGCGCGAGCTGCGCCGGGAGGCGCAACGCCGGGCCACCGCACTCAAGCGGCACGGCGTCACCAAGCTCGCCGACCTGCCCCGAAACGATCCGCTGCCGCGCATCGTGACGGTCATCGACGAGTTCCACGTGCTGCTCGCCGGCAACGACGGACTGGCCCGCGAGTCGGTCGACCTGCTGGAGGAGCTGGCTCGCAAGGGCCGCTCGTACGGCATCCACCTGGTGCTCGCCAGCCAGAGCATGACCGGCATCGAAGCCCTCTACGGGCGGGCCGAGGCGATCTTCGGGCAGTTCGCGTTGCGGGTGGCGCTGCCCGGCGGCGGTGGGGTGCTCGACCAGCTCAACGACGCCGCCGCGGCCCTCCCGGTCGGCTCCGCCGTGGTCAACACCGCCGCCGGCGCGGTCGGCGCCGACACCCTGCTGCGCTTCCCCGACGCGCACGCCGCCGCGGCGGACCTCGCCGCGTTACGCCACGACCTGTGGCAGGCCCGCCCGCCGGGCTCGCGCGCCCCAGCGGTCTTCAAGGGGTACGAGGCCGCGCGGATCGAGGACGACAGCACGTTCGCCGGGTTGCGCCCCGGTGGTCGACGCCCGATGGCCCTGGTCGGCCGAACCGTCGACGTGCACGGCACCACCGCACTGTTCCTGATGGACACCACCCCCGGCCGGCACCTCGCCGTGGTGGGCACCGCACCGACCGGCGCGGACGTGCTGCGCGCCGCGACGCTCAGCCTGGCCCGCCAGCACGCCCCCGGCGACGTCCGCTTCGACCTGGCCTGCCTGGTCACCGTCGCCGACCCGGTCGCCGACGACACCGAGACGCTGCTGCGGGCCGCCGGGCACCCGGTGCAGCGCCTCGACGCGGCCGGGCTGCGCGACCGGATCGCCGCGCTGGCCGCCGAGCCGGCCGGCCGCGAGTACCTGGTGGTGTTCGGCATGGACGCCGCCGCCCCCGTCCTCGGGGCCACCGACCCCGGCACGTTCCGCTCCGGCCTGGACGACCTGCGGACCGTCCTGCGTCAGGGCCCCGGGCAGGGGGTGCACCTGCTCGGCTGGTGGCGGGGGCTGCGCCGGCTCGCCGACGACCTCGGCGGCACCCAGAACCGCGACGACGTCGCCTGCCTGGTCGCGCTCAACGTGCCCGGCGCCGAGCTGGCCCTGCACCTCGGTGCGCACGACCTGACCTACACGCCCCGCCCCGACCGGGCGCTGCTGATCGACCGGCACGACCAGCGCACCCGGCTGATCGTCCCGTTCGTCGGCGACGGGCACGACCCCGACGGGGAGCGGTGACAGTGTCCTTCGAGGAGTACGCGGCGCTGGCCCGGCAACTCTCCGCCCAGCACCGCGCCGGGGAACAGCACGCCGCCGCCGAGTCCGCGCGCCGCCGCGACCTGCACGCCGCCGTCGACTACCTCCAGCAGCGGCTGACCGCCCAGGGGCAGCGCCTCGACCAGCTCGGCCGAGCCATCGGTATCGAACAACCACCCCCTGCCCCTGGCCCGGGGACGCCGGGTGAGACCGCCGCCTGGCCCGGCCCGCCGTCCGGCGCCGCGGCGCCCACCGCTCCCAGCTCCGGCCCGCCCTTCGCTGCCGGCGCTCCCACCGTCCCCGGAACCGGAGACGGGGAACCCGGCGGCGCAGCCGGCGCGCCGGGGCGGGCGGGGGTCGGGGCGTACCCCCAGCTGCCGGCGGGGGAGGCGCGGCTGGCGCTGCCGACGGCGGTGAGCCCGGCGGGCGGCGGGGTGCCCGCGCAGCGCGCGGTCGCGGCCGACCCGGCGGTGGAGTTGGAGCTGGCCCGGCGGATGGCCGACGAGGCCGACCGGCACGGGCAGCAGGCGGAGTTGCTGGCCCAGCGGCCGGCGCTGCTGCCGACGTGGTCACCGCTGGCGCGGGCGGTCGCCGTCTACGCCGGGTGCGGCGCGGCGGCCGGGGTGCTCGTGCTGATGCTGGTGCTCGCCTCCGGGGTCGGTCTGGTGGACGGGTTCACCCTCGGCGCGTGGATCTGCGCGGGGTTGCCGGCGGTGGCGTTCTTCGGCGGCTACCTGGTGCTGGGCCGGTGGGGGCGGCCCGCGATGGTCGCCGGTACCCCGCCGCGGTACCTGCCGCTCGGGTTCCTGATCTGTTTCCTGGTGGTGCCGATGGCCTACTGCGCGTACCTGCTGATGGTCCGCGGCCTGCGCTGATGACCGACCTGGCATCCGGTCTGCGCTTCGCCGCGCAGCCGACCGTCAGCGTGTTCGTGCCGGGCGTCCCGGCCCGGGTGCCGGAATTCGCCGGTGACGACGTCGTGCCGCTCGAGGTGCTGACGTATCCCCTCGAACGGGACGATCCGTACGCCCGCGTCACCGAGTACGACCTGGTCTTCGACGAGTTGCCGCCGCTCCTGCGCCGCTACCTGGCCCACTGCCTGCGCGTCGCCTGCGCCGCCGGCGACACGGTGGTCTGGCTCGGCTTCGAAGGCTCGTTCCACTTCGACCACCTCCTGACCGAGGCAGTCGCGCCGCAGGTGTACGGGGTCTGCGCGCCCGGCGCCGAGCCTGTCGTGGCCCCGGATCTGCGAACCCTCAGAACACCGGAGTGGCGACTGGTCGTCACCGAACACGGGAAGTTGCTGTAGGGCGGCGGATTAGTCCAGGTGGTAGGTGATGCTGCCGGCGTCGCTGAACCTCTGCTCGGTGCCGCTGTTCGAAGGGCTGAAGACGCGGCAGGCGCAGCCGTCGGCGGGCCGGCCCGCTGACGCCTCGGCGTAGTACCAGACCTGACCCAGCTGGGCCTTGAACGTGCGGCTGGTGCGCGGTGGCACCTCGATCGCGCGGTGCGGTTCACAGTGAGCGTCGAAGAGCCACAGCACGTACGGCTCACTGGCCGCCGAGGCGGTGCCCCGCAACGGTTCTCCCCACCGGCCCTCGGGGATGTCCCGTTGGAAGAAGACCAAGGCGTCCTGGCCCTTGGTCTTGGTGATGCAGGTCCGGTAGAACGGTGCCCGAGATTCCGGGGTCGGACTGGGCGCGGCCGTTGCCGACGATGATGACTGGAGGCTGCTGAGGATGCTCTGCCCGTCACCGGTCGCGACGGAGACGATGAGCAGGAGGGCGAGGAACCCGATGAGACCGCCGGACAGCCCAATGGCGCGAGCCCGGCGACCACGACCGGCCGATGTCGTGTCTGTCTTCTGAACCGTCAAGCCACGTCACTCCCTCAGCCCGGTGCCACCGAGTCTAGGAGGCTTCGCGCTCTGGCGTGTTCCCCGAACCCGGCATCGCGGCTTGCCGGTTGGCCGTGCCACTGTGCTCCGTGCGCCCTCGAAGCCTCACACCTGCCGGCCGTCCATCGTGCCCACTCTCGTGCCGTAGTCTCGCGCCCCGAGCGCAGTCGGTGCGCGATCCGCTCGCCGAGGGTCTGGATCATCACGCCTCGACGTCTCGCGAGCGGCAGGTCGAAAGGTTGGTCAGGGAATTGCAGGGACAGACGTCCACCCAGGTTGAGCCGATGCCGCCAAACGGCAGGCCTGCCGCTTCGCCGGGCAACGCCGATGCTGCCGCAGGAACGGCCACGCCTCGCTCCGAACAGGAGCCAGGGCTGTCGGTCGTCGCCGCATCGCAGCAGGCCGGTGCGGGCGCCGTGGTTGCGGGTTTCGGGCTGATCGCCGTCGGCGCGGTCGGCGGCTGGCTGATCTGGCGCAGCGGCGCGTCCGCTGCGAAGATCCAGCCGGAGGACACCACCGGCGTCTTCCTCACCCTGCTGGTCTTCGCCGCAGCGGTCGAACGGATCCTGGAACCGTTCTCACGGTGGCTGCCGGGTCGCGCCGCTGAGGCCGCGTTGTCCCGAACGGTGACCGACGTGAGCAGCCGGGTCGACGGCCCCACCGAGGCTGACCGCGAGGCGGTCGCCGTGGCCACCGCCACGGTCGCGCGGGCGAAGGCGAACCGCACCATCGTCGCGTGGGGTCTCGCCAGCGGGTTGGCCACAGTGGCGTCCAGCGCCGGTGGGTTCTACGTTCTGCACGCGGTCGCCGGTGCCGACTGGAACGGAGTCGCGGTCTGGGTCGATGCCGTCGTGACCGGTGTGATGGTCGGCAGCGGCACCAAGCCGTTGCACGATCTGATCACCCGGGCGCAGAACGGCCCGCCGTCGCCGTAGCCCGCCGCCTAGCCTGCCTGGCCGCTGCCTAGCCTGCCTGGCCGCTGCCGGGCATGATCCACTCGGTCCTCGGTCGCGCTCAACCGCCAGCGGACCCGAGCGGCCAGAATGGCGGCCCGGTCAGCGTCGAATCGAGCAGCGTGCAGACCGGCGAGCAGGTCCCCGACCGAGCCTCCCGGTGACTCCCGATCGGCGGCCAGGCCGGCGTAGACCAGGCTCAACGCCCGCCAGCACTCCGTGACCGCGTCCTGCCAGGGCAGCCGCCGGCCGGGCGGCCCCGCCCCGTGCCACTGCGCACCGGCCCGGTCGGCAGCGGAGATCGTGGCCAGCCAGGCAGCACGCAGGTCGTCCACGGCGTCGGCGCTCATTCGCCCGCCTCGGCGCACCAGCTCCGGGTTGCAGACCTGGGAGCCGGCCAAGAGGCCATCAACGTGCTCAAGATCGAGGGCTCGTGGAAGGCGTCGGCGGCGTCGGCGTGTTCGTCGCCGGGCGCTGAACGGCCCCAATCTCGTGGCGTCACTCTAGATCTTGGACAGTTTCCGTTAGCGCGTAACGGAAACTGTCCAAGATCTGGTCACCGTCCGGGCTCGGTCGAGGTCCCGTCGGCAAAATCCGTCAGACCAGCTCGCTTGGCGCATCCACTGCCCACGAGGTGACGCGGGGGCTAGCAGCCGGTCGCGCTGGGTGCGCGGATCTCGTACGCTCCCATGTGGTCTCCGCCGGTGCGGTGGCGGAGGCGATGGTCGACCACGGGGAGGTGCGCGTGAGCGCAGCACAGATCATCGCGAGGTTGGCGGCGGCGTCGCAGAAGCTGGACGAGGCGAAGGCCAAGACCGCAGCGGCAGCGCAGGACGCCGCCGAGGCGCGAGCACTCGTCGCCGGTGCGCTGGAAGGCGTAGCGGCTGGTCCGCTGGTCGGCATGATCGACTCGTACCGTCAGGCGCTCGCGCAGGCGTCTCAGGGTGGCGACCCGGCCAAGCAGCATGTGCAGGAGACGATCGCCAAGGTCCGAGCGCTGGGAAACTGACCACGGGTGGTGGCAGCGCAATCCACCAACCACCCGCGGCAGCCGGCGTCACCTTGCGACCTGCGATCCCACGACCAGTGTCGGCGCTGCCGGACCGCGACGGACGACGTGAGGCGCGGAGCCGAGAGAACCGAGATGCGCCGTCGCCTACCAGACGCAGGGCTGTCGGCCCAGAGGCAATTGCTGTTGGCGGTTCGGCGGCGGCGACAGCATGGGCGACGGTTTCGGAGTTCATGCCCGCTCTGCCGAAGGCGGTAGCCGGCGTCGTCCTCGGGGCCGTGGCAACCTGGGGTTCCCTCAAGGCTTACAAAGCGAGATCGCAGGATGGCGGAGGTTCGGTTGAAGATCGATGAGCGAGTTGAGCAGCTTGTCCGTGACACGTTGCACTGGGCCGTGAAGCGGCAGCCGATCGAGTTTGATAGAGCGCTCACGGCGTTTTCCGACGCAACCATGCGGCAGTCGGCCCTGGAGTTACTGGCTGCCATCGCGGCCTTTGTCAGTGCTGATATCTGCCAAGGCAAGCCAACGCCTGAGCAGATCCAGCAGTTGTCCGAGGAGGTTGCCGAGGCAGAAGCTTGGAGCTCGACGACCTCTCCCGAGGTCGAAGCCTTCCTCAACGCCGTTGTAACCGGTCGACCGATGTCGGGTGTGCTGCCAGCCGGCAGCGCAGTCGTCCTGGCCTTCGTTGTGGCCGCAAGTCTCCTGTCCTTTCGCCCTAAGGGCGAGGGGGAGTGGTGGTTCAACTATCTGGACAAGGTGGAGGCTGCGATTGAGGCGGCCGGGTGACGGGTGCGCCTGATCCGGTCACTCGGGACGGCGCCAATGATCAAGTGATGAAAAGTAGGCGTCGGGAGCGGTTCTGACCTACTTCTCATCACTTGATCATCGGACGCGCCGTTGGTGGCATGCGACGACGGCTCGGCCGCTGTCTCAGCTGGTGATGCGGAACGTCTGCTCGAAGGTCGGGTAGTCGCAGACGTCCTGGTTGCACAGTTCGAATCCGCCGCTGATCAGCGCGACACCCTTGTGCAGGACCAGCCCGCCGCCCTCCGCCCAGGCTCGCCCGGTCACGGCTTGTGGCTCGCCGGTGCAGCTGTTGAGGGGCGCCCAGCCGGACGCGTAGGCGACCCGGTCGCCCGATCGCTGCCGGACGATCAGCTCGGTAGCGCCGGACAGGCCGGCTGGGCACGTCACGGTGAGGGTGATGTCCACGGCAACGCCTCGTGCGACGAGGGTCGCGGACGTGACCTCGACGGTGCTTGCCGCGCTGGCCGGCGTCGGCGCCAGCATGACGGAAAGTGACAGCCCGAGTAGTGCGACAGCGGTGATGATGCGGCGCACGACGTTCCTCCTTGCCGGAGTGGGTGCTTACCTGCGGTCACCCTAGCCCTCCCCAGCAGTGAGAGGTGTCAATCGATGGCGGGTTCGCGTTCGATGACGACGACCGGGATCTCGCGGTCGGTCTCCTTCGCGTAGCGGGCGTACGTCGGGAAGACCTTCGTCATCACCGGCCACAGCCGAACGCGCTCCTCGCCCGTCGCGGTCCGGGCCCGACCGGTGATCCGCTCCGCGCCGACCTGGATCTCCACCGCCGGGTCGGCGCTCAGGTTCAGGTACCAGGCGGGGTGCTTGGCCGCGCCGCCGTTGGACGCCACCAGCAGGTAGTTGTCGCCGTCGCGCCCGTACATCAGAGCCGTGCGGCGCAGCTTGCCCGATCGGCGTCCGCGGGTGGTGAGCAGCAGCGACGGTACGCCGTGGAAGGTGCCCCCGTCCGCGCCGTCGGTGCCCACGTAGCGCCGGATGTGGCTGGCGACCCAGCCGACCGGGCTGTCCTCGACCGTCTCGTGCTGCTCGTGTGTGGTCACGCCATCGCCTTCATCGTCGAGTCGAACGGACGCACCGACCATACGTCGGGGCCGGAGCGCCCGAGACAATCAGCCGCGCGAGCGGGGCAGGCAGCACTTCTTGTACTTGGCGCCGGACCCGCACCAACAGGTGTCGTTGCGGCCGGGCGGCCAGGCTGTCACGCCCGACTCGTCGAGGCTGTCGGCGTACTCGTCGAGGGTTTCCTCGCTGGTGGGGTCGCTGTCGGTGCGGTCGGCGAAGGCCGCCAGGTCGGCGACCGTGCCGACGACCACGCCCAGGTCGGCGCCGCCCATCCCGGAGGCGTCGACGAGGGCGCGTTCGATCTGGGCGCGGTGCTCGTCCCAGGTGGCGGGGTAGCTGTCGACCAGAGCGGGCCAGCGCAGCAGCAGTGCGGTGAACTCCGCCTGCGGCCAGAACAGCAGTGTCGCCGGGCCGTCGTCGAGGGCGTCGAGCGCGTGGGTGCTCGCGGCGCGCAGCCGGTCGGCGAGGTTGTCGTACTCGTCGTGGGGCAGGCCCTGCTCCTCGCGCAGGTCGTGCCGCCGCTGGGCCAGGCCGTAGATCATGGCCGCGGCCTCGTCCTGGGCGTCCTCGGATTCGTGCTGCTGGGTGCGGGTCCGTTCCAGGATGGCGTCCAGTGCCCCGGTGAGCCATTCCAGCGCCGTGTCGGCGTGGCCGGACTCGGCCAGCTCGTCGATCAGGTACGTGGCCGCGGGGTCGGTCTCCAACAGCGGACGCAGGGCGGTCAGCTCGGCCATGCCCTCGTCCGAGCGGTCGAGGCGCAGCAGCAGACCGCCGCGCACCGCTCGGGCGTACGCGTTGTCGTCCGGCTGCTCGGCGATGGCACGGGTGGCCAGGGCGAGCGCGTCGGCCAGGTCACCGGCCTGTTCCAGGATGTCCGCGGCGACCAGCAGGGCGTACCCGGTGTCGTCGGGGTCCGCGACACGCCCCTCGTCGACGGCACCCACCAGCTCGGCGACGAGCGCGGCCGGGTCGGGGCTGTCGACGCCCAGGGCGCCGATCTCTTCGATGCGGTCGGCGGTGAGCAACTCGGACATGGGCGCATCCTGAAAGACGACGGTCGGTGGGTGGGGGAGCGGCCAGCGTACTCCTGGACATGCAGCAGCCCGGGCGGCGAACCGCCCGGGCTGCGACACGTTGCCTCAGCGGGTCGCTGGCATGGTGGCGAACTCGCCGGCTAGCTCCGACTCGACGATCGTCGCGGCGGACGGCCGGCGACCGGCCGACGTCCGCCGGGCGGACGGGACGGCGAGGGCCGCGAGCGCGGCGGCCAGGGCGATCGCCGTGAGGACGAGAAACCCCATCGTGAAGCCGGCCTCCCGGGGCAGGCCGTTGGCCTGCGGGTGCGCGGTGATCACGCCGCTGACCACGGCCGCGCCGATCGCGCCGCCGATGGTGCGGATGTTGGCGTTCATGCCGGTCGCCACGCCGGTCTGGCTGGCTGGCACGCTGGCGACGATCAGGTTGGCCATCGACGCGAAGGCCAGGCCGATGCCGAGGCCGACCAGGCCACCGGCGATGGCGACCTCCCAGCGGGTGTCGTGCGCGGTGGCGAGCATCGCGGAGGCGGCCACGTTGAAGGTGGCACCGGTGGCGAGCTGCGCCTTGGCGCTGAAGACGGCCTGGAGTCGCCCGGCGATGACGCCGGCGACGAACATCGCGCTGACCATCGGGAGCATGAGCAGACCGGCCTGGCTGATGCTCGCCCCGAAGCCGTAGCCGGCGGCGGTCGGGGTCTGCAGGAACTGCGGGAGGAACGCGTACATGGAGAACATCGACGCGCCGTAGAGCAGGGCGACCAGGTTGGTGGTCCAGACGCCGGGCAGGCGCATCATCCGCATGTCGATCAGCGGGTTGCTGGACCGCAGTTCGGTGACCAGCCAGCCGGCCAGCAGCACCACGGCCAGCGCCAGCAGACCGAGCACCCGGGTGGAGGTCCAGCCCCAGGTGGCGCCCTGGCTGATCGGCAGCAGCAACGCGACCAGCCAGCCGGAGAGCAGCACTGTGGCGCGCCAGTCGATGCGACCGGGGGTACGGACCGGCGACTCGGGCACGAACAGGTGCGCGGCCACGGCGGTCAGCCCGACCACGATCATCGGGATCCAGAACAGCCAGCGGTAGTCCAGCGTGCTGACGATCGGGCCGGCCAGCACGATGCCCAGGCCACCGCCGACGGCGACGATCGCCGAGATGGCGGCCACTGCGGTGGAGACCCGTGCAGCCGGGAACTCGTCGCGGATGATGCCGAACGACAGCGGGAAGACCGCTCCGCCGATGCCCTGCACGACCCGGGCGAGGATGAGGATGCCGATGTTCGGCGCGATGGCGGCGAGCAGGCAGCCGAGGGCGAGGGCGGCGAGCGAGACGACGAGCATCCGCTCCTTGCCGATCATGTCGCCGACGCGTCCGAGGATCGGCGTGAAGATCGACGCGCTGAGCAGGTAGGCGGTCAGGACCCAGGTCACTGTGTTCTGGGAGGTGTGCAGGGCCTGCTGGATGGTCGGCAGCACGGGGGTGATCAGCGACTGGAGCATCGCGAAGAACCCGGCGCCGGCCGCGAGCACGGTGAAGGTGAGCCGACGCGAGCTGCGTCGGGAAGTCACTGCCACGAGAGAAGGCTCCCTGATTACGTACGGGAATGAAGGCTTTGTCACCCGTCGTCCGTGACGGGGGGGTCTGTCGGGGTCCGGGCGATCGGGGTGGCCAGGCGGCGATCGGGCGGGTCCCGAGGTACAGTAACCGGAGGCAGGCCTCCGGGATTCCGGAGGGGTGCCTCCACTAAGCTAGCGGAGGGTTCCCTCCGGATGCAACCAGGGTGAGGTGACGCACGTCATGACCAGCGCGGGGCAGGCGCCCGAGGTCTTCGCCCAGCGGCCCAAGCGGGCCGACGCGCGACGTAACTACGACTCCCTGATCGCGGCGGCACGCGAGGCGTTCGCCGAGAACGGCGCCGCCGCCTCCCTGGAGGACGTGGCCCGCCGGGCCGGCGTGGGCATCGGCACGCTCTACCGCAACTTCCCGACCCGCCGGCACCTGTTCGAGGCCGTCTACGTCGAGGAGGTCCGGGAGCTGTGCCACTCCGCCGAGGGTCTGGCCGAGTTGCCGCCCTGGGACGCGCTCGTCGCCTGGCTGCACCGCTTCGTCGCGTACGTCGCCACCAAGCGGGCGCTGGCCGAGCAGTTGCTGCGAGACTCCGAGATCTTCACCAGCTGCCGGACGGAGATCTTCTCCGCCGGTGAGCCGCTGATGCGTCGCGCGCAGGCCGCCGGTGTGGTCCGTGACGACATCGGCTTCGACGACGTGGTGCGGCTGATCAGTGGCCTCACCATGGCCCAGTTCCCGTCACCCGAGCAGCGTGACCGGGTGCTCGGCGTCGCACTGGACGGCCTGCGCCCGCCAGCCACGCCGCGCTGACGACCCAGCCGCCCAGGCCACGCTGACGACCGTCCGACCACGACGCGCTGACTTCCGTCCCACCGTCAGCGGTCGACCAGCAGCAGCCACTCGTCGTCGAGGCGTTCCACTGTCGTGCCCGCCGGCCAGCGGTGACCAGGATCGGCCACCGCCCGGGCCTGCTCGACCTGCGGCGGCCGGCTGAGCTGCGTGTCACGGAAACTGACCATGCTGTGGAACCGGGCCCGGCCGAAGTTCGCGGCGTCGAGAAAGCGGGCCCGGTCAAACAGCGCCTCCGCGCCGAACACCGTCCAGCGGAACAGCGCCATGTTCGTGAAACGGACCGAGTGGAAGTTGGCCGACCGCCCGAACTCGGTGTGCTCCATGGACAGGGCGCCGTCGAAGACGGCCTCCCGGAACGTGGCGGTGTCCTCGAAGCGGGTGGCGTCGAAGCTGGTCGGCTGACCGAAGATCACCCGGCGAAACGAGGTCGGGCCGACGAATCTGGCTCGCCGGCAGGCCAGGCCGCCGGGAAGGGCGGCACCGTCGAAGCTGGCCCCACCGCCGACCCGGACGTCGTCGAGGATGACCTCGCCGTCGGCCGCGAGCCCCTCGAAGACCGCCTCGTCGAAGGTCGCCGCCCCGAGCCGGAGCCGGCCCCGCGCCGTCGCGCCCGCGAAGGTCGTCGTACCGGTGAACACCGCCTCGGTGAAGTTCGCGTCGACGAGCGTGCACCCGGCGGCGTCGAAGTCGACAAGCGTGGCGCCGGCCAGGTCGAGCCTCAGCTCCGGCCAGTGCGCCGCGTCGTCCGCGCGCAGGTGCCGGGTGAGCACGCGCTGCGCGCTGCGCCGGACCTCCGTCTCGCGCGGCTCGCCGTCGGGCGCCGGCATCCGCAGGTACGCGCAGAGCACCGCCGCGATCGTCGGGCGCTGCCCGGGGTTGTCCTGACCGAGGCGTTCCAGCGCGTGCAGGCCCCCCAGGCGTACCGCCGCGCTGTCGTTGCCGAGCAGCTCGACCGCCCGGGTGTAGAGCTCGGTCAGTCGACGCTCCGCCGCGTCGTGCTCGGCGGCCCCGGACTGCCGGTCCTGGTGGCGCTGCGCGGCCTCGGCCACCGCCTCGGCGTGCGCCTGCACCCGATCCCGGTGCACCTGGTCCCGTGCGGCGACGGTCTCCTGGTGCCGCTGCGCGCGTTCGGTGATCCACTGGCGGCGGGCGGCCAGCAGCAGCGCGAGCCCTCCGCCGGTGCCCGCGACGACGGTCAGGCCGGTGCGGATCGCGTCGATGCGCAGTGTGGCGCGAGTGTCCGGTTGGCTGGCCCGGTCGGCCTCGGTGAGCAGCAGGTCCAACACCAGCCAGCCCAGGGCGATGGCGACCAGCAGGCCGACCAGGACCAGCCACCACGGCATGACCCGCAGCTCGCGCTCGGTGGGTTCGTCGACAGCCACGGCCACAGCATGCCAGTCATGGTTGGTGTCCGATATGGAGCGTGACGGTATGACCGTTTACGCCTCCGTCGGAACAACGGGTTACCGGCGCGTAACAAGTCATTGACGTTTCTGAATTGTTGCGGGGATGATCGTCGCACGGTCGACCGGACACCCCCACCCACCTGCCCGGTTCGCCGGGCGCCTCCCACCGGAGGTGCAGCGATGCTGCTCCGAAAGACCGCCCTCGTCCTGGCCCTCGCCACCGCCGCGCTGCTCGCGTCCACCGCCACGGCGACCGCCGCCCCCGCCGATCCCGCCCCGGCCACCGCCACCCCCGCGACACCCTTCGCCGCCGCGGCGGCCAACCCCGTCATCGTGGTCGGCGGGCTCAGCGGCGTCGCCGTCGCGTACGAGCCGATCGCCGCCCGCCTGCGCGCCGACGGCTACCGCGCCTTCATCTACCAGTTGCCCGGGCTGGGCCTCGGTGACATCCCCACCTCGGCCCGCGCGTTCGCCGGCTACGTCAACCAGGTCCGCGCCAGCACCGGCGCGGCGAGCGTGGACGTCGTCGCCCACTCCGAAGGGGGCCTGGTCAGCCGGTACTACCTCAAGCGGCTCGGCGGCACCGCCACCGTCGGTCGCTACGTCAGCCTGGGCACACCGCAGTACGGCACGTACGTCGCCAACATCGTCGCGTTCCTGGGCCTGGGTAGCTGCGCCGGCGTGGTGGCCTGCCAACAGATGAGCATCGGCTCGGCGTTCCTCACCGACCTCAACGCCGGCGACGACACCCCGGGCGCGGTGCGCTACACCACCATCCGCACCGTGCAGGACGAGCTGGTCCGGCCGACCGGGAACGCCGCCGTCAACGACGGTGCGACGAACGTGCTGATCCAGGCGTACTGCCCGCTGCGGGTGGTGGGGCACCTCGGTCTGGTGCTCGACGGGACGGCGTACACCATCGTGCGCGGCGCCCTGGTCGACGGCCCGGTGCGACCCAACTGCCTCGCGCTCTGAACCGGTCCGGTGCGGCGGTCCCCTCCGGGGCCACCGCACCGGATCCGCGATGGTGAGTGTCGGGTGCGCGACGATCGTGGGAAACGGGGTTTCCGGCATCAGAGGTCCTCGATAGCCTGCTCCGGCTGTCCATTCCCGACAGTGGACGCCATCCTCCGAGAGGGAGCAGCGCTCATGACCGAGCCGCCCACCGTGCCGCCGGAGAACACCCCGCCGACCGTGCCGCAGCTCGACGTCCGGGCCGCCCAACCGCCGTCGGCCGACACCCCGCCCCCCACCGGCGGGTTCGCCGACCGCCCACCGGGCTACCCCAGCGCGCTGGTCTGGCTGCGCGCCGGAATCCTGCGGGACTGGCGCGGCGTGCTCGGCGCGTTCCTCGCCACCTGGTTCTACCTGCCGGTAGCTCTGCTTCTGGCGTTCTGGGGCGGTCTCCTGTTCGGCGTCGCCGGGCTCTTCGCCATCGGATCGGGCGCCAACGACCAGGTGCCCGAGGTGCTGCGCGACGCCCCGCTGATCGGCTCCCTGATCGAGGCGTTCCTGACCCGTTCCGGCGGGGTGCTCGGCGGTGTGGTCGGCTTCGCGATCGGCTTCCTGGTCGGCTTCCTCGTCGTGCTGGCGCTGCCCTGGCTGGGCGTCACCGACGAGCCCTTCGCGCTGCTCACCGGCCTGATCGGCACTGTCGTCGCGGCCGCGCTGATCGGGCTCCTCTACACGCTCTACCGGGTGCTGCTCGAACCACGCCTGCTGGTCGTCTCCGGTGCGCGCCAGCCCAGCCGCCGCGAGGACGCGCGGCTGCGCCCCATCCTCGACGACTGCGCCCGACGGCTCGGCCTGCCCAGCGTGCCCCGGCTGCTCATGGAGGACGACCCGGTCCTGAGCAACGCCCGCACGTACGCCCGGCACGTGGTGGTCACCACCGCCGTGCTGACCGAACCGGACGACGAGGTGGCCGCGCTGCTCAGTCACGAGCTGGTGCACTGGCGGACCGGGGACGAGATCACCAGCGCCTTCGTCCGCGGTGTCGGCCTGCCGCTGACCCTCGCGCACGCCCTGCCGACCTGGCTGATGCGGACGTTCCCGCACCCGGGCACCAACTTCGTGGTCTTCGTGTTCTTCTGGCCGGTGCTGCTCACCATGCGGTACGTGGTGCTGCCGCTGCACGCCCGTGACGTGCGGGCGGCCGAGTACCGGGCCGACCTCGGCGCCGTGCTCACCGGGCACGTCGACGGACTGCGGCGCATCCTGGAACGGCGGCTGTCCTTCGAGACCGGCCGCAGCGGCTGGGACGAGGCGGTCTGCGCCACCCACCCGCCGCACGAGCTGCGGCTCGACGCGCTGGAGCGGGCGTCGCTGGCCGGTGCGCCCGCCGGGGCGGCCCAGCCCGTCACCGTCGACCGGCTGTTCAACTCCTCCGGCCCGGTCGGCACCCGGCGCACCTGGCTGCTGGTCGGCGCCCTCATCCTGGTCGCCTGCCTCGGCACCAGCGGGCTCGGCGTGGTGCAGTGGGCGTTCTTCCGCCCCCAGGCGGCGATCGACGGCTACTTCTCCGCGCTCGCCGACCGGGACAGCGCCGCCGCGCTCGGGTACCTGACCGACCAGGGCAGTGGCGCCGACACCAAGCTGCTCGCGCAACTGCTGCGTGGCAAGGGCTACCAACCGCCGACCGACGTCGAGATCAGTTCGTTGGAGCGCGACGGCGACACCGCCACCGCCACGGTGACGTACCGGCTGGGTGACGCGCGGGAGACCGCCACCCTTGCCCTGCGCCGCGAGGACGAGACCACCGCCGGGCTGTTCCACGGCTGGCGGTTGAGCGGTGGGCCGACCCAGCTCAACGCCGCGATCGCCGACCCCGGGGTGCGGCTCAACGGGGTGGAGCTGCCGGTCGCCACCGAGGGCCCGCCAGTGGTGCTGCTGCCCGGCGGTTACACCGCGACCGGCCCGTCCAGTGCGCTCAGCGAGACGCCGAGCACGACCGTGCTGGTGGGCCCGGGGGAGAGCGCCGCCGTCCTGCAACTGGCTCCGGTGCTCAAGCCGGCGGCGATCGAGGCCGTCGAGGCCCGGGTACGGGCCTGGTTGGACGAGTGCGCCAAGCAGACCGTCGCCGCCCCGCCGGGCTGCCCGTTCCGCTACTACGGCGGCTCCGTCCAGAAGATCACCTGGAAGATCCTGGAGTACCCGAAGCTCGCCGTCGAACTCACCGGCCCGGCCAGCGCCCAGGTCTCCACCCCGACCGAGACCCAGGGCAGGGTGGAGGCCAGTGGCACGACCACCTACTTCGGCGGCAGCTCACCGTTCAAGGACGACAATTCGTTCACCGTCGCGGGCGTCGCCACCGCCGACGGGGACAACGTGACCTTCCGACCCGCCGCCGACTGACCGGGAGACAGACCGTGACCGACAGCGACACCGCAGCCCGGCAGCCCGTCCGGCTGACCATCAACCCCCGGCAGCGGCAGCCTCCGTCGGTCGACCTGCTGACCTGGATCCACCGCCGCCCCGAGTACCGGCCGGTGGTCCGCCCGGCCGGCGGCGGCGGGGGCCGGCCGGGTTTCAGCGACGCGGTGATCATCGCGGTGCTGGCCCAGGGGCTGCTTCCGGGGCTGTTCAACCTGTTGCAGTCCTGGGTCGACCAGCAGCGCACCGAGGCGAGCATCCGGATCCAGGCCGGGGACACCGAAGTGGAATTGCAGGTGAGCGGGCGGACCGACTCCGCTCGCCTGCTGGCCCAGGCGACCGAGGCGCTACGCGCCGCCCGGGAGCCCGGTCCGGACGCCGTCGACTGACCCGACGGCGCCCGGGAACCGGTCCGGACGCCGCCGGCTGAGCCGACGGCGTCCGGATCGGCGGGTCAGCTCGCCTTGGCGAGCGCCTCGAACTCGTCGTCGGTGAGCCGCACGTCGGCCGCGCCCACGTTCTCCTCCAGGTGCGCCACCGAGGACGTGCCGGGGATCGGCAGCATCACCGGCGAGCGGCGCAGCAGCCAGGCCAACGCGAGCTGCGCGGGCGACGCGCCGTGCGCGGTGGAGATGGCGTCCAGCGGGCCACCCGGGCGGGCCAGCTCACCGGTCGCGATCGGGAACCATGGGATGAACGCGAGGTCGTTGCGCTCGCAGAACTCCAGCACGTCCTCGGCGCTGCGGTTGGCGAGGTTGTACAGGTTCTGCACCGACGCGATCGTGGTGATCGCCTGGGACTCCTCGATCTGCGCGACGCTCACCTCGGACAGCCCGATGTGCTGGATCTTGCCTTCCTCCCGCAGCAGGGCCAGCTCACCGAGCTGATCGGCGAGCGGCACCTTCGGGTCGATCCGGTGCAGCTGGTACAGCGGGATGCTGTCCAGGCCGAGGTGACGCAGGCTCAACTCGCACTGTTGGCGCAGGTACTCCGGGCGGCCCAGCGCACGCCAGTCACCGGGGCCGGAGCGGCTCAGCCCGGCCTTGGTCGCGATCACCAGGTCGTCGGCGTACGGGTGCAGCGCCTCCCGGATCAGCAACTCCGAGACGAACGGCCCGTACGAGTCGGCGGTGTCGATGAACGTCACGCCCAGCTCGACCGCACGGCGCAGCACGCGAACCGCCTCGGCCGGGTCCTTCGGGTCGCCCCAGACGCCCGGGCCGGTGATCTGCATGGCCCCGTAGCCGAGCCGGTTGACGGTGACGTCGCCACCGATCCGGTACGTGCCGGACGCCTTCGCGGGCTGCTCGCTGATATTTGTCGCCATTGCCCGATCCCCAATCGTCTCGTCGTGGCGGGCGTGGACAGCGCGGGCATGAAGAGCCCACCCACCACCGAAGGATCATCCCCCGGAACCGCGCCGCCATGCCGGCGGTCGGCCGAGTGTGGGCGCGGACACGCCGTCAGCGCACCGAGCCGAGTTGCCGGGAAGCGCCCGGTACGACCGGGGTGTCCGTGCGACGCTGGCCGGAGCCGGTGCGTTCCGGCGCGACGGCGGAGGGAGCACCCATGGCAGTGCCGCAGGTCAACTTCGCGCTCGACACGTACGAGTGCATCGTGATCTATCCCGGCGCGGCCGGGCGGGCCCTGCCCGCGGAGACCGTGCAGCGGTTGCAGGCCGAGCACGCCGAACACATGCAGGCGTTGCAGCGGCGCGGCATCGTCCTGGTCGCCGGCTCGGTGGACGGGCCGGCGCGCGAGCCGGATCCGCCGATCGGCTTCGGGCTGGCCCGTACCGGCAGCGTCGACGATGTCCGCAGCGTGCTGGAGGCCGACCCGGCGGTGCAGGCCGGGCTCTACCGGGTGGAGGTGCTGACCTTCCTCTGCCCGGCCGGTTCCCTGGAGTTCCCGCTGGTCAAGGCGGGCAGCTGAGTCAGCGGTCCATCGGTGGCTGTCGTGATGACGACGGCGCTCGCCCGCCTGCCGGTGCTACGGTCGCGCCCTGCGCGGGCCGCCGCCGGGGCGTACCCGGTGTCGTGGGTCGGCCCCGGTCGAGGAGTCGCCATGATCTCCGCCGCCACCCCCGATGTCGCGTCGGCCGCCGCCCGACTGCGTGCCCTGCTCGGCGACCGGCTGCACGAGCCGGACGATCCCGGTTACGCCGCCACCACCCGACTCTGGAACGGCGCGGTGGCGCGCACGCCCGCGCTGGTCGCCAGGTGCCAGGACTCCGACGAGGTGGCCGAGGCGGTCCGCATCGCCACCCGGTGCCACCTGCCCCTCTCGGTCCGCTCCGGAGGACACGACTGGGCCGGCCGGGCGCTGCGCGACGACGCTCTGGTGCTCGACCTGACCGGGCTGCGCGCCGTCCGGGTCGACCCGGACGCGGCCACGGTGACCATCGGCGGTGGCACCACGGCGGCCGAGCTGCTCGCCGCCGCACGCCCGTACGACCTGGTGGTCCCCACCGGCGTGGTCGGCGCCGTGGGGATGGCCGGGCTCACCCTCGCCGGCGGGTACGGCCCGCTGTGTGGCCGGTTCGGTCTGTCCCTGGACAGCCTGCTCGGCGCGGAGGTGGTTCTCGCCGACGGCCGCCGGGTCACCGCCGACCCCCGGCACGATGCCGAGCTGTACTGGGCGCTGCGCGGCGGCGGTGGGAACCTCGGCATCGTCACCGAGCTGCGCTTCCGCGCGCACCGGCTGCCCGGCGTGCTGGCCGGGATGATCATGTTCGCGCTGTCCGAGGCGCCGGCCGTGCTGCGCGGCTACGGCGCCCTCGTCGCCGAGGCTCCGGACGAACTGACCGTGATGGCCGGCTTCCTGCCCGGCCCGGCCGGCGAGCCGGTGATCTTCGTCTGCCCGTTCTACAGCGGCCCGGACCTGGACGCCGGCTCGCCGTGGATGGACCGGCTGCGCGCGCTGGGCACCCCGCTGGTCGACCAGATCGGCCCGATGCCGTACGCGGACGCGCTGCGGATGTTCGACGGCGGGATGGTCGACGGCAACCACTACCTGCTGCGGACCCGCTGGCTGCCCGCGCTCACCGACAGCACCGTGGACACGCTCGTCGACGCGGCCCGGCAGGTCAGCTCGCCGTTCTCGGCGCTGGCCGTGCACCACTTCCACGGCGCGGCCACCCGGGTCCGACCCGCCGACACGGCGTTCGGGCTCCGCAGCGACCACCTGATGACCGAGGTCATCGCGGTGTGGGCTCCCGGCGACCAGGCCGACCCGCACCGCGATTGGGCGGAGCGGACCTCTGCGGCGCTCGCCCCGCACGCCCTACCCGGTGGTTACCCCAACCTGCTCGCCCCGGAGGAAACCGACCGGGTGCGGCTCGCCTACGGCGCGAACTGGGCGCGGCTGCGCCACGCCAAGCGCCGCTACGACCCCCGCGACCTGCTGCACGCGGTGCCCACCCTGCCGCCCCGGGAGCACCCGGAATGAGCCGCCGCCTGCCGCCGTCGGGGCACCCGGAGTGTGTCGCCGCCGGGAGCACCCCAACAGCGCACGCCGACGGAGGCGTACGATTCCCGGCGCGCGGTCGCTGATGCCCGTCGCCACAACGTTCCCGGTGCGGTTCCGCCCGCCGGCCCGACGCGCACCGCGCGTCGTTGGACACCTGTTCCGCTGCCTGCAAGGGGTCGGCCCCGAGTCCGACCTGAAGGAGAGACTAGCCTGATGGGCGTGACACGCCGCGCGAAGATCGTCTGCACTCTTGGTCCCGCCACCTCGTCCCCGGAGCGCATCCGGGGTCTCGTCGAGGCCGGCATGAACGTGGCGAGGCTCAACTTCAGCCACGGCAGTCACGCCGACCACGAGGCGGTCTATCGACTGGTCCGGGAGGCGTCGGAGGCAACAGGTAAGCCGGTCGCCGTCCTCGCCGACCTGCAAGGCCCCAAGATCCGGCTCGGTCGGTTCGCCGACGGCCCCCACGAGTGGCGCACCGGCGACTCCGTCGTGATCACCGGCGACGACGTTCTCGGCACCAAGGAGCGGGTCTCCTGCACCTACCGCAAGCTGCCGCAGGAGGTGAAGCCCGGTGACCGGCTGCTGATCGACGACGGTCGGGTCGCCGTCGAGGTCACCGACGTCACCGGCAACGACATCCGCTGCCTCGTCACCGAGGGCGGCCCGGTCTCCAACAACAAGGGCGTGTCGCTGCCCAACGTGGCGGTCAGCGTGCCCGCCATGTCGGACAAGGACGCCGAGGACCTGCGCTTCTCCCTGGGTCTCGGCGTCGACCTGGTGGCGCTCTCCTTCGTCCGCTCGGCCGAGGACATCAAGCTCGTGCACGGGATCATGGCCGAGGAGGGCGTGTTCCGGCCGGTGCTCGCCAAGGTCGAGAAGCCGGAGGCGGTGGAGCACCTGGAGGCCATCGTGCTGGCCTTCGACGGCGTCATGGTCGCCCGCGGTGACCTCGGTGTCGAGATGCCGCTGGACGAGGTCCCGCTGGTGCAGAAGCGCGCCGTGCAGCTGTGCCGGGAGAACGCCAAGCCCGTCATCGTGGCCACCCAGATGCTCGACTCCATGATCGAGAACTCCCGCCCCACCCGGGCGGAGGCCTCCGACGTCGCCAACGCGGTCCTCGACGGCGCGGACGCGGTGATGCTCTCCGGCGAGACCAGCGTCGGCAAGTACCCGGTGCTCACCGTCAGCACCATGGCCAAGATCGTGACGACCACCGAGGCCGGTTCCATCGGGGTGCCGCGGTTGCAGCACGACCCGCGTACCCACGGTGGCGCCCTCACCGTCGCCGCCTCGTCGATCGCCCGGGCCATCAACGCCAAGGCCCTCGTCGCGTTCTCGCAGACCGGTGACACCGTGCGACGGCTGTCCCGCCTGCACTGCGACCTGCCGCTGCTGGCCTTCACTCCGGTCCCCGAGGTGCGCGACCAGCTCGCCCTCACCTGGGGCGTGGAGACCTTCCTGATGCCGTTCGTGCAGCACACCGACGACATGTTCCGCCAGGTCGACCAGGCGCTGCTCGGCCTCGACCGGGCCAACCCCGGTGACTACGTGGTGATCGTGGCGGGTAGCCCGCCCGGCACCCCCGGCTCGACCAACACGCTGCGCGTACACCAGCTCGGCTCGCTGGTCGACGCCGCGTCGGCGCGGGCCCTGCAGTGAGCGACGGTCGGGTCGCGGTCGGCCAGGCGGCGGTGGACCAGCTGCTGGAAGTGCTGGATCTCGATCCGACCGGGGAGATGACCTTCCGGGGGATGAGCCCCCCGGTCGGCCCACAACGGGTGTACGGCGGCCAGGTCGCGGGCCAGGCCCTGGTCGCCGCCGGCCGCACCGTCGACCCGGAGCGGTTCGTGCACTCCCTGCACGGCTACTTCGTCCGCCCCGGCGACCCGGTCGAACCGATCGCGTACGAGGTGGAGAACATCCGCGACGGCCGGTCCTTCTCGGTGCGCCGCGCGGTCGCCCTCCAGCACGGCAAGCCGATCTTCTTCATGTCGGCGTCGTTCCAGCGGGCCGAGGAGGGGCTGGACCACCAGGCCCCGGCCCCGCTGGACGTGCCCCCGCCGCAGGAGGTGCCGACGATGACCGACCGGCTCTCCCGCTACCCGGAGCGGCTGGGCATCTGGGGTCAGATCCCACGACCGATCGACGTGCGCTACGTGGGCGAGCCCGGCTGGGTCCGCCCCGGCGACCGGCCCGCCGACCCGCACCAGCGCGTCTGGATGCGCATCGACGGCAAACTGCCCGACGACCCCCTGCTGCACGCCTGCGCGCTCACCTACGCCTCGGACCTCACCCTGCTCGACTCGGTGCTCTCCGCACACGGCGAGGTGTGGGGGCCGGGCGGGTTGGTCGGCGCGAGCCTGGACCACGCGCTCTGGTTCCACCGGCCGTTCCGGGCCGACGAGTGGTTCCTCTACGACTGCCTGAGCCCGTCGGCGTCCGGCGCCCGTGGGCTGGCCACCGGCCGGATGTTCACCACGGACGGCCGGCAGATCGCCAGCGCTGTCCAGGAGGGTCTGCTGCGTCGCGTCGGCGCCTGACGCTCCGGCTCATCTCCGCCAGGTAGTCGTCCTCATCCCCGCCAGCCAGCTGGCGGGGATGACGTTCTTCAGGCCTGGTAGATGGCTTCGCCGGCGATCTCGATCTGCACCGTCTTGCCGACCAGCACCCCGCCGCTCTCCAGGACGACATTCCAGAGCAGGCCGTAGTCCTCACGGTTCATCTCGGCCGTCGCGCTGAATCCGAAGATGTTCTGCCCGTACGGATCCTGACGAGCACCACCGAAATTCACCTCCAGGTCGACGGCTCGGGTGATGCCCTTCACGGTCAGCTCACCGGTGAGGACGAATCGTCCGGGAATGCCGTCGGACTGCGGCGGAACAATGTGACTTCGGCCTCGTCCGCCCAACCGATGGTTGCGCAGGCGCGCCCACTGGAAGATGGGGTCCTCGTTGCCCTTCCATTTGATACCGGTGCTTCGATATTCGAGGGTGGGAAAACGCTCCACATCGAGGAAGTCGGCACTCTTCAGATGCGTGTCCCGGTCGACACTCCCGGTGGTGATGCTGGCCGACATGATGGTGGCCGTCACCGAGGAGAGCAGCGGGTCCTCCGCCACGAAGATTTCCGCCGAGGCCTCGGCGAACTCGCCGCGCACCGGACTCACCATCATGTGCCGGGACAGGAAACCGATCCGCTTGTGCGCCTGATCGAGAAGATAGGTGCCGGCCACCGGGATGGTCATGCCGTCCCAGGTGCGTGTCGCGACATCGGTCATCGTATTGCCTTCCCCCCGAGCGCACCCGGGTGTTTATCAATATGTTGCTGGTGGCCGGGTAAACGGCCAGACATTCGTACTCACGCCCAGCATAGGGACGCTCCGGAACGGCATTTCGGCCGCCACCGTGCGGTGGATCATGACGTACTTCACCGGTCCCTACGGGCGGCCGTTCATCGGTCCCGCCCGGCGGCCCGGACGGGTGCCAGCGGGGCCGCTTCCCATCGACGCGTGGCCGATCGGCCGAGGGTCGCCCGCCCGCCCGGTTGACCAGCGACTAACCTTGCCGACATGCGCCTCTCCGCCCGGGTCGACTATGCCCTCCGCGCGGCCGCCGAGCTTGCCGCGACGGCCAGCGGCCCCGGGCGCGGCCGGCCGGTGACGGCCGACCAGATCGCCCGCGCCCAGGAGATCCCGCCGAAGTTCCTGGAGAGCATCCTTCTCCAGCTGCGCCGGGGCGGCATCGTGCACGCCCAGCGTGGCCCGGAGGGCGGCTACTGGCTGGCCCGCCCCGCCGAGGAGATCTCCCTCGCCGAGGTCATCCGGGTCATCGACGGGCCCCTCGCCCACGTACGCGGGCAACGCCCCGAGCAGCTCGGGTACCACGGCCCGGCGCACGCCCTCCAGGAGGTCTGGATCGCGCTACGGGCAAGCGAGCGGGAGATCCTGGAACTGGTCAGCGTCGCCGACGTCGCCGCCGGCACCCTGCCCGCGCGGGTCACCGAGCTGGCCGCCGACCCGCGCGCCTGGATCTGAGCGCCGGCCCCCCATCACCGGGTCGCTGACCCAGGCACCTGGGTCTGCGTGCCGGCTCGTTATCCGGCCGGGTGCCACGTGACTCCTGCGCCTGCATGCCTGGATTAGCCGCCGCTCGTTCCGGCCCCTGCGCCACGTGACTCCTGCGCCTGCATGCCTGGATTGCCGCCGCTCGGTTCCCGGCCCCTGCGCCACGGGCCGCGGCCGGCGCACCGCCCGGCCGCATCCCATCCACCGATCGGGGGCTTGACCCTGGCTGCCCCATCGCGCATTGTCGACCAAGTCGATAGGAGATGCCGAAAAGTCTGGGGGCGCTCGTGCGCAAGCTGTTGGTCCTCGCTCTGGTCGGGCTCGTCGCGCAACTGATCGATGGTTCGCTCGGCATGGCATACGGCTTGACCTCGTCCACTCTGCTGCTGGTCGCCGGAGTCGCCCCGGCCGCCGCCTCGGCCTCGGTGCACCTGGCCGAGATCGGCACCACGCTCGCCGCCGGGGTCGCGCACTGGCGGTTCGGCAACGTCGACTGGCGGGTGGTGACCCGCATCGCCCTACCCGGCGCTATCGGCGCCTTCGCCGGCGCCACACTGCTCAGCTCGATCTCCACCGAGGCCGCCGCACCGTGGATGGCCGGCATCCTCTTCACGCTCGGGGCGTACCTCCTGATCCGCTTCGCCCGACCACTGCGCACCGACCGGGTCGGCGGACGGCTCCGCGGTCGTTTCCTCGGCCCCCTGGGCCTGGTCGCCGGCTTCGTCGACGCGACCGGCGGCGGCGGATGGGGCCCGGTGGCCACCCCCGCGCTGCTGGTCTCCGGCCGCATGGAACCCCGCAAGGTGATCGGCTCCGTGGACACGTCCGAGTTCGTGGTGGCCAGCGCGGCCAGCGTCGGCTTCCTGATCGGGCTGGGCTCGGAGGGATTCCTGCTCCCCACCGTCGCCGCGCTGCTCATCGGCGGGCTCATCGCCGCCCCGCTGGCCGCCTGGCTGGTGCGAATCGTGCCCGCCCAACTGCTCGGCGCGGCAGTCGGCGGCGTGATCGTGCTGACCAACGCCCGCACCCTGATCCGCTCCGCCGAACTGGACGGCCCGGCCCGCCCCGCCCTGTACGCCCTGCTCGCCGCCGGCTGGCTGGCCGCCCTGGTGTTGGCCGTGCGCGCCCTACGCCGTACCCGCCGCGCCCGTGCCGAGGCCGCCGAAGCCGGCACCGCCGCTCCCGCCACCGCTGCCGGTGTGCCCGCCGAGGCCTCCGACGCCGCATCCGTCGGCGAGGTCCCGGCCGATCTGGCCGCAACGGGTACGCCCACCCCACGCTGAACCCCGTTGCGCCCACCCACCCGCCGATGCCCGGTCAAACGCCGTCATCGCCGAGGCCGAGTCGCCAAGATCGTGCAACATCCTGGATGTAGTGGCTTCCTGGCGTTTCGTGGCCCCTACATCCTGGATCGAGCGTGACCTTGGCGTGGGGGAGCGGTGCGGGGCGACCGCGGGTTAGGGGGTAGGCAGGGTGTCGGCTGTCTCGGAGAGCAGGGTCCAGGCTTCGTCGATGTGCGCTTCGGTGGTCTGGGGTGAACCGACCGCCAGCCGCAGCGTGTAGCGGCCGGCGACGCGGGTGTGCGTGAGGTGCACCCGTCCGGTGGCGTTCGCCGAGGCCAGCAACGCCGCGTTGGTGTCGTCGTCGGCGCGCAGCCGGAAGCAGACCAGCGAGAACGGGTGCGCCGCGGCCAGCTCGAACCGGTTGTCGGTGCGGACCCGTTCGGCGAACCGTTCGGCCAGCGCCACCCCGGAGCGGATGTGCGCCCGCAGTCCTTCGGCGCCGTACCAGCGCAGCACGAACCACAGCTTGAGGGATCGGAACCGCCGGCCCAGCGGCACCTGCCAGTCCCGGTAGTCGATCACCGCGCCGGATTCCGAGGCCGCGTTGCGCAGGAACTCCGGCAGTACGGTCAGCGCCTCGATCAGTTCGGCCCGGTCGGCCACCCAGAACGCGTCGCAGTCGAAGCCGGTGAGCAGCCACTTGTGCGGGTCGAAGCAGTAGGAGTCGGCGTACTCCAGGCCGGCGTGCGTCCACCGCAGTTCGGGGCAGACGGCGGCGGCGCCCGCGTACGCGGCGTCCACGTGCAGCCAGATTCCGTACTCGGCGCAGATGGCCCCGATCTCCGGCAGCGGGTCGACGGCGGTGGTGGAGGTGGTGCCGATGGTCGCCACCACGATGGCCGGTACGTCACCGGCGGCCAGGTCGGCGTCGATGGCGGCCCGCAGCGCGCCGGGCAGCATCGCCTGGGTGTCCGGGTCCACCTCGATCGACCGGATTCCGTCGCTGCCCAGCCCGGCGATCCGTGCCGCCTTCTCGATGGACGAGTGCCCGTGGATGGAGGTGTAGGCGCGGTAACGCCGGTCGATGCCGCTGTGCCGCCAGCGGCCACCGCTGGCCCGGTGCAGTGCGGCCAGGGTGGCCACCAGCGTCGCCGAGGACGCCGAGTCCTGGATGACGCCACCACCGGTGCCGGTGGAGCGGAACCGCTGTGGCAGGTCCAGCAGGTGGGCGAGCCAGTCCATCATCACCGTCTCCAGCTCCGTGCAGGCCGGGCTGGAGGCCCAGAGCATGCCCTGGACGCCGAGCCCGGAGCTGACCAGGTCGCCGAGCACGCTCGGGCCGGAGGTGTTGCCGGGGAAGTAGCCGAAGAAGCCGGGGTGCTGCCAGTGGGTCAGCCCTGGCACGACGATCGAGTCCAGGTCGGCCAGGATCGCCTCGACCGGTTCGCCGCCGGTGGTGGGCGGCTCGCTGGGCAGTGCGGCGGCCACGGTGCCCGGTGGGTCGGCCGGCGCGACCGGTCGTTGCTCCACTGTCGCCCAGTAGTCGGCGATCCAGTCGACGACGGCGTGGCCGGCGCGACGGAATTCGGCGGGATCCATGTGGTGAGCGCTCACCCGGACGAGTTGATCAGGCATCGATCACCGAGGCAAGAGCGAGACCCCACCGAGGCAGGAACGGGACTCCACCGAGGCAGGAGCGAGACGCGCAACCAAGCGACGATGATCGATGTTGCGGAGTGGAAAGCGCTTGCCTTACGATGCGCGGTGAGTCGGATCCGTGAGTTCCAGGGCGTTTCACCCCGATCAGATCGCCGCCCGCCACCGTCGCGGTGGGTTGGTCCACTGTGCTTCCCGGGCAGGGCCGGTGGGTCGTAGCGATCATCACCGGATCCCCGGAGGCAGTGCATGCACCCGTCCAGACATCGGCTGATCCTGCTGGCCGCCACGACGGCGGCCACCGTCGTGGCCGGCACCCTCGGCACGGTCGTCGCCTCGGCCGCCGCCGTCGGCTGCCGGGTCGACTATCAGATCACCAACCAGTGGCAGGGTGGCTTCGGCGCCAACGTCACGGTCACCAACCTCGGCGACCCGCTCAACGGGTGGGCCGTCACCTGGTCGTACGCCGCGGGCCAGCAGGTCACCCAGGCGTGGAACGCCGCCGTCACCCAGTCCGGCGCCCAGGTGACCGCGCGCAACGTCGACCACAACACCGCCATCGCCACGAACGGCAGCGCCTCGTTCGGCTTCAACGGTTCGTGGACCGGCAGCAACCCGGTGCCGGGCAGCTTCGCGCTCAACGGCACCACCTGCACGGGCGCCCCACCCACCGACGAGCCGACCACCCCGCCACCGACCACCCCACCTCCGACCACACCTCCGCCGCCGGCCGGGGTGGTGCAGATGGAGAAGCTGGACCGAGGGTTGGTCAGCGTCCGCTCCGGCAGCGGCAACCTGGTCTCCTGGCGGTTGCTCGGCACCGAGACCTCCGGGGTGGCGTTCAACCTCTACCGGGGTTCCACCAGGGTCAACGCCAGCCCGATCACCGGCGCCACCAACTACCTCGACAGTGGCGCGGCGGCCGGCTCGGCGTACACCGTGCGGGCCGTGGTGGGCGGCGCCGAGCAGACGGCGTCACCACCGGCGTTGCAGTTCGGCGCGGGCTACCTGGACGTGCCGTTGCAGGTCCCGGCCGGGGGCAGCACCCCCAGCGGCGAGAGCTACTCGTACAGCGCCAGCGACGCCTCAGTCGGTGACCTCAACGGCGACGGCAACTACGAGATCGTGCTCAAGTGGGAACCGTCGAACGCCAAGGACAACTCGCAGTCCGGCTACACCGGCAACGTCTACGTCGACGCGTACACACTCACCGGCACCCGGTTGTGGCGGGTCGACCTGGGCCGCAACATCCGGGCCGGCGCCCACTACACCCAGTTCCAGGTGTACGACTACGACGGCGACGGCCGCGCCGAGGTGGCCATGAAGACCGCCGACGGCACTCGCTCCGGCACCGGTCAGCTCATCGGTTCGTCGTCGGCGGACCATCGCAACTCCAGCGGTTACGTGCTCTCCGGCCCGGAGTACCTGACCATGTTCAACGGGCAGACCGGCGCGGTCGCCTCCACCGTCAACTACGACCCGCCGCGCGGCACCGTGTCGTCCTGGGGCGACTCGTACGGCAACCGGGTGGACCGGTTCCTCGCCGGCACCGCGTACCTGGACGGGCAGCGCCCCTCGCTGATCATGGCCCGGGGTTACTACACCCGCGCGGTGATCGCCGCCTGGGACTTCCGCAACGGCACGCTCACCCGGCGCTGGACGTTCGACTCGAACTCCTCCGGCAACGGCGCCGCCGCCGGACAGGGCAACCACCAGCTCTCGGTGGCCGACGTCGACGCCGACGGTCGCCAGGAGATCGTGTACGGGGCCGCCACCATCGACGACAACGGCCGGCTGCTCCACTCGACGGGCAACGGTCACGGCGACGCCCTGCACGTCGGGGATCTGGACCCGGCCCGCGCCGGCCTGGAGGTGTTCAAGGTCGACGAGGACGCCAGCAAGCCCAGCTCCTACTTCGCCGACGCCCGCACCGGTCAGGTCCTCTGGTCCACGGCGGCGTCCGGCGACAACGGCCGGGGTGTCTCCGCAGACATCTGGGCGGGCAGCCCCGGCGCGGAGTCGTGGTCGTCAGCGGTCGCCGGACTGGCCAACACCAGGGGGCAGAACGTCGGGCGCAAGCCGTCCTCGGCCAACTTCCTCGCCTGGTGGGACGGCGACCCGGTGCGGGAACTGCTCGACGGCACGAAGATCGACAAGTACGGCACCGGCGGTGAGACCCGGCTGCTCGACGGCAGCGGGGTGGCGTCCAACAACGGCACCAAGTCCACGCCGGCGCTCTCCGGCGACATCCTGGGCGACTGGCGCGAGGAGGTGATCTGGCGGACCACCGACAGCCGGGCGCTGCGCATCTACAGCACACCCACCCCGACCAGCACCCGGATCTACACCCTGATGCACGACCCGCAGTATCGGGTGGCGATCGCGTGGCAGAACACCGCCTACAACCAACCGCCGCACCCGGGGTTCTTCATCGGCAACGCAATGGGCACCCCGCCCACGCCGGACATCCATCTACGCTGATGCAACCCTGGCGGTCCCGAGCGGGGTCGCCTAGGGTGGCAGGCACCGGGCCGCAGCCGCGGAATCCGCTCAGCTCCGGCCCGGTGCGCCACACCGCGGCATTCCCAACCCGTCCCGACCGGGAATGCCGTACCACCACCGGCACCAACATTAGGCACCGTCCGGGTCGGCGGGGTGACGCTGACGTGAAGATCGTGTTTCACGCGCCCTGGCGCAGACCGCCCGCCACCTGCTCGGCGATCAATTCGTACGACCGCACCCGGTCCTGCACGTCGTACACCAGCGTGGTCAGCATCAGCTCGTCCGCGCCGGTGCGCTCCACCAGGTCGGTCAGCTGCCGACGCACCGTCTCCGGCGAGCCCATCGCCTGGCCGTCACGGCGCGCCAGGACGAACTCCCGCTCGATCTCCGAGTACGGGTAGGCCGCCGCCTCGTCGGGCGTGGACAGCGGCTCCGGCCGCCCGGAGCGCAACTTCAGGAACGACAGGGCGCTCGGCCCGGCCAACCATTCGGCCCGCTCGTCGGTCTCCGCGCACACCGCGTTGACCGCAACCATCGCGTACGGCTTGTCCAGCCACTGCGACGGCCGGAAGTTCTGCCGGTACAGGGCCAACGCCGGCAGGGTGTTCTGCGAGCTGAAGTGGTGCGCGAAGGAGAACGGCAGACCGAGCAGACCGGCGAGCTGGGCGCTGAAACCGCTGGAGCCCAACAGCCACACGGCCGGCTGCTCACCGCGGCCCGGCGTGGCGATGATCTGCCCCGGCTTCTCCCCGCTGAAGTAGTTCATCAGGTCCGTCAGCTCGCGCGGGAAACCCTCCGCCGACAGGCCCTCCATGGTGCGCCGCAACGCCAGCGCGGTCACCTGGTCGGTGCCGGGCGCCCGCCCGATGCCCAGGTCGATCCGACCGGGGTGCAGCGCCTCCAGGGTGCCGAACTGCTCGGCCACCACCAGCGGCGCATGGTTGGGCAGCATCACCCCACCCGACCCCAGCCGGATCGTCGAGGTGTTCGCCGCCAGGTGTGCCAGCAGCACCGCGGGGGCGGAGCTGGCGATCGCCGGCATGTTGTGGTGCTCGGCCACCCAGAACCGGTGGTAGCCCAACTCCTCGGTGCGGCGGGCCAACTCCGTGGTGGCCTGCAACGCCGCGCCAGCGGTGGTGCCCTTGGCGACCGGGGCAAGATCAAGAACAGACAACGGTACGGTGATCACACGGTCAGCCAACCCGTCACCGACCGGCTTTGTTCCAGCATGCGGGTTTTCGTCGGCCACCTCACCCGCCGGCTCAGCCCATCCCGCGCGCCTGCTCGAAGATCAGACTGGTCTGCGTGTGCTGCACCACCGGGTCCACCGCCAGGTGGTCCAGCACGAAGTCCCGCAACGCGTCGCCGGACGCCGCCCGCACATGCAGCACGTAGTCCTCCGCGCCGGCCACGTGGAACACCGACACCACCCCCGGCAGCCGCACCGACCGGGCCCGGAACGCGTCCACCGCCGCCCGCTCGTGCGCTGTCAACCGCACCGACACCAACGCCTGCAACGGCAGACCGAGCGCCGCCGGATCCACCTCGGCGTGAAAACCGCGGATCGCACCGCGCTCACGCAGCGCCCGGGTACGGGTCAGGCACGTCGACGGCGCCACACCCACCCGCTCGGCGAGGGCGTTGTTCGGCAGCCGGCCGTCCGCCGCCAGCTCGGTCAGGATCGCGCGGTCCACCTCATCCAGGGCCGGGTGCGGCCGCAGATCATTCGGCTCAGGGGGCATTGCGCCATCCTCTCCCGAACCCAAGACGGAAACCAACCCAATTCGCAGAATCATCTGCCAAACCATTGCCCGTCAGACGCCAGATGTTCGACGCTACCGCCATGACAACGATGGACACCCGGGCCGTCCACGCGGGCCGCGACGACCTGCGCACCCTCGGCGTGCACGTACCACCCATCGACCTGTCGACCACCAACCCGCTGCCCTCCGTCGACGACGGCGGCGCCGCGTACGAGCAACTCGCCACCGGCGGCACGCTCCCGGCCAACGGCGGCGCCGTCTACCAACGGCTCTGGAACCCCACCGTCGCCCGCTTCGAAACCGCCCTCGCCGAGCTGGAAGGCACCGCCCAGGCCGTCGCCTTCGCCAGCGGAATGGCCGCCCTCACCGCCACCCTGCTCGCCGCCGCCCGCGACGACCGCCGACACGTCGTCGCCGTCCGACCCCTCTACGGCGGCACCGACCACGTCCTCGCCACCGGCCTGCTCGGCACCACAGTCACCTGGACGCGCCCCGACGAGGTCGCCGCCGCCATCCGCCCCGACACCGCACTGGTCATCGTCGAGACACCCGCCAACCCCACCCTCGACCTGGTCGACATCGCCGCCCTCGCCGCCGCAGCCGGCGACATCCCTCTGCTGGTCGACAACACCGTCGCCACCCCCGTGCTGCAACAACCCGCCCGCCACGGCGCCACCCTCGTCCTGCACAGCGCCACCAAGAGCATCGGCGGACACGGCGACGTCCTCGCCGGCGTCGTCGCCTGCGACGACACCTGGGCCGTACGCCTACGCCAGGTCCGCGCGGTCACCGGCGCGATCCTGCACCCCCTCGGCGGCTACCTGCTGCACCGCGGCCTGCAAACCCTGCCGCTGCGGGTACGCGCCCAACAGGCCACCGCCGAGAAAGTCGCCGGCTGGCTCGCCGACCACCCCGCCGTACACCGGGTGCACCACCCCTCGGTGCACGACCCGGCGGCGCTGGTCGGGCGGCAGATGTCCGGACCTGGCAGCCTGATCGCCTTCGAGGTACGCGGCGGCGCGCCCGCCGCGGCCGCCGTCGCCGGCGCCTGCCGCCTCATCACCCACGCGGTGTCCCTCGGCGGCGTCGACACCCTCATCCAGCACCCCGCCTCACTCACCCACCGGCCGGTCGAGGGCGACGCCAAACCCGCCGCCGCCCTGCTGCGCCTCTCGGTCGGGCTCGAAGACCCCGAAGACCTGCGCGCCGACCTGGCCCACGCCCTCGACACGATCGCCTGAGCGTCAGCGCAGCTCGCGGTTGCCCAACACCCGCACCGGCGAGCCCTCCCGAGCCACTCGCAGCATCGCCCGACCGATCCCGTCGGTCGTGGTGACCTGATTCGGCAGCAACCGACGCAGCACCGGAAACAGCGGACGGGTGACCGCGTACCCGAACCGGTACCACCGCGTCTTCGACACGGCACCGTACGTCGGCTGGATGAACCCCGGCCGCGCCGCGTAACCGTTGGGCAGCAGATCCATGATCGCGTTCTCGGCACGCCCCTTGACCCGCGCCCACATCACCCGACCCTGACCCGACGAATCGGTCCCCTGACCCGAGACGTAGACGAAGGTGACCTGCGGGCTCACCTGCGCGAACAACCGCGCCGCCGCCATCGGGTAGTCGTAGCTGACCCGCGTGTACGCGGCTTCGTCCAGACCCAGTGAGGACACCCCCAGGCAGTAGAAGCACGCGTCCACACCGGTCAACTCGGCCCGCACCGCGTCCAACTCGCCCACGTCCGCGACCGTCAGCTCCCGCAGCTTCGGATCCCGCGCGCCGGTCGGCCGCCGACCGACAGTCAGCACCTCCCGCACGTCATCGGCGAGCAGGCACTCGCGCAACACGCCCTGACCGACCATCCCGGTCGCACCGAAGACAACCACCCGCATCAGATCCCACCCCTGTCGTCGCCTGCATTTCGGCTCGATCGTCAGCCAGGCTCCCATGGCCAGCGTGATCCGCGCGGGTAGCGGTCAGGACTTCGGGCCGACGTGCCGGTCCAGCGTGGCGACGGCGTCGCGTCGCGCCACCGACAGCGAGTTGCGCCGGTTCATGCGCCAGGCGACGCCGAGCAGGTCGAGGCTCCACTGGCAGAGCCCCATGATGTCGGCCGACTCGTTGACGAACATGTAGCGCGGGTAGACGTACGCCCTGCCACGCACTGTCACCCGATTGGCGAACCGACAGCCGTCGGAGTGGAACAGCCCACGCAGGAAGTCGCCCGGGTGCGCGGCAACGAGTTCGCGCTGCCAGTCGGCCAGGATGATCGGTCGCTCGTGCTTCTTGCCTGGGCCGTGCTGAGGCAACAGGCACGGCCAGTGTGCCCCACTGCTCTCGATCGAGATGCAGCCTTGCTTGGGAATCCTCTGCACACGCGCGGCGAGCACCGCGAGCATGGCGGCCTCGCACGCGTCGATGAGGTCCGGATATATGGCCGTGCAAGCGATTCGAAGCACCGGCACCTTCGGTGAGACGGCCAGATGACCGTCGCCCAGGTAGAGACCGAGCAGGTAGCCATAGGCAGCGGAGTCCGTCGGATTCTCGACATCCGGCCGGCATCGGAAGCACCGTAGCTCCGTGCCGCGCTTCACCGGTTCGGGCCGATCGACGCACCAGTGCCAGACCGTCGCGTACGGCAGGAAGAGCGTGCGGGCTACGGAGTGAATGCTGTGTCCGCGAGCGCGGAGGGCGCGGGCCTGTGCCCGCATCTGCGGTGGATGCACACTCGAATCATCGAACGGGTGTATGACAGGGTGCCGGGAGCGGGATTCGAACCCGCAAGCCCTTTCGGGCAGAAGTGTTTGAGACTTCCGTGTATGCCGTTCCACCATCCCGGCGGGTGGCGCCTACTGTACCCGACTACTCTCATGCGGGAGCATGGGTGGTAGCCGTGCAGTGATCGATGGTGGGGGTAGGGCTGGTGGCTGAGACGCCGACGGATGCCGAGCGTAGGCGCGTACTGATCGCCGAGGACGAGGCGCTGATCCGGCTGGACCTCGCCGAGATGCTGGTCGAAGAGGGCTACGAGGTGGTGGGGGAGGCCGGTGACGGCGAAACAGCCGTACGCCTCGCCGAGGAGCTGAAGCCCGACCTCGTCATCCTCGACATCAAGATGCCGATCATGGACGGGCTGGCCGCCGCCGAGCGCATCGCCGGTGCCCGGATCGCCCCGGTGATCATCCTGACCGCGTTCAGCCAGCGTGATCTGGTGGAGCGGGCGCGGGCGGCGGGCGCCATGGCGTACCTGGTGAAGCCCTTCCAGAAGAGCGACCTCGTCCCGGCGGTGGAGATCGCGCTGTCGCGTTACTCGGAGGTCGCGGCCCTGGAGGCGGAGGTCGCCAGCCTGACCGACCGCCTGGAGATCCGTAAGTCGGTGGAGCGCGCCAAGGGCGCGCTGATGACCACGTACGGGATGACCGAGCCGCAGGCGTTCAAGTGGATCCAGCGCACGGCGATGGACCACCGGATGACCATGAAAGAGGTTGCCGAGCGGATCCTCGCGGAGACCGCCGGCGGCGAGGTGACCCTCCCGGCACCCTGACCGGCATCGACCCGTGCCGAGGCGGATGTGGGCAGTACTCGGCGTTCTCGCCGTGCTGGTGGCCGCCTGTGAGGCCTCGGCCTGTCCCGACTGTGAGGAGCCGCTACCGGTCCGGCCGGCCTGGCAGTCGGTGGTCCTTCCGGACACGCCCGGTGCGCCGGGTCGGCCGGTGGTGCGCGACGCCACCGCCTGTGCCGACCGGTGGTACGTGGTCGGCGGCGTGGTCGATCTGGCCGGCGAGACCCGCCCGGCCGCCTGGAGCAGCTCGGACGCCAATTCCTGGGAGCCGCTGCCGACGGCGCCAGTGACGTTCTACGGCCGGCAGCACGTGCTCTCCGCGGCGGCCTGCCGGGACGGACGGCTGGCGGCGATCGGGGCGAAGAGCGGGGGCGCGCACGGCAATCCCCGCACCGGCACCTGGAGGCAGGCGCCGGACGGCGCGCTGCACGAGGTGGACGCGCCCTTCGAGCGGTACGCCGGGCCGCGCGCGGTCAACGTGGCTCGGCTGGCGGCGGGGCCGCAGGGCTGGTTGATCGCCGGTAGTCGGATCGACGGTGCGGCGGTCTGGATCTCCCCGGACGCGGCCGGGTTCGCGCTGGTGGAGGGGGCACCGGAGCTGGCTGGTGACGAGCGGGGGCGGACGGCGGCGTACGACGCGGTCGCCGTGCCGTCGGGCTGGCTGGTGGTGGGTGCGCTGCTGCCGCCCGGGGGTACCGCGCTGGCGCCGTTGGCCTGGTCCTCGGCGGACGGCCGGAGCTGGCAGCGGGCCGCCCTGCCGGTGGTGGACGGACGGGGGCAGGCGCAACGGGTGGCGGTGCTCGGCGACGTGCCGGTGGCGGTCGGGCCGGTGCGGGCGGGGTTCGGCAGTTGGCGGCTGACGACGCAGGGCTGGCGGCGGGCGGGCGGATTCGGGGCGGCCGGACCAGGTGTGGCGTCGGCGGCCGGGCTGGTGGCCGTCGGGCAGAGGTTGGTGGCGGTGACGAGGGACGGGGACCGTCACGCACTGTGGCTCTCGGTCGATATGGGGGAGTCATGGCGGGCGATGACCATGCCGCAGCCGGTACCGGACAGCGGAGACACTGCTGTCGCGGTGACCTCGACGGGAGATCGACTGCTGCTGGTGACGGACGATGGGGAAACGTCGCGTGCCTGGTGGGCGGGGGTCTCAGACCTGGATCGGTAGCTGACGGAAGCCCGCTGGCCGGCGCCGACGAAACAAAGGTGAAGATGCTTCACGACCGAAGGTTCTTACAGGGATCGTTTCCAATCCGCCACGGCGTGTAACGGTTCGGTCAACCCGCTCGCTTGGGGCTTACGTCACAGCTCCACGGTGGGATAACGTCCGGCCCCAGACCGGCGACGACGGTCTGGTTCGTCCGCCCCCGCAAGGGCCAATAGCCAGCGGGTGGTTCGGACCATGGGACGAGGAGGGTTCGGGCCTTGAGGCAAAAGCTCGCGCGCGTTATCGGTGGGGTCGCCATGGTGGCGCTCGTCGCCGGCGGAACCGCATGCTCCAGTGGCGACGATGCGGCAGGCGGGGGCGGTGACGCCTGCGGCAGCAAGATCGCGTTCTTCGGCGCGCTGACCGGCAGCTCGGCCGCGCTCGGCATCAACGAGAACAACGGTGTCAAGCTCGCCGTCGACAAGTACAACAAGGAAAACGCCGACTGCAAGGTCGAGCTGGCCTCCCTGGACTCGCAGGGCAGCCCCGACCAGGCACCTGGTCTGGCGCAGAAGGCGATCGACGACACCAAGATCCTCGGCGTCGTCGGCCCGGCCTACTCGGGTGAGTCCGAGGCCGCTGGCCCGCTGTTCAACGAGGCCGGCCTGGTGACCATCACCCCGTCCGCGACCCGGCCGAGCCTGGCCGACCAGAAGTGGAAGACCTTCTTCCGCGCGGTCGGCAACGACTTCAGCCAGGGCCCGGCGGCCGGCAACTACATGAAGAACGTGATGAAGGCCGACAAGGTCTACGTCATCGACGACCAGTCCGCGTACGGCGCCGGCCTGGCCGACGAGGTCAAGAAGCTGCTCGGCCCGGCGGTCGTCGGCTCGGACAAGGTCCAGGGCGAGGGCAAGCAGACCGAGTTCTCCGGCGTGGTCACCAAGGTCAAGGCCGCCAACGTGAAGGCGATCTTCTACGGCGGTTACTACCAGGAGGCCGGCCTGATCCGTAAGCAGCTCACCGCTGCCGGGGTCACCGCGCCGCTGGTCGCCGGCGACGGCGTCAACGACGGTGCGTACATCACCTCCGCTGGTCAGGCGGCGGCCGAGGGCACCATCCTCACCTGCCCGTGCCAGCCGGCCGCTGAGGCCCGGGGCACCTTCGTGCAGGAGTTCAAGGCGCTCAACGGCACCGACC
The DNA here is from genome assembly GCF_040302185.1 of Micromonospora sp. NPDC127501. Classification (NCBI taxonomy): domain Bacteria; kingdom Bacillati; phylum Actinomycetota; class Actinomycetes; order Micromonosporales; family Micromonosporaceae; genus Micromonospora; species Micromonospora sp. NPDC127501. The sequence continues at coordinate 43,858 of NZ_JBEORJ010000009.1, read as the reverse complement.
CGGGCACCTACAGCGACACCGCCTACGACGCGGCGAACATCCTGCTGGCCGGTATCAAGGCTGGCAAGACCACCCGCGAGAGCCTGCTGGAGTTCGTGAAGGGCTACAGCGGCGAGGGTGTCGCGGCGAGCTACAAGTTCACCGAGACCGGCGAGCTGGACCCGGCTCAGGTCAAGGTCTGGGCCTTCAAGGTCACCGGCGGCAAGGTTGTCCCGGATCAGGAGATCCCGAAGTCCTGATGTTGGTCGCTGCTTCGGCGATTGAGTTGTGATCGCGGGTGCGGCCGGGAGCTGCTCGCTCCCGGCCGCACCCCAATTTTCTCTCCAGACGTGATGGAGCGTCCCTCCCTTGGACTTCAATGGACTGTTCTCCAACTTCGGGGAACTCACCACGACCGGCCTGACCCAGGGCGCGATCTACGCCCTGGTCGCGCTCGGCTACACGCTGGTCTACGGCGTGCTGAGACTCATCAACTTCGCTCACTCCGAGGTCTTCATCGCCGGCGCGTTCGCGGCGATCTGGACCTGGAACGGCTTTGGACTCGACCAGAACTCACAGGTCAGCGGGGTTGGATCGATCCTGTTCTACCTGCTGGTGGCGATGATCGTCGCCGCCATCGCCTCGGCGGGTACCGCGACGGTGATCGAGCGGGTGGCGTACCGGCCGTTGCGTAAGCGCAACGCCCCGCCGCTGGCCTTCCTGATCACCGCGATCGGCGCCTCGATCGCGATCTCCGAGGCCTTCGGCATCTGGACCCGCCGACTGCCGGAGGGCGCGCCCAGCCTGGTGAGCAGCAAGCCGCTGTTCCACCTCTTCGGCGTGCCGATCGACTCGGTGCAGCTGCTGACGATCGGCGCGGCGCTGCTGATGATGGTCCTGCTGGACCTCTTCATCAACCGCAGCCGTACCGGCCGGGGCATCCGGGCCGTGGCCCAGGACGCCAACACCGCCGCGCTGATGGGCGTGAACAAGGACCGGATCATCCTGATGGTCTTCATCACCGGTGGTGCCATGGCCGGTGTGGCCGGTCTGCTCTACGACGTGCGGATCCAGACGCTGACCTACAGCGTCGGCTTCCTGCTGGGGCTCAAGGCCTTCACCGCCGCGGTGCTGGGTGGTATCGGTAACCTGCGCGGCGCGCTGATCGGTGGCCTGCTGCTGGGCGTGGTGGAGAACTACGCCGCAGGTCTGTTCGGTAGTCAGTGGAAGGACTTCGCTGCCTTCGCGGTGTTGGTGGTGCTGCTGATGTTCCGGCCGACCGGTCTGCTGGGCGAATCGCTGGGGAGGGCACGAGCATGACGACCGTCCTGGAGAGGGTGCGCTCCGGCCGCGAGGCGGCCGGAGAACGGTGGCGCGGCGCGCCGCGCTGGGTGCGCTGGGCGTTGCTGGTCGCGGTGATCGCGTTCTTCTACGCGCTACCGAACAGGGAGTTCTACCAGTATCTCGGGCCGATCCCGACCCCCGGTGCGAACTTCACGCAGGTGCTGTTCACCGTCTCGATCTACGTGCTGCTGGCCGTCGGGTTGAACATCGTGGTCGGTTTCGCCGGCCTGCTCGACCTGGGCTACTTCGGCTTCTTCGCCGTCGGCGCGTACACCGTCGCGGTGCTGACCTCGCCGAGCAGCAACCTCAAGACGCTCTGGCCGTGGCTGCTCGTGGTGCCGCTGGCGATCGGGCTGACCATGCTCTCGGGTGTGATGCTCGGTACGCCGACGCTGCGTCTGCGCGGCGACTACCTGGCGATCGTGACGCTCGGCTTCGCCGAGATGATCCGGATCGCCGCGGTCAGCTCGGAGTTCCTCAAGGGCCAGCGGGGTTTCAACCAGATCCCGCACCCGCCCGGCAAGTACGCCGACGGCAAGCCGTTCTTCGGCGTGCTGGACGCCCGGCCGTACTACTGGCTGGTGCTCACGCTGATCATCCTGGTGGTGATCGGTGTGCGGAACCTGACGCACAGTCGGGTCGGTCGGGCCTGGATCTCGATCCGGGAGGACGAGGACGCCGCGCAGCTGATGGGCGTGCCGACGTTCAAGTTCAAGCTCTGGGCGTTCGCCTCGGGTGCCGCGATCGCCGGCCTGGCCGGCGCACTCTTCGCGGGTAAGCAGAACTTCGTCAACTCGCAGAACTTCGAGCTGCTCAACTCGATCATCATCCTGGCGGCGGTGATCTTCGGTGGTTCGGGCAACATCGTCGGCGCGATCGTCGGCGGTGGCCTGGTGGCGTACATGATCGAGCGGTTCCGCGGCATCGAGCTGTTCGGCGTGGAGCTGTACGAGTACCGGTTCCTGATCTTCGGTCTGGTCCTCGTGGTGATGATGATCTTCCGGCCGGAAGGCCTGATTCCGAACCGACGACGGGCGGCGGAGTTCAAAGACCGTCGCAAGGAGGTGATCGTCGGTGAGTGACACCGATCAGACGCCGGCTGTTCCGGCGCAGGCGGGCGCGCCGGCGGTGGAGGCGGTCCCCAGCCGGGAGCCGCTGCTGGAGGTCGACGACGTCACGCTGCGCTTCGGCGGCGTGGTCGCGCTCGACAACGTCAACTTCACCCTCTACAAGGGGGAGATCCTCGGGCTGATCGGCCCGAACGGCGCTGGCAAGACCACCTGCTTCAACGCGATGACCGGTATCTACCAGCCCACCAAGGGTGAGATCCGGTTCCGTGGCGGCAAGATCAGCGGGAAGAAGCGCCACCAGATCACCCAGATGGGTATGGCCCGGACGTTCCAGAACATCCGCCTGTTCCCGGAGATGACCGCCCTGGAGAACGTCCAGGTCGGCGCGGACGCGCACCACAAGACCAGTGTGCTCTCCGCTCTGTTCCGGTTGCCCCGGCACCGGCGCGAGGAGCGCGAGGGACGGGAGAAGGCCGAGCGGCTGCTGGAGTTCGTCGGCATCCGGCACCGGCTGCACGAGTTCGCCCGCAACCTCTCCTACGGGGAGCAGCGGCGGTTGGAGATCGCCCGGGCGCTGGCCACCGATCCGGTGCTGCTCTGCCTGGACGAGCCGGCCGCCGGCTTCAACCCGGCGGAGAAGGAGGAGCTGCTCCAGCTCATCCGGCAGGTCCGGGACACCGGCGTGACCGTGCTGCTGATCGAGCACGACATGCGCCTGGTCATGGGCGTCACTGACCGGATCGTCGTGCTGGAGTTCGGAAAGAAGATCGCCGAAGGGCTGCCCGCCGAGGTGCGGGACAACCCGAAGGTGGTCGCGGCGTACCTGGGGGTGCCGGACGATGTTGCTTGAGATCGAGGATGTGAGCCTGCTCTACGGGCGGATCCAGGCGTTGCACGGCATCAGCCTGACCGTGGCCGAGGGTGAGATCGTCGCGCTGATCGGCGCCAACGGCGCCGGGAAGTCGACCACCATGCGGGCGATCTCCGGGATTCGGCCCATCGCCACCGGCAGCATCCGCTTCGAGGGCGAGGACATCTCCAAGCTCCGGGCGGACCTGCGGGTCCGGCGGGGGCTCTGCCAGGCGCCCGAGGGTCGTGGGATCTTCCCCGGCATGTCGGTGCTCGAGAATCTGGACATGGGGGCGTATACCCGGCGCGACCGCGCCGGGATCGCCGAGGACCTGGCCCGGGTGCTCGACCTCTTCCCGAGGCTGGCGGAGCGACGTAAGCAGGCCGGAGGTACCCTCTCCGGCGGCGAGCAGCAGATGCTGGCGGTCGGTAGGGCATTGATGAGCCGGCCCAAGCTGCTGTTGCTCGACGAGCCCTCGATGGGGCTGGCGCCAATGCTGATCCAACAGATCTTCGACATCATCAAGGAGATCAACGAGCAGGGCACCACAGTCCTGCTGGTGGAGCAGAACGCGCAGCAGGCGCTGGCCCGAGCGCACCGGGCGTACGTGCTCGAGACCGGCAGGATCGTCAAGACCGGGACCGGCGCCGAGCTGCTGCACGACCCGGCGGTCAAAGAGGCCTACCTCGGCGTGGCCTGAGCGGCCGTCACACCCCTCACGCAAGGAGTGCAGAGACATGTTCAATACCAACGGTGCCCGCCGGGCGGCGCTCGGCGCCGCCAGTGCGGCGCTGATCGCCCTCTCGCTGACGGCGTGTGGGGAGAAGGAGAACAGCGGCTCGCCCGGCGCCGGTCCGACCGTCACGGCGGCGGCCGACTCGGCGCTGGCCGGGAAGGTGCCCGACGCCATCAAGTCCGACGGTGTGATCAAGGTCGGCACCGACTCGACGTACGCCCCGGCGGAGTTCCTCGACGCCGACGGTAAGACGGTGGTCGGCTTCGACGTCGAGCTGTTCAACGCGGTGGCGCAGAAGCTCGGTCTCAAGGCCGAGTACGAGTCGGCGCCCTTCGACGCGATCCTGCCCGGCGTCGACTCCGCCAAGTACGAGGTCGGGGTGTCGTCGTTCACGATCAACGCCGAGCGGCTCAAGAGCGTCAACATGGTGAGCTACTTCTCCGCCGGCACCCAGTGGGTGACCAAGGCCGGCAACGCGGCCAAGATCGACATTGAGAACGCCTGCGGCAAGAAGATCGCCGTGCAGACCGGCACCGTGCAGTTCGACGACATCACCGCCCGGTCGAAGAAGTGCACCACCGGCGGCAAGCCGGCGATCACCATCGACCAGTACCAGGCGCAGAGCGACGCCACGGCCGCCGTGTTCAGCGGCAAGAACGACGCCATGCTGGCCGACTCGCCGGTCGGAGCGTACGCGGTGAAGCAGAGCAACGGCTCGCTGGAGCTGGTCGGCGAGATCTACGAGTCCGCCCCGTACGGCTACGCCGTCAAGAAGGACCAGACCGCCTTCGCCGAGGTGCTCAAGGAGGCCGTCCAGGCGGTCATCGCCGACGGCTCGTACCAGACCGCGTTGAAGAAGTGGGGCGTCGAGGGCGGCGCCATCACCTCCTCGGCGCTGAACCCCGCCAGCTGACGCATGTCGTCGGAAACGGACACAACCGAACGGGCACGGCCGGAACCCATCCAGGCCGTGCCCGTCCGGCATCCCGGGCGTTGGGTAGCGGTCGCCGTGATCGGGGTGCTGGTGGCCATGTTCGTCCACCTGCTGGTGACGAACAAGGCGTTCAACTGGGCGTTCATGGTCGACGAGATGTTCCGGCCGCCGATCATGGAGGGTCTGCGCGGCACGCTCGCGCTGACCGTGCTCGCGATGGTGATCGGCGTCAGTCTCGGCGTTGTCGTCGCGATCATGCGGTTGTCGGAGAACCCGATCCTGCGGGGCGTCTCCTGGGCGTACACCTGGTTCTTCCGGGCGGTGCCCCGGCTGGTGCTGGCGATCCTCTTCGGCAACCTCGGCATCCTCTGGGCCCGGATCGAGTTCGGGCTCCCGTTCGATCGGCAGATCGGCGCGCTCTTCGGCGTGGACGACTTCGAGGCACGTCTGTTCGGCTTCTCCGCGCTGGAGATCCTCACGGGATTCGTCGCCGGCATGCTGGCGCTCGGGCTCTCCGAGGCGGCGTACATGGCCGAGATCGTTCGGGCCGGGATCCAGTCGGTGGACGAGGGGCAGACCGAGGCGGCGCAGGCGCTGGGCCTGAGCCGTACCCAGATCCTGCGCCGCATCGTGCTGCCGCAGGCGATGCGGGTGATCATCCCGCCGACCGGCAACGAGACCATCGCGATGCTCAAGGACACCTCGCTGGTGGCCTTCGTGCCGGTCTCCACCGAGCTGTTCTTCCAGCTCAAGGCCGTGGGTAACCGGACCTTCCAGGTCTTCCCGATGTACGTGGCAGCCTGCCTGTGGTACTTGCTGCTGACCAGCGTGCTGCTCGTCGGGCAGTACTACCTGGAGCGGCACTTCTCCAAGGGGTTCGGCAAGAGCGCCCAAGCGAAGATCAGACTGCGCGGGATCACCGCGGAGGCCGGCGGTAGCGCGAGCGAGGCGGGTCGGTGATGACACAGGTGACGACACCGGCGGAGGCCGCGGGAACGGCCGGCGACGGCGTGATGGTCCGCGCCGAGCAGGTGCACAAGTCGTTCGGGTCGGTGGAGGTGCTCAAGGGCATCGACCTGGAGGTCCGCAGCGGCGAGGTCTGCTGTCTGCTCGGGCCCTCCGGCTCCGGCAAGTCGACGTTCCTGCGCTGCATCAACCATCTGGAGAAGATCAACGCCGGCCGGATCCGGGTGGACGGCGACCTGATCGGCTACCGGGAGCGCGGCGGCAAGCTGCACGAGATGCGGGAGAAGGAGATCGCCGCCCAGCGCCGCGCGATCGGCATGGTGTTCCAGCGGTTCAACCTCTTTCCGCACATGACCGCCCTGCAGAACGTCGCCGAGGCGCCGGTGCTGACGGGCCGGGAGCGCAAGGGCGCGGCCCGGGACCGGGCCGCCGCGCTGCTCCAGCGGGTCGGGCTCGGCGACAAGCTGGGCAACTACCCGGGGCAGCTCTCCGGCGGGCAGCAGCAGCGGGTGGCCATCGCCCGGGCGTTGGCGATGCAGCCGAAGCTGATGCTCTTCGACGAGCCCACCAGCGCGCTGGACCCGGAGCTGGTCGGCGAGGTGCTCGACGTGATGAAGGACCTGGCCCGCGACGGCATGACGATGATCGTGGTGACCCATGAGATCGGCTTCGCCCGGGAGGTCGGCGACTCGCTGGTCTTCATGGACGACGGCGTGGTGGTGGAGTCCGGCGCGCCGCGCGAGGTGATCGCCAACCCCCGGCACGACCGGACGAAGGCGTTCCTGGCCAAGGTGCTCTGAGCCGGGGGTCAGGAACTCCTGCCTGACCCGGTGGCCAAGGAGGCGTACCTCGGCGTGGCCTGACAGCTACTGCGGGACGAACGAGCCGGCCGGTGAGGGGTGCCCCTCACCGGCCGGCTCGCATCCATCAGACGCCGGGACCGTCAGCTCATGAAGTAGCTGAGGTACCAACCGCGTACACCGCACCGAGCGCCGCACTTCGGGTACGTGGTGAGTGTGCAGTCGTGCGAGACGTACCGCTCTCCAGCAGCGTTGCAGGCATCCTCGCTGGGATACGGATTGGTGGTCGTGTGGACCCAGCCGTCGGCATGGGCTGGCACGGCCACCCCCACCACCCCGGTCAGGCCGAGAAACATAGTTACCAGGACGCGACTCGTCCACTTCTTCATCGATAACCCCCGTTGCGAGAAAGATTGAGGGGAGTCTAACTGCGATGATCGAGTCCGGCTGTCCCGTCCGGGCCAATGATCGCGGTACCCACCCGACCAGTGCCTGCGCGGGATGAGCTCCGCTGCCCGTCCGACGTGGCGAGCAAGGTTGTCGGTGCGACGGACTAGAGTCGCTGCCGTGACAGCTACGACATCGTGACTGCTCTTCGTCGACGACATTCCATGTCACACCGGGCTCTCTTCGCTCTGCCGGTGGAAAACTTCTCTCCACCACGACGGGATGCCAGCCCAGGACGTGAAACGCCCGGCGGTTCATCCGCCGGGCGTTTCACGTCCTGCCGAATCGGGCTAGCTTATGTAGAGCCGGAGCCAGTAGCCGCGCGTACCGCACCGATCGCAGGCCACAGCCTGGGTGGTTGCCGAACCGGCGATGCGCTCAGCCGCGACTGGACGGCTGCCGCTGAACCCCGGTGCGCACCAGTAGGTGGTGTAACCGGCGGCCACCTTCGCTCGGCCGTCGGCCTCGCATTGGGGCAGCTCCGAGGGATAGTAGAAGGACATCGTGATCCAGCCGCCCGCCTGAGCCGGGGCGGCCGTGGCCGTGAGCCCACCCGCCGCGACAAGCATCGCCACGACGACTTGCATGATCGTCTTACGCATTCGCAACCCCCGTTGATCGAAGTTGCAATCAACCTAATCGATGGCCACGATCATCGCTGCCCCGTTCGGCGGCAGGGTCGTCGCCGACGGGCATGCGGCCAGTAGAGGTCCTCCCGGCCGCACCGCCGGCCTCAGCTCGCGAAGTGGTTGAGGTGGTGACCCCTCTGCGCGAGGTGGTCGGCGGATCTGTCGGTGCTACGGACTAGAGTCGCTGCCGTGACAGCTACGACACCGCGCTTGCTCCTCGTCGACGGACATTCCATGGCATACCGGGCGTTCTTCGCCCTGCCGGTGGAAAACTTCTCCACCACGACGGGTCAGCCGACCAACGCGGTGTACGGCTTCACCTCGATGCTGATCAACGTGCTGCGCGACGAGCAGCCCACCCACATCGTCGTGGCCTTCGATGTCTCCCGCCACTCCTTCCGCACGGACAAGTACGCGGAGTACAAGGCCGGCCGCAGCGAGACTCCGACCGACTTCAAGGGCCAGGTCAGCCTGGTCAAGGAGGTCCTGGCCGCGCTGCAGATCCCGGTGGTGGAGAAGGAGGGCTTCGAAGCCGACGACGTCATCGCCACGCTCGCCTGCCAGGCCCGCGACCAGGGCATGTCGGTGCTGATCAGCAGCGGTGACCGCGACGCGTTCCAGTTGGTCGACGATCAGATCACCGTCCTCTATCCGCGTAAGGGCGTCTCCGACCTGGCCCGGATGGACCCGGCGGCGATCGAGGCGAAGTACGGCGTTCCGCCGCAGCAGTACCGGGACCTCGCCGCGCTGGTCGGCGAGACCAGTGACAACCTGCCCGGCATCCCGGGCGTCGGCCCGAAGACCGCGGCCAAGTGGATCACCACGTACGGCGGGGTGGAGGGCGTGATCGCCCGGGCCGACGAGATCAAGGGCAAGGCCGGCGACAGCCTGCGGGAACGGCTCGCCGACGTGATCCGCAACTACGAGATCAACTGCCTCGTCTCCGACCTGGAGCTGCCGCTGCGCCCGGAGGACACCCGCTGGACGGGTTGGGACCGGGAGGCGGTGCACCAGGTCTTCGACACCCTGGAGTTCCGCATCCTGCGCGACCGTCTCTACCAGTACCTGGAGGCGGTCGAGCCGGAGGCCGAGTCCGGCTTCGACCTCACCGGCGAGGTGCTCACCGAGCCCGGTGCGCTGGCCGGGTGGCTGACCACGCACGTTCCGACCGGCACCCCGGCGGGGTTGGCGGTCAAGCTCGACACCGGCCCCAACCGCCGGCACACCGCCTCGATCACCGGTCTCGCGCTGGCCACCGCCGGCGGCGCGGCTGCCTGGGTCGACCCGGCGCAGCTCGACCCGACCGACGAGGGCGCCCTGGCCGGCTGGTTGGCCGACGAGCAGCGCCCCAAGGTGCTGCACGACAGCAAGCCGGCCGTGCTGGCCTGCGCCGCGCACGGCTGGCAGCTCGCCGGCATCGTCCGGGACACGCAGATCGCCGCGTACCTGGCCCGCCCCGACCAGCGGTCCTACGACCTGACCGACCTGGCGCTGCGTTACCTGCACCGGGAGCTGCGGGTGGACGTCCCGGAGTCCGGCCAGCTCACCCTCGACGGTCTCGGCGACGAAGGGGTTGTCGAGCAGAACCTGATGCTCCAGGCCCGGGCCACCCTCGACCTGGCCGACGCGATCGACGCCGAGCTGTCCCGCGACGGCGAGCAGTCCGCCCGGCTGATGGCCGGCGTGGAGCTGCCGCTGATGCGGGTGCTGGCCACCATGGAGAGCACCGGCATCGCCGCCGACACCCACTATCTCTCCGAGCTGGAGGCCCACTTCGCCGCCGAGGTGAAGGCCGCCGCGCAGGGCGCGTACGAGGCGGTGGGTCGGGAGTTCAACCTCGGCTCGCCCAAGCAGTTGCAGGAGATCCTCTTCACCGAGCTGGGTCTGCCGAAGACCAAGAAGATCAAGACGGGTTACACCACCGACGCCGACGCCCTGCAGTGGCTCTACGCGCAGCAGCCGCACCCGGTGCTGGCCCACCTGCTGCGTCACCGGGACGTGGCCAAGCTCAAGTCGACCGTCGACGGGCTGCTGAAGTCGGTGTCCGACGACGGCCGGATCCACACCACCTTCAACCAGACCGTGGCGGCCACCGGTCGGCTCTCCTCCACCGAGCCCAACCTGCAGAACATCCCGATCCGCACCGAGGAGGGCCGTCGGATCCGTCGGGCCTTCGTGGTGGGGGAGGGCTACGAGTGTCTGCTCACCGCCGACTACAGCCAGATCGAGATGCGCATCATGGCGCACCTCAGCTCGGACGACGCGCTGATCGACGCGTTCAACTCCGGCGCCGACTTCCACGCTGCCACCGCCTCGTCGGTCTTCGGGGTGCCACTGGACGAGGTGACCCCCGACCAACGCCGCAAGATCAAGGCCATGAACTACGGCCTGGCGTACGGCCTGAGCGCCTTCGGCCTGTCCCAACAGCTCAGCATCAGCACCGAAGAGGCGCGCGGGCTGATGGAGAACTACTTCGCCGGCTTCGGTGGGGTGCGCGACTACCTCCAGCAGGTGGTCGCCCGGGCCCGCCAGGACGGCTACACCTCCACCATCCTCGGCCGACGCCGCTACCTGCCCGACCTGGTCAGCGACAACCGGCAGCGCCGTGACATCGCGGAGCGGATGGCGCTCAACGCCCCCATCCAGGGCTCCGCCGCCGACATCATCAAGGTGGCGATGCTGCACGTCGACACCGCGCTGCGCGAGGCTGGGCTGGGCTCACGGATGCTGTTGCAGGTGCACGACGAGTTGGTCTTCGAGGTCGCCCCGGGTGAGCGGGAGTCGTTGGAGGCCCTGGTCCGGCGGGAGATGGGCGAGGCTTACCCGTTGTCGGTGCCGCTGGAGGTGTCGGTCGGTCTGGGCCGGGACTGGAACAGCGCGGATCACTGATCGTTTCTTGGTTGCGGTGTGGGGGTTCCGGGGCAGCCCGACCCGCTCCGGGCGGTCAGGCTTGATCCCTGCGTGGGTCGGGCCGCCCCGGAACCCCTGACCGGGTCGCTCCGTCGCGGCCGTAGGAGTGGTAGGCGCTAACCGGATCAAGCGGAGCCCTCGCGCCGCCCGTCCCCACAGCGCCCAGCGTGCACCGACGGCCGCGCGCCGGTTCTTACTTCATCGGGTCGTGGCCCCAGTTCATGAGGGACCAGCGCCACTTGGTGTCGCGGACGTTGCCGGAGGGACGCTGCGCCATGTGCCGGCGTACGTAGCCGACCACCTTGCGCATGTGCTTGTAGTCGCCCTCGGACAGGTCACCGCGTTTGCGGCGGAGCAGGTTGATGATCTTCCGACCGGACTCGTGCCCGACGGACTCGCCACCACCAGCACGACCGCCCTTGTGCCAGCCGACCTGCTTCGACTCGTCGGTCTCCAGCCACGTGGACAGCTCACCGGGCTTCATGTTCACCGCTTCGGTGAACTCCCGGTAGGTGTCCCGGCCGTCGTCACTTCTGCTCATGACGCAGCGCCTCGGGGCGGTGGGCCACGTCGCGGCCCGTGCTGTCACTGCGGACCCGGTACTGCGGGTCGTCGGGGGCCGCGTTCACCGCCCGCCCGCGGATCCGCGTCCGCTCGGTGATCGTCCCCCGCACCACGCCGTACGCGCGGCTGCCGTGGGCCGACCAGGAGACGTGGTCGCCCTGGTGGAATCTCTGTTCGGCCATGGTCGTCGGCTACCCGACCCGGCCAGGGAGAAACGGCTACGGGGTGATCTCGGCGGTCGGCAGCTTGTCGCACCCCGCGGCGGCGCTCACCCGGTGGGCTTCTCGGTGACGAAGATGGCGGTGCCGGGGAAGAGTCGTCCGCGCAGCGGGCTCCACTGCCCCCAGATCCCCTTGTGCCCCTCCGGCCACTCCGGCTCCACCAGGTCCAGCAGCCGGAACCCGGCGCCGACCAGCTCTCGGATCCGGTCGCCGAGGGTGCGGTGCTGCTCGACGTAGGTGGCCACGCCGCTCTCGTCCTGCTCCACGTACGGGGAGCGGTCGAAGTACGAGTGCACGGCCGTCAGGCCGCCCTCGCCGGGGTCGTCGAGGAAGATCCACCGCATCGGGTGGGTCACCGAGAACACCCACCGACCGCCTGGGCGCAGCACCCGGTGCACCTCGGCGAGCAGCGCCGCCGAGTCGTCCACGAACGGGATCGCGCCGAACGCGGTGCAGGCGACGTCGAACGACCGGTCGGCGAACGGCAGGGCGAGCGCGTCGGCCTGCACCAGCGGTACGCGTACCCCGGTGCGGTCGGCGGCCTCGGCGGCGTGCCGCAACATGCCGGCGGACAGGTCGAAGGCGACCGGCCGGGCGCCCTGGGTGGCGAGCCAGCGGGCGGCGGCCGCGGCGCCGGCGCCCACCTCCAGCACCCGCCGCCCCGACACGTCGCCGAGCAGCCGGGCGTCGGCCTCGCGCAGGCCCTCGGGGCACCACACGAAGTCCACGTCGCCGAGGAACGCGCCGTGTTCGGCCTGGTAGTCGTCGGCGTCGGTGTCCCACCAGCCGCGGTTGGCGCGCCGGGCCTCGGCGTCACCCACCCGGCGCCGGGTAACCCGGCTGTCGTCATCCACGCGCTCACGCTAGGCCCCACCCACCCCGTTGGGTACGGCGGCGCGCGTCCGCGATCTGAGCGACCCCTCGCGCGGTCGGCGTGATCGGCTCCTCTTCGGTGACGTCGCGGTGTCCGAGCCGGCGGGCCGCACCGACTTCCGGGAAGCCGGGTCGATCAGGCGCGGCCCGTGGTGCGCGCCGGCGGGGTGGGAGGGGCTGCTGTGACGCAGGAGACAGCAGGGGTGTTTTCCGGGCGATTGTTCGGCTTTCGCAGGTCATCGCACGAAGAGAACCCGGGAGGGCTTGCACGCTGTGGTAATGCGCACGGTAGGCTAGACGATGCGCTCGCGGATCGCGTTGCCTCGGCAGGGAGCAGGTGCGCGGTCGACGGAGCCACATCATGATCTCACTAGGCGATCGTTCGGTGTGCCCGGCGACGGATCCGCTGGCGCGAACAGGTCACTGCGACACACCAGCCTGCTGTGACAACCCACCGACCGGAGCAACCGCCCACATGACGAGCAGCATCGAGGCCCCCTCGAGCGCCACCCGGGTCACCCACGACGATCTCGGTTCCGAGGAGGCATTCCTCGCCGCGATCGACGAGACCATCAAGTACTTCAACGACGGCGACATTGTCGAAGGCACCGTCGTCAAGGTCGATCGGGACGAGGTCCTGCTCGACATCGGCTACAAGACCGAGGGTGTCATCCCCTCTCGGGAGTTGTCGATCAAGCACGACGTGGACCCCGCCGAGGTTGTGACGGTTGGCGACCACATCGAGGCCCTTGTCCTCCAGAAGGAGGACAAGGAGGGTCGTCTGATCCTCTCCAAGAAGCGGGCGCAGTACGAGCGGGCCTGGGGCACGATCGAGAAGATCAAGGACGAGGACGGCGTCGTCCGCGGTTCGGTCATCGAGGTGGTCAAGGGCGGCCTCATCCTCGACATCGGGCTGCGCGGCTTCCTGCCCGCGTCCCTGGTCGAGATGCGTCGTGTGCGCGACCTGCAGCCGTACGTCGGGCGGGAGCTCGAGGCCAAGATCATCGAGCTGGACAAGAACCGCAACAACGTGGTCCTGTCCCGCCGGGCCTGGCTGGAGCAGACGCAGTCCGAGGTGCGCACCGAGTTCCTCAACAAGCTGCAGAAGGGCCAGGTCCGCAAGGGCGTCGTGTCCTCGATCGTCAACTTCGGCGCCTTCGTGGACCTGGGCGGCGTCGACGGTCTGGTGCACGTCTCCGAGCTGTCCTGGAAGCACATCGACCACCCGTCCGAGGTCGTCGAGGTTGGCCAGGAGGTCGAGGTCGAGGTCCTGGACGTCGACCTGGACCGCGAGCGGGTCTCGCTGTCGCTGAAGGCGACCCAGGAAGACCCGTGGCGGCAGTTCGCCCGCACCCACGCGATCCAGCAGATCGTGCCGGGTAAGGTCACCAAGCTGGTTCCGTTCGGTGCGTTCGTCCGCGTCGACGACGGCATCGAGGGCCTGGTCCACATCTCTGAGCTGGCCGAGCGCCACGTGGAGATCCCGGAGCAGGTCGTCCAGGTTGGCTCCGAGGTCATGGTCAAGGTCATCGACATCGACCTTGAGCGCCGCCGGATCTCGCTGTCGCTCAAGCAGGCCAACGAGGGCTTCGTCGAGGGCGAGGAGCACTTCGACCCGACCCTCTACGGCATGGCCGCGACGTACGACACCGAGGGCAACTACATCTACCCCGAGGGCTTCGACCCGGAGACGGGCGAGTGGCTCGAGGGGTACGACAAGCAGCGCGAGACCTGGGAGAACCAGTACGCCGAGGCTCGTCTGCGCTGGGAGGCCCACACCAAGCAGGTGCAGACCTCTCGGGCCGCCGACGCCGAGGCTGCCGCCAACCCGACTCCGGCCGTTCCGGCCGCTGGCGGTGGCGGTGGCGGTGGCGGTGGCACCACCTCCTCATCCAGCCCGGCCCCGAGCCGGCAGGCCGAGGAGCCGGCCGGCACGCTGGCCACCGACGAGGCGCTCGCCGCACTGCGGGAGAAGCTCGCCGGCGGTAAGTGACCCGCTGAACGACGACGGGCCCCGTCCCCGCGATCTCCGGATCGCTGGGGGCGGGGCCCTCGCCGTACCCGCCCGTGCCCCGCACTCGCCGCAGCGGCGCGAGTTTCGGGAGCGCGAGTTGCGGGGGTGGTGCGCGGCGTCCGGGGCGCTGTTGCGGGCGCGGTGAGCCCGGCGGCTGGTGCGGACCGCCAAGATCGTGCTCGATCCATGATGTAGGGGCCTCCCGGGCGCCGCACACCACTACATCCTGGTTCGAGCACGATCTTGGCGCGGGGCGCGGGGCGCGGGGCGCGGGGCGCGGGGCGCGGGGCGCGGGGCGCGGGGCGCGGGGCGCGGGGCGCGGAGCCGGGGGACCGCGACCGGGGCCGGGGCCGGATGCCGGTGCCGGAGCGCGAGCGGGTAGCGGTCGGGGCTGGTGGTTGGGAGGCGCCGGACCGTGGGTGGGTTTGGCGGCGGGCTTGTCGATCCGGTTGACTGTTCGGGTGCTGAGGGTGGGGTTGACCGGCGGGATCGGGTCAGGCAAGAGCGCGGTGGCCGCGCGGCTCGTCGAGCGGGGCGCGGTGCTGATTGACGCCGACCGGGTGGCCCGGGAGGTGGTGGCGCCAGGTTCGGACGGGCTGGCCGAGATCGTCGCCGCCTTCTCCGATGCGGTGGTGGACGCCGACGGCGCACTGGACCGTGCCGCACTGGGAGCGGTGGTGTTCGCCGACGAGACCGCCCGCCGTCGGCTGGAGGCGATCACCCACCCCCGGGTGCGGGCCCGCACGGCGGAGCTGACTGCCGCGGCGGCACCCGACGCGATAGTCGTCAACGACGTACCGCTGCTGGTCGAGGTGGGTCTCGCGCCGACGTACCACCTGGTGGTCGTGGTGCAGACGGCCGTGGCGACCCGACTGGAGCGGCTGGCGCGCGACCGGGGGATGGGTCGCGCGGAGGCCGAGCGGAGGATCGCCGCCCAGGCCGACGACGCCCGCCGCCGGGTGGCGGCGGACGTGGTGCTGACCAACGACGGGAGCCTGACGGCGCTGCACGACGCCGTCGACCTGCTCTGGAAGCAGCGGTTGGTGCCCTACGAGGACAACCTGCGTCAGCGGCGGGTGGTCCCGCCGGACGCGGTGGAGTTGGCCGGCGCCGACGCGAGTTGGCCGGAGCAGTACGCGCGGCTGGCCGCCCGGATCCAGCACGCGCTCGGCTCGGATGCCCTGCGGATCGATCACATCGGTTCGACGGCGGTGCCCGGCCTGGCCGCCCAGAACGTCATCGACGTGCAGGTGGCGGTCGCCAGCCTCGCCGACGCCGACGGGCCGTTGGCCGATCGGCTGGCGAGCGCCGGGTTTCCGCGGGTGCCGGGGCAGTGGTGGGACGACCCGCGCCCGGCCGGCAGGGGCCGGTGGGAGAAGCGGCTGCACGGCAGTGCGGACCCGGCCCGCCCGGTTCGTCTGCACGTGCGGGTGGCGGATTCGCCGGGTTGGCGGTACGCGCTGCTGATGCGCGACCACCTGCGTGCCGACCCGGATCAGCGGGCCGCGTACCTGCTGCTCAAGCGGGACCTGGTCGACGCGGCGCCGGAGGCCGGTGATTCCGGCACGGCCCGCAACCCGTGGTTCGACGAGGAGTACCTGCGGGCCGAGCAGTGGGCGGAGCAGACCGGCTGGCACCCCTGAGGCACCGGTCAGCGGGCACCGGGGCGAGGGGTCGAAGACCGAGGGGCCGAAGGTCGAGGGGCAGTGGGCCGAGGGTTGGCGGCCAGTCGGGGTACGACGGCGGGCTGGAGATCCAGGTATGCCCACGCGCCGGCGTCGGTCCGCAACTCGAGCCGGCGGAGCGACCCGTCCCGGTCGAGCCAGTAACGCAGCCGCGCGTCGGCCGGACCCGACTCGATGACGTCCACGGTCCGTCCGGCGGCAACGTCCTCGCGTACCCGCACTGCCGTGCCGCGCTGCCCGACGGACCCGGCGGCGATTGCGGCGTCGACCAGCACGCTCAGGTCGTCCCGGCCGGGCCGGGAGACCCGCCATCCGCCGGCCGGGGGTGGCAGCGGCGGCCGGGCCGGTGCCTCCGCGGTGCCGCCGCCGGCATCGGCCGCCGGCAGGTCCGCCCGGGCCAGACCGGCGGCGTCGCGGCGCAGCAGGGTCCGGCGGTCCGGTACGCCCAGGTCGGCGACCGCGAGGTACGCGGTACGCGCGCTCCAGCTCAACCAGCCGGCGCCCCGCAGGTTCGTGTCCGTGCCCGTCGGCGCGGTCAGCGTCACCGTGGCACCGCCGTGGGCGCGGAGCCGGGCCGGCAGCCGGTCGAGCCGACGCTGCTCGGCGTCGGTCAGCGCGCGGGACAGACCGGGGCGGCCGCCGAGTGCGTCGACCGGCCGTAGTGTCGGCCGGTCCGCGCGGTTGAAGATCATCGTGACCGGTCCGGCGTCGGGCAGCCGGGTCACCAACTTGTGCAGCCGGGCGTCCTGGTCGAGCCAGTACCGGGTCGGTCCGTCCGGGGTGGGCGTCGCGGCGCTGGGGGTGCCGATCGCCGTGCTGGCGGATGGCGCGCCGGTGGGCAGTGGTGCCTGTATGACGTCCAGTGGGCCGGCCGGGACGGTCTCCCGGGCGATCCAGCGCGCCCCGTCGGGCGGTGCCGTCCGGGTCGTGGTGTCGGGTCGGTCGGCCGCGAGATCGAGCAGCAGGTCGAGCACCGGTGCCAGGTGCGACCCGGGTGCCAGCCGGTGCAGCCGCCACCGGTCCGTCGGGGGCATCAGTGGTGGGGCGGCGGGGGTGGGCACCGCCGCCGGATCGGGCCGGATCACGAGCACCGGACCGCTCTTCTGCAACAGTCCCCGTTCGGTGCCCGCTCCCGGCCCGCCCACGTCGAGGTAGAGCAGTGACCGGGACCAGTCCACCCAGCCCACCAGTTCGATGCGGGCGGCGCCGGTGCCGGCCGTGACCCGTACGCCGGCGCGCAGGTCCCGCAGGTTGGTGACCCGCACGGCGGCCAGCCGGTCGCGCTCCCCCAGGGTCAGCGGCCGGGCCGGCTCGGGCGGGTCGGGCGCCCAGCTCAACAGCCCGAGCACCAGCGCCGCCGCGGACGTCACCGCCGTCAGACCGAGCAGCAGCAGCACCGTACGTCGACGACGGCCGGCCGAGGGCGGCCCGGTGGTGTCGGCGGCCTCGGTGGTGTCGGCGGGTTTCGGGGTGTCGTCGCGGCGGATAGTGGCGCGGCTCTCCGCGAGGCTTCGCTCGGCGACGGCCCGCCGCGTGTCGTCGGTCTTGCGGCCGGCGGTGGCTCGGCGCGCGCCGCCGCTGGTCCGGCCGGCCGTGGGCCTACCTCCGGCGTCGCTGGGGGTCCGGCTGGCCGCCGAGGCGCTGCCGCCCGGGCCGGTGCGGTGCCGCCCGCTGCGGGCGGTGCCCGGGTCGTCCGGCGGGGGTGTGGCGGTGCGGGCAGTGTCGGGCGCCGGGGTCGGAGAGGTGTCCACGGAGATGAAACGGGCGGGGAGGCACCGGGGTGACGAGCAGGGGCGCTCGCGGCGGCCGGTCAGCGCCTCGAGCGCGACCACACGGGTGCGCACGCCGGACGAGCCGGGTGCTGCGACCGCAGTGCCGGGGGTGACTGGCCGTGATGTCGGCCTGGCCACCGGCCCGGTCGGCCGCCGCGAGCGGCCTACATGAAGAGGGTAGTCCCGGTGACATGGGCCACACAATGGGAATATTGAAGCTGATCACGTACCTGGCGTGACGGCCGTTCCTGTCGGACCTCCGGCGTACCGTTGATGGCATGGCGCTCGACATTCCCCGGCTGGACAGCCGCTTCCAGGTCGTCAGTGACTTTCAGCCGGCCGGCGACCAACCGGCGGCCATCGATGAACTTGAGCGTCGGGTTCGGCGCGGCGACCGCAACACCGTGCTGCTCGGCGCGACCGGCACCGGCAAGAGCGCCACCACGGCGTGGCTGATCGAGCGGCTGCAGCGCCCCACCCTGGTGCTCGCCCCGAACAAGACGCTCTGCGCGCAGCTGGCCAAGGAGTTCAGCGAGCTGCTGCCGCACAACGCGGTCGAATACTTCGTCTCGTACTACGACTACTACCAGCCCGAGGCCTACATCCCGCAGACCGACACCTACATCGAGAAGGATTCCTCGATCAACGAGGAGGTGGAGCGGCTGCGGCACTCGGCGACGATGTCGCTGCTCACCCGGCGCGATGTGATCGTGGTGGCGACCGTCTCGGCGATCTACGGCCTGGGCACCCCTGAGGAATACCTCAACCGGGCGGTGAAGGTGCAGATCGGGCAGGAGCTCGACCGCGACCAGTTGCTGCGCCGGCTCGTCGACATCCAGTACACCCGCAACGACATGGCCTTCCAGCGGGGCACCTTCCGGGTCCGCGGCGACACGCTGGAGATCATCCCGGCGTACGAGGAGCTGGCGGTCCGCATCGAGATGTTCGGCGACGAGGTGGAGAAGCTCTACTACCTCAACCCGTTGACCGGCGACGTGGTCCGCGAGGTCGACCAGCTGGTGATCTTCCCGGCCACGCACTACGCGGCCGGTCCGGAGCGGATGGAGCGGGCGATCCGCGACATCGAGGTGGAGCTGGCCGAGCGCCTCGCCGAGCTGGAGCGGCAGGGCAAGCTGCTGGAGGCGCAGCGGCTGCGGATGCGAACCACCTACGACATCGAGATGATGCGGCAGGTGGGCTTCTGCTCCGGCATCGAGAACTACTCGATGCACATGGACGGGCGGCTGCCCGGCAGCCCGCCGCACGCCCTGCTCGACTACTTCCCCGACGACTTCCTCACAGTGGTCGACGAGTCGCACGTGACCATCCCGCAGATCGGCGGCATGTACGAGGGCGACGCGTCGCGTAAGCGGATGCTCATCGACCACGGCTTCCGGCTGCCCAGTGCGGCCGACAACCGGCCGCTGCGCTTCGACGAGTTCCTGGAGCGGGTCGGCCAGATGGTCTTCCTCTCCGCGACCCCCGGCACCTGGGAGATGGAGCAGGCGCAGGGTGAGTTCGTCGAGCAGGTGATCCGACCCACCGGTCTGGTCGACCCGGAGGTCGTGATCAAGCCGACCAAGGGCCAGATCGACGACCTGATGCACGAGATCAAGCTGCGCACCGATCGGGACGAGCGGGTGCTGGTCACCACGCTGACCAAGAAGATGGCCGAGGACCTGTCCGACTACCTCCTGGAGAACGGCATCCGGGTGCGCTACCTGCACTCGGAGGTCGACACGTTGCGCCGGGTGGAGCTGCTGCGCGAGCTGCGCAAGGGCGACTACGACGTGCTCGTCGGCATCAACCTGCTCCGCGAAGGTCTGGACCTGCCCGAGGTGTCGCTGGTGGCGATTCTCGACGCCGACAAGGAGGGCTTCCTGCGCAGCGGCCGGTCGCTGATCCAGACCATCGGGCGGGCCGCCCGTAACGTCTCCGGCCAGGTGCACATGTACGCCGACAAGATCACCCCGTCGATGGCGGCGGCGATCGACGAGACCGATCGGCGTCGGGCCAAGCAGATCGCGCACAACGAGGCGCACGGCATCAGCCCGGAGCCGCTGCGTAAGAAGATCCACGACATTCTGGACGACATCTACCGCGAGGCGGAGGACACCGAGAACTCCCGGGTCGGTGGCGCGGTGCGTCAGCTTTCCCGAGGCAAGGCGCCGGTCAAGGAGACCCGCAGCCGGAGCCGGTCCGCCGCGAGCACCACATCCCGGGAGGGGATGGCCCGCGCCGACCTCGCCCAGCTCATCCAGGAGCTCAACGACCAGATGTTGGCCGCCGCACGCGAGCTTCAGTTCGAGTTGGCGGCCCGTATCCGCGACGAGGTCTCCGACCTGAAGAAGGAGCTGCGCGGCATGGACGCCGCCGGCGTGAAGTGACGGCCACCCGGCCGGCCCCGCTCAGCGCTCCGCTCGGGCCCGGCCGGCCGGGGCACGCGAAGGGCGGGCACTGGTGACGGCGGTGGCGCCGATCGGCAAGATGGTCCTCGGGGTGCCCGACGCCAGCCTGCGTCCGTTCGTCGACCGGTACGTGGGCTACCGGGAACGGGCGGACGTGCCACTGGTCCGCCGGGAGTCGGCGGGCGTCTTCGTGGTGCTGATCCTGGGCTGGGGTGCTCCGCTGGACGTGACCGATCCGCGTAGCGCGCAGCGCGGCGTCACCGCTGTCGACTCGTTCGTGGCCGGCACCTTCGACAGTTGGTGCACCACGCGCACCGTGGGCGTGGGGGAGGGCGTCGAGTTGCTGCTCGCCCCCCTCACCGCCCGCCGGCTTCTCGGTCTGCCTCTGAGTGAGCTGACCAATCGGGCCGTCGGCGTCGGGCAACTCCCGGGCCGTTGGCTGGAACGGCTGCGCGGCCGGCTGGCCGAGGCCCCCGGCTGGTCGGAACGGTTCGACCTGCTCGACCGGGTGCTCGCCGCCCGGCTGGCGGCGTCCCCGCCGGTGGACCCGCGGCTCGACTGGGCGTGGCGGTGGCTGGCTGCCAGTGGTGGGCGGGGGAGCGTCGGTGTGCTCGCCGACGAGTTGGGCTGGAGCCGCCGGCACCTCGCGTCCCGGTTCCGGCAGGAGGTCGGGCTGCCGCCCAAGATGGCCGCGCGGCTGCTGCGTTTTCAGCAGGCTCACGCCGCGTTGACCCAGGCCGGCGGGGTCGGGCGGGGAGTCGACTGGGCCGCCGTGGCGGCGGGCTGCGGCTACTACGACCAGTCCCACCTGATCCGGGACTTCCACGAGTTCGCGGGGGCCACGCCGGCCGCGCTGCTCGCCGCCCGCTGACGAGCGCCGGCCGACCGAGGCCGGGCCGGCGACCGCCGAGCCGGCCGGAGCCGGTCGGCGAACCGCCGAGGTCACATTCGTCCAATCCGGAGCCACGCGGCCGGCCGCAGAATCGGGTCATGCGAACCATCTATCCGGTCTTCCGCTATCCCGATCCCCGCGCTGCGATCGACTGGCTCGGTGCCGCCTTCGGTTTCCGGGTGCATGCCGTGCACGAGGCGCCGGACGGTACGGTCGCGCACGCCGAGCTGGTCCTCGACACCGGCATGATCATGCTGGGTGCTCGGGCCGACGCCCCGCCCCGGCCGGCCGAGGACGACTGGTCGGTCTACGTGGCCGTGTCGGACGTCGACGCCCACTGCGCCCGGGCCCGCGCGGCCGGCGCCGAGATCATCCGCGAGCCGTTCGACACCGACTACGGCTCCCGTGACTACGCCGCCCGCGATCTGGTCGGCAACGTCTGGTCCTTCGGCACCTACCGACCCTGAGCCGGCCACGCCGACCGGGACGGGCGGCCCGCCGGGACCAGCCTCAGTGGATTGAAACCGCTTTGACCTGCGGAAACGGTCTGTTCGGGCTGGCCCGGCCGGCCGGCGGCGTCGAATGCCCTGATTGCGGTGCGCGAGCGAGCTATTGCACTGGGTGATCGTCCTGCGTAGTCTCCCTCGGTGGGGAGGCCGGGATGCCGCTGCCAACAAGTCCTGTCATTCGACGTGCACGTCTCGGCGCAGAATTGCGCCAACTTCGTCGGCGCGAGTCGCTGACCCTGGAGCAGGTCTGCGACCGGCTGGGCTGGGCCTCGACGTCGAAGCTGTCCCGCATCGAGCTGGGTCAGAGTCGTCCGGACCTCGCCGACGTGCTCGATCTGCTGGATGTCTACAAGGTGCCCACGCCCGCCCGGGAGGCGCTGATCGTCATCGCCCGGGACGCGGCGACCAGTCGAGGCTGGTGGAAGACGCTGGGCGAGATGAGCGAACGGCAGCGCACCTACGCCGAGTTGGAGGCGGGGGCCGCCGACATCGTCGAGTACCAGCCGTCGGTGGTGCCGGGGCTGCTCCAGACGCCCGCGTACGCCCGGGTGTTGGTCACCGCCGGCGCCCAGCTCACGCCGGAGGTCGATGTGGAGGCCGAGGTGCGCGCGAGGGCACTGCGGCAGGAGGTGCTGCGGCGGGCCTACCCGCCGCGCTACACGGCGGTGCTCGCCGAGGCGGTCTGCGACCCGGGTGACCTGCCGGTGGCGGTCTGGCGTGAACAGCTGCGTCATCTGGTCGCGGTGACCGGCCTGTCCCACGTCACGGTGCGGCTGTTGCCACGCGGAGCGGCCGGTGGCGGGCTGCACCCGCTCACACCGTATTCCTGCTACGCCTTTCCCGACCCGGCGGACCCGCGCACGGTCATGCTCGAGGCGTTGACCACCGACGTCCGGTTGGCCACGCTGCTCGACGTCGACCGCTACGAGCGGATGACCTCGGCGCTGCTGGCCGCGGCGCTGTCACCGGAGGAGACGGTCACCGTGCTGGCCCGCCGCGTCGGCGAGTAACGGTCGACCGGTGCCGACGGCGACGCGCCGCGCGGCCACCGGGCCCGGCGCCCCCGAGCCCGTCGGGACCGGCGGCCGGCGCGTGCGCCCGGCACGATAACCGCGGGGTACGACAGCTCGGCTCAGGCCGGTACGTCGAGGAAGTGTTCGACCACTGGCGGTCCCGCGAAGTGCGGCCCGATCAGCGCCCGCCACTTGTCGAACCGTTCGGTGGCCCGGAAGTTCTTCTCGTGCGCCTCGACCGAGTCCCATTCGACGAGCAGCACGAAGCGGGTCGGTGACTCGATTCCTCGGGTCATCCGCACGGACCGGCAGCCGGTCGCTCCGGCGAGCACCGGGTGACCCTCGGCGTACGCGGCGGCGAAGGCGTCCTCGTGTCCGGGTAGTACGTCGATCAGCGCGACCTCAAGCACCATGTCGGACAGCCTCCCACGGTGGTCGGGGCAGTGGGTGTCGCGGGTCTGTGTCGGACCACTGCCTGGACTCCGCCTCGGCTCGGCCGAGGGCGTTGACACAGACCCTAGGGTGGCCTCGTGATCATCGATTGGCTCACCGGCACCGCTTTTCGGGTGGCCGGTACGGGCACCACCTGGGCGGAGCTGCTGGGGTTCGTGACCGGTGTGCTCAACGTGTGGTTGGTGGCCCGGCAGAAGGTCGCCAACTGGCCGATCGGCATCGCCAACGTGCTGCTGCTCATGGTGCTGTTCTGGACCGCCGGGCTGTATGCCGACGCGGGGCTCCAGGTCGTCTACGTCGCGCTCGGCTGCTACGGCTGGTGGCACTGGCTGTTCGGTGGCGAGCGGCGCACCCGGCTCACGGTCAGCCGGACGGAGCGGCGGGAGTGGCTGGCGCTGGCAGTCGTCGGGCTGCTGCTGACCGGCGCGCTCTGGGTGCTGCTGGACCGGGCCACCGACTCGACAGTGCCGCTGCCGGACGCGCTGACCACGGCGCTGTCCCTGCTGGCCACGTACGGGCAGACCCGCAAGCGGGTGGAGAGCTGGTGGCTCTGGATCGCCGCCGACCTGATCTACATCCCGTTGTACGCGTACAAGGGGCTGCACCTGACGGCCGTCCTCTATTTGGTCTTCCTCGCCCTGTGCGTACTCGGGTTGCGGGCCTGGCGTGCCGACCTGCGTCGGGCCGACCGGCCGAGTGCGGTACCGCCCGGCCCGGCCCCGGTCACCGCGTGAACGCCCAGACGTCCGGCCGGGCGCCGGCGCCACGCCGGCCGGCCGGCGTGGCGGAGTTCGGGCACGGGATGGTGGTGGGCAAGTTCTATCCACCGCACGCCGGGCACCACGCGCTGATCCGGGCCGCAGCCGCTCGCTGCGCCGAGGTGACCGTCGTCGTGGCGCCCTCACGTCGGGAGTCCATTCCGCTCCCGCTGCGCCTGGACTGGCTGCGCGAGGTGCACGCGGACACGCCGTGGGTCCGTTTCGTCGGCCGGTACGACGACCACCCGGTGGACTACGCCGATCCGGCCGTCTGGGACGCGCACTGCGCGGTGTTCCGCGAGGCGGTCGGGTCGGGGTCGGTGGACGCGGTCTTCTCCTCCGAGGCGTACGGCGCCGAGTTGGCGCGCCGCTTCCACGCCGTACCCGTGTCGGTGGATCCGGACCGGCGGACCGTGCCGGTGTCCGGGACGGCCGTGCGCGCGGACCCGGCGGGTCACTGGCGGTGGCTGAGCCCACCGGTGCGGTCGTGGTTCGTCCGGCGGGTGGTGGTGGTCGGGGCCGAGTCGACCGGGACCACGACGATGGCGGCGGCGCTCGCTGGGCACTACGGCACGTCCTGGGTGCCGGAGTACGGCCGGGAGTTGACCGCTCGCAAGCTGGCCCGGCTGCGGGAACGAACGCCGGAGGCGACCGTCTTCGACGTCGCCTGGGACCGGGACGACTTCCGTGCGGTGGTCCGCGAGCAGCAGGCGGCCGAGGACGCGGCGGCCCGGACGAGCGGGCCGCTGCTGGTCTGCGACACCGACGCGCGGGCGACGGCGGTGTGGGAGGAGCGCTACCTGGGCAGCGCGTCGGAGGAGGTACGGGCGGCGGCGCGTCGGCCGGCGCTGTACCTGCTGACGGATCACCGGGGGGTGCCGTTCACCGATGACGGTCTGCGCGACGGTGAGCACCTGCGGGCCTGGATGACCGGGCGCTTCCGGGCCGAGCTGGCCGGATGCGGGGTGCCGGTGGTGGAGCTGGCCGGATCGCACGCCGACCGGTTGGCCCGAGCGGTGCGGGCCTGCGACGACCTGCTCGCCGCCGGCTGGTCGCTCGCCGACCCGATCGCCGCACCCGACGTGCACTAGCCTCCTAGGAAGCCCTAGCCGGTGTGACACGTCGAGCGGGTGTCCGGCACCACCGGGTGCCCGGGGTGTGATCACGGGGCGTGGTGGGCAACAATGGTCACCGAGGAGGGGAGTATTCCCCCGCAACGGAGTCGTCAGCACGGTCGATCGCCGGAACCACGGCGGCCCGACCCGGCGCCGTAGGTCGCCGCCCCGCACCGGGGCGACGGCGGAAGAGACCTCCGACAGTCACCAGAGTGAGCGACAGCGGCACGCCGGCTCCCGCAGGGGCGTACGGTGTGCCCGACGCCGCGTGTCTGCCGGAGGAATGAACGTTGGACGTGTCCGGATTGGTGTGGGCGGGGACGCTTGTCGCACTGACTGCGGTCCTGCTCGTCGACCTGTTGATCATCGGTCGGCGCCCGCACGAGCCGAGCGTGCGGGAGTCGAGCCTCTGGGTCGGCTTCTACGTCGGTCTCGCCCTGCTCTTCGGTGCGGGTGTCTGGCTGACCTCCGGGGCCAGCGCGGCCGGCCAGTTCTACACGGGCTGGCTCACCGAGTACAGCCTCTCGGTCGACAACCTCTTCGTCTTCGTGATCATCATGGCTCGCTTCGGGGTGCCCCGGCAGTACCAGCAGAAGGTGCTGCTCGTGGGCATCGTGCTGGCGCTGGTGATGCGCGGCGGGTTCATCGCTGCGGGTGCGGCGCTGATCACGCAGTTCTCCTGGGTCTTCTACATCTTCGGCGCGTTCCTGATCTACACGGCGGTGAACCTGGCTCGGCAGGGTGAGCCGGACGAGGACGAGTTCTCCGAGAACGTGCTGATCCGGTGGAGCCGCAAGGCGCTGCCGATCTCGAAGGAGTACGACGGCGCGAGGCTCACCACCCACGTGGCCGGCAAGCGGCTGTTCACCCCGATGCTGATCGTGATGATCGCGATCGGCACCACCGACCTGATCTTCGCGCTGGACTCGATCCCGGCGATCTTCGGCATCACCCAGGAGCCGTACCTGGTCTTCACCGCGAACGTCTTCGCGCTGATGGGCCTCCGGCAGCTCTACTTCCTGCTCGGCGGCCTACTGGACCGGCTGATCTACCTGAGCTACGGCCTGGCCGTCGTGCTCGGCTTCATCGGGGTCAAGCTGGTGCTGGAGGCACTGGCCGACAACAACCTGCCGTTCATCAACGGTGGCGAGCACGTCGGCTGGGCGCCGCACATCCCGATCTGGTTGTCGCTGCTGGTCATCATCGGCACCCTGGGCGTCGCCACCGCCGCCAGCCTGATCAAGTCCTCCCGGGACCGGCGTCGCGAGTTGGCCGACGCCCGACACTGACCGGTCACCGGCCGGGTGCGGACACGCGCCCGGCCGGTGGAGGGCGTGTTTCGGAAGTGCTGGCCGGCCGGCGGCGGGCCCAGCCGCCGCCCCGCGACAACGCCCTAGACCCGGTGCGCGCCCACCAGCGTGGCGGTCCGGTCGGCCGGCAGTTCCTCTTCGATGACCCGCCGCCGCCGGTAGCAGGCGTGCAGCATCCGGCGCTGGCTGCCGTCGCCGGGGGCGGCGGTGACGATGCCGATGTGGTGGATCTTGCGGCCGGGTCGGGCGAAGAAGTAGAGATCGCCGGGGCGTTCCGCGCCCAGTGACAGCGGAGTGGTGGCCACGGCCTGATCGTCGGCGTCGCGGGGCAGCAGCACCCCGAACCGCCGCCAGGCCAGATGCACCAGCCCCGAGCAGTCGATGCCGTGCGCGGAGAGACCGCCCCAGATGTAGACCACGTCCAGCAGCCGCTGCGCCACCGCGAGCGCCTGCTCGGCGGTAGGCGACGCGGCCGACGCCGGGACCAGGTGCCCGTCCGGCAGCCAGAGCGGGGTGGCCCGGCCGGGGACGTGCACCGGCCGCCAGTCGTCGAACGCGGGGCCGGCCGGGACGAGCCGGGTGCCGACGACGACGCCGGGCAGCACCACCGGCCCGTTCGGGGCGGCGTGCAGCCCGGTGACAGTGGCGTCCACCACCAGCGGATGGTCGATGCTGGTGTGGGCCGGGTCGAGAGCGGCCAACTGCTCGGCGGGGAGCCAGCCCGGGTAGCCGCGGGGGTCCAGCTTGGCGGCTGGTTGTTCGACGGCGACGACCCGGGCCCAGCCGTCCGGGCGTAACTCGCTGACGAGGACCCGTTCGCCGAGCAGGAGCTGGCTCAGCACGCAGTCGCCGACCTGCTGGTCGGTGTCCATGCCCGAGACCCAGGTCGGGATGTCGGCGCCGGCGGTCAGCGCCGGACGGTCGACCGGGCGGACTGCCTCGGGGGAGGTCCACAGCGTCGCCACCGCGACCCGGACGACGGCCTCGCGGCCCGGTTGCAGCTCCACGTCAACCCCCAGATCGTGTCGGCTGTCCAGGGGAACCCTATGAAAGAAACCGACGGTCATCAACCACGAGTCTGCACTTTTGCTTCAGCGAGGCCGGAGATGCCCAGGCCAGGGGCATCCGGCAGCACCACTGTCGCCCCGTCGTAACGGATGCCACCCTGCACCGGTGACCAGGCCAGCCACCAGGCGGCGTCCAGGTCGGCGACAGCTGTGGTGCCGTACGCGGCGACCAGGCTCGCCGCCGCCCCGATGCCGACCTGACTCTCCATCATCGAGCCGACCACCGTGCCGAGCCCGTGGGCGGTGGCCAGGTCGAGGAGGGTGCGCGCCGGATGCAGCCCACCGCACTTGGCCAGCTTGACGTTGACCAGGTCGGCGGCCCGGCGGCGGATCACCTCCACCAGGTCACGGACCCCGAAGACCGCCTCGTCGGCCAGGATCGGCACGGACACCCGGTCGCTGACCCAGGCCAGCCCGTCCAGGTCCCAGCGGGCCACCGGCTGCTCGACCAGCTCCACGTCGAGCCCGGCGTCCTCGATGCCGCGGATCACCCGGACCGCCTCCCGGGGCGTCCAGCCCTGGTTGGCGTCCAGGCGGATCCGGGTGCCGGGGCCGACGGCTGCCCGTACCGCGCGCACCCGGTCCAGGTCACCGACCGCGTCGGTGCCGACCTTCAACTTGAGTACGCCGAAGCCGTCGGCCTGCCGCTGCCGTGCCGCGGCCGCCAGGTCCACCGCGTCGCCCGCCGCCAGGGTGACGTCCGTCGGGACCCGCAGCGTGGTGCCCCCGAGCAACCGCACCAGGGGTACGCCCAGCCGCCGCGCGGCGAGGTCGTGCAGGGCGACGTCCACCGCCGCCTTCGCGGCCTCGTTGCCGACCACGGCGCGCTGCACCTCGGCGCAACGGGTCACCAGGTCGTCCGGGTCGCGGCCGATCAGCTGCGGGCCGAGCAACTCGCGGACGCACGCCTGCGCGCCGGCGACCGACGCGCCGGTGACCTGCCAGACCTGGGGCGCCTCACCGAAACCGGACCGGCCGTCGCTGTCGACGAGTTCGACGACCAGGGTGTCCACTGTGGTGGTACGGCGCAGCGCGGTCACGAATGGGGTGTGTAAGGGGGCGGAAACCCGGTGGGTGCGTACCGCCGAGATCGTCATGTGAGGCACCCTATACGGAGGTTCACCGCGGGAGGGGAGACCGGATGGCCGGGCAGGGCTGGGAGCTGGTGGGTGCACCGAACGCGCGTGACCTGGGCGGGCTCGTCGGCGCGGACGGGCGGCGGGTCCGGGTCGGCCAGTTGATCCGCACTCCGGCGCTGGGTCGGCTGACCGACGAGGACCTACCGGTGCTGGCGAAGCTGGGGCCGGCGTGCGTGGTGGATCTGCGCGACGCCTCGGAGATCGCGGTCGCGCCGGAGGACCGGTTCGCCGGTGAGCCGCGGGTGGTGCGCCTGCCGGTGCACGACGCGGAGCACCCGGTCTTCACGTACGTCTCGGCGGTGCTGCTCGGTCACGACCTGAACGCGTACGCGGAGCTGGCCCGGCAGGGCACGGCGGGGGCGATGGCGGCGATCTACCGCTGGTTCGTCACCGGTGAGTCGGCGCGGGTCGGTTTCGCCGAGGCGGTGCGGCTGGCGTCCCGGCCGGAGAATCTGCCGCTGCTCTACCACTGCTCCGCCGGCAAGGACCGCACCGGTTGGTTGACCGTCATCCTGCTGACGGCGCTCGGAGTGGACGAGGCGGCCATTCGCGCCGACTACCTGCGCAACAACGAGCTGACCGACAGCCTGCGGGCGGTGATCGTCGAGGCGATGCGTCGGCGGAATCCCGAGTTGGACGTGGACGCGGTGTTGCCGGTGCTGGAGGTCCGCGCCGAGTATCTCGACGCCGGTTACGCCGAGGTGGGTCGGGTGCACGGCTCGTTCGACGCGTACCTGCGCGACGGGCTGGGGCTCACCGACTCCGACCTCAGGGCGTTGCGGGCGCAGTTGCTGGAGTGACCGGTGCGTCGGTGGGTGTGCCGGTGCGGGCGGCGCGGCCGGTGACGATCAGTGCCTGACCGGCGGCGTAGGTCGCCATGACCAGCACCGGCGCGCCAGGTGGCTGGGCCACCTCGGCCACCCCGGCGGCGATCAGCAGGTCGGAGCCGAGGAAGAGCGCGGCGCCCAGACCGACCCGCCAGCCCTGGGTGGCGGCGGTGCTCGCCATGGCGGCCAGCGCGATCGCGTAGCCGGCCACCGGTACGGCCAGCCCGACATCGGTCAGCCCTGCCCACATCCAGGTCAGTGCGACGACGGTCAGCACCGCGTACCCGAGGGGGACGGCGACCAGCGGCGTGCGGCGCAGCGCCGTCGCGGCGCCGTGTCGGGTGAAGGCCGCGAGGTAGCAGAGGTGCGTGCCGAGGAAGCAGGCCATGCCGGCGAGGAACCAGCCGGTGCCGTCGCCGAGCAGTAACACGTCGCCGCCGGTGGAGAAGGCCAGCCCAACGAGCACCAGCCGGTCCGGGCGGGCGCCGCCCTCGGCGGCGGCCCGCCAGAGGTACCCGGCCAGCAGCGGCATCAGCAGCGGCTTGGTGAGCACCTCGGCCACGCGGCCATCGGTGGCGTTGGCCAGCAGGTTCGCTGCCGTCACGACGAGGAAGGCGATCAGCACGGTGCGACTACGGGGCATCTGCGGCTCCGGGGGTGGGGGTGCGAGCAGCGTAGCCGTAGTCGGCGGCGCTCGCCGCGCCGTCGAGGCGGTGCGGTCAGAGCTGGTGGCGGGCGGCCCAGACCTGCGCTGAGATGTGCGCAAGCAGCAGGCAGGCGTCGTCCTCGACCTGGTCGTCGTCCCCGGCCAGGTCGGTGGTGGTGCAAACGGCGATCAGGTACGGCGGGGCGTCGTCGGGCAGCACCACGCCGGCGCCGTGGCGCACGCCGCGTACCCAACCGTTCTTGTGCGCGATGCGGGTGCCCGCGGGCAGGCCGGCGGCGAGGTCCTCGCGGTGTTCCTGGGCGAGCAGGACGTCCAGCATGGTCGTGCAGGCGGCCGGTGAGGCGAGTGGGCCGGGAGTGTCGGCCCCGGTGGCCAGAGCGCCGAGCAGGGCGGCCAGGTCGGCGGCGGTGACCGTGTTGGTGATGCCGGCCTCGCGGGCGGCGAAGTCCTCGATGCCGCGGCCGGTGACGCTGTTGCGGGCACCGGCGAGCGCCCAGACCTCGGCGACCGCGGGCAGTCCGACGTGTCCGAGGACGAGGTTGGTGGCGAGGTTGCTGGAGCGCACGATCATCCGGTCGGCCAGCCAGCGCAGCGACGCGGTGCCGCCGATGCGGTCCCAGACCGCGTCGTCGTTGTCGTAGGGCTGGGCGTTGGCGAAGCGGGGTGCGCCGGGCTGGGCGGAGTCGAAGTCGTTGACGACCGGGACCGGGGCGTCCAGGTCCAGGGTGCCGGCCTCGGCGGCGCGGTGCAGCGCCGCGAGCACCGCCACCTTCATGGTGCTCGCGGCGTAGTGGCCGGCGTCCGCGTGGCGGGTCCAGGTCGGTGGCGCGTCGAGCCGCCCCACGTACGCGGAGACGGTGCCGGGCACCCGGTCCAGGTGGGCGTCGAGATCATCCCAGGTCATGCCGGTGACCGTAGCGGATCAAGCGTGGGTGGGCTCGCGTACCCGTCGGGGGGAAAACGACGGGCGCGTCGGCCGCAAGCGGCCGACGCGCCCGTCATCGGGTGCTGGTGGGTCAGCCGGCGTGCTTGCGGCGGGCGGCGGCGCGGCCCCGCAGCTGCTGGTCGAGCACCACCTTGCGGATGCGCACCGCGGTCGGGGTGACCTCGACGCACTCGTCCTCGCGGCAGAACTCCAGGGCCTGCTCCAGCGAGAGCTTGCGCGGCGGGATCAGCTTCTCCGTCTCGTCGGAGGTCGACGCCCGCATGTTGGTGAGCTTCTTCTCCTTGGTGATGTTGACGTCCATGTCGTCGGAGCGGGAGTTCTCCCCGACGATCATGCCCTCGTACACCTCGGTGGTGGGGTCGACGAAGAGCTGGCCGCGCTCCTGAAGGTTGATCATCGCGAAGGCGGTGACCGCGCCGGCCCGGTCGGCGACCAGCGAACCGTTGTTGCGGGTGCGCAGCTCGCCGAACCACGGCTCGTACGACTCGAAGACGTGGTGCAGGATGCCGGTGCCCCGGGTGTCGGTGAGGAACTCGGTGCGGAAGCCGATCAGGCCACGCGCCGGCACCAGCCACTCCATCCGGATCCAGCCGGTGCCGTGGTTGACCAGCTGCTCCATCCGGCCCTTGCGGGTGGCGAGGAGCTGGGTGATCGCGCCCAGGTACTCCTCCGGGGCGTCGATGGTCAGCCGCTCGACCGGCTCGCAGGTCTTGCCGTCGATCTCCTTGGTGACCACCTGCGGCTTGCCGACGGTCAGCTCGTAGCTCTCCCGGCGCATCTGCTCGACCAGGATGGCCAGTGCCAACTCGCCGCGGCCCTGCACCTCCCAGGCGTCCGGCCGCTCGGTGGGCAGGACCCGCAGGGACACGTTGCCGATCAGCTCCTTGTCGAGCCGGTCCTTGACCATCCGCGCGGTGACCTTGGAGCCCTTCACCCGGCCGACCAGCGGCGAGGTGTTGGTGCCGATGGTCATCGAGATGGCCGGCTCGTCGACCGTGATCAGCGGCAGCGCGACCGGGTTCTCGACGTCCGCGAGGGTCTCACCGATCATGATCTCCGGGATGCCGGCGACGGCGATGATGTCGCCCGGGCCGGCGGTCTCGGCCGGCTTACGCTCCAGGCCCTCGGTCATCAGCATCTCGGAGATGCGGACCCGCTGGGTGCTGCCGTCGGTGCGGCACCAGGCCACCGTCTGACCCTTGCTGATGGTGCCCTGACGGACCCGGCACAGCGCCAGCCGGCCGAGGAACGGCGAGGCGTCCAGGTTGGTGACGTGCGCCTGCAACGGCGCGCCGTCCTCGAAGGCGGGTGCCGGGATGGTGTCCAGCAGGGTGCGGAACAACGGCTCCAGGGAGGTGCTGTCGTCGGGCACCGAGCCGTCGGCCGGCTGGGTCAGCGAGGCGATGCCGTCGCGGGCGCAGGCGTAGACGATCGGGAAGTCGATCTGCTCCTCGTCGGCGTCCAGGTCGAGGAAGAGCTCGTAGGTGTCGTCCACGACCTCCTTGATCCGGGCGTCCGGCCGGTCCACCTTGTTGATCACCAGGATGATCGGCATCCGGGCCCGCAGCGCCTTACGCAGCACGAAGCGGGTCTGCGGCAGGGGGCCCTCGCTGGCGTCGACGAGCAGCACCACACCGTCGACCATGGTCAGGCCCCGCTCCACCTCGCCACCGAAGTCGGCGTGGCCGGGGGTGTCGATGATGTTGATGGTGACCGGGTCGGAGCCGTCCGCCGGCAGGTAACGCACACCGGTGTTCTTGGCCAGGATCGTGATGCCCTTTTCCCGCTCCAGGTCCCCGGAGTCCATCACCCGCTCGGTGTTCTCGCCGCGTGCGCCGTACGCGCCGGCCTGCCGCAACATGGCGTCGACCAGGGTGGTCTTGCCGTGGTCGACGTGAGCGATGATGGCGACGTTGCGGAGGTCGGTGCGAAGCTGCATACCCTCTATCCTTCCGCCTGCGCTCGCGCAGGCTGCGTCGGGGTCACCCCCAGGTGCCCCTGATCTATGGTGAAACCGCTGTGCCGGTGGTTCCCCCGGCTGGCATGCTGGCACCCGTGTCCCGGGGGCCTGAGTGCACGACCTGCTGACCTGGGTGCAGGGTCTGCCCACCCTGTGGATCTACCTGGTCGCCGCGCTGATCGTGGCGGGCGAGACCGCGGTGATCTTCGGCCTGCTCGTGCCGGGTGAGGCTACCCTGCTGCTCGTCGGCTTCCTCACCTACAACGGTACCTTGCGGCTCGGGCCGGCGTTGCTCGCGATGATCGTCGCGGCGGTCCTCGGCGATGGGCTGGCCTTTCGGGCCGGACGGCGGTACGGCTCCCGGCTGCGCGCCGGGCTGGGTCACCGGGTCGGGCCGCAGCGGTGGGCAAGGGCCGACGCCATGCTCGCACGTCTCGGTGGGCGGGGGGTGTTCGCCGCCCGATGGGTGGCTTTCGCCCGGACCCTGGTGCCCCGGCTGGCCGGTGCGGCCGGTATGCCGTACCGGCGGTTCGCCCTCTGGAACCTGGCCGGAGTGGTGACCTGGGTGGGCGGCTCGGTGCTGCTCGGTCACCTCGCGGGTGAGTCGTACGACACGGTCTCCCGGCTCCTCGGCCGTGCCACCGGGGTGGCGTTCCTGCTGCTGGCCGGCCTGGTGGGTGTGGTGCTCGTGGGCCGGTGGCTGGGCCGTAACCCCGACCCGGTGCGCGCGCTGCTGTCCCGGGCCGGCGCTCTGCCCCCGGTGCGGTGGCTCACCGCCCGCTACGGGGTGCTGTTCTTCCTGGTGGCCATGCGGATCGGCCCGGCCTGGACGCTGCTGCTCAATTTGGCCGCCGGGCTGCTGCTGCTGTTCGCCGCCGGGCTCGCCATCGCCGGTCTGCTCGCGGTGGCGGTCCGCAACAGTGGGATGGCCGCGCTGGACGGCGCCATCGCGGGGTGGTTCGCCGCCCGGCGTACCCCGGACGCCGCCGACGCCACACTGGTCGTGGTGTCGGTGGTACGCGGGTCGGTGCTGATCCTGCTGGTGGCGCTGGTGGCGGCGGTACTGGCGTGGCGCAACCGACCGTGGCGGGCGGACCTGCTCAGCGTGGTCGGCACGGTGGGCGCGTTCGTGCCGCTGGTGGTGCTGGCGGTGGTGGCCGAACTGACCGGCCCGAACGGGACCGCCCCGGGCGGCGGTGAGGCGGCTCCGCTCTCGACCCAGAACGCCGTGGTCGCGGCGAGTTTCTGCACCCTGGCGTGGCTGGTGTCGCGCAGTGCCCGCTGGCCGGTGGCGGTGGCCGCCTGGACCGCCGCGGCGGCGGGGGTGCTCGGGATCGGCGGCGCGCGGCTCTACCTCGGACTGGACACGGCGAGCGGGACGGCCGCGGCGGTGCTGCTCGGGGTGCTCTGGACTGTGGTGTTCATGGTCGCCTGGGCGACCCGGGACCGGGCGGTGGGCAACGGTCAGCCCCCGGTGGACCAGGCTCCCCGGCGGCCGTCGCAGGGGCCCCGCCGCCCGGTCGAACCTTGTTAGGGGTGCGGCGACACGTGCGCAACGTGCGGGCCCTGATGAGCGAGTGTGTCTGCCTGGCGTACCGACCTCGTCGGGGCCGGAGCGGGTTCGCCACGGCCCCGACGTGTCGGTCAGTCGTGCGCGGCGACCGGCTCGGGCGAGCGCGGGGTGGCCTGCACCGGGTCGCGCGTGATGCGGCCGGGCCACCAGAAGCGGTCGCCGAGCAGGAACGCCAGCGCCGGCACCAGGACCGTACGGACCAGCAGGGTGTCGAGCAGGACACCGATGCAGACGATGATCCCGATCTGGGTCAGGGTGATCAGCGGCAGCACACCGAGTACGGCGAAGACCGCGGCGAGCAGCACTCCGGCGCTGGTGATCACGCCGCCGGTGACCCGCAGGGCGGAGAGCATCCCGGCGCGGGTGCCGGCGCCGCGGGCGTCCTCCCGGGCTCGGGTGACCAGGAAGATGTTGTAGTCCACGCCGAGCGCCACCAGGAACACGAAGGCGAGCAGCAGCACACCGCTGTCCAGGGCCGGGAAGCCCAGCACGTGGTCGAAGAGCAGCCAGGCCGCGCCGAGGCTGGCGAAGTACGACGCGATCACGGTGAGCACCAACAGCAGCGGCGCGACCAGACCGCGTAGCAGCAGCACGAGCACGGCGCCGACCAGCAGCAGGATGATCGGCAGGATGAGCCGCAGATCCCGGTCGTTGGCCTCGTCGGAGTCGTACGTGGCGGCCACGGAGCCACCGACGATCGCCCCCGACGGGGCGTCGGCGCCAGCGACGGCCGGCGGCGCGGAGTCGGGGACGGCGGCGACCGCCGCCCGCAGCGCCTCGATCGCGCGGTCCGAGGCGGTGGTGCCGGGTTCGGCGTCGAGGACGACGTCGACCTGGGCGACGGCCGCGCCGGCGTCGCCGGGGCGCACCGAGGCGACACCGGGTACCGCAGTGGCGGCGTCGGTGACCGCCCGCACCGCCGTCGGAGTGGTGATCACGGCGACGGGCTGGGTGCTGCCGGCGGGGAAGGCCCTGGCCAGGGTCTGTGCCCCGGTCACCGCCTCGGGCTCGGCCCGGAACTGTTCGGTCTCGGACAGGCCGGTACGGATGCCGAGCCCACCCAGTGCCAGGCCGCCGAGCAGCAGGGTGGCCAGCGTCGCGACAACCACCGGGCGGCGTTGCACGGCGGCGCCGAGTCGACCCCAGAGCCGACCCTCGCGCACCGGGCCGCCGACCCGGGGTACGAACGGCCAGAACAGGCCGCGACCGAAGAGCACCAGCACGGCGGGGAGCACGAACAGGGCCGAGAGCATGGCGAAGACCACACCGGTGGCGCACGCCACGGCCAGCGCCCGGTTGGTCTCCTGCTCACTGAGCAGCAGGGTGAGGACGCCGAGCACGACAGTGCCGCCGCTGGCGAGGATGGGCTCCGCGGTGCGGCGCAGCGCGGCCCGCATCGCCGCGAACCGGTCCTCCTCGCGGCGCAGCTCCTCCCGGTAGCGGGCGATGAGCAGCAGCGCGTAGTCGGTGGCGGCGCCGAAGACCAGCACGCTGGCGATGCCGGTGACCTGACCCTGTTGGAGGTTGATGCCGACGCCCGGCACGATGACGTCCACCGCGCGCAGGGTGAGCTGCTCGGTGGCGGCAACCACGACCAGCGGCACGATCCACAGGAACGGGCTGCGGTAGGTGATCAGCAGGAGCAGTGCGACCACGGCGGCGGTCACCACGAGCAGCGTGACGTCGGCGCCGTCGAACACCGAGGAGAGGTCGGCGGTGAACGCCGGGGCGCCGGTCACCTCGGCGGTCAGCCCGTCGGGCAGGTCCGCGAGGGTGGCGCGTAGTTGGGTCACCGCGTCGGTGACGACCTCCTGCCCGCCGGCGGTGTCCAGCGGCACGGCGACCAGGGCCACCGCGCCGTCCGGGGAGACCTGGGCGGGGCTGACCTGCCCACCCACCGCGAAGCGGCGCAGGTCGTCGGCGCGAGCGCCGACGGTCGCCCGGTCGGTCTCGCTCAGCGCGCCGCCGTCACCACGACTGATCACCACGATGGCCGGCTGCACGTCGCGCGACGGCAGCTGATCCTGGAGACGTTGCACCTGGGTCGACTGCCACTGCACGGACAGGCCGGTGGCGGAGACCGGCGCCGGGTTGTCCGGCTGGGGTGTCCCGAAGACGGCCGCGCCCACGACGATCGCGGCGGCCACGGTGAGCCAGGCGGCCAGCCGGCCACGAGCGACTCTGGTGAACACAGACATCAGTGACCTCAAGGTCCTTCGAAAGTCGAGTATCTTGATGACCGAGATTATCCGGGGCTGTTCTATGCTGCAACCCGGGGGACCGACGACGGGAAGAGCGGCGCGAGGTGGCGACTCACGGCATGTACCGACGGCGCGACACGCGCCGCGAGCAGCTGGTCGCGGAGATCACCAACAACCTCCGGCGGTACGCGGCGGACGCCCAGCAGGTCGGCCACGCCTTCGCCAACCTGCACGGTCTCAACCCGACCGACCTGCAGGCGCTGATCGCGGTGATGGACGCCGAGCTGCTCGGTGACCCGATCACCCCCGGCCGTCTCGGCGAGCAGCTGAACCTCTCCTCCGGCTCGGTCACGGCCCTGATCGACCGGCTGGAACGGGCCGGGCACATCCGCCGCGACCGGGACACCGTCGACCGGCGCAAGGTGCTGCTGCACTACGCCGACCAGGGCGCTGCCCTGGCCGTGGCGTTCTTCCGGCCGCTGGGCGCCCGTACCGACACGGTGATGGCCCGCTTCAGCGAGGACGAGCTGGAGGTGGTGCACCGGTTCATGGCGGAGATGAGCGAGTCGCTGCGGGGGCACCGCGACGCGGTGCGCGCCGCCCGGCCGGAGTCACCCCGCCGCCCGACGGGCTGACCGGTGCCGGACCTCGTCACCCGCCTCGCCAGCGCCGCGCTGCGTCTGCCACCGACCCGCCCCGGCCCGGTGCGGGTCCGCCGTGACCTCCCGGTGCGGGCCCGCGACGGTGTGGTGCTGCGCACCGACCACTACGCCCCGGCCGTGCGCGGCGCGCCGACCGTGCTGATCCGCACCCCCTACGGGCGGGGTGGACCGCTGCGGTTGCTCGGCCGGCTGCTCGCCGCCCGGGGTCGACACGCGGTGATCCAGTCGTGCCGGGGCACCGGCGGCTCCGGTGGAACGTTCGCCCCGCTGGTGCACGAGCGCGACGACGGCGCGGACACGCTGGACTGGCTGCGTCGCCAGCCCTGGTGGTCCGGGCAACTCGGCATGTTCGGGGTCAGCTACCAGGGCTTCGCCCAGTGGGCCCTGGCCGCCGACGCCGGCGAGGAGCTGTGCGCGATGGTGGCCGTGGTGACCGCCTCGGCCACCCGCGACTCGACGTACGCGGGGGAGTCCTTCGCCCTGGACACCGTGCTGACCTGGGCGGAGCTGCTGCACGCGCAGACCGTGCCGTGGCTGGCCCGGCAGTGGGAACTCAAGCGCGGGCAGCCCCGGCTGGCCGCCGCGCTGGAGCACCTCCCCCTGACCGACGCCGACCGGGTGGCCACCGGCGTGACCATCCCGTTCTTCCAGGAGTGGTTGCGCCACCACACCCCGCAGGCCGCGTACTGGCGGAGCCGGGTCTTCGCCGACCAGGTCGCGAAGGTGCGGGCCCCGGTGGTCATGGTCACCGGTTGGCACGACATCTTCCTGCCCGCCCAGCTCGACGACCACGCCGTTCTGCGCGCCACCGGCACACCGTCGCGCCTGGTGATCGGCCCGTGGACGCACGGCAGCCCCGGACTGTTCGTGGCCTCGCTGCGCGAGGGGTTGGCCTGGCTCGACGAGCATCTGCCGGCCGCGCCGCGATCGCCCGTCCCGGCGGGACCAGCCCGGCCGCCCGTGCGCATCCACGTCAGCGGCGCCGGTGGCGGCTGGCGGGACCTGCCGGACTGGCCACCCCCGGCGGTCGAGACCGCCTGGCACCTGCAACCCGGTGGCGAGCTGGCGGCACGCCCACCTGTCGCGTCGACGCCGGACGCACTCCGCTACGACCCCGCCGACCCCACCCCGTCGCTGGGCGGGCCACTGCTCGTCGCCCAACGGGCCGGCCCGGTCGACAACCGGCGTGTCGAGGCCCGCCCCGACGTGCTGACCTACACCAGCGCCCCACTGACCGCGCCAGTCGAGGTGATCGGCCCGGTCCGCGCCGAGATCCACGTCCGCAGCGATCTGCCGTACCTGGACGTCTTCGTTCGTCTGTGCGACGTGGACCGTCGGGGTCGCTCATGGAACGTGTGCGACGGTCTGGTGCGGGTCACGCCCGAGCGCTTCCCGGCCGATCCTTCCGGGGCGCTGCGGATTCCGGTGCCGCTCTGGCCGACCGCGTACCGCTTCGCCGCCGGGCACCGACTGCGGGTGCAGGTCTCCGGCGGCGCCCATCCACGATGGGCCCGCAACCCCGGCACCGGGGAGCCGCTCGGCACAGCGGTGACGCTGCGTGCCGGTTGGCGGCAGGTTCTGCACGACCCGGCGCACCCCTCGGCGCTGCTGCTGCCGATCGTCCACTCTGCCCCGCCGCAACCTCCAATCTGAACAGACCTGCTCTGAGCTGGGCGTTTGTCTGATAAGGGGGCTATGGTTGAGTCAACGCCCGGCGCCGTGCACCAGTAGGCCGGGCTCGCCCCAAGCCCAGCACCGCGTACGCGGTGTGACGTCGTGCCCGGTCCCCACCTCTCCGAAAGGGGGACCCCATGACCCGGGCCCCGGCTAATCTTCTGGCCGTCCGAAGCCTGCTTCTCACTCACCTGGACAACGCCCCTGGGCCAGACGACCTGGACCCGGGCGAGGTCGGCATCGTCGGCGACTCGGCCCACCGGGGTGGCTACCACTGCGGATCGGACCGGGTCGTCACCAACGACTACTCGGTGGTCGAGTCGCCCCGCGACCGGGCCGGGCTGACCCTCGACGCGGCGGCGCTGGACGTCGGCCAGTTCAATGTCAGCTCCGGTGGTCGTACGAACACATTGCCCAGCTTCTCGGTCTGGTGCGTCGCGCAGTGCGCCGCGAACGCGGCCGACACCCGGGACATCCGGGAAATCATCTACAGCCCCGACGGCAGCACGGTGAAGCGGTGGGACCGCCTCGGCAAGCGCACCAGCGGCGACAGCTCCCACCGCTGGCACACCCACTTCAGCTTCTTTCGCGACGCCATCAAGGCGGGCCGCGACCAGCGGCCCTTGTTCCGCCGCTACCTCAGCTCCATCGGACTCCTGGAGGACGACGACATGACCCCCGAAGAGCACAACTGGCTGGCAACCGTCCACAAGAACCTCACCGTGCTGGACGGCCGCAACCCGGTCGGGCAGATCTACACCCGGATGGCGTTGGGTGAGGATGCCACCGTCCCGAACTTCGTCTCGGCGCACCCGACGCTGAAGTCGCTCGCTGCCCAGGTGAGCGCGTTGCAGACGGCGCTGACCGCGCTGTCCAACCGGGACTTCACCGACGAGCCGGCGATCGTCCAGGGCGTCCTGGCTTCGCTGACGCCGGAGA
This sequence comes from Micromonospora sp. NPDC127501, assembly GCF_040302185.1. Taxonomy (NCBI): domain Bacteria; kingdom Bacillati; phylum Actinomycetota; class Actinomycetes; order Micromonosporales; family Micromonosporaceae; genus Micromonospora; species Micromonospora sp. NPDC127501. The sequence goes on along the minus strand of NZ_JBEORJ010000009.1, from coordinate 3,951 downwards.
AGATCGCCGCAGCCATTCCGCCCACCATGGCCAAGCAGGTCGCCGACGAACTGGCCCGCCGGCTGGTCGCCTGAGCGAGGGGCGGCCCGAGGCCGCCGGGCCGCCTCTCTTGGCACTTCCGCAACGACTCTTGAGCAATAAGCATTGCGCAAGAGCTGTTGCAGATGTCATCCTGTCCGCATGGACAGCTCTGACGTACGCCAGATCACCGACTCCCGGGTGCTGGCCGCCATGTCCCACCCGCTGCGCCGCCGGCTGATGGACGTGTTCAAGGTCCACGGGCCCTCCACCGTCGGGCTGCTCGCCGAGCGCACCGACCAGGCCCCCGCGAACGTCAGCCACCACCTCAAGGTCCTCGCCGCCGCCGACCTGGTCACCGAGGCACCCGAGTTGGCCCGGGACCGGCGCGAGCGGTGGTGGCGCCTGGTCACCCGGGGGCTGCGGTGGTCCAACACCGACTTCGACGCCGACCCGGCCGCCCGGGCGGTCGCCGACGCCGCCACCTCGCTCAACCTCGACCGGCACGTCGCCCTGGCCCGCGCCTGGCACGCCGCCGACGAGGCCGAGCAGGCCACCTGGAACGACGCTGCGTTCTCCACCGACCACTGGCTGCGCCTTACGCCCGAGGAACTGGCCGAGCTGAGCCGCGAGATGATCGGCATCCTCACGCGCTGGGCCAACCGGGACCTGCCCGACGACGACGCCGACCGCAGACCGGTCTTCGTGTTCGTCCACGGCGTACCGGCCCGACCGTGACCACCGCCACCCGCTGTGACGCCACCGAGGTCCGGCCGACCGGAGGGCTGCTGCGGCACCGCGACTTCCGGCTGCTCTGGGCCGGCCAGGCGGTCAGTAGCGTCGGCAGCAACGTCACCAAGGTCGCGCTGCCCCTGGTCGCGGTCGCCGTCCTCGACGCCGGCACCTTCCAGGTGGCGGTGCTCACCGCCGCGGCCTGGCTGCCCTGGCTGCTGATCGGCCTGCCGGCCGGCGCGTGGGTCGACCGGCTGCCCCGCCGACCGGTGATGGTGATCTGCGACCTGCTCTGCGCGGTGGCTTTCCTCAGCGTGCCGCTGGCCGCACTACTGGACCGGCTCACCGTCGCGCACCTGCTGGTGGTCGCATTGAGCGCGGGCGCCGCGCGGGTCTTCTTCGAAACCGCCGACCAGGTCTACCTGCCGGTGCTGCTGCGACCCGGGCAACTGCCGGAGGGCAACGCCAAGCTTCAGGCGACCCAGACTGTGAGCTACGTCGTCGGACCCGGCCTCGCCGGTCTGATCGCCCAGCTCACCGGCGCCGTCGCCGCGCTGCTGCTGGACGCGCTCACATTCCTGCTCTCCGCGGTGTTTCTCCTGCGTATCCGCACCCGCGAACCACGCGTACGCCGCGTGGAGCGGTCTCGATCGCTGCGCCGGGACATCACCGAGGGGCTGCGTTTCGTCGCCCGAGACCCGTACCTGCGGGTGCTCACGCTCTTCGGCGCGGCCAGCAACATTGGGCTGACCGGCTACCAGGCCGTCCTGGTGGTCTTCCTGGTGCGTGAACTGCGTCTCGAGCCGGGCCTGGTGGGTGGGCTCGTCGGGGTGATGAGCGCTGGCGGGATCATCGGCGCGCTGCTCGCCACCACGGTGGCCCGGCGCTGCGGAACCGCACGGGTGCTGCTTATCGCGGCGGCGCTCACCGGCCCGCCCGCGCTGCTCATCCCGCTCGCCGCACCCGGCGTCGGGCTGGCCTGGCCAGCCCTCGGCGGCCTGCTGATCGGTCTGGGGGTGGCCATCGGCAACGTGGTCAAGGGTGCCTTCCGGCAGACCTACACGCCGCACCACCTGCTGGGCCGCGTGACGGTGAGCATGCATCTGCTCAACTACGGCACGATCCCGCTGGCGGCCGTGCTGGCCGGTGCCATCGGCGCGCGTTACGGCGTCCAGACGGCAATTGTCGTGATGACCGCCTGGCTGGCGCTCACCCCGTTGATTCTGTTGGTAGGGCCAATCCGGAGGCGGCGGGACCTGCCCGCCGCCCCGGCGGCGTCTTGAGTGCGCTGCGACGGCGGCCGGAGACCGGCCGCCGTCACCGGCACGGAGCTACATCGGGCGGACGTTGTCCGCCTGCGGACCCTTCTGCCCCTGGGTCACCTCGAACTCGACCTTCTGGCCCTCGTTGAGCTCCCGGTAGCCGCTCGAAGCGATGGCGGAGTAGTGGACGAACACGTCCGGCCCTCCACCGTCCTGCTCGATGAAGCCGAAGCCCTTTTCCGAGTTGAACCACTTAACCGTGCCGGTTGCCATGCATCTCTCCCTGTTCAAAGCGGCTGACCCTCGGCCTCTGGCCGATGATCGCCCGTACCTGTTCGACAGTAACGGGCAAAACCCCGATCCGCTGGCCGAAGTGCCGTAGGTATTTGACGGAACTCGGGTGAACTCTGCGCGGCGGCATGCGAAACCCGCCCCGACCAACTGCCGCTGGGGCATGCTTGCGCCGATGAGAGATGCCGCAGCCGACGCGCTGACCGAGCTGGAACGCGAGATCCGCGCGCCCGGCGCCGGTCTGGACCGGCTCCGGTTGATGCCCACCCCGTTCGTCCCCGAGGTGCGGCTGCACCTGGCCGAGGACGCGATCGTCTGGTGGGCCCGGATGGAGGCCGCCGCCGGGCACGCGCTGCCGGCGCCGTACTGGGCGTCCGCCTGGGCCGGAGGACAGGCCCTCGCCCGCCACCTCCTGGACCACCCGGAGCTGGCAGCCGGCCGCCGGGTGCTCGACCTCGCCGCCGGGTCCGGGCTGGTGGCCATCGCCGCCGCGCTCGCCGGCGCCGCGGAGGTGATCGCCAACGACATCGACCCGTACGCCGTCGCCGCCGTCACCCTCAACGCGCGGGCCAACCACGTCGCCGTCGACGCGACCGGGGACGACCTGCTCGACAGCACCGAAGCGAAGGTCGACCTGGTCGTCGCCGGAGACGTCTTCTACGACCGCGCGATGGCCGACCGGATGCTGCCCTTCCTGCAGCGGGCTGCCGCCGCAGGTGCCGACGTGCTGGTCGGCGACCCCGGCCGCGGACACCTACCGACGGACCGCCTGACCGTGCTGGCCGACTACCCGGTGCCCACCACCGAACCGTCGGTCGACTCGTCGCTACGCCACGTGCAGGTGCTTCGCCCCGCCTGAGGCGGACGACCCCGACTCAGGGGCGACCCCGAGGCGGATACCAGGGGTCACTGGGGGCTACGACCCGATGTCCGAAGTGGCGCTACGGCCATAGCGTCGGCGTATGACGCAATGGCTGGCCCAGATCGGAGAACTACCGATTCTGCTGCTGATGGGTGCGCTCGGGCTCGTCATGCTCTTCGACGCCGTACCCCTGCTGGGTGTCCTGGTCCCCGGCGACGTCGCGATCCTCGCCGCCGTCGGCGTCGGCCGCCCGAGCACCGGGCTGGCCACCTTCACCGCGGTGCTGATCGGCTGCCTGGCCGGCTGGTCGCTGAGCTTCCTGGTCGGCCGTCGCTACTCCGACCGACTGCGCGACAGCCGCGTCGGCGGCTGGATCGGCGAGGCCCGCTGGACAGCGGCCGAAGGAATCCTGCGTCGCGGCGGCGGCCGGATGATGGTGGTCGCGCCGTTCCTGCCGGTCTTCAACGCGCTGCTGCCACTGGCCGCCGGCGGGCTGCGGATGTCGTACCGCCGATTTCTCGGCTGCGCGACGATCGGCGCGGCCGCCTGGGCCGGTCTCTACCTCGCCCTGGGCACCGCGTCACGGTCGGTTGCCGGGTTGCTGCCGGGCGACCCCAGCCCGCTGCTGGTCACGATGGGGGTCGGGCTGGTCCTGGCTTCCGTCGCGTTGCTGGGGGCGCGGCGGCGGTTGTTCTCCGTCGTCGGCTGAGTGTGTCTTTGTTCTGGGGGGGGGGGGGGGGCCCGACAAGGTCACGGCTGGATCGCCCCGGTTAAGGAGCAAGAGAG
>NZ_JBEORJ010000008.1:251059-324156 GCF_040302185.1 Micromonospora sp. NPDC127501 | reverse complement strand
CCTTCACGTTCGCGGTCTGCTCGTCGTTGAGGCTGATGTGGGACTGCTCGCCCTGCGGCTTCGGCGCCCCCGACTGCACGGCCACCGCGACCGGCTTGGCATCGACCGGGTTGGCGTGGACGGCGATCGGGCCGGCGAACACACCACCGGCGAACGCGAGACCAGCAACAGACAGGACGCTCTTACGCATGATCGTGTTCATGAGGGGTAGCTCCTTCGGGGGTAGGACACCCACACCGCCAAAAGGGGGGACGGTGGGGTGTGAGCACCTCGTCCGGCGCTGCACAAACAAAGAGGAAAAGTTTGGGGGGTGACGCCCTGTCGGGCGTCGGGGTCGGCGACCTGGCGAGCCGGGGGGCTCACGGCGCCGGTCCCTGTGTAACGACCGTCGGGCCGGGGTCATTCCGGGGGCGGCCCATCCATCAGCACCCTCGTCGTGGCGGTGCCCGTCGGTCGTTCGTGGGGACTGCAACGACCGGGGGGCCGGGGTCATTCCGGGGGCGGCCCACCCGCTGGCACCCTCATCGAGGCGGCGCCCGTCGGTCGTTCGTGGCGACTGCAACGACCGGGCGCGGGCTGGCATTCCCACCCGCGCGACCAGCCCCCACAGGGTCGGGCGGCGGGTCGGTGGTACTGCGATCGTCAGGGTATGTAACGACCCCGACCCGGCCATGATTCCGGCCCACGAGCGCGCCCGACCACACCCCAAAGCACGCACCGACGGACAAACCACCCGCCCAACACCGGGCCCGCCGCGCCGAACCGGCCCCCACCCGGTGATCCACTCGGGTTCACGGAAGTCGGGGCATCCCGGACACCCGGACCCCCCGACTTCACAAAACCCGAGTCGATCATGCCGAGCCCCGGCTTGCGCGTGCCCGGCCTCCGATCCTGCATACCGGCCGGCCCGCGCGTACCCGGCCTCCGATCCACATGCCGGCCCAGACAGCGGGCCCGGCCTCCGATCCTGCATACCGGGCCAGGCCCACGCGTGCCCGCGCCTGCAATCCCGTACGTCGGGCCGGCCGCCGTGTCCGGTCGGTGAGCTGGGCGGGTCAGCTGCCCAGGTAGCGCAGGATTGCGAGGATTCGCCGGCTGTAGCCCGTTGTGTGCGCGAGGTCGAGTTTGTCGAAGATGGCGTTGACATGCTTCTCGACCGCGCTCTGCGAGACATGTAGCCGCTGGGCGATGGCGAGATTCGTGTGGCCCTGGGCCATCTCGTGCAACACGTCCCGTTCCCGCGGCGTGAGCCGACCGAACGGGTCGGGCCGGGCCGAGCCGGCCACCACCTGACGGACCACCTCCGGGTCGAGGGCGGTGCCTCCGGCGGCGACCCGGTCGAGTGCGTCGAGGAAGTCGTCCACCTGGGCGACCCGGTCCTTGAGCAGGTAGCCGACTCCCTCGGGACGGTCCGCGAGCAGCCGCCCGGCGTAACGCCGCTCGACGTACTGGGAGAGCACGAGGACGCCGGTGTCGGGCCACCGACGACGTATCTCCAGGGCGGCCCGTAGCCCGTCATCGGTGTGGTTGGGTGGCATCCGGACGTCGGTGACGACCACGTCGGGACGGGATCGTCCGACCGCCTCGACAAGCTGATCGGCGGTCCCGACCGCCGCGAGCACTTCGTGGTCCTCGTCGGCGAGCAGCCTTGTCAGGCCCTCCCGCAGCAGCGTCGAGTCTTCGGCGAGGACTAGTCGCACGGCAGCTGCGCCAGCACCGTCGTCGGACCGCCGGCCGGGCTGGTCACCAGCAGCCGGCCGTCCAGCGCGGCGACCCGACGCGCAAGCCCGGACAAACCGCGTCCGGTCGGCTTCGCCCCGCCGACGCCGTCATCGTGTACGCGCATCCGGATCCACCCATCCCGTACTCCGATATCGACAGTGACCAGGGTAGCGGCGGCGTGTTTCGCGGCGTTGGTGAGCGCCTCGCAGGCCACGAAGTACAGCACCGTCTCCACCTGCCGCTCGGGGCGGACGGGCAGCTCGCAGCGGATCCGCACCGGGACCTCGGATCCGCGGGCGACGATGGCGAGGACCTCACCCAGGTCGCTGTCGTCCAGTGCGGACGGGTAGACCCGCCACGCCACCTCGCGCAACTCTTCGATGGCCCGCTGCACGTCCTCGTGGGCCTGTGCGAGCAGTGCGTGTGTGCGGTCGGCGTCGCGGGCGCGCCGGGCCCGGCCGAGCAGCATGCCGAGGGCGACCAGCCGCTGTTGGAGGCCGTCATGCAGGTCGCGTTCGATGCGCTGCCGTTCGGCGTCGACGGCGGCGATGACCCCGGCCCGGCTGGTGGTCAGCTCGTGGACCCGCCGCGTCAGCTCCGCCCGACTTCCCGGCCCGAGCAGCCGTCGCGCCAGCCGGATGTCCAGCGCGGCGATGCTGGCGACGGCCTGAACGTTGAGCAGTAGCAGCACCGCCCCGACGGCGATCTGGGACAGGGCGTCGAGGAGGGTCAGCTCTCCACGCACCGCCGCGCGCAGCACGATCCCGGCCAGCACCACGCCGACGCCGAGCACGGCGTACGCCAGCAGGCCGAGCGTGCCGGGTAACAGTCGGGCGGCCAGGTAGCCGAGCTGCCGTCGGGTCGCCACGGTGTTCGGCGCGGGCAGATCCTCCGCGGCGAGCAGCCCGACGAGGCGGCGATGTTCCATCCGCACCAGCCGCCTCCCGTACCGGTCGGTCAGGCCAGCAACCCGACGGCCGGCCGCAGGCGCGACCGCGCGCACACTGCACGCGGCGGCCGCGACGGCGAGGAAGGCGATCTCGACGGCGGCCGTCGCGATGCCGATGGCGACGCCGAGCGGCAGCCGGAGCCGAAGCCACCACCTGCCGGTTCGCCGTTCCCCCACCACCTCGCCCGCCTTCCGCACCGGGTCTGCTCCCCCTTGCGCTGCGCCATCTGACCCGCCCGCGGGCGACCCCCGGGTGGCGCGTGGGGGCAGCAGAGCAAAGGAAACCAGAAGAGGGTTGGCTAGCGCTCGTCCGAGGCCCACGATCCGCTTCGGTAGAGGGTGCCGCGACCCCCCGGGTCGGGCATCCCGTTCAGTGCGCTCTGCTCGGGCTCGGTCGGCTCCGGGTTGCGGGCGGCGCGGCGGGCCTTCAACACGCGGGACCCGACGAACCAGGCGGCCGCCGCCACGCAGACCACGATCACCACTTTCTGGAGCGTGCCCACGTAGCCCTCGACGAGGTGCCAGTTGTCGCCCAGCAGGTAGCCGGCGAGCACGAAGGTGGTGTTCCAGATCAGACTGCCGAGCGTGGTGTAGAGCAGGAACGTGGTCACCGGCATCCGCTCCACGCCGGCCGGAATGGAGATCAGGCTCCGGAAGATCGGGATCATTCGGCCGAAGAAGACAGCCTTCACACCGTGCCGCAGGAACCACGCCTCGGTCCGGTCCACGTCGCTGAGCTTGACCAGCGGAAGCCGGGAGACGATGGCGCGCATCCGGTCGCGCCCCAGGGCCGCGCCGATCAGGTAGAGCGCGAGCGCGCCCACCACCGAACCCAGCGTGGTCCAGAAGATCGCACCGACCAGACTCATCCGTCCCTGCGCCGCGACGAACCCGGCCAGCGGCAGGATCACCTCACTGGGGATCGGCGGAAAGAGGTTCTCCAACGCCACCGCCAGGCCGGCACCCGGCCCGCCGAGCCGTTCCACCAGGTCAGTGACGTAGCCGACGATCCCGTCCTGTGGTGGTTCCGCTGCGGCGGCGGGGGTTCCGGTGGCGAACACGGCGTGGGACGTTCGAATCATGCGCCCACGTTACGAAGTCATCCTGAGAGTCGACCATGGGGCCGACCGCCCGGCCGCAGGGGTCGACCACACCGGTAAGGGTGCGGAAAGCCGCACCCCGCTGCGGCTCACGGTGGTCCAGCCGCCGTGCGTACCCCTGGACGTCGCGGCAAACGCGCGGGCGCACGCCGCCGCGGTCCGCGCGGCGCGCGCCCGGGTGGTGGTCTTTCCGGAGCTGTCGCTGACCGGGTACGAGTTGGACGCGCCGGTCGTGTCGGTCGACGACCCGCGGCTGGGGCCGCTGGTCGAGGCGTGCGCCGAGGCGGATGCGCTGGCCCTGGTCGGTGCTCCGGTCTCCGGCGACCACATCGCGATGCTGGCGGTGACCGGCGGCGGTGCGACGGTGGCGTACCGGAAGATGTGGCTGGGGGACGCGGAGGCCCGTCGCTTCCGGCCCGGCGACGCGCCGGTCGTGCTCGATGTGGACGGATGGCGGGTGGGGCTGGCGATCTGCAAGGACACCGGCGTGGCCGCGCACGCGGACCGGACGGCCGCGCTCGGGATCGACGTGTACGCGGCGGGCGTCCTGGAGTCGGCCCGCGACGCCGCCGTGATAGACCAGCGGGTGCACCGGATCACCACCGCGCACCGGGTCTGGGTGGCGGTGGCGAGCTTCGCCGGATCGACCGGCGGGGGCTACACCGAGGCGGCGGGCCGGTCGGGCGTCTGGACGCCGGACGGCGAGGTGTACGCCCGCGCGGGCACCGACCCGGGCGAGTCGGTCAGTGCCAGCCTCACATCACCCGACCGGGGCGTCGACGGGCGCGGTTAGGGTGACGGAATGATCTCCGGACGAGTCGTGCAGCTGCGGCGGTACCCGGTGAAGTCGCTGCTCGGAGAGCGGACCCCGGCCGCCGACATCAGCGCGACCGGCGTCGCGGGTGACCGCGTGCTGGCCCTGCTGGATCAGACCAGTGGCCGGGTGGCCAGCGCCAAACAACCACATCGCTGGCGCGGCCTGCTCACGCTACGAGCGACCGGCGGGGTGACCGATCCGGTACGGATCACCCTGCCCGACGGCCGGCACCTGTCGAGCGGGGACCCCGACATCGACACGGCGCTCAGCGCGGCGGTAGGCCGCGCGGTGACCCTCGTCGACGCCGTACCGCCCGGCGCCACCCTGCTGCGGTCCCGCCCGGAGGCGGTGCTCGCCGCCGGCCTCACCGACGAGGTCCCGGCCGACGAGAGCCGGCTCGGGTCGGTGCTGCCCGGGACTTTCTTCGACTTCGCTGCCATCCACCTGGTCACCACCGCGACCCTGGATCGAATCGCCGGGCACCTACCGCCCGGGGCGGGGACGGTGGAACGCTACCGGCCCAACCTGGTGCTCGACGCGGGCACGGATGCCTTCGCCGAGAACGACTGGGTCGGCCGGGAACTGCGCGTCGGACCGGACCTGGTGCTACGCGTGCTCGCCCCGACGCCGCGCTGCGCGGTGCCGACGCTCGCGCACGGCCCGCTGCCCCGCGAGACCGAGGCGCTGCGGGTGCCCGCCCGGCTCAACCGGATCGAACCGCTGCCCGGAATGGGTCCCCAGCCGTGTGTCGGCGCGTACGCCACTGTGGTGCGTTCTGGACGGCTGGCGGACGGCGATCGCGTTATCGTCGGTCCATGAGTGCTGTCCCTCCTCGGCTGTCCGTTATCACTCTGGGCGTACGCGACATGGGTCTTCAGCGGTCGTTCTACCGGTCGTTGGGCTGGCCCGAGCTGCCGGCCAGCGACGCCAACTGGTCGGCGTTCCTGCTCGGTGGCGTCCTGCTCGCGCTCTTCCCCCTAACGGAGCTGGCCGCCGAGGCGGCGCCGGGCGCGCCCGATCCAGCGGGCGGGTGGTCGGGCGTCACCCTGGCCAGCATCGTTGACAGCCGCGACGAGGTCGACACGGCGTTCGCCGCGGCTGTCGCGGCGGGCGCGACCGTGGTGGCGGAGCCGATCGACCGACCGTGGGGTGGGCGCTCCGGTTACATCGCCGACCCGGAGGGCAACCGCTGGGAGATCGCCTGGGCGGGCACGGCATGCTTCGACGAGCGCGGCGCTCTCCTCTCCTTCGGCTGAGTATGGTGTTTGCGCGCCGACGATGACCTTGAAATGCTTCGGGAATGACCTCCTTTCCTCCGACCTTCGCCGATGATGTCGTCGGCCAGTCGGCCCAGACGCAGTTCGAGGCGTTCATCGACGAGCACCGCAGAGCGCTCAACGGCTACCTGGACGGGCTGACCGAGGAGCAGGCGCGCCGGTCGTTGGTGCCGTCCCGGACGACGCTGCTGGGTCTGGTGAAGCACGCCGCGTTCGTGGAGAAGGTCTGGTTCGACGAGGCCGTCACGTGTCGGCCCCGGGCCGAGATCGGCATCCCCGCGACGCCGGACGAGTCGTTCATCCTGAGCGACGACGACACGATCGCCAGCATCCAGCAGGCGCACCGCGAGGCCTGCGAGGCCTCCCGCCGCGCGACTTCCACGCTGGGTCTGGACGACGTGCTTCGCGGTAACCGGCGCGGCCCGCTGCCGCTGCGCTGGGTCTACCTGCACGTGCTGCGCGAGCTTGCCCAGCACTGCGGGCACGCGGAGATCCTGCGCGAGCAGATCCTGGCCGCCGACTAGGCGCGCGCCGCCGGCCGGAGCCGGTCGCGCGCTTCGTGGCCTGGTTCAGCCTCTGGCCCACCCGCCGATGTCGGCGAAGCGGCGCAGGGTCCAGCGGGCCGGCGGCCAACCGCCGGGGTCGTGGTCGGTGGTCCATTCGGTGATCGAGGCCGGGGGCACGTCCAGGTCGAACGCCCGGAAGACCGGCTGCGCGCCGAGCGCGTGGAAGGCGCCCTCGACGGTCTCGCTGTGGCCGACCAGGACCACTGTGGAGCCCCGGTGCCGGTGGGCGATCTCCATGATCGCGCGGCTGACGCGGACGACCAGTTCGGCCCAGCTCTCGTTGCCCTCCTCGAACGGTCGGAACACGCCGCCACCCGCCACCGCGTGGTCGGTACGGAAGAGGGCGGTCGGCAGGCCGTCGGCGTACGGGGGTGTGTGCCAGGTGCAGAGACCACAGTCGGCCACGGGCCGGACGCCGAACGCCGCGCCGATCGGTTGCGCGGTCTCGACTGCCCTGCGCAGCACGGACGAGTAGACCGCCACCGGCCCGTCGGCGGCGACCTCGCCGGTGAGCCGGTTGGCCAGGTCGTGTGCCTGCTCGTGGCCGCGGGCGGTGAGGCCCCGACAGCCACGTGGCCCACCGACGATTCCTTCGAGCTGGTGGACCGACTCGCCGTGTCGCACGAAGATCAGACGTGTCCGCATCGGGACATCATGCCAGCGGTATCGACGGAGGTATCAGTCGTCCGTACGGCTGGTGGAGAAGCTGTCGGCCCGGGCGAGCAGAGCGTCCAGTTTCGCGCCCGTCTGCGCTGCTAGGCGGCCCCGCCGCACCAGCTCGGCGATGTGGTCGCGTAGGTCGGCGACACGGTCGGCGCGGTCCCTGGTGCGGCGATTGAGGTCGGCGAGGTCGTCCCGCAGATCTTCGGCGGTCTCCCGGTCGACGTCATCGCGGGCGACCGCTGTGGCGAGGACGGCGGCGAACTCGCTGCTCACCTCCCGGAAGCTGACCGGTAGCTGCTGCCCGACGGTCGAGGGCGCGGTGCTGGCAGCGGGGGGCGGTGAGGACGGTGCGGCCGGCGTCGGCGAGTGCGTCGTGGGCGCGGGGGCCGGCGCCGAGGTCGACGGCGCGGCGGCGATCTCGGCCGGGTCGGGTGTGCCCGGGTCGCCGAACGGATTCTCGGCGAGCAGGACGCCGACGCCGACCAGCATGGCGAGCACGGCCGCGACGAGCGCGGCGAGGGGCCGACGCGACCGGCGCCGGGCCGGCGCGGCGGTTGCCGGGTCGGGGCGGGCCACCATCGACCGGTCGATCAGGGTGGGCGGGTGGGCGGCCGGCCGGATGCGCAACAGTTCGGTGGGCGGCTCGACCGGCTGACCGGCGCCGAAGCGGCGGGCCAGATGCGCGGCGCTCGGCCGGTCGGCCGGGTTGGCGGCGAGGCAGGCGACGGTCAGCTCGGCGATGTCGGCGGGGAGGCCGGGCACCCGCAGCGGCGGCACCGGCGTGCCCCGCCGGTGCACCTCCAGCGCGTCCTCCCAGCTCTGCACGGGCAGTGGCGCCCGCCCGGTGAGGGTGCGGTAGAGCAGTGCGCCGAGGGCGTACACGTCGCTCGCCGGGTCGGGCGGGCCGGCGGTCAGCCGTTCCGGGGCGAAGTAGGCGGGGGTGCCCATCAACGGTTCGCCGGACTGGCTGTCGAGGCCGCCGAGCACGGCGATGCCGAAGTCGAGCACCTTGGCGCCGGTGTCGGTGAGCATGACGTTGCCGGGCTTGACGTCGCGGTGCACGACACCGATGCGGTGCGCGGCGGCGAGCGCGGCGGCGATCTGCCCGGCCACCCGGACCGCCTCCGGCCAGGGCAGCGGCCCGGTCCGCAGCCGGTCGGCCAGGTTGTGACCGTCGACGAGCTCCATCACCAGGTACGGGACCACGACGCCGCCGGCCAGTGTCGCCTCGGCGTAGTCGTACACCTGGGTCACGTGTGGGTGGGTCAGCCGGGCGGCCGCGCGGGCCTCGCGTTGGATGGTGGCCCGCAGTTGCGGGTCGGTGGCGAACTGTCCGGCGAGCACCTTGATCGCGACTGGCCGCCCGAGCACCTCGTCGTCGCCTCGCCACACCTCGGACATGCCACCGAGACCGATCCGCTCGTGCAGTACGTAGCGGTCGTGGAGGCGGAGAGTGGGCGTGAGTGGTGACATGGCTTCACCAGTCTGCCTGGCAACACCGCACTCGACCACTCTGCGTGCCCGGACCCACACTGTTCGTCCCGTGCGTACCGGAATGGGATTGGTGCGGGGTCAGGAGCAGCGCGGCGTGCTGGGCAGCGGTCGCGGTTGGATGCGGTCGGCGAGCCGGCGCAGGGCGAGGGCGGTGGCCTGCCGGGTCGGGGCGAGCAGGGCCCGGCGGGGGTGCTCGACCTGGACCGGAGCGTCCGGTCGGGCCGAGTTGACGTGCCGGCTCATGGCGTCGAGCGCGGTGATGTATCCGGTGGGAAGTTCCATGGTCAACTCCTTGGGACAGGTCCGGTGGAGCTCCGGACGACGAGTGCGGTGGGCAGCAACACGTGACCGGCCGCGGCGTCCGCGGGCGGGTCGAGCAGCAGTTCGGCGGCGATCCGGCCCTTCTCCTCGGCCGGTTGCCGGACGGTGGTGAGGCCGGCCGCGGCGGCCTCGGGGACGTCGTCGAAGCCGGTCACCGAGACCGGGGGACGATCATGGGCCGGCCGTGCGGCCAGGGCGTCCAGCACACCGAGCGCGAGGACGTCGGAGCCGGCCAGCACGGCGGTCGGCGGTGCGGGCTGGTCGAACAGCCCGGCGATGGCTGCGGCTGCCGCCGGGCGGCTGTTGCCGGGGACGTTGACCAGTGTCAGCTCGGCCCAGTTGAGGCCGACCTCGGCGAAGGCGTCGGCGAACCCGCTGAGCCGACCTCGGGTGGTCGGATGCCGCACCTGGTCGACCCCGGCCAGGGCGAGCGGGCCGGCCGGCGCGTCGGGCAGCACGGAGTCGGCGATCAGCGCCACCCGACGGTGCCCGAGCCCAGCGACGTGCGCGGCGGCGCTGCGCGCGGCGGCGCGCTCGTCGATGCCGACGAACCGTTCGTCGGCGCCGGCGTCGTCGCGGGCGGCAGTGCTGACGAACGGCAGCCCGCGCTGGCGGATCACGTCCAACGCCCATTCCTCGTCGGCGACGCAGTAGACGCAGAACCCGTCGACGGCGGCGTTCTCCACCGCCCGTCGGGCGTCGGTCACCGCCGGAGGCAGCGGCACCAGCAGCATGCTGGTGCCGTGCCGCTCGGCCGCCGCGCCGACACCGGCGAGGAAGCGGACCGCGAACGGGTCGGTGAAGGCGTACGACAGTTGCGAGGTGAACAGCACCCCGATCGACCCGACGAAACCTCGGCGCAGGGAGCGCGCGGTGGGGTTGGGGCCGGGGTACCCGAGTTGCCGGGCGGCGTCCAAGATTCGCTCACGCAGGGTGGCGGAGAGCTGGTCGGGGCGGCTGTAGGCGTTGGACACGGTGCTGCGCGAGACGCCGACGGCGTCGGCCACGGCTTGCAGTGTTGGCTTCACCGGCACCTCTCTGTATCGATCCAGTCTGTATCGATACAGAGACTAGCCCGATCGGTCGGGCTCGGTCAATACGTTGGCTGAGAGTCCCCCGTCGGGGCCACAGGTCAGGGCAGGCGGGCTGACGCCGGCCCACTGTCCACGGTCGTTGACCAGGCCAGGGCCGACGCGGCCGGGAGTCAGGCCGGGTAGAGGTCGTCCAGCAGGCCGCCGAGGATCTCCGCCGTACGCTCGGGCGGCTCGGCCTCGACGCAGAGCCGCTCCATGGCCACCGCGTAGTAATCCAGATCGTCGCGCTTGTCCAGGTAGATGGCGCTGGTGAGCTGTTCGATGTAGACGATGTCCGGAAGCTCCTGGTCGCCGAAGCGCAGGATGGTGAAGGCGCCCCCGGCGGCGGCGTGGCCACCGGCGGCGAACGGGATGACCTGCAACCGGATGTGGGGCGACTTGGTCGCCTCGATGAGCGCGGTGAGCTGACCGCGCATGACCTCGGCGCCGCCGATGGGCCGGCGCAGCGCCGCCTCGTCCACCACGGCCCAGAACTGCGGCGGGTTTTCCCGCTGGAGCAACTGCTGACGCTGCATCCGCAGCGCGACACGCCTGTCGATCTCAGCCGGACCGGCCGCGCCGTGCCCGAGAAGCACGACCGCCCGGGCGTACTCCCGGGTCTGCAGGAGGCCGGGCACGAACTGCACCTCGTAGCTGCGGATCAGCGCGGCGGCGGCCTCCAGGCCCAGGTACGACTGGAACCAGGACGGCAACACGTCACCGTAGCGGTGCCACCAGCCGGGGCTGTTCGCGTCCCGCGCGAGCTTGAGCAGCGCGTCGCGCTCGTGGTCCTCGGTGACGCCGTAGAGGGTCAACAGGTCGGCGACGTCACGCTCCTTGAAGCCGACCCGACCCAGCTCCATCCGACTGATCTTGGATTCGGAGGAGCGGATCTCCCAGCCGGCGCCCTCCCGGGTCACCCCGCTGGACTCCCGGAGACGGCGCAGTTGGGCGCCGAGCAGCATGCGCAGCACGGTCGGCCCGGTTGTCGGGCCACCCTCGGCGGGAACCATCGTCACGTGCGGACCTCCGGACACCGACCCACGACGGCCGGGCGCCCCGGCCCGGCCGACGTGTAAGCATGCCATGGACCGACAGTGAGATGAACTCCTCCGCGCCGGTGAATCGGTCCCGTCACCGGGACGACCCACCCCCGGACGGTCAGTTGATCAGGTGGTCGAAATCTCCGTCCCGCGCACCGAGAACGAAGGCGGCGATCTCGTCGACCGTGTAGATCAGTGCCGGCCCTTCCGGGTGCCGTGAGTTGCGGACCGCGATGCCCCCTCCCTCGGGCAGTTCGGCCAGTTCGACGCAGTTGCCGCTGGGGTTGCTGCGGCGACTCTTCTGCCAGCTCAGCGGGGGCAACTGGTGGATCGGTACGCCATTGGGTGGCTGCTGCATGGGGGCGTCTTTCTGTTACGAGCCCGCCGGTGGCCGTGGGAGGAGCGGTGACGGCGAGGGGGTGCGGTATCGACATTGGACGGTCCTGCACGTGCATCTGCTATTGCATCTGCATCCGACGGCGAGCATGATAACGCACATGATCGGTGCCCATCCGTTCACTTTGAGTTACCCCTACACGGGCAACGATCAGGCAAAACTGGGCCCGACGCGGCGCGCCGCGTCAACCGAAGGCTGGAGGCGGTCGCGGCGATGGGAGGGTTCGTGCCGGATCCGATGAGTGTCGCCTCCGGCGTCTGCGCGGCGGGCGCGCTGCTCTCCTCCTGGCAACTACGCCGACGGGCGGTGCGCGCCGAGGCTGAGATCGGTCACCTCCAAGCCGAGCTGGCCGCCGAACGGCACGCCGCCAGCCATGACCCGCTGACCGGGCTGCCCAATCGACGTGCCTTCTACCGCCTGGCAGCCGCGTTGCTCACCGACGCCGCCGGCCAGCCGCTGATCGCCGTGGTGCTCGATCTGGACGACTTCAAGCAGATCAACGACCGGTACGGGCACGCCGCCGGCGACCAGGTGCTGATCAGTGTGGCCGAACGGCTCGCCGGCTTCGCCGGGGACAACCTCGTGGCCCGCCTCGGCGGCGACGAGTTCGCCGGGCTGCTCTCCAGCCCCACCGTCGACCGGCGCTGGATCGAGCACTCGACCCGCCGGCTCAGCGAGACCGTCGCCGCGCCGATCCGGCTGAGCGGGTGCAGCGTCCGGGTCACCGCGTCCGTCGGGCTCGCCCCGGTGACCGGCCCGGCCCAGCTCACCGACGCGCTCAGCCGCGCCGACGCGGCCATGTACCAGGCGAAGAGCCTCGGTGGCGCCCGGCCGCCCCGGCAACTGGTCGACAGCGCGTTCCTCGGTGAGCGCTGACCGTTCAGGTGACCGGCGCGCCGAACCACCGGGCCAACTGGCTGAGCAGATCGGTCTGATCGTCACCGACCCACGCCACGTGGCCGTCCGGCCGTAGCAGCACGGCGGGCACGTCCAACTCCTCGCTGACGTCGACGACGTGGTCGACCCGCTCCGCCCAGCCGGCGACCGAGAGCTGGCCGGTCTGGTCGAGCAGCAGGCCGCGGCCACCGTGCATCAGCTCGTAGAGGCGCCCCCGACTCAGCCGTACGTCACGCATGTGGCGCCCGAGCATGTCGTGGCCCGCGCCGAAGTCGTAGCGGACCCCGATCGCGGTGATCTTTTCGATCAGGTACCGGTTGACGTCCTCGAAGTCCAGCAGCTCCGACAACAGTTGGCGCACCGACCGCGGCCCCGGCTCGGGTGCGAGCAGCAGCATCTGCGCCCGGGTGTTGGTCAGCACGTCCGCGGCCACCGGATGCCGTTCGCTGTGGTAGCTGTCCAGCAGTCCCTCCGGCGCCCAGCCGTTGAGTTCGGCGGCCAGTTTCCAGCCGAGGTTGAACGCGTCCTGGATGCCGAGGTTGAGCCCCTGCCCGCCGGTCGGCGGGTGGATGTGCGCCGCGTCGCCGGCCAGCAGCACCCGACCGACCCGGTAACGCTCGGCCAGCCGGGTGGCGTCACCGAAGCGGGAGAGCCAGCGCGGTGAGTGGACACCGAAGTCGGTGCCCGCGTACACCCGCAGTTGGCGTTTGAAGTCGTCGATGGTCGGTGCGACCGTGCGGTCCTCGACCACCCCGTCGGCCGGGACGAGGACGCGGTACACCCCGTCTCCGAGGGGCCCGAGACCGAATCGGAGATGGGTCCTGCGGACCTCGGCCACCACGTCGGCCACCGTCTCCGGCGGCACGCCCACCTCCATCTCGCCCAGCAGTGTCTCGACGCTGCTGGGCTCGCCGGGAAAGCCGACACCGAGCAGCCCGCGTACGGTGCTGCGACCGCCGTCGCAGCCGACGAGATAGCGCGTACGCAACTGCGTGCCATCGGCCAACCGCACGGTCACCCCGTGGTCGTCCTGGCTCAGCCCGACGAGTTCGCTGCCACGCCGGATCTCGACGCCGACCTCGCTGGCGTGCTCGTTCAGCAGACGGTCGGTGGTGGTCTGCGGAATGCCGAGGACGTACGCGTGTGCGGTGTCCAGCCCGGCCGGCGACGGCTTGGGAATCGCGGCGAAGAAGCCCCCGACCGGGTGCTGCTGTCCGAGAGCGAGGAACCGCTCCAGCAGACCTCGCTGGTCCAGCACCTCGATGCTGCGTGCGTGCAGGCCGAGCGCGCGGACGTAGCTGGTCGGCTCGGTCTCCTTCTCGAGCACGAGCGCGTGCAGCCCGTGCAGCCGCACCTCACTGGCCACCATCAAGCCGGTCGGTCCGCCGCCAGCAATGACGACATCGATCATGGAATCCCCCGATTTTCCCAGATTTGGGCGTCGGATGGAGATTCTGCGGCACCACCCGGGTCTTGCCGCAAGGCCCCGGGTGCGATATATGTTGGAGGTGGCAGAGAGCGAATCCGCTCTTTGCCTTACTTTTTGTCAGGCGTAGACGACGATGTGGCCGCCGCCGCTCAGAGCCGACGGTCGCTGTCGCGCAACGCGGCGTGGGCGAGAGTGACGAGACCCGCCGGTGACACCAGCCCTCGCACGATCCGCGCCGCCCGGCCGCGGTCGGCCGCCTCGGCGTCGAGGTCCAGCGCCTGACGGGTCCAGTCACTGAGGTCGTCGAGCGCGCGGACCGCGAGGAACCAGGCCAGGCGTACCGGGTCGACGTCGGTCCTGCCGTAGCCGGCGAGCACGGCCTGCTGCTGCTCGGCGGTGATCGGCGCGAAGGCGAGCACCCCACCGAGGACGAACATGAGGTCGCACTCGGGCGGGGCGAGCACCGCGTCGTCCCAGTCGATCAACCAGACCCGCCCGTCCGCGCCGAGCAGCAGGTTGCCCAGGTGCGGGTCGCCGTGGCAGACGACGTTCACGCCGGGCCGGTCGCGCTGGTCGACGGCGCGGCGCTCGACCTCGCGGGTCAGCACCTCCAGCCGGTCGGCCACCGCGGACCACACACCCGCCAGCTCCACGACCAGCGGATCCGCGAGGTCGAGGGGGTCCGGGTCGCGCAGCCGCGCGGCCATCGCGCGGGTCGCTGTCACGATCGAGGGGTACGCGGCACCGCCCGCCGGTAGCAGCCGGCTCAGCTCGTCGGTCACCGGCACCTCGTGCACGGCGGCCAGCACCTCACCGTACGCGTGCCAGTGCGCGCCGGTCATCGGACCGTCGAGCGCCCGCTGGTCGGAGACCCACGGCACCACCGAGAGGCGGCGGCCCTCGTGGTCGATCGACAGCCGCCCGTCGTCGGCCCGCAGCGGCGCGACGATGCCCGGCACCCCCTGCTCGGCCAGGTACGCCGTCACGACCAGGCCGGCCGGGGTGCCGCCACCGCTCAGCTTGACCGCATACCGAGAGCCGTCGGCGGCCTGAGCGAGCCACAGTCGGGCGTGCTGGTCCGCCCCGGAGGTGACCAACTCCATCGTGGACAGTCGCAGGCCGAAGCCCGTCCGTACCTGATCGGCCACCCGCCGTGCGTCGTCCTGCACCATGCGGTCACCATGCCAGCGCTCCGGCCACCGACCCAGCGGTTTTGCCGGTCGCCGGGGTGTTCTGAGACGTCCTAACCGGGTATGGCAAAGCAGTACGCGAACCACGACCGCCGAGAGGACCCGACGTGGCGACCATCCGCGCCCTCGTACTCAACTGCACCCTCAAGCCGTCGCCTGGGCCGTCGAGCGCCGAGCAGCTCGGTCGGGAAGTGCTCGCCGAGTTGGCCACGCAGGGTGTGGAGGGCGAGATGATCCGGGTCGTCGATCACGACGTGCGTTTCGGGGTCTCCACGGACGAGGGCGACGGCGACGGTTGGCCGGCGATCCGCGCCAAGCTGATGGCAGCCCAGGTGCTGATCATCGCCACGCCGATCTGGCTCGGTCAGCCCTCAAGCGTCTGCAAGATGGTCCTCGAACGCCTCGACGCCGAACTCTCCGAGACCGACGCCGAGGGCCGACTCCGCACCTACGGCAAGGTCGCCGGTGTCGCCGTGGTCGGCAACGAGGATGGCGCCCACCACACCATCGGCGAGGTGCAGCAGGCACTCAACGAGGTCGGGTTCACCATCGCCGCCGCCGCCGCGACCTACTGGGTCGGCGAGGCGCTGCACACCGTGGCTACCGCGACGCCGGCCCCAAGCCCGACACCACCGGCCGCACCACGAAGGCCCTGGCGCTCAACACCGCGCACCTGGCCCGACTCCTCGCCGACCAGCCGTACCCGCCGCCGGACGCGAAGAGTGCCGCGGTCGGCCCGAGCCGCGAATAGACCTCACCGCCAGGTGTCACTGCCTGGGCTGCCCCACTGCTGGAGGAGCCCGGCGCGCGGCTCGCTACTCGATCCGCCCCAGCCGCACCGGGCGGTCAGCGCCAGCCGTAGCCGGCGCGCAACGCCTGCCCGACCCGGTCGAACCGGGGCCGGTCCAACACGGCGCCCTCCCGGCGGATGCTGTCCTCGCGCATGGTGAGCACCCGGTCCAGCCGGACCCAGCTCGGCCGGTTGTCGCGGTCCCACTCCCCCGGCCCGAGCGCGAACCAGTGCCGCTGCCCGTCCCGCTCGCTCTGGCTGGACAGCATCAACCCGAACAGGGTTCGACTGTGCCGCCCGACGACCAGCACCGGCCGGTCCTTGCCCTGGCGGGGGTCGTCCTCGTACGGCACCCACGTCCAGACGATCTCGCCCGGGTCGGCCTGACCGTCCCGCTCCGGAGCGTAGGTCAGCTCCCGACGCTGCAACGCGCTCACCTGACGGCGGCGGGCCACCTGCGCGGGCACCGGCCCGGTACGCCGGGGCGACGGGATCACCGCACCGACCCGGGAGATACGCGCCGCGACATTCCTCAACAGACCAGCCACGGCGGGCAGCCTACCCGCCGCCGGAGCCGACGGTACGACAGACTGGCCCGATGAACGAGCTGCCCCGTGACCTGCCGATCCTGGAGCGACGCGCGGTGCGGGTCGTGGTCACCGACGGCACCGACCGGGTGTTGCTGTTCCACACCCGCGACCCGGACCACCCCCGACTGGGCACCTGGTGGGAGCTGCCGGGCGGTGGCATGGATCCCGATGAGACCTATCGCGACACGGCGGTGCGGGAGCTGCGGGAAGAAACCGGCATCGTGATCACCGTCGACCAGGTTGGTGTGCCGAACTGGCGGCGGCGGGCGAGCTTCCTGCACCGCCAGTTGCGGCACGTCCAGGACGAGGTTGTCGTCGCCGTACGGCTGGCCGGTCCCGGCCCGGACGTGGACGAGGCGCATCGGCTCGACTACGAGCGGGAGGACTACTTCGGCTTCCGCTGGTGGCCGTTGTCGGAGGTGGTGGCCAGTCGGGAACGGTTCTACCCCGGCCAGCTTCCCCGGCTGATCACCCCGTTTCTCGCCGGTACGGAGATCGACGAGCCGTTCGAGCTGTGGTCGTGAGCCGGGTCGGCGGGCAGAGTGGGGACATGAGGACCGATCTGCACGGGCCGCTCTCCGCGTACGCCGCGCGGCTGCACGCCACGGCCGGCGACCGACACCACGTCGCCTCCCCGCTCGGCGCCTGGCTGCTGCTCGCGGTCGCTGCCACGACGGTCGACCCGGCCACCGCGGAGGGAGCAGCCGCGGAGCTGGCGCTGGCGCTGGGCACCGACCTGCCGAGCGCGGCCGAGGTGGCCCGAACGCTGCTGGACGCACCGCACCCGCTCGTCGGGTCCGCCACCGCGCTCTGGCACCGGCCCGGGCAGGGCGACGGCGGGCCGGCCACGTGGCGGGCCGCGCTGCCCAGCACGACCGAGGTCGGCGTCCTGCCCGACCAGACCGGATTGGACGCTTGGGCGCGCGAGCACACCCTCGGCCTGATCGAGACGTTTCCCCTGCGGGTCGGGCCGGACGTGGTGCTGGCCCTGGCCAGCGCCTTGGCCACCCGGGTGTCCTGGGCGACCCCGTTCGACGTCGCCGACGCACGCGATCTCGGCGCCGGCAGCCCGTGGGCCGGTCGACTGCGGCAGGCACTGCGCAGCCCGAGCCAGGGCCACCGCTGCGCCATCGTGTCCACCGCGCAAGCCGGTGACGTGATCGTGCACGCCGCACCGGCCCAGACGACCGACGGCGCGGGGCTGGTGGTCCTCTCGGTGGCCGCCGCACCGCAGGTGCCACCGGCCGAGGTGCTGGCCGTCGCGTACGACCTCAGCGCCGGCGCGGCCGACGGCGCGCAACCGGCGGGCAGCCGCTCGCTGTTCGACCTGCCGCTCGGCGAAACTCCGCTGTGGACGCTGACCGAGCAGCGGGTACGCACCCGGGCCCGCGACGGCCGCGAAGAGCGGCACACCGCCGTCCTCCCCTGCTGGTCGGCCCGGAGCGACAATGACCTGACCGCCCCGGCGCTCGGCTTTCCGGCGGTGGCGGCCACGCTGGCGACGGCGATGGCGCTGCCGGTGGAGCGCTTCGAGGCACGGCAGACGGCGGTGGCGCGGTTCGACCGGTACGGCTTCGAGGCGGCAGCCGTGACCGCCATGTTCGGGCTGACCAGCCTGCCGCCGGAGGGCGTGGCCCGCACCGCCGAGTTGCGCTTCGGCCACCCGTACGCGGTGGTGGCCGTCGCCACCGAGACCGGGGCCGACGGCGTCACCGGCCCGTGGCACGGGGTGCCGGTCTTCTCCGTCTGGGTCGCCGAGCCCGAGGAGGTGTCGGTGGCCGACGCCTCCGACGGGTGAGCCAGGCCGAGGAGTCGTAGCCCGATCAGCCCTGTGGCCTCAGTGGTCGGCGAGCAGAGCGGCGGTCGGCAACCGCCGGATCAGGATCGCCGGGACCAACGCGGCGAGCACGGTGAGCAGCAGCGCCGCCCCGGTCACGGCCAGCGCCAGCATCGCCAGCCGGCCATCCACCCTGCCGACCAGCAGGGCGACGGAGCCGAGGCCGGCGGCGATCCCGAGGACACAGCCGAGCACTCCGACGCCGAGCGCCTCGTAGATCAGGAGCCGGTTGAGCGCGGAATCAGGCCAGCCGACGGCCCTCAGCGTGGCGAACTCGGCCGCTCGCTCCCGCACGTTGAGGTACAGCACGTCGGCCACACCGAGCACCCCGAACAGCAGCACTCCGCCGACGGCTACCAGGTCCACCCCGCGCACCCGCACCGAGACCGCCTCGCCGAGCAGCGAACCGACCATGCCGTCGTCGAACGCCCAGAGCGCGGCGGCCATCAGTGTCACCGCGCCGACGCCGGCCGCCAGGCTCGTCGCTCCGGCGAAGGTACGCGCGGGCGTTCGTACGAGATTGGCCACCGCAAGCCCGGCCAGGCTCCGCGCCGTGGCTCGCCGGGCAGGTGCCGCGCTGGCCTGCAGCGCCTCCGCCGACCGGGTACGCGCAGCCCGCACCGCCGGCAGGGCGCTGGCCACTGCCGTCAGCAGCACCGCGATCGGCACGCACAGCAGGGTCACCGTGCCGGAGATCTGGACGCCGGCCAGCCGACCGAGCGGCACCGACAACCCCGCGCCGAGCAGCCCCGCGGTCAGCCCGAGTGCCGCGGTCTCGGCCAGGATCAGCAGGCTCAGCCGCCAGCCGGGCCAGCCGATGCAGGCCAGTACGGCGAGTTCACGTCGACGAACCCGGACCGCCGTGGACACCGCGTTGCCGACCAGCAGGGCGCAGACCACCAGCAGCAGCCCGAGCAGCATGATGTTCTTGCGGTCCACGGCGGTGACAATCTCGGTCGCGACGCCCTTGCGGGTACGCGCCTCCAACAGGTCCAACTCGGGGCGGCCGAACTCGCCGGCAGGCAGCAGCACCGGGCTACGGACCGTCGAACCGCCCAGCACGATTTCGACGGTCAGGCCGGTCTGTCGGACGATCTCGTCAGCCACCATCCGGACCCGCTCCCGGGTCACCTCGTCGAACCGGTCGATCCCGGCGACCCGGACCCGCACCGAACTCACCGGAGCGGCCGCGGTCGCGGGCGCGACGCTGGCGTACAGCTCACCGGCCACGGTCAGGTTGGTCACCAGACTGGGCGCGCGACGCGGATAACCGAGCGGGTCGTCTCCGGGAAGCAGTGGGCGGTCGCCGAGCAGACCCCGGGAGCGCGCGTCGGCGCCCACCGGGGGGCTCCGACGGTAGAGGTTGAGGGCCTGTTGCGCGGCGCCGGCGGTGGATTCGAGCGCATCCGGTGCGAAGCTGCCCACCGCGGTGACCGACCACGACGACTGCTCGATCAGACTCACTGGATCCGCCGTCCCGACACCGCCCGTACTGAACCACGAGTCTCGCCACACGTCGTCGATCGTGGGGTCGGCCGATTCGACTCCGTCGGATCGGGGCAACATCCGATCGCGCCCGTCGGGTTGCGGCGAGTAGGTCGGCGGCCCGGGCCGGAGCAGGGCCATGATGCCGGCCAGTGGGGCCCGCTCGGCCAGTGCGGAGTCGAGCCGGTCGCGGTAGATCTGCGCCAGGTCATGCTGGAGCGCCTGCGGCGGGCCCGTCGCCGAGTTGTGCAACAGCGGCCAGAGCGCCTGAGTCGCGGTGCCGGGCACCTGGTCGGCCGCCCGGCCGGTCAGCCGGGACACGGCAATGTCCACCCGCTCGTCGATCGCGATGTCGTCGGCGGCGAGCACCGGCAGTGTCCGGCCGGCCGGGCTGCTCGTGGGCAGCGCGGAGGACAGGGCATCCGGGGCCGCCGAAGCGACGGCATCGGTGCTGGTCAGGTAGCGGCCCTGGCGTACCGCCCGGTCCAGGCCGACCAGGCGCGCCTCAGCCGCCGGATCGATCGCGGCGACGAGCATGGGTAGCACCTTTGGCAGCCGGATCTCCAGCCGGGCGGTGGCGGGCACCACCGACGCCGGACGCCCGGACGTGTAGACGGAGGCACGCCGAAAGGTGCCGTCCGCGAGCAACTGGTACGTCTCGATGTTACTGACCTGGGTCCGCCGGGCGTCGGGATCGAAGCTGGCGGCGGCGATGTCGCACACCTGACGACGCTGGCCGTCGGGCTGCACCTCCAATGTGCCGCCACCACCGGTGCCGGGGCACTCGGCGGCGGAGGTGGCCTGGCGGACCCGGGTGCCATCGGCGTATACGAACCGTTGGTCGCTGATGTCCGCCAGCGGCACCAGCGGTCGTCGCGACACATAGACGTAGGTTGGCGCCGCCGTCAACGTGCTCAACCCGCGTTCTCCGCTGATCCGGGGAGCGACCTCGATGACCTGCCGCTCGGCCGACCTGTCGACCTGGTCGGTCAGGTCCACCCGCGGCTCGACTCGGAGATCGGCGATGCCGAGGACCGCCAGCGGGGCGGCCACCTCGACGCCGGAGATCCCCTCGATCAGCCGCCACTGGTCCAGCCCGATGCCGCCGTAGGCAGCGGTGGGCCGGTCCTGGTGGAGCAGGCCGGTGGCCGGTGCCGCGGGGTGGACCAGGATGTCGTACGACGGACGGAACTGCCCGTCGACGGAACCGCTCGCGACCAGGCGGGAGGTGCTCGCGGCACCCGTGAGCACGGTGAACCCGGTGGTCGCGACCAGTACAGCGGAGAACACCGCGAGGCTGCGGCCTGGTGTGTTCCGCACCTGCGATCGGACCATCCGCAACGTCGCCCAGCCCGGTATCGCTCGCATGAGGAGGCGAAAGTACCTGACAGAGCGTTAATCCCTCAACCCGCTCTGTCAACCGGCGGTGTGGGCGTGGCCCCACCTCCGCCGTCGCGCGGCAGTCGCGCCACCATCTCCCGGAATTCCCGTACCGTCATGGCCGTCCGCAACGTCGCGAAGACGGCGCCGGTTCCGGCCCGGGCGGTGGCCGGGTCGACCCCGGCACGCCGTTCCACCCGACGAAGGAACTCCGTCGGACCGGCCTCCATCGGGGTCGCGCCGGCACCGCCGACCTCCAGGCCCACCCCGCTGGTCAAGCCGTCGACGCCGGCATCCGGGCCGAGCGCCCCGGCCGGATCCGGGGCCGGAAGGGCCGTCCCGGCCATATCCGGGGCCGGAGCGGAGGGCCCGGCCGCATCCGGGGCCGGACCGCTCAGGTAGCCGTCGACCTCGTTCGGAAGGTGCCCGACGAGATCGCCGGGCGCGTCGCCGGTCACCCGCTCGGCCAACGTCTGGAGCACGGCGCGGGCGAGCACGGCGGCCTCCTCGGCCGGCAGGCCGGACCGTTGGGACACCGCGTCGATGAAGTACGGGAACCCGTCGCCGTCGGTCACGCTCGGCCGGTTACCCCTGGCCGGCCGCGACAAACTGCCACTAGGCCAGCAGACCCTCGGCCAGCAGGTGGTCGAAGATGATCTGGTCGACCGGCGAGGTGCGGTGTCGGTCCGCGTACCCGAGCCAGGCCATCTCGGCAATCTCGCTGGCCGGCCGCAGTTGTCCTCGATAGCCGGCCCGGTAGCAGGTCATCCGCACGGTGATGCCGGTCGTGTGGCCGTGCGCCTGAGCGGTGAAGGTGCCCAGGTGCACGGCGCCGGGCACGTCGACCTCGACGCTCAACTCCTCGTCGATCTCCCGACGCAGGGTCTCCAGGTCCGTCTCGCCCGGCTCGCGCTTTCCGCCCGGCAGGTACCAGACGTCCTTGCCCACCGACCGGGTGCTCAGCACCCGACCGTCCTCGACGAGGATCCAGGCCACCTTGTCGATCTCGCGCACGATGCTCCTCACGGCCGCCGGGATCGGGGACGCTACCACCCGGCAGCGCGCTCAGTCGGCGAGCAGGTCGAGCAGCAGCGCGGCGGTCCAGCTGAACGCCGGTGAGCCCAGCCCGGCGCCGGTGTCCGGGTGGAAGTACTCGTGGCAGCCGGCCCCGGCGACCAGACCGATCATCGAGCGGCGCAGCCCGGCGGCCAGTTCCGGGTGCCCGTGCCCGAGCAGCCCACGCCGGACCAGCCAGCCGATGTTGAGCCAGCTCGGCCCGCGCCAGTACCGCAGCGGCTCGAAGTCGGGTGCGGTGCGGTCGTAGGTGGGCAGCGGCCGGTCCATGAGACGGGCCACCCCGAAGCGCGTCGACCGGGCCTCGACGACCAGCGCGTCGGCCTGCCGGGTCGGCAGGTCGGGCAGGATCAGGGGGGTCAGCCCGAGTACGGTACGGGCGCTCACCAGGCGGTCGGTGCGCAGGTCACGGGGCTGGAACGTGCCGGTGTCCGGGTCGTACAACCGGCGTAGGAGAGCTTCGGTGATGCGGGCCGCGCGGGCCCGGTGCGGCCCGGGGTCGCCGCCGACGAGCACGGCGATCTCGGCGAGGGCGTGTTCGGCGGCCCCGAACGCCGCGTTGAACAACGGGCACTCCACCAGGAACGGGTGCCCGGCGGCCAGGTCCCGGTCGGAGTAGCCGTGGTCGCGGTAGGCGGCGACGATCGCCAGGTAGCGCGCGTAGTCCAGGTCCGTGGGGCGGTGCGCGGCGTCGGCGTGCGTGGTGTCGTGCCGACGGTACGCCCGCATGACGGCCGCCTCGGCCGGCACCGCTGCCATCGGCTCGTCCCACGCCGGGCTGTTGTCCAACCCGGACTCCCACGGGTGCACGATGCAGACCAGCCCGTCACCGGCCACGTCCCGCCGGTCGGCCAGGTAGCGCTGTTGAGCGACCAGCGCGGGATAGAGCCGGCGCAGCGCGGCCAGGGCGGTGGGGTCGGGCACCCGCCGGTACGCCAGCAACGCGGCGAGCGCGTGCACCGGCGGCTGGACCAGGCCGGAGGTGGCCAAAGTCGGCGCGCCCGGCACGTCGGCCGAACGCCACATCTCCGGCCCCGGGAAGTACGCGCCGACCCGCAGTGCCGGGTTGAACACGATGTGCGGCACCCGTCCGTCGGCCCACTGCGCCCGGAACAGGCTGGCCAGCTCCCGCCAGGCGCGATCGGGGCGAACCTGGGCCAACCCGATCGCGATGAACGCGGAGTCCCAGCTCCACTGGTGCGGGTAGAGCGTGCGTGAGGGCACCGTGTGGTCGTGCTCCCAGTTGGCCTCGAGGGTGTCGACCGCGAGTCGACGCAGCCCGGCCACGTCGGCCGGGCCACCCGTGCCGGCGCCGTCGGCGCGGGTCACTCCGGCGTCACCGATCCCGTCGGCGGTCGCATCGACGCTTGTCGGCCCGGCGTCGGCGGTCACGCGGCGGCCCGCCGGGGCAGCGCGTGTCGCAGCACGGTGGCGGCCTGTTGCAGGGCCCGGACCGGGTCACCGCGAAGCCGGCACTCCAGGGCCAGCCAGCCCCGGTAGTCCAGTTCGAGCAGGGTACGCACCAGCGCCGGCCAGTCCAGGTGGCCGGCGCCGGGCTGGTACCGGTTGGAGTCGCTGACCTGTACGTGCCCGAGGTACGGCGCGGCGGCGCGCAGCGCGCGGTGCACGTCGTCCTCCTCGATGTTCATGTGGAAGGTGTCGGCGACGACCCGGACCGACGGCAGCCCGAGCGCGGCGCAGAGCGCCACCGCCTCGTCGAGACGGTTGACCATGTGGTCCTCGTACCGGTTGAGGGGTTCCAGGAAGAGGGTGACCCCCTCGGCCCGGGCGTGTTCGCCCAGCTCGCCGAGGGCGTCGAGGAGCACCTGCCGGTCGCCGTCCGGGGCCCGGGGCGGCTCGAACGGCGGCAGTCGTCGGGAGAACATCCCCCAGGCGGCCGGGGTCATCACGCCGACGCCGCCCAGCTCGGCGATCACCGAGAGTTGGGAGCGCAGGTTACGGACGGCGTCGGCGGACCGGGCGGGGTCGAAGTCGCCGATGAAGTGGCCCATCTCGACGCAGACGGTGGGCATCACCACCCCGGCGGCGCGGGCCCGGCGCAGCTCGGGCAGCCGGCGGGCGAACGCCAGGTCGCCCCGGCCGCGTAGCTCGATGCCCTGGTAGCCGAGGGCGGCCGCGAGGGCGTACTTCTGGATCAGGTTGGTGCCCGGCAGGAGTTGCTCCTGACAGGCCAGCGCGATGGTGGTCATGAGAACCTCAGCACGACTTGGAGGACGTCACCGGCGCCGCGGTCGAGCAGCGCGAGGGCGTCGGCGACCGCGCTGGCGTCGACGATGTGGCTGACCAGTGGCAGCGGGTCGACGCTGCGGTCGGCCACCAGGTCCATGAAGGTCTGCGCGACCCGGTCTCCGGTCCACCGGCCGGCCATGCTCGGCGCGGGGGTGGGCCCGGAGACCTGGGCCGCCACCAACTGGATGCGGTTGTGGTGGAACTCCTCGCCGAGGCCGAGCGCGTCGGCCTGGCCCTGGTAGAAGCCGGCGGCCACGACCCGGCCGGCATGGGCGGTGGAGCGGATCGCCTCGTGCAGCGCCGGGTACGCGCCGGACAACTCCAGACAGACGTCGGCCCCCCGGCCGTCGGTGGCCTGGCGCAGCACGGCGGCGGCGGAGGTGAGAGTGGCGTCCACGATGGAGCACGCGCCGTATCGGGCGGCGTGCTCCAGCCGGTCGGGAACCGGGTCGACGGCCACCACCCGGGCCCCGGAGAGCACCGCGAGTCGGGTGGCGAGCAGCCCGATGACGCCCTGGCCGAAGACGCCGACCCAGTCGCCGAGGTGCAGGTCGCCGGCGAGCACCGCGGTCAGCGCGATGGCGCCGGGGCGGGCGAAGACCGCGGCGAGCGGGTCCAGCCCGGTGGGGAGCACGCGGATCGCGTCGGCGGCGAGCACGGCCTCGGCCCGGTGCCCCCAGATGCCCCAGACGAGCTGCCCCGGATGCCGGTCGGTGACGTCCGGTGCGACCTCGATGACCTCCCCGACCTCTTCGTAGCCGAAGCCGATCAACGGGTAGGGCACCGGCGTCTGTCGGGGGACGAACATCCGGGCGGCGTCGTCCCAGTCCTTGCTGAGTCGGGGGTTGCTGCCCCGGTAGAGGGTCAGCTCGGTGCCGGCGGAGATGCCCGAGTAACAGGTGCGGACCCGGACCTGGCCGGGGCCGAGCGGATCCGGCGGGCAGGGCTCGAGGCTGATCCGTCGAGGCCCGGCGAGAGAGACCACCCAGTTGCCCATGTGTCACATCCCGGTAGCACTGGGCTCCAGGATAGACACAAAATCGCAATATGTCTTGTTATTGATCAATCGAAGGTGTTGAATCCGGCATGTACCCTTCGAGAGGAGTGCCACCGATGTCAGCACCTCCGAGGCGGATACTCGCCACCACCCTGATCATGGCACTAGCAGCGTCCACCCTGCTGGCCTGCGGCGACGACGAACCAGACAGCAACAGCAAAAAGATCACCGTCTGGAGCCTGGAAGACGTGGCCGACCGGGTCACCGCCACCAAGGCGATCATCGCCGACTTCACCGCCAAGACCGGGATCCAGGTCGATCTCGTGACCGTCAACGAGGACCAGTTCCCCTCCCTGATCGCCGCCAACGCCGCCGCGGGCGACCTGCCCGACGTCGTCGGGTCGGTCTCCCTCGCCGGCATCCGTACGCTCGCCGGCAACGAGCTGCTGCACACCTCGGCGAACACGGAGGTCGTCGACAAGCTGGGCAGGCAGACGTTCTCCCCCCGAGCGCTGGAGCTCACCTCCGACGACGGCAAGCAGCTCTCCGTGCCCAGCGACGGCTGGGGGCAGCTGCTCGTCTACCGCAAGGACCTGTTCGCCGCGGCCGGCCTGCCCGCCCCCGACACGTACGAGCGGATCACCGCCGCCGCGGCCCGACTGAACACCGGCGGCGTCGCCGGCATCACCGCGGCGACCGCCCCCAGCGACGTGTTCACCCAGCAGACCTTCGAGCACGTGGCGTTGGCCAACGGCTGCCAGCTCACCGACGAGTCGGGGAAGGTGACACTGGATTCGCCCCAGTGCGTCGAGGCGTTCCGCTTCTACGGTGACCTGATCCGCACCAGCTCGGTCAAGGGCGCGCAGGACGTGGACACCACCCGGGCCACCTACTTCGCGGGCAAGGCGGCCATGGTGATCTGGTCGCCGTTCATCCTCGACGAGCTGGCGGGGCTGCGCAACGACGCCAAACCGACCTGCCCCCAGTGCCAGGCGGACCCGGCGTTCCTCGCGAAGAACAGCGGGTTCGTCACCGCGATCAAGGGCCCGAACGGCACCGAACCGGCCCAGTACGGCGAGATCAGCTCATGGGCGGTTCTCGACGGTGCGGCGACCGACCCGGCGAAGTCCTTCGTGGAGTACATGCTCGGTGACGGCTACCCGCGTTGGTTCGGCATGTCCCCCGAGGGCCGCTTCCCGGTGCGCAAGGGCACCCCCGCCGAGCCGGAGGCGTACCTGACCGCCTGGAACACCAGCCAGGCGGGCGTGGACGCGAAGAAGCCCCTCGCCGACGTGTATGGCGACGAGGTGCTGGCCACGCTGCGCCGCAGCCCGGACACCTTCGGGCGCTGGGGTCTCAGTCAGGGGCAGGGCAAACTCGTCGGCGCCATGCTCGGCGAGTTGCCGGTGGCGAAGGTGCTGGGCGACCTCGTCTCCGGCAAGTCCGACGCGGCGGCCACCGCCGACCGCGCCACCAAGGACGTGGACGCCATCAAGGCGGGCGTCAATTGACCACCACCGCGCCCGGCCCCGGCCGCTCCCCCACCAGGGAGCGGTCGGCGCCACCCCGGCGCCGACCGTTGACCCTGCGCCGCCGCGAATCCCGGGCCGGGCTCGCGCTGGTAGCACCGACCCTGTTCGTCACCATCGCGGTCATCGGCATCCCGATCGTGTGGACCCTGGTGCTCGCCTTCCAGCGGGTCCGGCTGGCCACACTGCGCAAGACCGGCCTGTTCGGCGAGTTCACCATGGACAACATCGACCGGGTGCTGCACACCCCGGGCTTCGCCGAGACGCTGTGGGTCACGCTGATCTACAGCATCGGCGGCACCGTCGGGTCGATACTGCTCGGCCTGGTGGCCGCCCTGGTCGTCCGCCGCCCGTTCCGGGGTCGCACCCTGGTCCGGGCGTCCATGCTGCTGCCGTACGTGGCGCCGGTGGTCGCCGTGACGTTCGTCTGGCAGGTGATGCTCGACCCACAGCTCGGCATCGTCAACGCGTGGGGTCAACGCCTGCTCGGCTGGGACGCCCCGGTGCCGTTCCTCACCCAGGAGTCGACCGCGCTGGCCACGGTGATCGTCTTCGAGGCGTGGCGGTACTTCCCGTTCGCGTTCCTGTTCCTGCTGGCCCGGCTCCAGGCGGTGCCCGGCGAGTTGGAGGAGGCCGCCCGGGTCGACGGCGCCACCCCCACCCAGCGGTTCCGGCACATCCTGCTGCCGCAACTGCTGCCGGTGATCGCCCTGCTGGGCGTGCTGCGCTTCATCATGACGTTCAACAAGTTCGACGACGTCTACCTGCTCACCGGCGGTGCGGCCGGCACCGAGGTGGTCAGCGTCCGGGTGTACGAGTTCCTCACCGCCCGTACCGACATCGGGGCCGCGGCCGCGCAGGCGGTCGTGCTGGCCGTGGTGCTCATCGTGTTCGTGCTGATCTACCTGCGCTTCTTCGGACGGAGGGTGAGCTGATGGACCGGGACGTGGTCGAGACGGTGAGCCTGCGTTGGCTGCGCCGCCTGGTGATCGCCGTGTTCCTGGTGATCACGGTCTTCCCCTTCTACTACATGCTGGTGCTCTCGGTGCGCCCCATCGAGCGTCTGCTGCTCGACCCCGGGGCGCTGGTGGTCGGTTTCGGTGAGCTGACAGTGGCCACGTACACGGAGGTGCTCAAGGCCACCGACGACGGCGGCCAGGGTTTCCTCACCTTCATCCGCAACAGCGGGCTGGTCGCCGTCGCGGCGACCGTGCTCACGCTCCTGGTCGCGATCCCCGGCGCGTACGCGGTGGCCCGCCTGCGGTTCTTCGGCCGGAGGCAGGTGGACTTCCTGTTCCTGGCGGTCTACCTGTTCCCGTCGATCGTCATCGCTATCCCGCTGTTCGTGGTCTTCACCCGGGCCGGGCTGCGCGGCTCGCTGTTCGGTCTGGTGCTGGTCTACATCTCGCAGACGTTGCCGGTGTCGGTCTACATGCTGAAGAACTACTTCGAGACCATCCCGGTCAGTCTGGAGGAGTCCGCCGCCATCGACGGCGCCGGCCGGCTCGGCATCATCCGCCGGGTCAGCCTGCCCCTGGCAATGCCGTCGATCATGGCGGTCGCGCTCTACGACTTCATGATCGCCTGGAACGAGTTCCTCTTCGCCCTGCTGTTCCTGGTCGACAAACCCGACCGGTGGACGGTGTCACTCGGGTTGTCCCTGCTCGCCGACGGGGTGGAGGTGCCCAAGACGGTGCTGATGGCCGGGTCGGTCGTGCTCACCCTGCCCATCGTGATCCTCTTCTTCGCCAGCGAACGGCTGCTCACCGAGGGGCTGACCAGCGGCGCGGAGAAGGGATGACGGTCTCGTCCGGGTCGCCCGCCAGGCCCCCACCGGCCCGGATACGGTGGCCTCATGGCCAACCCGACCCGCTGGGCGACCGACACCGGTCCTGAGCACTCACAGTGGTATATCGACCGGTTCCGCAAGCTCGCGGCCGAGGGCGCGGACCTGGCCGGCGAGGCCCGACTGGTGGACGCCCTCGTCGCGCCCGGCTCCCGCATTCTCGACGCCGGCAGCGGCACCGGCCGCGTCGGTGCCGCGCTGGCTGAGCGGGGGCACACGGTGGTCGGGGTGGACGCCGACCCCGCGCTGGTCGATGCCGCACGCGCCGACTACCCCGGCCCGACGTGGCTGGTCGCCGACCTCGCCGAGCTGGATCTACCGGCGCTGGGTGAGGCGGAACCGTTCGACGCGGCGGTGCTGGCCGGCAACGTGCTCGCCTTCGTCGCCGTCGGCACCGAACCGGAGGTGCTGCGCCGGGTGGCCGCGCACCTGCGACCCGATGGCGTGCTGACCGTGGGTTTCGGCACTGAGCGCGGCTACCCGCTGACCGCGTTCGATGCCGACGCGGTGGCCGCCGGGCTGCGCGTGGAGCAGCGCTTCGCCACCTGGGACCTGCGCCCGTGGCGCGACGACGCCCCGTTCGCGGTCACCGTCCTGCGCCGCCCTGCCGACTGAGCACCGCCCGCCGCGCGTTGCTCTCCGATGATCAAGAGGTTTGCGTCAGCATCGCGCCAAGTCCTGACGCAAACCTCTTGATCACCGCCGGCACACCTCACCGCCGGCGCGCTGGCACGCCGCGGGCCTGGCCGCCCTCAGTCCCGGGCGGCGACGGCGCGGGCGGCGGCCGGGTCGAGGGTGGCACCGGCAGGCACCAGGCTGACCAGCCCGGCCGGTAGCCGCACCGGCCGCACGTCGCGGTAGCCGAGCATCGGGAGCACCTCCCGGTCGGCCAGCACGTACCGTCGGCCCAGGTCGGTGACCACGGAGACCGCGCCGCCGGTCGCGCCGGGCGCCGCGGCGGCCTCGACCACCGCGCCGCGGCCCGGCTCCACCACCACGTGGTCGGCCAGCACCGCTCCGCCGGTCGGCGCGGTGCGGGGCACGGCCGTCAGGTCCCGCAGCGGTACGCCCCAGCGCACCTCACCGACCCCGCCGTCGTCGCCGATGCGGGTGCAGAGCGCCCCACCGTCGCCGGCCGCAAGCCGGGGCGGGGTCGGTGGCGGGGCGTTCGGGCCGGTCGGGGCCAGGTCAGGCACCGTGGGCAGCGCGGCGAACCGACCCAACGTCATCGGCACCGGCTCGACCTGCCCGGTGCGGGCCAGCAACAACCCCGCCTGCAACTCGGTGATGCCGGCCAGGCCGGCGTCCAGCGCCACCGCGTACTGCCGACCGCCACCGGAGTTGCTCACCAGGTAGACCGTGCCGATCGCCGCGCCCGGCACCCGGGTGGCGGGCCGACCCAGCGCGGGCAGGTCGAGTGGGGCGAGGTCGGTGCCGGCGGGCAGCGAGTTGAGCAGTGCCGGCGCCACCCGAACCGCCTGGGCCCGGGTGGTGGCGAGCGCCGCCAGCACCCGGCTCGGATCACGGACGAGGTAACGGCGCTGGTGCCAGACCAGGTGCAGCCCACCGTCGGGGTGGCGCAGCAGCAGCGCGTCATCGCCCAACGGCCGACCAACGCCGGGCTCGGTGCCGATCAGCAACGCGGAGCGGGGCGCCTCGACGCCCGTACCGGCCGGGACCGTCGAGCAGACAGTCCACGCCGTCGCGGCCAGCCGGCCCGGAGCGGGCAGCGAGTCGGGTGCGTCGGCGATGCCCAATGGCAGCCCGCGCGGCACCCCGTCGATCGTGCGTCGGGACACCAGGACGGTCTTCGATCGGTCCGCACCGACGATGAGCAGCGCCGAGGCGTAGTTGAGCACCGGGTGCAGCTTCTGCTCGCGGTAGACGAACCGGGCCCCGGACTCCTTCTCCACGATCACCGCGCCCGGGTCGCGCCACCCCTTGCCGCCGCCGGCGAACAGGCCGTAGAGGGCGAATCCACCGAGCCCGATCGCCGCGACCAGGACGCTGGCCAGGCCGGCGCCGGCCAGCCGCCGAAACGGCGACTGCGCGGGGTCGGTCTCCCGCATGACCAGGGCGGCGACCGCCCGTTGGACGCTGAACTGGTAGGAGTGCAGCTGGTCCTGCCGCGACGGCATGAGTCCCCTCCGGTGGATCGGCCGGGCACAGGATATGCGCTGCGTCGATGTCCCGTGGACCCTGCGTGGCCGCCCGTCGCGGGGCAACCGGTACCATCCGTGGACGAATCCGGCGGCGAGAGGGCACCCGTGGGCGCGCGTTTCGAAGAGCTGGCCTGGCGGGAAACCCCGATCGGCGCGATCAGCCTGCGCCGACGCCGGGACCCCGCACTCCAGGTCGAGGTGTACGAGGTCAAGCTCGACGACGAGTACCTGATGTCCAGCCTCTTCCCGGTCGCGGAGATCGAGCTGGCCCGGCTCGGTCTCGCCGAGGTGGCCGGTGACTCGCTCGACGTGGTGGTGGGCGGGCTCGGGCTGGGCTACACCGCCTGCGCGGCGCTGGGCGACCCCCGGGTGCGCTCACTGTTCGTGGTGGAGGCGATCGAGGACGTGATCGACTGGCACCAACGAGGGCTGCTGCCGTTCGCGGCGGGGCTCGCCGAGGACCCCCGGACCCGCTTCGTGCAGGCCGACTTCTTCGCGGCGGTGGCCGGGGAGATCGGCTTCGACGCCGAGGTGCCCGGCCGGCGGTTCGACGCGGTGCTGCTCGACGTCGACCACTCCCCGCGTAACGTCCTGCACCCGAGCCACGCGGCGTTCTACCCGCCGGCCGGGTTGCGTCGCCTGGCCGCCCTGCTGCGCCCCGAGGGCGTCTTCGCGCTCTGGTCGGACGACCCGCCGGACGCCGAGTTCACCGCCGCGCTGACCGAGGTGTTCGCGAGCGTACGCGCGCATGTCGTGCCGTTCGCCAATCCGCTGACCGGTGGGGAGTCGGCCAACACCGTCTACGTGGCGCGTACCGGCCCCTGATCGACTCCGGTATGCCGCTCGCGCATGGTGTCGGCCGGATGGGGAACGAGGAGCCGGGGCCGGCCGCACCAGGCGCGGCCGGTTACGGGAGGTCGACATGCGTGCACTGCTCTGGGTTGTCGGCGTGGTCGCCGGCGTGCTGATCCTGCTCGGGTTGTTTCTCGAGGCGGTCCGCTGGCTGGTCATCATCGGTGTGATCGCGCTGGTGATCGTGATCGTCTGGGGCTTCGTCAAGGGGCGGCAGGCCATGAGCCACCAGTCCCGCCGACGGTGACCGGCGGCGGGAGCGGTCAGAACCAGTCCGGGCGCATGTCGAGCGTGGTGCGGTCCCGGCTCTCCAGCAGATCGAACTGCGGGCCGGTCCGGGGCAACTCGACGGTGAAGAAGTAGCGGGCGGCCTGCCGCTTGCCGGCGTGGAACGCGTCGCCGGCACCCTCCGCCGGCAGCGCCAGCACCTGCTCCAACCACATCCACGCGATCACCACGTGCCCGACGGCCTCCAGGTAGGCGCTGGCGTTGGCCAGCGCGAGCACCGGGTCACCGTCGGCCCACAGTCGACGGGTGACCGCGGTTATCCGGTCCACCGCGGCGGCCAGCCGGTCGGCCAGCTCGGATGCCTCTCCCCCGACCTTGCGGGCCCGCTCGACCGTGTCGCCGATCGTCGTGGTCAGCAGGGTGAGACCAGCGCCGCCCTGCATGATCATCTTGCGCCCCAGCAGATCCAGTGCCTGGATGCCGTGGGTGCCCTCGTGGATCGGGTTGAGCCGGTTGTCCCGGTAGTGCTGCTCCACGTCGTGGTCGCGGGTGTAGCCGGCACCTCCGAGCACCTGGATCGCCAGGTCGTTGGCGGCGAGGCACCACTGCGACGGCCAACTCTTCGTGATCGGCGTGAGCACGTCCAGCAGCAGGTGCGCGCGCTCCCGGTCGGCCTCGGCCGGGGCGGTCTTCTGCTCGTCGAGCAACCGCGCGCAGTAGAGCACCAGCGCCAGTGCCCCCTCCACGTAGCTCTTCTGGGCCAGCAGCATCCGTCGTACGTCGGGGTGGTCGATGATCGGCACCTGCGCGGCGGCCGGGTCCTTCGCGCCGACCGGCCGGCCCTGCGGCCTCTCCTTCGCGTACGCCAGGCTCTTGAGATAGCCGGTGTAGCCCAGCGCGGTGGCGCCCGCCCCGACCCCGATCCGGGCCTCGTTCATCATGTGGAACATCTGCGCCAGGCCCTGATGCGGCGCGCCGACCAGGTGACCGACCGCTCCGGGGCGGCCGGCCGGGGTGTGCGCCCCGTCGCCGAAGCTGAGCAGGGTGTTGGTGGTGCCCCGGAACCCCATCTTGTGGTTGAGCCCGGCCAACGCCACGTCGTTGCGCTCGCCGAGCGACCCGTCCGCGCCGACCAGCACCTTCGGCACGATGAACAGCGAGATGCCCTTGACGCCGGGCGGCGCGCCCGGAATGCGCGCCAGCACCAGGTGGACGATGTTCTCGGCCAACTCGTGGTCGCCACCGGAGATCCACATCTTGGTGCCGAAGAGCCGGTACGTGCCGTCCGGCTGCGGCTCGGCACGGGTGGTGATGTCGGCCAGCGAGCTGCCGGCGTGCGGCTCGGACAGGCACATGGTGCCGAAGAACCGGCCGTCCAGCATGGGTCGGACGTAGGTGTCCACCTGCTCGGGGCTGCCGTGAGCCAGCAGCAGGTTGGCGTTGCCCAGGGTGAGGAACGGGTAGGCCGAGGTGGCCACGTTGGCGGCCTGGAACCAGGTGAAGCAGGCGGCCGCGACGGCGTGCGGCAGTTGCAGGCCACCGACCGTGGCGTCCAACCCGGCGGTGAGCAGACCCGTCTCGGCGAAGCTGTCCAACGCCGCACGGACCTGCGGGATCAGCCGCACCCGCTGCCCGTCGAAGGTGGGCTCGGCCAGGTCGGCGGCGCGGTTGTGCGGGGCGAACTGCTCGGTGGCCACCCGCTCGGCGAGATCCAGGGCGTCGTCGAAGGTCTCCCGGGAGTGCTCGGCGTAGCGGGGGCGCTCGACGAGCTCGGACACCCGCAGCCACTCGTGCAGCAGGAAGTCGAGGTCACGGCGGGAGAGCAGGGTGGACGGCACGGCACTCCTCAGCGGGCACGGGGGCGGGTCGGGCCGGGGCGACGGCCCACTGTCGCCCCGCCCATCCTCGCGGATCGGCAGGGCGCGCACCACCGGCCCGGGCGGGCTTGGACGAGCGGAACTTGTCACACCGACCGGTTAGCGTCGTTGTCCGTGACCGCACCCGGAGACGTTCCGCCCGAGGTCCTCGACCGGCTGCGGCCGATCTGTCTCGGGCTGCCGGAGACCTACGAGGAGCCCGCCTGGGTGGGCACCCGCTGGCGGGTCCGCAAGCGGACCATCGCCCACGTGCTCACCGTCGACCCCGATCGCCAGCCGGTGCACGCACGGGCTGCCGCCCTCGACCAGCCGGCCTGCCTGCTGACCTTCCGGTCGCCACTCGACGAGATCGCCGGGCTCCTCGCCACGGGGCACCCCTTCTACAAACCGGACTGGAGTCCGAACGTGATGGGCATGGTCCTGGACGGGAACACCGACTGGGAGGAGGTGGGTGAGTTGCTCACCGAGAGCTACTGCGTCATGGCCCCGAAGCGGCTCGCCGCCCGGGTCGGCCCCCCGGCACCGCCGATCGGCTGAGCGCCGAGGGCAGAGTGCCGCCGGATGAGCGCCGGCGGTGTCCTGCGACCGGCGGTTTCGGCCGGCACGCTCCGGGGATACCGCGCCGGACGGCCGTAGCCGTCGGTTACCGGCTGAAGCCGAGGCGCCGCCGGGCGGGTGAGGAGCAGGTCGATGTCGTCGCTGCACACCGAGGAAAGTCGCCGGTTGACGCCGGTGCTCCAGGAAGACCGGGTGTGCACGGGGGTGACCACAGTGCGCGATCGGGTGTTCCTGAGTTACCCGTCGGCGGATCGGCCCGGCGCGCAGGTGGTGGAGGCGCTGCCGGACGGCCGCCGTGTCCCCTACCCCGACGCCGCGTGGAACCGTGCCGACCAGCCGCCGAGCGGGGCGTTCGTGCACGTCAACGGGTTGCGCGCCGGCCCGGATGGCCGGTTGTGGATCGTCGACTCGGGGTCGCCGCGGATCGGCGGCGCGCAGGTGCCGGGCGGCGCTCGGCTGATCGCGGTCGACCCGGACGACGACCACGTGGAGCGGGTCTACCACCTCGACGAGGCGGTACACCCGGGCAGCTACGTCGACGACGTCCGATTCAACGGCCGGCTGGCGTATCTCAGCGACGCCGGGGCGGCCGGCCTCATCGTGCTCGACCTCGACTCGGGTCGGTCGAGACGGGTGCTGGACGGGCATCCGAGCACGGCGGGCGGCCCGGTGGTCGCCGACGGTCGCGCGCTGCGTGACCCGGACGGCGCCGAGGTACGCCTGCACGTGGACCAGCTGGAGGTGTCGCCGGACGGTCGCTGGCTCTACTACCAGCCGGCCTCCGGCGGGATGTCCCGGATCGCCACCCGCTGGTTGGACGACCCGTCGGTGTCCGCCGACGAACTGGCCCGGAGCGTCGAAGGCTGGTGTGACACACCCAGCACCGGCGGCACGGCCATCGACGCCACCGGCACCATCTACCTCAGCGACCTGGAACGACGGCGGGTCCTCGTCCTCGCACCCGACCGCAGCGTACGGACACTCGTCGCCGACCCCCGACTGGCCTGGGTGGACGCGATGTGGCTCGACGCCGATGCCCGGCTCTGGATGCCGGCGGCCCAGCTGCACCTGACCGCCGGGCTCAACGGCGGGGTCTCGGCCGTCGAATACCCGGTCCAGATCTACCGGATGCCCGTTGAGACCGGGCCGCCCGCCCGGGACCACGCCTGAGTGCTCAATCCAGCCGCCGGTCCGCACCGGGTCTCCCCCGGCCCCGGGGTACGAAATCCCGGTGGAGAGGATGCGGTCCGATGGGCGAAGATCGCGGGGTGTCCGTTCCTGCCCGCCAGATCCGTGCTCGTTTCTCGGCCGACACGATCACCGTGTACCAGGCGTACCCACCGGAGATCGCGCTGCCGGCGGTGGCCGCCGGTCGCTTCGTGGCCCCCTTCAAACGTGACCGGATGACCTGGATCAAGCCGTCGTTCCTGTGGATGATGTACCGCTGCGGGTGGGCCACCAAGCCTGGGCAGGAGCGCGTGCTGTCCATCGACATCACGCGGGAGGGCTTCGAGTGGGCGCTGGCGCGAGCCTGTCTGAGTCACTACGACCAGGGCCTGCACGGTGACCGGGCGACCTGGTCGCGGCAACTCAAGGCCAGCCCGGTACGGGTGCAGTGGGATCCGGAACGGACACTGCACCTGAGCGCGTTGCCCTACCGGTCCGTGCAGGTCGGACTGTCCGGCGAAGCCGTCGCCCGGTACGTCGACGACTGGACGGTCAGCGTCACGGACATCACCCCCACTGTCCACCGCGTACGGGAACTGGTGCGGGCCCGTGACGTGCGGGCGGCCACGGACCACCTGCCGGCCGAACGGAGCTATCCGCTGCCGAGGCGGATCGCGGCCCACCTCGACGCCACCGGCTGACCCTTCGCGGTCACCGCGTGGCACGCGCCGCGTCGAGCAACACATGTACATCTTCGATATCCTGGCCGGCATGCACCGAAGCCGCGTGTACGCGCTGCTGATCGACGCTCCCGAGGCGGAGGCCGCCCGGGCGGCGGAGTTCTGGTCGGCGGCGCTCGGCGTCAGCACCCGGTCCGATCCGGCCGAGCCGCAGTTCGTCGGCCTGCACGAGGCACTGCCGGGGCTGGTCACCGCGATCCAGGCGGTCGACGATACGCCGCGCTTCCACCTCGACATCGAAACCGACGACGTGCCAGCTGAGACCGGACGGTTGACGGCCCTGGGTGCCACCGAGGTGTCGCAGTGGCTGGAGTGCCGGATCCTGCGGGCGCCCGGTGGCCACCTGCTCTGCGTGCTTCCGGTGGCGAGTCCACCGGAGGTGTTCGAGGCCGAGGCCCGCACCTGGTCGTGACCAGCCGACCTGTCGCAGCTCGGCGTTAGGCTCCCGGCCATGGCTGATTTCGTGTTGGTGGCGGGGGCGTGGCTGGGATCGTCGGCATGGGACGAGGTGGTGGCACCACTTCGGGCGGCCGGCCACGGCACGCACGCGTTGACCCTCTCCGGTCTCGGCGAGAAGCAGGGGGTGCCCGCCGGGCAGCAGACCCACGTGCAGGACATCGTTGACGAGGTTGAACGCGGCGACCTGCACGATGTGGTGCTGGTGGGGCACAGCTACTCGGGCATTCCGGTGGGTCAGGCCGCCGAGCGGATCGGCGAGCGGTTGAGCCGGGTGGTCTTCGTGGACTCCGAGGTTCCGGTCGACGGTGGGTCGTTCGCCTCCGGCTGGTGGCAGGGCCAGGCGGCCTTCGAGGCGCAGATCGCCGACAACAACGGCTACTGGGCTCCGCTCGGCGCAGCCGACTTCGACGGTCAGGGCCTCACCGACGAGCAGGTCGCCCGGCTGATCGAGGGCTCCACACCCCATCCGGGGGCCACACTGACCGAGCCGGCCGTGCTGACCCGGCCGTTGGGTGAGCTGCCGGCGACGTACGTCAAGTGCCTTCTCGACGGGCCGGAGCCCAACGACACGGTGGCGAAACTGCTGACCAGTGACCGCTGGCGACTGGTCACCATGGACACCGGCCACTGGCCGATGTTCTCCCAGCCCACCGAGCTGGCCCGGATCCTGTTGGCCGAGGCCGCCTGACCTTCGCTGGCCTGGGCCACGGACCCAGGCCAAGGCGAACCGAGCGGCTGACGACGGCACCGGCAAGCGCCGCCGCAGCCGTCAGGCGGCGTCGATGGTCTGGATGTGGCGCACCGGTGACGCGAGCAACCACAGCACGGCGAGCACGCCACCGAGGCCGGCGATGGCCAGGGTGGGTCGCAGCCCGATGGTGGTGCCCAACGCACCGCCGACCAGCGCGCCGAGGGGTCGGATGCCGTAGTTGACGGCACTGTAGGCACCGGCCCGGCGTCCCAGCGCGTCGTCGGGTGTCACGGCGATGAGGAGGGCGTTGAGGTTCACGTCCATCAGCATCACCCCGACGCTGGAGACCAGCTCGATGGCCGCCAGCATGGCCACCTTCGTCCAGGTGGGTCCGGACACCAGCGCGGTCAGCGCCAGTGGCGCGGGGAAGAGCACCGCACCGATCATGGCGGTACGGCCCAGACCGATGGCGCGGGAGACCCGAGGTGCGAGCGCCGCGCCCGCGAATCCGCCGAGCGCTCCGAAACCGAGGGCGATGCCGATCGCGCCGGCCGACAGGTCGAGTTCGCGGCTGGCGTAGAGCACCAGCAGCGCGCCGGCGATGAAGGTGAAGAAGTTGACCGTGCTGGTGCAGCCGAGGGCGGCCCGTAGCACCGGGTGCCGCAGCACCAGCGCGAGCCCTTCGCGGACCAGGCCGAGAGTGGACGTCCGACGCGGCGGGGGCGGGGGCTCGGTCACCGGGATGCGGCTGAGCAGCAGCGCGGAGCCGAGGAAGGAGACCGCGTCCACGACGATCGCAATCGGCGCGCTGAGCGCCTGGACCAGCCCACCGCCGACGGCCGGGCCGGCGATGAAGGACAGCGACCGGCTCATGCTCATCTTGCTGTTCGCGTCCACGTACGCCGATCGCGGCACCAGGCCGACGAAGAACGCCTGACGCGCCATGGCGAAGAGCACCGCGCCGAAGCCGGTGAGCAGTGCCACCAGGTAGAGCTGGGTGAGGGTGATCGCGTCGAACAGGTAGGCCACCGGCAGGCTGAGCAGCACGGCGGCGCGGATCAGATCCGCGATGATCAGCAGTCGCCGCTTGTGGGTGCGCTGGTCCACCCAGGCGCCCAGGAACAGGCCCAGCAGGTTGGGCAGCCAGATCAGCGCGGTGAGGATGCTGACCTGCACGGGTGTCGCGGTGAGCAGGGTGACGGCGATCAGCGGCAGCGCCAGCTCACTGATCCGATCGCCGAAGTGGGAGATCGTCTCGCTGATCCAGAAGGTGCGGAACCGCCGGTCGCGGTGCAGGGGCGGCGGGGGCCCGGTGTCGGCGGGGACGTCGGTGGCGGCGGTCACGACGTGGCCGCGTCGTCGTCGCCGGCCTCGGCCGGGGCCTCGTCCACCGGCTCGGGCAGCAGGTAGCGCAGCATCCGGACGATCCGCGCGTCGGGCGGGGCCGACCCCTCCTTGCGCCGCACGTACGGGGCGATCAGCTCTTCAATGGACTCCTCCAGTTGCCGCAGCTCGTCGGCGGTGGCCACGAACCGCGTGTCGGCCATGCCGGCCAGCGCGCGCCACTCGGGGTCCAGCCGGGGCTCCTCGTGCAGCAGCCACTGCTGGGGCGCATCGGCGTTGCGGGCGAACATCTCGCCACGTAGCTGCTGGCCGGCGGACTGCCCCTCGGTGCCCTCCGGCACCGTGAAGCGGAAGCCTCGGGCTGCCGCCTGCCACCAGCGTTCCCGCTTGCTCGTGGCACCGTCCCAGTCGAGGACCAGACCGAACGTCGCGAGGTGCCGCAGATGCCAGCTGACCACCGACGGTGTGGCGCCGACGTGCGGCGAGAGCCCGGTGGCCGTGGCCGGGCCGTGCCGCTGAAGGTGCTCCAGGATCGCCAACCGGACCGGGTGGGCCAACGCCCGTAGCGCCTGCGGCTCGCTGATCTCGAAATCCCCGTACGGATTCTTGAGAGACATGTTTCGAGAGTAGTCTCTCAGATTAGAGCGGGGCAACCCCGAGCCGCCGCCGCGACGCGTCGATCAGGCGATGCCCAACCGCGCCAACGGCTCGACCAGCTCCCGCTCCTCGTAGCTGAGGTGCGACAGGAGGGCGTCGGTCAGCAGGTCCACCGCGGCCCGCAGCTCCGCGAGGCCGTCCGGAGAACCGACGTACGCGACCAGGGCCCGGTCGACACCCTCCAGCACGTCGTGGATGACGTGATGCTCCTGCTCCAGCCGGTCGACCACCGGGCCGAGTCGGGGGTCGCGTGCCCGCAACCTGGGGAAGAACGACTGGTCCTCGATCGTGTGGTGGGTGGTGACGATGCGGCAGTACGACTCGCAGTAGACACCGAGGGTCCACCGGTTCTGCCTCATGGTCATCGTGTTGATGTGGGACCTGGCCGCGCCGGCGTCGATCTCACCGGCCGCCACCTGCTCGATCAGGTCGTGAATCTGGGCCAGCTCGGCGCGCAGGCCGTCGTGGATCTGCACGAGGTGCGCGCCGGTGGCCTGCTCCTGCGGGGTGTAGGTGCGCTCCGGGTCGGGCGCGGGCCCGGTCGGCCGGGTCGACTCGTCCCACACCTGCTGCTCGCTTCGCCGTACGCCGTCGTCCGGGGTCGGCACCACGGCGAACGCACCACCGGTCGCGGTGGCGCGGCTCGCCCGGACCGACGGCGCAGCGACCGGCTCCGGCTCGGGTTCCGGCGTACGCTCCGGAGCCGCGCCCCGGTCACGGTCGGCCGCGACCAGCTCGCGGACGGCAGGGGCCACCTCGCCGGCGAAGCGGCGCAGGTCGTCGGGGTCGTCGCTGCTCAGGATGAAGGTGCCGACGCCCTCCTCCAGTGCCAGTTCGGCCAGCTCCTCGGCCCACTGGTCGGCGGGCCCGTTGAGCGGGCCGCGCCCGACGGCCGAGAACTCTCCGGCGATGTTGAGCAGCCGACGCACGTCCTGCGGGGACCGGCCGGCCTGCTGCGCGGCGTCGTCGATGATCGCGTTTCCCTTGGCCAGGTCACCGGGCTGGAGGTAGCCCAGCGTGGGCAGCCAACCGTCGGCCCGACGACCGGTGAGCTGGAGCATCCGGGGCTTGTACGCACCCAGCCAGATCGGCACCGCGTGGG
This sequence comes from Micromonospora sp. NPDC127501, assembly GCF_040302185.1. Taxonomy (NCBI): domain Bacteria; kingdom Bacillati; phylum Actinomycetota; class Actinomycetes; order Micromonosporales; family Micromonosporaceae; genus Micromonospora; species Micromonospora sp. NPDC127501. Next base: position 283,603 of record NZ_JBEORJ010000008.1, on the reverse strand, counting down.
CCGGAGCGGGGCCGCGCTTGGCACCCATCACCCGGTAGAACTCGCCGTCGACCCGCACCCCGCCGCGCGTCTCGACGTCCCAGAGCTGACGGACGACCTCGATGGCCTCCTCCAGCGCTCGTACGCCCTGGCCGGGGGTCAGCCGCCGGCCACCCATCGCCTCGATGGCATCCCAGAACGCCCCCGCCCCGAGGCCGAGGTTGACCCGGCCACCGCTGAGCAGGTCCAGACTGGCCACACTGCGGGCGAGCACCGCCGGCGGACGCAGTGGCAGGTTGGTCACGTTCGCCGCCAGGTGCACCCGGTTGGTGCGGGCCGCCACGAAGCTCAGCAACGTCCAGGTGTCGAGGAAGGCCGGCTGGTACGGGTGATCCTGAAAGGTGACCAGGTCCAACCCGACCTGCTCGGCCAGGACGGCGACACCGACCGCACGGCCCGGATTGTCAGCGCTGGGCGTGACGAAGGAGCCGAAGACCAGATCGTGGCCGTAGTCGCTCATCTGCGAGCCTCCCGATAACTCGACGCCTCGGACGATGCGTCGCGACCTTAACCTTATGCCACACAGAACATCTTCTGCCAACAAGGTCTGACTCACTGCGCTATTGTCGGGGCATGACGGGTGCCACTCACCGGCCGGACCGGCCCGATCCGCTCGACGACGACCTGGGCTGGATGCTCGGGATCGTCTTCCGCGGCTACGTCCGGGCGGCCGAGCACGCGCTCACCGACTTCCCCGGTGGCCCGCGCGGCTACCAACTGCTCACCGCGGCCAGCAACGGGCCGGCCCGGAACCAGGGCGCGATCGCCGAGGAGATCGGCATCGACCGCACCGTCCTCACGTACCTGATCGACGACCTGGAGCGGCCCGGGTTCGTCGCCCGGCGCGCGGACCCGGCCGACCGACGCAACCGGCTGGTCGAGGTCACCGACGCCGGCCGTGCCGCCTGGGAGCAGCGGCGGTCGGCCCTGCGGCGGGTCGAGTCGCATCTGCTGGGGGCGCTCACTTCGGCCGAGTCGGCGACGCTGCGGTCACTGCTCCAGAAGGTCGCCTGCTCGGCCCAGGCGGTGGACCCGTTACGCGACCTCTGCGAGGTGGTGACACAGGTGCAGGCCGATCCGGCGACGGCGGCACCCGCTGCGCGCCGGACCGGCGCCGCGACGGCGCGGAGCGGGCGGACCGCCACCCCCCGAGCCCGCCGCAGCAGGCCCGACTGACCTGGATGCAGCGGAACGGGCCCGCCCCGCACCGCCCGACGTCGTCCGTCGAGCGATGCCGGACAGGCCCGCGATGTCGCTACCGCACTCGGTCAGCGCACGTGCACGAAGATCGGGTTCGAGTAGAACCACAGGTCGTCCCACGGGCTCTCCAGCCCGTCGGCGAGCGGCTCGGCCTCGTCGGTGCTGGTGCCACGCACCCGCGCGTAGGTGTCCGCCTCGACATTGCGCAAGGTGTGCCGGATGACGTAGCTGTCGCCCTGCCGACGCCAGTCCCGCGGGCCGAACCGGGCCGCCACAGTGGTGGTGGGGTTGGTGTCGGCGTCCAGGCTGGCGCTCGGGCCGGTGATCTGGCCGACGATCAGGTCGACCCGGCGGACCTCGGGACGGTCTCCGTTCGCGTTCGCCCCACCCAGCGGGCGGAAGGTGATCTCGATCTCGACATCGGTACGGCTACGACGGCTCACGGTGATCGTCTCGCCCACCTCGGCGGTCCTGCCCTGGGACGTGGCGGTGACGTCGAGACTGCGGATCAGGTCACCGGTGGTGACCCAGATCCGGCCGTTGCGCAGGCCGTCCATGATGTCGCCGTAGTCCTGGCGGGCGTGCACGTACGTCTTGCTGTACTCGCCCGGCCAGAAGTCGGAGCCACCGCGGGTCCAGTGCACGTGCGAGTCCGAGGTCGCGGTGATCCACCAGCGCCGGCCCTCGCCGAGCAGTGAGTCCCACAGGCCGCCGACCCGGGCGGTCATCTGGTCGAAGCCGCCGTAGGTGGGGTGGTTGCCGTAGCCGCCCCGCTTGCCACCGTTGAGCGGGCCGGCCTGGTGACCGGGCGCGCCCTCGAAGCCGATGTAGACGTCCGGCGCGGCGTTGTTGCCGTTGCGGAACTCGCGCGGGGTGTCCTGGCCGTAGACGCCGAGACCGGGCGCCGAACGGGACGCGTGGTGGGCGATCACCAGCGGCTTGTGCGGCATGCCCCGGGCGACCTTGAGGAACTCCACCATCCTGGCCTCGGTGTCGCGGGCCGGGTCGGTGGGGAACGCGTCGTACTTGGCGAACCGGCTCTCCAGCTCGAAGAGCTGCTTCGCCTCGTCCTCGTGGCGCGGGATCATCAGCGTGTGGTGGTCCAGCGAGGGCGCGTCGAACTCCATGCCCCAGAACTGGAGCACCTCGGGGACCAGCTTGCGCGACCGCAACAGGTCGGGGTACGCCTGCTCGATGTTCACCTTCGAGTGGGTCGGTCCACCGTGGTCGGTGCACATCGCCCAGGTCAGACCGAAGTTCTTCGCCATGATGGCGTTGGTGACGATCGGGTAGACCGCATCCGCGCCCTTGTGGAAGACGATCGGGGACTTCGTGGTGTCGAACTCGCCGCTGTACTCGGAGTGGATGTGGTGGTCGCCCGCACGCCACGCCCGGTTCTTGGAGTTACCCCGGTCGGTCTTGACGTCGTCACCCGGCCGGCGGTCCTCGTCGGCCCATGCCGCGCCGGCCCCGACCAGTGGGCTGGCCGCGGCCAGCGTGGCACCGACGCCCGCGTACTTGACCAGCTTGCGCCGGGACAGCTGCGCGTGCTCGGCCTCTTCGGGATGCTTGTCTCTCACCTGAGAGCCTCTCCTCGATCAAGCGAATGCTCTTTCGATCAAGGAGCCTCGGAGAAGGCGGTGAACAACCGCCGTACGCAGCGGGTGCGCACGATGAACACCCTGCCCCGACCTGCGCGCGGCGCCGGGTTGGGCAGCAGCGGGTCACCCCGTGCTCGCGCAGTGTCCGGTCGGCACCGGCACCGAGCTGTCCGGATCAGGGCACACGACGACCGGCGCCTGCCCGTCGACGGCCCGGTCAGATCCGGGCGCGCGGCAGCCAGCCCAGGAATCGGAGCCGGACCCGGGGCAGCGGCAACGTGGGCAGGTCCTCAGCGGCGGCGACGAGGCAGGAGCCGAGATAGACCGCGAGGGAGGCGCGCGCTCCACCGAACTCGGCGAGCAGTTGGCTCTGCTTGGTGGCGCAGGGCCACTCGCGGCCACATCCGGTGCAGGTCCAGCTCGGCGGGTTGGGGAGGTGCTCCGGCAGCCTGGCACGGCGGTACCGACCGACGACGCTGTTGTCCGACCGCACGTCGCGTCGCCGTCCTGCGGGACTTTCGTTGCGGTGGGCCACCGGACGGGCACCGGGCAGGTAGCGCCCGACGGTGCCGAAGAGCACCCCGACGCGGATCAGGGCGTCCGGTCCGACGTGCTGGGTCAGCAACGCGGTCATCAGATAGTGCCCCAGCAGGTCGAAGGCGTCACGGTGCAGGCCCAGGTCGCGGCAGAGGTCGACGAACTCCGGCGTGGTCAGTGGCACTCGGTCGTCGAGTGCGCGGCGCAGCACCTCACGGAGCCCACGCCCGAGCCTCTCCAGCGCGTCTCCCTCGCCCAGACCCAGGCTGTCCTCGTCCGCCACCCGGGCCAGCGCCTCGGCGACGGCCAGCCGAACGACGCGGTCAGGATCGGTACTGTCCAACGCTTCCCCCTCCGTGGGTCGACCGCCCGGCAGCGACCCGATCGTCCTCCGACGAATCATGAACAAGATTTCGCTGTCGGCCGCGAGGGTGGCTAGGACAGCAGACGTAGAACCATGCGGCGCGCTAGCCGGAAAACGAAGTCGAGCTGCCGACACACCGAGGTGATTGGCAGGGCGGCAGGCGAGTGATTGTCGTATGGTGACATTCCCATCTACAGATATTGCGTCTCAGGCTCAGTGAATGGTCAGACCAGCTCTGACGCCCTCAACCGGTCGCTGCCGTCCCGCTCGCGACGTTCCACCCCACCGCCGGCCAACGACGTGCCGGGTCACCGCCGAGCACCCCGGCACGTCCCGATCCTGCCGTCGGCACGCGTTCCACCACCCGGCGGCACCTTCACCGGACGGAGACAGCGGATGACGTCATCGTCAGTGCAGACCCACCAGTTCGACAGCCGTGACCCGTCGGCCATCCAGGAATTCCTGTCCGCCACCTACGACCCGAAGCTGCGCATTCAGAGCAGGAACGGATACCGGCTCACCCACCGCCGCGTCGACACCGCTCCCTTCGCCCTCGCGACCACCCGACAGACCGGGCACCTCGAAATCGATGCCAGCACCCTTGGCGGGCTGGTCATCGGTCGCGCCCGCACCGCGCACGGCAGTCGCTCCTGCGCGGGATCGACCCACCGGTTCGGCCCCGGCGAGGTCTTCCTCGTCACCAGGCCCGAGGAGCCGTGCACCGTCCAGTGGCATCCCGGTGAGGTGGAGCTGTGCGTACTGGATCTGTCGGTGCTGGCGCAGGTGGCCACCACCGCGCCGGCCCGTCGGCCCGGTCGGATCGAGTTCACCGAGCTGGGTGCGGCCAGCACTGCCCTCGCCCGGCAGTGGCGCAACACCACCAGCTTCGTCCGCGACGTCGTGTTGAACAGCCCGGCCGCCGGGGCACAGTCGCTGGTGATCGGCAATGCCGCCCGGATGCTGGCCGCGGCGGCCCTGGCGGTCTTCCCCAATACCGCGTTCACCGAACCCACCGCCGCGGACCGGAACGACGCCACCACCGCCACGCTGCGACGGGCGATCACGTTTCTGGAGGAGCACGCCGACCGGGACATCAGCGCGGCTGACATCGCCGGCGCCGCCGGCGTCTCCCTCCGGGCGGTGCAACTCGCCTTCCGCCGTCACCTCGGCACCACCCCGATGGCCTACCTGCGCCGGGTCCGGCTCGTCCGGGCACACCACGACCTGGTACGCGCCGACCCGCGCCAGGAGACGGTCTCGGCGATCGCCAGTCGGTGGGGATTCGCCAGCCACAGCAGGTTCACCGCGCGATACCACGCCAGCTTCGGTGTGCCGCCGCGCGAGACGCTGAACACCTGAGACCCACGCGCAGGACGCCACCCAGCCAGGCGTGCCCGGTGTTCAACTGAGGACGCGGGCGAGGCGTCGAACGGCCTCGTCCATGAGTTCGGGTGCGGCTGCCGCGTAGGTGAGGCGTAGGTGCGGGGCCGGGGGTTCGGCCGCGTACCAGGGTCGGCCCGGGAAGACGGCGACGCCTTCGGCTGCCGCGGCAGCGGCCAGTGCCGCGTCGTCGGTGCCGGCGGCGAGGCGTACCCAGAGGTGCATGCCGCCACGTGGGATCGACTGTGGAGCGAGGCTCGGCAAATGCCGGCGTAGCGCGGTCAGCAACGCGTCACGGCGTGTCCGGAGGGCCGTGCGCAGTGCCCGGCGATGCCGCGACCACGCCGGAGAGGTGAGGAAGTCGATCGCCGCCTGTTGCAGTGGTCCGGCGACGAAGAAGTCGTCGAGCAGCCGCGCAGCGCGCAGTCGAGCCCCGGCCGGGCCACGGGCTCCGATGGCGGCGACGCGCAGTCCGGGGGCGGTCGACTTGGTCAGCGAGCGCAGGTAGATGACGTGACCGTCGGGATCATCGCTGGCCAGTGGTGGCGGGACCGGATCGTCGATGGTGAGGTCACGGGCGTAGTCGTCCTCGATCAGAAACGCCCCGGCGTCGCGTACGGCCTCGGCGACCTGCGCCCGGCGGTGCTCCGCCAGCGTCGCGCCGTGCGGGTTGGCGTACAGGGGCTGGCAGTAGAAGAGCCGGGCGTCGGTGCGGGCGAACGCGGCGGCGAGTTGGTCGGGCCGTACCCCGTCGGCGTCAGCCGGCACGGGCACCACCCGCAGCCCGGCCGCGCGGGCTGCGGCCAACGCACCCAGGTAGGTCGGCGACTCGACGAGCAGGGCGTCGCCGGGCGCGGTGAGCGCCCGCAACGCGGACGACAGGGCGGCCTGCCCACCGGGGCAGATCATCATGTCCTCGGCGTGCAGCCCCGCCCCGGCCTCGCGGGCGAACCAGGCGCGCAGGTCCGCGCGACCCTCGACCGGCCCACGCTGCCAGCTCGCGGGCTGGCGGGCGGCTCGGGTGAGGGCGGCGCCGAGCGCCGCGGCAGGCTGTAGGTCCGCGTGGAGGTAGCCACCGGACAGCGGGATCGTTCCGGCGGGCGTCAGCGCCAACAGCGCCTGCATCTCATCCTGACCGAACCGGCGGGGCCCGAGCGCGACGGTCTGCCAGGACAGGTCAGGTACGCCCGGCTGGTCCGGTGGAGTGGCCACAAAGGTGCCTCGGCCGGGTCGCGCCTCGATCAGCCCCTCAGCCGCCAACTGACGGATCGCCTCGGCGACGGTGACCGGCGAGGCCTGGTGCCGGGCGGTCAGCTCGCGTACCGAGGGCAGCCGGGCACCGGGACCGGCGGCGACCGCGAGGCTCCGCAGATCTTGGATAACGCGTTGGGCTGCGTTACCGTTCTCCATGAGGGACAAGAGTAGCGCTACTGCCAGAAACACGGTAACAGCGGATCGGATCGTCGGGCTCGGCCTCGGCGCCCTGGGCGTGCTCGGCTTCAGCCTGTCGCTTCCGGCCACCCGCATTGTCGTGCAGCAGCTCGACCCATGGTTCGTCGCCTTTGGCCGGGCTGTCGGGGCGGGGCTGCTGGCATGGGCGTACCTGCGTCTCACCGGCGCACCGCGGCCCACCCGCGGTCAGTGGCAACGGCTGCCGATCGTCGCCCTCGGCGTCATCGTCGGCTTTCCCTTGTTCACCTCGTTGGCGCTTCTCACCCAGACCTCCGCGCACAGCGCTGTCGTCATCGCCGCGCTGCCCGCGATGACGGCCGTGTTCGCCGTGCTGCGGGCTGGCGAACGCCCGCCGCCGCTGTTCTGGATCGTGAGCGCCGGCGGGCTGCTGGCGGTGCTCGCCTTTCTCGGCGCCAGCGGCGCGGTAGGCGGGGCTCTCACCCTGCCCGACCTGTTCCTGCTCGCGGCGGTCGTGCTCTGCGGCCTTGGCTACGCCGAGGGCGGCGCGCTCGCCCGCGAGTTGGGCGGCGCTCGGACGATCTGCTGGGCGTTGCTGCTCTCGCTACCCATCACCGTTCCCGTCACGGCCGTTGCCGCCGCCGCCAGTCCGCCGCAGGCCGACGCTCTCGGCTGGTCGGCGTTCGGCTATCTCACCGGGGTCTCGATGTTCCTGGGCTTCTTCGCCTGGTACGCGGGTCTGGCCCGGGGTGGCATAGCGCAGGTGGGCCAGGTTCAACTCGCCCAGCCGGTGCTGACCCTGGGGTGGTCGGCGCTGCTGCTCGGCGAGGTGGTCTCCCCCGCCTCGATCGCGGCAGCCCTGGTGGTGCTGGGATGCGTCGTGGCGACCCAGCGCATCCGCCAGAGCCCACGGACGGTCCTGGCGCCACGCGAGGCCGGCGCGGGATCGTCCTAGCCCCGGTCGCGCTCGCGGCTGTCGCGGGCGGTCTGCAACTCGGGCACCGAGGCCTCCAGCAGATCGGCGAGGCCACGCAGTTGCTCGGCGACCCGGGCGCCGAGCGGGGTCAGCGAGTATTCGACGCGTGGTGGGATCGCGGTGAGCACCTCACGGGTGAGCATCCCGTCGCGTTCGAGGGTCTGCAGGGTCTGGGAGAGCATCCGCTCGCTGACCCCGTCGATGCGGCGCCGCAGGGCGTTGAACCGGTAGCGGCCCTCGCCGAGCGCCAACAGGGCCAGCGAGGCCCACTTCGAGGTGACGTCCTCGAAGGCCGCACGGGAGGTGCAACCCCGCGCGAAGACATCGCTGACGAATTCCTGGGTAGGCCCCGCCGGGTCCTGGGCCGGCATGTCGCTCACCTCACCAGCCTATCTCACACCGCCTATCGGTTAGTGCTGTAGATTAGTAAGTACTTACTGAACCGTTCCCACCCCTCCGGAGGTTCCCATGCCCACCTATGCCGTCACCGGCGCCACCGGCCGGCTGGGCCGCCTGGTGATCGAGCAGTTGCTCGACAGCGGCGTACCCGCCGCAGAGATCGCCGCCATCGTCCGCAGCCCGGAGAAGGCCGCCGACCTGGCCACGCGCGGGGTCGAGATCCGTAAGGCCAGCTACGACGACCCGTCGACGCTGCCCGGCGCCGTGGCCGGCGTACGCCGCCTGCTGCTCATCTCCGGCGACACTCCCGGTCAACGCGTCGCGCAGCACACCGCGGTCATCGACGCCGCCAAGCTCGCCGGGGTGGAGCGTCTCGTCTACACCAGCATCCTGAAGGCCGACACCACCGCGAACCCGCTCGCCCCGGAGCACAAGGCCACCGAGGAGGTCCTCGCCGCGTCCGGCCTGACCTACACCGTGCTGCGCAACAGCTGGTACACCGAGAACTACACCGACCAGCTCCCGCAGTACCTGGGGTCCGGCACGATCCTCGGCGCCACCGGCGGCAGCAAGATCTCCGCCGCGACCCGGGCCGACTACGCGGGGGCGGCCGTGGCCGCGCTGACCCGCGAGGAGGACGGCAACGCCGTCTACGAACTGGGCGGCACCGCGTTCACCTTCGACGAGCTGGCCGAGGCCGTCACCGAGGTGACCGGCACCACCGTCGTCCACCAGGACATGTCCGCCGCCGACCTGGCCTCGGCCCTGGAGAACGTCGGCCTGGACGCGGGCACCGCCGGCTTCGTCGCCGCGCTCGACCACTCGATCGCCAATGGAGAGCTGGCGACCGACAGCGACGACCTCAGCCGGTTGCTCGGCCGGCCGAGCACCGGACTGCGCGACGCCATCCGGGCCGCGCGGGCCTGACCGGTTTCATCGCCGGAGCGGGCGGCGGAGCCCCGGTCGCCGTCGCCCGCCACGCGCTGAAGCCGCACACGTATCCTCGACGGCATGGTGAGGCGCGTCGATGAGCAACTCCTCCCGCCCGTCGGGCCGCGATGTCGACACGCCGTGCGGTCCGACCTGGACACTCCGACGGCGGCGCGATGAGCGGCGGCGACTTCGTCGTCCGCGCCGCCGTGGCGCAGGACGACCCCGAGCTGGTCTTCGACGTGCTGTGGCAACTCGCCCCCGACGACGCGCGGCCGGACACCGCCCGGCTCGCCAGCGCCTGGCGCGACCTGCACGCCCAAGCCGGCCGCCGTCTCCTGCTGGCCGTCGCCGGGGACACCTTCGTGGGCACCCTGGACACCCTCGTCGCCCCCAACCTCACCCATGGCGCGCGACCGTACATGGTGGTGGAGAACGTGGTGGTCGCGCCCGACTGGCGCCGTCGTGGAGTCGCCCGGGCCCTCATGCTGGCGGCGCTCGACGAGGCGACGGCGGCCGGTTGCTACAAGGTCCAACTGGTGTCGAACGCCGCGCGTGTCGACGCCCACCGGTTCTACGCGTCCATCGGGTTCGCGCAGTCCGCTCTCGGTTACCGCCGATACCTCACCACCGCGACGTGACGCCGAGTACGGGCGCTCCCCCGTCCCGCTTCCGCCGCCGACGAGCCGGTGACGTTCGAAGAACGGCAGACCCCACGGGTACGCCGGAGGCGGTCAGCCCGCCTCGGTCGACTCCCCGAGCAGCAGGCCGGTCAGCAGACTGCGCAGGGTCCGTTCGACGAGGTCCGCCCGGGGTGCCGGTCCGGAGGGTTGACGGAACGCCGCGACCAGGTGCGGGTACGCCGCGAGGTCCACTCCGGCGAAGCTGAACGCCCCGGCGGCGGACTCGCGGCGTGCGAAGAGACTCACCACGCCGGTCATCATCGCGATGGTCTCGAACTTGGCGGCGACGGGGCAGCGCACGGGTTCCAGGATCCGGATGCAGTTGTCGAACCAGGCCAGGCTCTGCGGGCCGATGCCGGAGGGCCGGTGGATCACGTCGAGCAGCCACGGATGGGCGCCGAACAGCGCCAACTGCCGGCGCCCCAGCAGCACCATCGTCTCCAACCAGTCGCCCTCCACCTGCGGGTACGGGCGCAGCTCCCCCACGGCCCGGTCGGTCATCAGGTCCAGCAGGTCGTCGCGGGACGACAGGTAGCGGTAGAGGGATCCGGCGCCGGTGCCGAGCGCGGCGGCCACGGCGCGCATCGACACCGCCGCCAGCCCTTCGGTGTCGGCCAGGGTGATGGCGGCCAGGACGATGGCGTCCCGGCTGTGCGCCGGAGCGGGGCCACGGCTGCCACGTTCGGGCCTGCTCCAGATCGGCTGCCGGTCGGGGCCGCTCGCGGCTGTGTCACTCACTGACCTACTGTAAACCGCAAACGCCGTTCGCGATTTGTCTCGTCGCCGTACTGATCGCGGCGACGCGCGGCGAACGAGTCACGCTGCACCGGCATGGTCGCGCAGCGTCGTTGATCTTGGCTAGGCTGGTGGGCATGCCCGCACACCAGCCGCACCGCCACGACGACGGCCGGAGGTGGGCCCCGGCCCCGGCGCGCCTCATCGAGCCGGCCGACTGGTGAGTGACGCACCCGCGCCCGCCCAGCGGGGTGGTCCGTCCACACCGCCGCTGCACCGCTCGGGTTGGACCGACCGTTGCGACCGGCTCGCCCGGTCACGGCCCTTCGAGATCGCCATCGTCGTGGTCATCCTCGCCAACGGCATCGTTCTCGGTCTGGAGACGTACGACGACCTGAGCCCGGCAGGCACCGCGCTGCACGGCCTGGAGCTGTTCTTCCGGGCCGTGTTCGTCGTCGAGATCGTCGTCCGGCTGGCCGCCTACGGCAGACGCCCGCAGGACTTCTTCCGGCACGGCTGGAACGTCTTCGACTTCGTGGTGATCGCGGCGATCTTCATCCCGGGCCTGCACGGCGACCCGGCGCTGCTGCGGGTCGTCCGGGTCGCCCGCATGGTCCGGCTGGTGCGGTTCTCACCGGGTCTGCGGACCATCGTCTCCGCACTGTGGCGCAGCCTGCCGGGCGTCACCGGGTTCCTCGCCCTGGCCGTGGTGACGCTCTACGTGTACGGCATGGCCGGCTGGCTGATCTTCGGCAACAGGTATCCGGAGGAGTACGGCGACATCGGCCGATCGCTGCTGACGTTGTTCGTGCTGTTGTCGCTGGAGACGCTGCCCGACCTCATTGAGCAGGGCATGGCGATCTCACCATGGACGCTGCTCTACTACGTCAGCTACGTGGTCATCACCGTCAACCTGCTGCTCAACATCCTCATCGCGGTCATCGTGAACTCCATGGAGGAGGCCCGCCGGTTGGAGATGACCGAGCGCCTGGCTCCCGGGTACGACGAGGACGGCGACGGCGTACCGGACGAGGTGGACCGGATCGCGCTCACCCAACGGCTGGACGACCTGCGGGCGGTCATCACCGAGTTGGAGCGCGAGCTACGCATCGACCGGGACGACGGGCACGGCCGGCCCCACCGGGACAACGCCCGTGCCAGACGGTGATCCGACCCTCGCGCTGCGTCCACGGGTTCGGATGGTGTCGGCGGCGGTCCCATCGGCCGGCCTCGACGACGACTCGTCCGCCTGGGCTTCCGGGCCGACGAGGCGGCGGCGCTCTCCGCCCTGCACACCCGCAACTTCATGTAGCCGATCCCCGCGCACGGCACGGCGTACGCGGGGATCGCGGTACGGCAGGTCAGCGAGGGCTGGTCACTGACCGAGCAGGGTCCGGATCTGACGCGCGTAGCCGGCCACCGTGAAGTCCGGGCCGACGGAGTCCACCAGGACCAGGTCGTTGATGGTGTGATCGACGCGTAGCGCCAGGATCGCCTGGTACTCGGGCGAGTTGTACCAGGTCATGGCGGTCTCCGCGTCCGGGAACTCGATCAGCACGACCGAGCCGGGCCAGCTGCCCTCGAGGACCTGCACCTGGGCATCCAGGACGAGCCACCTGGCGCCGTACGCCTCGGTGGTGGCCTGCACCTGCTCCAGGTAACGCAGGGAATCCTCGGTCGGCACTCCGCCCGGGATACGCAGGTGATTGATCAGGTACGTGCTCATGTCTCACTCCTCAGTGCAGGTGCTGCTTCCCGGTCGAAGGCGTACGACCGGTCGTCTTGGATTGGGTACACGCCACGTCGGGTGGAACGACGCGGACGGTTACCGCTGGGATCGGACGCGGATCAGGTGAGGATCCGGGCCGTGGTGATCGTGAAGAACTCGCGGAGGGCGGCCGGGTCACCGGATGCCTTCGCCCGCGCTGCCGCGCCCTCGTAGCTGGAGACGACGAAGCCGGCGAGATCAGTGGCGGGTTCGCCGCCGTGCAGTTCACCAGCAGCCCGCGCTTGCTCGATCGCCGCGGCGAGCGCGGCGACCCAGCGGCCGAAACCGGCGTCGACGGCGTTGCGCAGGACATCGCTGTGCGCCGGGATCTCGGTGGCGAAGTTGCCGAGCAGGCATCCGCGGTCACCCATGGTGTCGCCGAGGCCCGTGATGTACCTCAGATGGGCGGTGATCCGCTCAAGCGGGGTGCCGCCCTGCTTCTCGTCGAGCATCTCCAGCCCCATCGCCGCGGAGTATCTCGCCACCGAGTCGAGGGCGAGGTCCTCCTTGCTGGCGAAGTGGTTGTAGAAGGTGCCCTTGGGCGCCCCGGCCGCGGCGACGATGTCCTGGACGCTCGTCCCGTTGTAGCCCCGCAGGTGGAACAGGTCCAACGCGGCGTCGGACAACCGTTGCCGGGTCCCGGCGGAGGCCGGCGACTTCGTTCGTGGCATCTCGTGGCACTCCTCTCGTCCGGGTTCCGGCTGCCTGACAGACACGACGATATGACCGGTCGTCTCGGAATGCCAGTGATGTGACCACGGTCATCCCCCAGGTACCGTGGAACGGTCATGAACAGGGATTCCAGCGCGGTCCGCGAGGAGTTGCTCCGGCTGCGCGAGCAGACCGAGATCCAGGCCACCGCCCTGGACGGTGACCTCCGGAGCCTTTTCGAGGCGTCCCGGTCGTCGAACGCCGATGACGAGCACGACCCCGAGGGCAGCACCATCGCCTTCGAACGCGCGCAACTCAGCGCCGTTCTGGACGCCACCCGCCGACGCCTGGCCGAGCTGGACGTCGCGCTGCGACGGGTCGACGACGGCAGCTACGGCGTGTGCGAACGCTGCGCCCGGCCGATTCCCGCCGAGCGACTCGTCGCCCGCCCGTCCGCGCGTACGTGTGTCGCCTGTGCCAGCCGACGGTGACGGTGCCTGCCGGCCTTGGCGTTGGTCCGCCCGACAGCGCCCCCGGCGGGAGGAAGCCCCACTCCGGGGGACCGTCCGACTGCACGGGCTGCCGGCGTCTCGCTCTGACGAGCGGTATACCTCTGGGTCATAAATATGCCTCACAGGTATACCGCTCATCACAGTGAAGCCTCCGGGAGCGCCATCGCGTCCCGCGCCCGCCCCCCGCGCCGGGAGCGGGTAGCGGCGAGGGGTCGGCGGCACCGGGCGGCCGGGTAGCCGCCGGGCGAGCGTGCGGCGGCGGGCACCGTCGTAACCGGTGATCAGCTGGCGCAACAACCTCCTGCGGGCGCGGCGTCGAGGGCGATGAGGCTGATCGGTGCGGACCGCAGCCCTCCGGAGATGCCGGTGGACAGTCCACGCCCCGTCGGTTGCGGCCCACAGCAGTCGTCGCCGCCCGCCGAGACGGCGGAGTCACTGCTGCACACACCGGTTTCGGGCAGGTCGAGCTGGACGTCGCGGGCGGCGGCCCAGTCACCGGCCAGCGCGGCGACCACGGAGCGGACCTGCTCGTAGCCGGTGGCCATGAGGAACGTGGGTGCCCGGCCGTAGGACTTCATGCCGACGGCGTAGTAGCCCTGCTCCGGGTGGGCGAGTACGTCCACGCCGTGCGGCGGCACGGTGCCGCAGGAGTGCTCGTTGGGGTCGATCAGCGGGGCCAGGGCACGGGTGGCACCCAGCACCGGGTCGAGGTCCAGCCGCAGCTCGGCGGCGATGCTGTGGTCGGGGCGGAAGCCCGTGGCCGCGACCACACGGTCGACGGTGATCGACTCGGCGCTACCGTCGCCGTGCCGCACTGCCACACTCACCCGGCCGTCCGTCGGGGTGAGCGTCTGCACGGAGAAGCCGGTTCGCAGCCGGATCCGTCCGGCGTCGACGTGCGCACGCAGCCGTACGCCGAGCGCGCCCCGCGCCGGGAGGGCGTCAGCGTCCCCGCCGCCGTAGGTACGCGTCGGCGCGGCGGCCCGGATGGCCCAGGTCACCTCGGTGCCGGGCTCGATGGCGGCCAGCTCCGCCAGGGACAGCAGGGTGTTCGCGGCCGAGTGACCGGCGCCGACCACCAGGGTGTGCCGTCCGACGAACCGGCCGCGGTCGGCGCCGAGGACGTCCGGCAGCGCGTGCTCCAGGTACGCCGCCGCGTCGACCTCCCCTCGCGCGCGCAGACCGGACGCGCCGAGGACGTTCGGCGTGCTCCAGGTGCCGGAGGCGTCGATGACGGCGCGGGCGACCAGCTCGTCGCCGTCGGCGAGGCGGAGCAGGAACGGTGCGGTGTCGCGCCCGGCGGTACGCAGCCGGTCGAGGCCGAGCCGGCTGATCGCCTCGACGCGTGCCCCGTACCGCACGTGTGGCTTCAGTTGTGGCAGCTGCGCGAGGGGCCGGAGGTAGTCGTCGACCAGCTCCGCGCCGGTGGGCAGTGCCCCCGGGTCGGGGGCGACCCAGCCGGCCTCGTCGAGGAGCCGACGGGCGGCCGGGTCGATGTTGTAACGCCACGGCGAGAAGACCCGCACGTGCCCCCACTGGCGTACCGCGGCACCCGGGGTGTCGCCGGCTTCGACGACGGTGAAGGGCAGCCCGCGTTCGTGCAGGTGCGCGGCAGCCGCGAGACCGGTCGGGCCGGCGCCGATGACGATGGTGGGAAGGTCGTCCAGAGCGTTCATCAGTGGCTCCTCGGTGTGGTGGCCCGTCGTGACGGCCAAGGCTGGTCAGGTGATGGTGGGGCTGCGACGTTCCAGCAGGACGACGTCACGCCAGCGGTCGTGATGGCGACCGACCCGCTCGCGTACGCCGATGACCCGGAAGCCGGCCCGCTGGTGGAGGGTGAGGCTGGCGGTGTTCTCCGGGAAGACTCCGGACTGGATGGTCCAGATGCCGGCGGCCTCGGTGGAGGCGATCAGCGCGGCCAGCAGCAGCCGGGCGATGCCCCGGCCCTGGGCGGTCGGGTCGACGTAGACGGAGTGTTCGACCACACCGGCGTAGACCGCGCGGGTCGAGGTCGGCGATACGGCGATCCAGCCGAGCACCAGCCCGCCGCGGTCGACGGCCACGAAACGGTGCGCGCTCAGGCGCGCGGCGTCGAACGCCGCCCAGGTCGGGGCGGTGATCTCGAAGCTGGCATTGCCGGCGTCCAGACCGGCCTGATAGATCGCCAGGACCCGGTCGGCGTCGGCGTCGGTCATGGGGCGCACGGTGATGTCGGCCATCAGCGGGTTGCCTTCCGGAAGAGATCAGAGGACTGTCTCGACGTCTGTCGAATCAGACGGTTGCACACTGATTAGAGAAGTGTCAACCTAGAGGAATGTCGAATCAAGCAGGTCCGGCCACGGACGTGTCGTGCTGCGTCCCGCTGGCCGAGCGACGCGTACCGGCCGAGGCCGCTGCGGTGCTCGCGCCCGCGTTCAAGGCCCTCGGCGACCCGGTGCGGCTGCAACTGCTGTCGATGATCGCCTCCGCCGAGAGCGGGGAGATCTGCGTCTGCGACCTGACCCCCGCGTTCGACCTGACCGGTCCGACCATCTCGCACCACCTCAGGACGCTGCGCGAGGCGGGGCTGGTCGACGCCGAACGCCGGGGCACCTGGGTCTACTACCGCGCCCGGCCGGCCATCCTGCGCCAACTCGCCGCACTGCTCACCGTGGCTCCGGCGGCATGACGACGACCCTGCGGAGCGACCCGGCCGAGAGCACCGTCGTCGGCCGCCTCTCCCGACTCGACCAGTTCCTACCCGTGTGGATCGGGCTGGCGATGGTCGCCGGCCTGCTCCTGGGTCGGCTGATCCCCGGGCTGAACAGCGTCCTGGACGCGGTGCAGATCGGCGGGATCTCGCTACCGATCGCGGTCGGCCTGCTGATCATGATGTACCCGGTGCTGGCGAAGGTCCGCTACGACCGGCTCGACACCGTCACCGGCGACCGCCGGCTGCTGATCTCCTCGCTGGTCCTCAACTGGCTCGCCGGCCCCGCCGTGATGTTCGCCCTGGCCTGGATCTTCCTGGCCGACCAACCCGCCTACCGCACCGGGCTGATCATCGTCGGCCTGGCCCGGTGCATCGCCATGGTCATCATCTGGAACGACCTCGCCTGCGGTGACCGGGAGGCCGCCGCCGTCCTGGTCGCCCTCAACTCGGTCTTCCAGGTCGTCGCCTTCGGCCTGCTCGGCTGGTTCTACCTCTCCGTGCTCCCCCAGTGGCTCGGGCTCTCCGGCGCCGAGCTGACGATCTCGGCCTGGGACATCGCCGGTAACGTGCTCGTCTTCCTCGGCATCCCGCTGCTCGCCGGCTACCTCACCCGCCGTCTCGGCGAGCGCGCCAAGGGCCGCGCCTGGTACGAGGCCCGCTTCCTGCCCCGCATCGGCCCGGCCGCCCTCTACGGGCTGCTGTTCACGATCGTGATCCTGTTCGCCCTGCAAGGCGACGCCATCACCAGCCGGCCCCTGGACGTCGTCCGCATCGCCCTGCCCCTGCTGGTGTACTTCGCGCTCATGTGGGCCGGCTCCTACGCCCTCGGCCGGGCCATCGGTCTCGGCTACCAGCGCACCACCACGCTGGCGTTCACCGCCGCCGGCAACAACTTCGAACTCGCCATCGCCGTCGCGATCGGCACCTTCGGCGTCACCTCCGGCCAGGCCCTCGCCGGGGTCGTCGGCCCGCTGATCGAGGTGCCCGTCCTGGTCGGGCTCGTCTACGTCTCGCTGTGGGCGCGCCGCCGCTTCTTCACTCCCCCGCAATCCGCGACCGCGTAACCGGAAGGCAACCCCGACATGAGCGACAGACCCAGCGTCCTGTTCGTCTGCGTCCACAACGCCGGCCGTTCCCAGATGGCCGCCGGCTGGCTGCACCACCTCGCCGGCGACACCGTCGAGGTCCGCTCGGCCGGCTCCGCGCCGGCCGAGACGATCAACCCCGCCGCCGTGCAGGCCATGCGCGAGGTCGGCATCGACATCACCGACCAGACCCCCAAGCTTCTGGAGTACGCGACAGCGGAGTCCTCCGACGTCATCGTGACCATGGGCTGCGGCGACACCTGCCCGGTCTTCCCCGGCAAGCGCTACGAGGACTGGAAGCTCGACGACCCGGCCGGCAAGGGGGTCGACGCCGTCCGCCCGATCCGCGACGAGATCCGGGGCCGGGTGGAGAAGCTCCTCACCGACCTGAACCTCGCCACCCGACCGAGGCACACCCCTCAGCGGCCTCCGGCGTAGCTGGCGCGCTCGCCCAACTCCTCCTCGATGCGGATGAGCTGGTTGTACTTGGCCGTGCGGTCGGAGCGCGACAGCGAACCGGTCTTGATCTGACCGCAGCCGACGCCCACAGCCAGGTCGGCGATGGTGGTGTCCTCGGTCTCCCCGGATCGGTGCGACATCACCACCCGGTACCCCGCCTTGTGCGCGGCGTCCACCGTCGCCAGGGTCTCGGTGAGGGTGCCGATCTGGTTGACCTTGACCAGGATCGCGTTGGCGTAGCCGCCGTCGATCCCGTCGCGCAGCCGGTCGACGTCGGTGCAGAAGACGTCGTCGCCGACCAACTGCACGCGCTCCCCCGCCACCGCGGTCAGCCGCTTCCAGCCGGCGATGTCGTCCTCGGCCATCGGGTCCTCGATGGAACTGATCGGGTACCGGGAGACCAGGTCGAGCAGGTAGTCGATGTGCTCCTCGACGGTGCGCTGGCGCCCCTCGCCCACGTAGTCGTAGACACCCGCGCGGAAGAACTCCGAGCTGGCCGGGTCGAGGCAGATCCGCACGTCGACGCCGGGCTGGTAACCGGTGTCCTCGATGGCACGCAGCACGAACCGCAGCGCCTCGTCGGCGTCCGTGACGTTCGGCGCGAAGCCGCCCTCGTCACCGACGTTGGTGTTGTGCCCGGCCGCGGCCAGGGACGCCTTGAGGGTGTGGAAGACCTCCGCACCCATCCGGACCGCCTCGGCGAAGGTCCGCGCTCCCACCGGGGCGATCATGAACTCCTGGAAGTCGAGCGGATTGTCGGCGTGCGCGCCACCGTTGATGATGTTCATCATCGGCACCGGCAGCAGGCGGGCGCCGACGCCACCGACATAGCGGTACAGCGGCTGCCGGTGGGCCGACGCCGCCGCCTTCGCGGTCGCCAGGGACACCGCCAGGATCGCGTTGGCACCCAGTCGACCCTTGTCCTTGGAACCGTCGAGAGCGATCATCGTCTCGTCGATCAGGGCCTGGTCCTCCGCGTCGAGCCCGAGCACCGCGTCGGCGATCTCGCCGTTGACCGCGGCGACGGCCGTGCTGACGCCCTTGCCGTGAAAACGCGTCCGATCCCCGTCGCGCAGCTCGACCGCCTCGTTCGCCCCCGTCGACGCGCCGGACGGCACGGCCGCCCGGCCGGTCGACCCGTCGGCGAGGACCACGTCGGCCTCCACGGTCGGGTTGCCCCTGCTGTCGAGGATCTGCCGAGCCCACACCCGACTGATTGCCGTCATCACACACTCCCTGTTCAAGCTGCCTTTTCGCAGCCAGACTGGCAGGAAACGGCGGCCCTGACACCGCGACGATGGACACGTTGACCCGTACCCCGGGGTGCGGGTTTAGGGTCGCGGGATGCGGGTGGGTGAGTTGGCACGCCGGACCGGAACCACGGTCCGGGCACTGCGGTACTACGAGTCGGCTGGATTGGTCGTACCCCGGCGGCTGAGCAACGGCTACCGCGAGTACGACCCGATCGCGGTGCGGCTGGTGGCGCAGATCCGCGAGCTGATGGCGCTCGGCCTCACCGTCGAGGAGACCCGCCCGTTCGTCGAGTCGATCGCCGATGGTTCCGACGACACCGACGTGTGCGCGGCGGCGGTGGCCACGTACCGCAGCACCATCACGAACCTCCAGGAGCGGATCGGCAAGCTGACCGCCCAGCGGGACGCGCTGGACGCGCGCCTGGACGCCGCCGCGACCCAGGTCGTACCCGGCAGTCCCGCCGAAGGCGCCGACCCCACCGCGCTGGTCGGCGTCAGATTGCCGCCGCTGTCCTTCTACGGCACCGACGGCCGCCCGGTCGACCTCGGCGCGCTCGGTCCCGGGCGCAGCGTCATCTTCGTCTACCCGCTGACCGGACGACCGGGCGTCGACCTGCCCAACGGGCTGCTGGAGATCCACGGCGCGCGCGGCAGCACCGAGCAGGCCGCCTGGTTCCGCGACCATCACGCCGAGCTCCGCGCGGCCGGCGCCGCCCGGGTGTACGGCCTGTCCGCGCAGTCGACCGGGTACCAGCGAGAACTCGCGCACCGACTGCGGCTGCCCTACCCGCTGATCCCCGACCCGAGGCTGACCCTGGCCGACGCGCTGCGGCTGCCGACCCGCACCGCGGGCGACATGACGCTCTACGAGCGGCTGACCCTGATCGTCGCCGACGGCGCGGTCGAACACGTCTTCCACCCGATCCCGGACCCGGCGTCGCACCCACTGCACGTGATGCGGTGGCTCACCAAGCGACGCCAGGCCCCCGGATCGGTTGCCGCCTAGAAGTCGTCGTCGAAGGCGACAGTGCCGGTCACCCCGACCTGGTACGCCGACACCCGCCGCTCGAAGAAGTTGGACAGCTCCTGCACGTCCTGCAACTCCATGAAGCCGAACGGGTTGCTCGACCCGTAGTGCGGCGCGATGCCGAGCTGGGCGAGGCGGCGGTCGGCGACGTGCTGGAGGTACTCCCGCATGTCGGCCAACGTCAGACCGGGCACACCATGGCCCAACAGGTCCTCGGCGAACTGCACCTCACACTCGACCGCCTCGGTGAGCATCCGGCGAACCTGGTCGGCGAGGTCGTCGTCGAACAGGTCCGGCTCCTCGGCGCGGACGGTGTCGACGACGTCGAACGCGAACGCCATGTGCATGGACTCGTCGCGGAACACCCAGTTGGTGCCCGAGGCGAGGCCGTGCAGCAGGCCGCGGGAGCGCAGGAAGTAGACGTACGCGAACGCGCCGTAGAAGAACAACCCCTCGATGCAGGCGGCGAAGCAGATCAGGTTGAGCAGGAACGTGCGCCGGTCCTCGCGGGACCGCAGCTCCCGCAGGTCGTTCAGGGAGTCGATCCACCGGAAGCAGAATTCGGCCTTACGACGGATCGAGGGGATGTTCTCGATGGCCGCGAAGGCCTCGAAGCGCTCCGTCTCGTCGGGCACGTACGTGTCGAGCAGGTTGAGATAGAACTGGACGTGCACGGCCTCCTCGAACAGCTGGCGGGACAGGTAGAGGCGACCCTCCGGGCTGTTGACGTGCTGGTAGAGGTTGAGCACCAGGTTGTTGGCGACGATCGTGTCACCGGTGGCGAAGAACGCCACCAGGCGGCTGACCAGGTGCCGTTCGGCCGGCGACAGCTTGTCCAGGTCGGCGAGGTCGGCGTGCAGGTCGACCTCCTCGACCGTCCAGGTGTTGCGGATCGCGTCGCGGAACCGGTCGAAGAAGTGCGGGTAGCGCATCGGGCGGAGAGTCAGGTCCATCCCGGGGTCGAGCAGCATGTGCGTGGTCCTCGTGTCGGTGGTGCTGGCGTCGGTGGTGCTGGCGTCGGTGGTGTCGGCGGAGATCACTGGCAGGCCTCGCACGACTCGGGGTTCTCCAGCGAGCAGGCCAGCGCCTCCGCGTCGACGACGACGGCGGGTGCGACAGCGCTGACGGTGGCCTGCTGGATCCGCGTCGCGGGGCGCGAGCGCAGGTAGTAGGTGGTCTTCAGCCCGGCCTTCCAGGCGTACAGGTACATCGAGGAGAGCTTGCCGATGGTCGGCGCGGCCAGGAACAGGTTCAGCGACTGGGACTGGTCGATGAACGGGGCGCGGGCGGCGGCCAGGTCGATCAGCGCCCGCTGCGGCAGCTCCCACGCGGTGCGGAACAACTCCCGTACGCCGGCCGGCAGCTCGGCGATGTCCTGCACCGACCCCTCCGCCCGCTTGATCGCCGAACGGATCCGCTCGGTCCACAGACCGCGGGCCTTCAGCTCGCGTACCAGAGCGGTGTTGACCTGGAGGAACTCCCCCGACAGGGTCTCGCGCTTGAACAGGTTGGACACCTGCGGCTCGATGCACTCGTAGCACCCGGCGATCGAGGCGATGGTCGCGGTCGGCGCGACCGCGACGAGCAGCGAGTTGCGCAGCCCGTACGCCTCGACCCGCTGGCGCAGCGCCTCCCACCGCGCGGTCTGCGTACCCTCGACACCCCACAGGTCGGGCTGGAGCTGGCCCCGCGCGGCCCGGGTCTGCGGGTACGCCGGATGCGCGCCGAAGTCGCGCGCCAGGTCGGCGGAGGTCTCCAGCGCGGTCAGGTACAGCTCCTCGCTGATCCGGGTGGACAGCTCCCGCGCGGCCGGCGAGTCGAACGGCAGCCGCAGCGCGAAGAAGACGTCCTGTAGGCCCATCAGCCCGAGTCCGACCGGTCGCCAGCGGGGGTTGCTCGCCGCCGCCTGCGCTGTCGGGTAGTAGTTGATGTCGATGACCCGGTCGAGGAAGGTCACCGCGGTCCGCACCGTGGCGCGCAGCCGCTCCCAGTCGACGCCGCCGTCGGTGAGGTGGGCGGCGAGGTTCACCGATCCGAGGTTGCACACGGCGGTCTCGGTGTCACTGGACACCTCGACGATCTCGGTGCAGAGGTTCGACAGGTGCACCACGTTGCCCGGCTCGGCGGTCTGGTTGCAGAGCCGGTTGGCGGCGTCCTTGAAGGTCATCCAGCCGTTGCCGGTCTGGGCGAGGGTCCGCATCATCTTCCCGTACAGCTCCCGTGCCGGGACCTGCCGCACGTAGCGTTCCTGTGCCTCGGCCTCCCGGTACGCGGCGTCGAACCGCTCCCCCCACAGGTCGGGCAGCTCGGGCACCTCGTGCGGGTCGAACAGCGACCACAGCTCGTCGGCCTCGACCCGGCGCATGAACTCGTCCGGGATCCAGTTGGCCAGGTTGAGGTTGTGGGTACGTCGGGCGTCCTCGCCGGTGTTGTCCCGCAGTTGCAGGAACTCCTCGATGTCCGGGTGCCACGGCTCCAGATAGACGCAGGCCGCGCCCTTGCGCCGGCCACCCTGGTTCACCGCGGCGACGCTCGCGTCCAGCGTGCGCAGCCACGGCACGATCCCGTTGGACTGCCCGTTGGTGCCCCGGATCAGCGCTCCGCGGGAGCGGACCCGGGAGTACGCGATGCCGATGCCACCGGCGAACTTGGACAGGTTGGCGACCTGGGCGTACCGCTGGTAGATCGAGTCCAGCTCGTCGAGCGGGGAGTCGACCAGGTAGCAGGAGGACATCTGGGTGTGCCGGGTGCCGGAGTTGAACAAGGTCGGTGAGCTGGGCAGGTAGGCCAGGCTGGACATCAGCCGGTAGAAGTCGACCGCCTCGTCGGCCGTCCGGGAGAGCCCGCAGGCCACCCGCAGCAGCCAGTACTGCGGGGTCTCCAGCACGAGTCGGCTGGTGGGGTGGCGCAGCAGGTAGCGGTCGTACACGGTGCGCAGGCCGAAGTACTCGAACCGGCGGTCGCCGTTCGGGTCGATGACGTGGTCGAGGGTCGCGGCGTGTGCGGCGACGAACGCGGCGGTGTCGTCACCGATCAGGCCCTCGGCGTGGCCGACCCGGATCGCCGCGCTGAACGAGGTGACGCCCTGTCGACGCACCTCCTTGTCGACGTAGCCGGCCAGCAGCCGCGCGGCGAGGCGCGAGTACTGCGGCTCCTCACCGATCATCTCGGCGGCGGTCTGGATGGACAGCCGGTCCAGTTCGGCGGTGGTCGCGCCGTCGTAGAGGCCGCTGATGGTGCGGGTGGCCACCCGCATCGGGTCCACGTCGGTCAGGTCGTCGGCCCACCGCTCGACCGCTCGGACGATCTTGTTCACGTCCACGGGTTCGGTGCCGCCGTCGCGCTTGCGGACCTGCATCGGCGTGCGCCGCACTGTCGCGTCGCCGCTGGCCGGGACTACCTCGGTGACTGTCACCACTCGCTCCTCGGAGTTCGAGACCTGGTGGCCCGGACGCGAGGAGACAGACACCGACGGACGCCACGCCAGCCCGGCGTGGGGTCAGGTGGCGTCAGCCGTCCCACGCGGCCTCGGACCGCCGCCCACCCGGGTGCGGGTACGCGGCGCGCTGGCAGGTCTTCGGACTCGCGGGCACGACCGGTGTCGCCGGTCTCCTACTGGCCGTCGCTTCCCAGGCCGATCGGTGGCCCAGTGCTGTTGACGGCGGTCGTTCCCACTCACCGCTGCGGGACAGTCCCGGATTTCCACCGGGTTCCCTGTTGCCTCGACCACCCTGGATGAGCGGCCGAACCAGCTGCGCTCGACACCATATATAGGGACGCAGTCGTTGTCACACCCCACATGTCGGTCTCGGGCGTGTCGGCACCGTCTCGGTGACCACCGTCACCACCCCGGCCGACCACGCCACGCAGACCGACGCCGGGCACCGGAGACGGGCTCTCCGCGTCGGTGTCGACAGTCGACAAAGATGTGACATATCGAGGCCATGGCGGCGCAGGCTCGCACCAATAGGCTCCCGTCAATGCTCCGAAGGGGGCGGAACATCCGATCTCCACGGACCGCCACCCGCGTCATCGCCGCCCGCCAACCGGCACGATGGACGGCAAGGCGGATCAACCCGGCAGGGCAAACATCATATGTCTGTGGGCCTGCGGTGATCGACATCGTTGACGCGCTGGAGCGGCCCTCCGTATACTCCCAGTGATCATCTGATCTTTAGCCTAGCCGGGCGAGGAGCGCATGCCGCAGATCACTGCCGTCACCGTCGAAGACGTCCGCTTCCCCACCTCCCTGACCGCTGACGGGTCAGACGCCATGAACAAGGACGGCGACTACTCGGCGGCCTACGTCGTCCTGCACACCGACGGCGTCGACGGCGTGGGCGCGCCTCTCGCGGGTCACGGCCTGACCTTCACGATCGGTCGAGGCAACGACATCGTCGCGGCGGCGGCAGTCCACCAGGCACAGCTTCTGGTGGGCCTGGACGTGGCGACGATGGCAGCGGACATGGGCGCGGTCTACCGCCTCCTCACCTCCGACTCCCAACTGCGCTGGCTCGGTCCGGAGAAGGGCGTCGTCCACCTGTCCCTGGCGGCCGTGTTGAACGCGTCGTGGGACCTGGTCGCCCGGCTCGCCGACAAGCCTCTGTGGCGGCTGCTCGTCGACATGTCCCCCGAGCAACTCGTCGACATCGCGGACCTGCGCTACCTGTCCGACGCGCTGACCCGGGACGAGGCACTGGCCATCCTGCGGGCCAAGGAGGGCACGAAGGCCGCCCGTCTCGCCGAGCTCGACCGGACCGGCTACCCCGCCTACACCACCTCGGCGGGTTGGCTCGGCTACGGCGACGACAAGCTGCGCCGGCTGTGTCAGGAAGCGGTGGACACCGGCTACGGCTACGTCAAGCTCAAGGTGGGCGCCAACCTCGACGACGACATCCGCCGATGCGCGATCGCGCGGGAGATCCTCGGGCCGGATCGCAACCTGATGATCGACGCCAACCAGGTGTGGGACGTCGGCCAGGCCATCGAGTGGGTCACCGCCCTCGCCCAGTTCAAGCCACTGTGGATCGAGGAGCCGACCAGCCCCGACGACATCCTGGGTCACGCGGCCGTCCGCCGCGCCGTCGCTCCGATCGGCGTCGCCACCGGCGAACACTGCCACAACCGGGTGATGTTCAAGCAGCTGTTCCAGGCCGAGGCCATCGACTTCTGCCAGCTGGACACCGGCCGGTTGGCCAGCATCAACGAGATCGTCGCCGTGCTGCTGCTCGCCGCGAAGTTCGACGTCCCGGTGTGCCCGCACGCCGGCGGTGTCGGGCTGTGCGAGATGGTCCAACACGTGTCGGTGCTCGACTACGTCGCGATCTCGGGGGACCTCACCAACCGTGTCACCGAGTTCGTCGACCACCTGCACGAGCACTTCACCGATCCCTGCATCATCCGGGACACCGGTTCCGGCAGCGGATACGTCCTGCCCAGCCAACCCGGCTACTCCACCCGGATGCGTCAGGAGTCGGTCGCGCTCTACCGGTTTCCCGACGGCCACTACTGGGCGGCGACAGACCCGACTACCGTGTCATCTCCGGAGGCGGCGTACGTGATCGCGGGTGGGAAGGCCACCCCCGCCGGCCGCTAGGGGGATCATGTCTCGCACTGACGAAGTGGTCAACGGCATCAAGCGGATGATCCTCGAAGGGCAGTTCAGGCCCGGGGACCGGTTGCCCATCGAGAAGGACCTCGCCGAGCAGCTCGGTGTCTCGCGCGGGTCCCTGCGCGAGGGGATGTCGGCCCTGTCGATCCTCGGCATCGTCAACATCCGCCAGGGCGACGGCACCTACGTCACCAACCTCGACGCGCCACAACTGCTGGCCCCGATGGGTTTCGTGGTGGACTTCCAGGGCCAGGGCGACCCGCGGCACATCCACACCGTTCGCCGTCTGCTGGAGTGCGAGGCCGCCTGCCTGGCGGCGACCAGGATCACCGACGAGGCCCTGGCCCAGGCGGGTGACCTGCTCGACGAGGCGGCCCGGTTGATCGGCCAGTCACCGCCGGACCACGAGCGGATCATGGAGATCGACATCGCCTTCCACCGGATCATCGCGGTGCACGCCGAGAATCCGGTGCTGGTCGGCCTGATCGAAGCCTTCGCCGGGCGCACCATCCGTGGCCGGCTCTGGCGGAGTCTGCACGAGGAGGGCGCGGACCTGCGAACCCATGACGAACACGTGGCGATCCTGAAGGCCCTGGTGGCGCGCGACCCGGAGCGGGCACGCACCCGGATGGCGAACCACCTGATCGGCGTGGAGGAGTCGTTGCAGGGGTTGCCCGACGACGCCGACGCCAGCATCGAGACTGCCCGGTCGTGACGGCCGACCCTCACGACTGCACGTCGAGCAGCCCTTCGTCGTACAACGCCGCCCAGAGCTGATCCGGGACGTCGACACCGGCGACCACCACACCGACGTGGTGGGCCTGCGCGACGGGCAGCAGGTTGGTCAGCGCGCCCTGGGGGATCGCGCGCGCCCCGCTGGACGACAGCCGTCACCGCTCGTCCCGATCCACTTGGGTGCTGCCGGTCATCGCCGCGACCAGGTCGTCGGTGGTGACCTCGTCGGCGCGGAGTTGGGCGGCGCGCCGACCGAGGCGCAGGACCTCGACCCGGTCGGCGATCTCGAGCACCTGCGGCATGTTGTGGCTCACCAGCACCACCGACATGCCGGCGTCGCGGGCACGCCGGACGACGTCGAGCACCCGCCCGGTCTGGACCACACCGAGGGCCGCGGTGGGCTCGTCGAGGATGACCACGTTGGTCGCCCAGATGATGGCCCGGGCCACCGCCACGCACTGCCGCTGCCCACCGGAGAGCATCGCGATCGGGGTGGTGACCCGGGGGATCCGTACGCCGAGTTCGTCCAGGGCGGCGGCGGCGCCCTGGCGCATGGCGCGTTTGTCCAACAGCCCGAGACGGCCGAGCGGTCCGGAGCGGAGGATCTCCCGGCCGAGGTACAGGTTGGCGGCCACGCTGAGGTCGTCGGCGACGGCGAGGTCCTGGTAGACCGTCTCCACCCCCGCCCGTCGGGCATCGACCGGAGTGGAGAACTGGACCGGACGACCGCCGACCCGGATCTCGCCCTCGTCGGGCGGGTGCACACCGGACAGGGTCTTGATCAGGGTGCTCTTGCCGGCGCCGTTGTCACCGATCAGCGCGACCACCTCACCGCGGCGGACCGTGAAGTCGGCGCCACGCAACGCCTCGACGTGCCCGAACCGCTTGACGATGCCACGGGCTTCGAGGACCGGCGATTCCGCGTCGGTGGGTTGCTGATCGCTGTCCGCGGCGGCCGTGGGGATCGCGCCCATCACTGCACCGGCGGGTTGGCGCAGCTGGGCTCGAGCACCGCCTTGATCTCCGCCGAGTCGATGTTCTCCTTGGTGACGAACGTGACGCCGGTGTCGGCCGACGCCAGCGGCGCCTTGTCCCGAAGGTGCTTGACCATCTTGTCGACGCCGAAGTAGCCCATCTTGAACGGGTTCTGCACGACCAGCGCCGAGATCTGGCCGTTGCGCACCCCGGCGATCTCGTCCGGGGCCGCGTCCCAGCCGATGATGACCACCTTGCCGGACTTGCCGGCGGCCTGGATGGCCTGCGCGGCACCGAGCACGCTCGGCTCGTTGGCCGCGAAGACGCCGGCGAGCTTGGGGTTGGCGGTGAGGATGTTCTCGGTGACCCGTCGGGCCTCGTTGACGTCACTGCGGCTCGGCTGCTGGCCGACCAGCTTCAGGTTGGGGTACTGGGCGAGGCCGGCCTTGAAGCCGTCGACCCGCTCGGTGTTGGTCTGCGATCCGGGCTGGAACTCGACGAGCGCCACCTCGTGGTTGCCGGGGCCGAGTTCGGTGGCGAGCAGCTTCGCCGCCTCGGTCGCCGACGCACGGTTGTCGGTGGCGAAGAGGGGCACGTTCGACGGCTGCGGGCTGGTGCCAGAGTCGATCATGGCGACCGGGATGTTGGCGCTGAGCGCCTTGTCGGTCGCCGGTGCCAGCGCGCTGGAGTCGGTCGCCGCGTAGACGATGCCGTCGACCTTCTTGGTGACGAAGTTCTGGATCAGGTTGACCTGGCCCTCGACGTCGGTCTCGGTGGTCACCCCGTCCCACTGGACGGTGACGTCTCCGGCGCGCTGAGCGGCACACTCGGCGCCCGCCTTGACCGTGTTCCAGTAGTCGGCCCCGACCGCCTTGGGCACGACGGCGAGCTTCAACGGGCCGCTCGCGTCAGTGGTCGCGCCGTCGCCGCCGTCACGGACCTCGACCCCGCCGCAGGCGCTGAGCAGAGCGGTCGCCGCGGCTGCGGCCAGGATCGCCTGCGCGCGCAGGAGTCGTCCTCGCGTCCGCCGGCTGGTGGTGGTGTGTGCCATGGTGTGTGTCCTTCCTCGTTCGGACTCTCGGAATGGCATGTCAACCCCGTGATTCCAGCCGCCGGCGGCGGTACTGGTCGAAGTAGACGGCGGCCCAGATGATCACGCCGACGATCACCTGCTGGTAGTGGATGCTGATGTCGAGCAGGACGGCGCCGTTGCGGACCAGGGCGATGAGGAACGCGCCGATGATGGTCCCGACGATCCGGCCCTGCCCGCCGAACAGGCTGGCTCCACCGATGACGGCGGCGGCGATGACGTCGAGTTCCAGGGAGATCCCGTAGTTGGGCTGGCCGGAGTTGACCCGGGACGCGGCGATCATGCCGCCGAGCCCGACCAGCACGCCGGCCAGCACGTACACCCCGGTCAGGTGCCGCCCGACCCGGATGCCGGACCGGCGGGCCGCCTCCAGATTGGAGCCCATCGCGTAGGTGTACTGACCGAAGCGGGTCTGGGAGAGTAGGAAGGCGACCCCGACGGCGACCAGGACGGTGATCACCACGGCGAACGGGATGCCGAGGATCTGCCCGTTGCCGAGCAGTTGGAAGGACCGGGGCAGGCCGTAGACGCCGACCGCTCCGGTGATGATGAAGACCAGGCCGCGACCCACGGACATCGTTCCCAGCGTCGCGATGAACGGCGGAATCCGGGCCACCGTCACCAGCAGGCCGTTCAACAGCCCGGCCAGCGCGCCGACGCCGATCGCGACCGCCGTCGCCGCCCAGAGCGAGAAGCCGAGGTCGCGCACGACCATCGCGCCCAGCACGCCGGCCAGCGCGGCGACCGACCCGACGGACAGGTCGATGCCCTTCGTGATGATGACCATCGTCTGGGCCGTGGCGATGATCGCGATCACCGCCGTCTGGGCCCCGATGTTGAAGAGGTTGTCCGCTGTCAGGAAGTAGGGACTTGCGAAGGTCAAGGCGATGAACAGGACGACCAGCGCGGTCGCGGCGGTGAACTCGGAGACGGCGTGGGAGATCCGTTCCCGGAACCAGTCGCTGAGTTCGCCGCGCTGCGTGCCGGCCGTTGCCTCGGCGCTACTCATCGTCGGACCTGACCTCCCCAAGCGCGGCGCCGGCGTCCGACGGGGACCCGCCGGCGAGCCGAACGCCTGTGAGCGACCGACCCCGCTCGGACGGTGGTGCGGCCAGGCCGCCCACATCCCTTGGAGATAGGTCGGATGTTTCCCACGATCAGGCGTTACCTTGCCACGCATTCACGTATGTTGCCAAGGTCTTGCGAGCAAGTTTTGTCATCGTTACCTGCACCGGTCGACGGCATACGTCCGACCAAATCGACATCACCTCCGCCGCCAGCATGTTATCGATAACATGCTATGTCCCCAGTTGGGAAGGCGCCGCCGTCTCAGGACGGGGCCAGCCGGTAGACCCGGCCGGCGGTCTGGCGCCAGATCGCGGCCCGCTCGTCGTCGGACAACGGGTCCAGCAGATCACCGAGGACGGTGACCCAGCGGGCGTACGAGGTGGCGAGCAGGCACACCGGCCAGTCCGAGCCGAACATCAGCCGATCCGGCCCGAACACGTCCAGGGCGTGCTCGACTGCGGGCCGCAGGTCGGCCGTCGTCCAGGGCTCACCGTCCACCTCGGTCACCAGGCCGGAGAGCTTCGCCGTCGTGTTGGGCTCGGCCGCGAGCGCCCGCAGGTCGCGCTGCCAGTCACCGAGATCGGCGCGCCCGAGCGGGGGCTTGCCGAGGTGGTCCAGGACGAACCGCACCTGGGGCAGGTCGCGGACGAGCCGGCCGGCCGCCGGCAGCTGATGATGGCGCACCAAAAGGTCGAAGGCGAGGCCGGCGGCACTGACCGCGGCGATGCCGCGCCGCACGTCGGGGCGGTCGAGATAGGTCGGGTCGGGTTCGGACTGGACCAGGTGGCGGATCCCGACCAGCCGTTCGCCGCCGCGGGCCCTGCGTAGTCGGGCGAGGCGACGGTCGACATCAGCGGCGGTGAGGTCGACCCAGCCGACGACCCCGGCGATGAGCGGATCGTCGGCCGCGATCCCGAGCAGCTCGGGCGTCTCCGACCGAACGGCGACGGACTGGACGACCACGGTCTGGGTCACCCCGGCGGCCCGGGTTGCCGGGGCGAGCTCGACGGGCGTGAAGTCGTCGTCGATCGCGGCCATGGTGTGCGGATCGATCCAGGGCTGTGGGTGCCGCGCCCGGACCCAGAGGTGATGATGCGCGTCGACGGTGCCCGGTCGTCGCGCGACCTCACCGGTCGTCACCGGACCCGTCCTGGCGCGTTCTCGTCCACCCCACACCCCGCCCAGCCGCTGATCGAGCCCTCCGGGTCGACCCGGAGCCACAGCGTCGATCTGGCAGGTTGACCATGTTAGCGGTAACAGACTGTCGTTGAGCCCCGGAACGCGCACCACGACCGACTTCCGGCAATGGTCGCCTTTTGGTCTGACGAATCCACTGGCACCTGCGGCTGGTCCGCCTGGTTGACGCACCGGCGGCCGGACGCGGTCGGGCGCGGGGTCCGGGTTGACCGCCTGAGGCGGCACCGCTACCGTCGAGCCACTATCTGCGGCGACGCGAGGGAAGCCGGTGTGAATCCGGCGCGGTCGCGCCACTGTGAGCGGTTTCCCCACCACAACTGGGGGCCGCGAGCCAGGACGCTCGGTCGTCCGCAGCCTTGCGATGGGGACGCGTCATCCCTGGGGAGGTTCGTGTATTCATGTCCAGCTCCGCTTCCAGCCAGCCGGTGGTGCACCCCGCTGGCAGTGTCCGTCTACTGTGGATGGTTCTGGCGACCGTCGCCGTGCTCACCCTGCTGGCGTACCTCGTCGCCTTCGACCAGGGAGCGGTGTCGCGCAGCGGGATGTACCTGCACGAGCTGATGCACGACGGCAGGCACCTGCTGGGTGTCCCGTGCCACTGAACACCACCACCGCTCCCCCGTTCCTCGCCGTCCTCGTTCGCGGGCTGCTGGCCGGCCTGCTCGCCGGCCTGCTCGCCGGGGCGTTCGCGTACGTCGCCGGCGAACCGCACGTCGAGGCAGCCATCGCCATCGAGGAGGCGGCGACGCACGCCGAGCCCGCCGCTGGCGCACACGATCACGAGGACGCCCTGGTCGGCCGGACGGGCCAGCGCGGCGGTCTGTTCCTGGCCACCGGCCTGTTCGGGGCCGCGATGGGTGGCCTGCTGGCCACGGCGTACGTCCTGCTGTCCCGTCGGCGGCGCGGCGACGACGACGGACGGTCGGGTCTGCTGCTGGCCGGCGCGGCGCTGCTCGGCGCGGTGATCGTGCCGTTCCTCAAGTACCCGGCGAACCCGCCGGCGGTCGGGGACCCGGCCACCATCAACCAACGGACCGTCACCTACCTGTTGATGGTGGTGCTCGGGCTGGTGGCCGTGTGGGCCGGCTCGCTGGGCTACCGGTCGGTCGGTGCCCAGGCGCCGACGTGGCTGCGCGCCGCCGCGGCTGTGGGCGGGTTCCTGCTGGTCACGGCAGTGTCGTACGTGGTGATGCCGTCCTTCCAGGAGGTTCCGGCGGACTTCCCGGCGACCCTGCTGTGGAGTTTCCGACTGGCGTCGCTCGGCACCCAGGTCGTGCTCTGGACCGGCGTCGGCCTGCTGTTCGCGGCCCTGATGCACCACGAGCGGCGTCGCCGGGCCGGCACCGCACTGCCGAGCACGTGACCGGCACCAGCCTTCGGCTGGTCGCCCACGGTCACACCGCCGCTCTGCGTCGGGCCCGCTTCGGTGGCGCCGACGACGGCCTGGACGAGGGTGGCCTGCGTGCCGCACTCGCCCAGGCCCAGGCGGGTGCAGACCGGCGCGGGCCCCTCGGCGACAACGCCACCTGCCTGTCCAGCCCCGCGGTGGCCGCCCGACAGACCGCCGACGCCCTCGGCCTGCTGCCGACGATCGAGACCGCGTTGGCCGACTGTGACTACGGGGACTGGTCCGGACGGTCGCTTGAGGAGATCACTGAATCGCAGCCGCAGGCGCTGCACGACTGGCTGTCCGCGCCGGAGTCCGCGCCGCACGGCGGTGAGTCTGTCGCGGCCGTGCGGGATCGGGTCGGTAGCTGGCTGGACGAGCAGCACCGAGCAGGTGGACGCGTCATCGCAGTCACCCACCCACTGGTGATCCGGGTCGCGGTGGTGCACGCCCTCGGTCTTCCGATGGCGACGTACCGGCAGGTCGACGTGGAGCCCCTGGCGGTCGTCCGGCTCACCAGCCGGGGCGCGCGCTGGCAGCTCCGACTGGGCGCGCCGCGAGCGGGTTGAGGTCGCACCAGACGGCGCAGGCCGCCCAACGAGATCCGGCGCGGCGCGCTGGTCCGTACCAGCGAACAACTGGCGGCGGCTCGCGGGTGACGTCCCGCGGTACGACGTGGGGGGGGGGGGGGGGCCGCCCCCCCCCCCCGGGCGCGGCGCGAGCCCCGCCCCCTCGTCGGGCCCCTTCCAAGGGTTGAGCCCCCCCACGAACACCAGGACC
>NZ_JBEORJ010000008.1:0-251049 GCF_040302185.1 Micromonospora sp. NPDC127501 | reverse complement strand
TCCGGGGCGGCGCCTGTTGCGCCACGCGACAAACTCGGGGGGGGGGCGGGGGGTTCTCGGCCGCGGTACGGTGGGGGGGCGGGCCGTGATCACGGCCCGCCCCACGCGGCTGTACTGTCGCCGGCTCGGTGCTAGCCGGTGACGGTGAACGGTCGGGACACCTTCGTCGCCGACGTCGCGCCGTTCAGCGTGACGCTGGTCGCGCCCGCCTTCGCCGCACCCGCAACGCTGACCGTCGCGCCGGAGATGACGCCGTCACCGTTCGCACGCACGGTGCTGACCGCCAGTCCGGTCCCGAAGGCGATCGTGACCACCTCGTTCGGCGCGAACCCGGAACCGTCGACCATGATCGACGTGCCGCGCGGACCCGAGGTGGTCAGCAGCGCCACCCGCGGCTGGTAGGTCCGCGCCTCCGGCTCCCCGGTCACCTGGACGGTGGCCGTGGCCGGCGTACGCGAGGACGAGCCCGTCGCGGTGACGGCGTACCGGCCGGGTTGCGCGTCACCGGAGGTCGGCACCGAGGCGCGGACCGTTCCCGTCGCGGAGGCCGCGACCTTCATGGTCCGGCCCGGGTCGGTGCCGACGCTGACGGTCACCTGCTCGCCGGCGGCGAAGCCGCTGCCGTTGACGGTGATCGCGCCACCGGTGGCGACGGTGCCCGACGCGGACAGCGCGATCGCCGGCTGCGATCCGCCCCGAGACACGGTCACGGTGAAGGACTCGGTGCTGCTCGACAGCGTGTCCCACGCGGTGACGCGCACCGTGTAGGTGCCCTCCCGTGCGTAGGTGTGCTGGCCGCTCATCGTGCCGGACGCGCCGATCGTCACGTCGTCCGGAACCGTTCCGTCACCCCACTGGACGCGCGCCCGGTAGCCCGTCGTACCGGGAACGCCGCCGGTCACCGCACCGAGGTTCGCCGCGAGGGCCTGCCCGGCGGTGGTCGTCTGGTTCTTCGGGGCGGCGGTCGTCAGCGCCGGGGCGGGCGTGCCGTCGTTGGCCACGGCGAACACATGGATCCGACCCGCCGAGCGAGGGTCACCGGTCTGCGTCGGCAGGGTCACCGACACCAGCGTCCTGCCCGCCGGAATCTGGTACGGCGCGGTGGCGAAGAGGAACGGCTGGGCCCCGTCGCGGCTCGTGCCCTGCAACCGGTACGCCGTCCGGGCGACGATGACGTTGCCGTAGGACGGGGTGCCGTTGGCGTTGCCGCCCAGCGTCCAGTCGCTCAACTGGATCGGAATGCTGGCCGTGCTGCCGTCGCTGAACGTCGCCGTGCCGGTGGTGCTCTGGTTGCCCTGCGTTCCGGCGCCGATGAACGAGATGCTCTTCGCGTCCTGCGGAAGGTCGAGGACGACTGCCGCCCCGTTGCCGGTGGCGTTGTCCGGCTGCCCGGCCGGGATCACCGGCAGGGTGAACCGCAGCGCCGTTCCGGGCACCTGCTGGGGCTGGCCCTGGGTCACACCACCGGCCGCCAGGGCGGCCCGCGAGTACGCCCACGACTTGGCGTCACAGTCCGCCGCAAGGACCCCTTCGTCGCCGACGCAGACGCTGTCGAACGCGGCGGTGAGACCGGAGGCCGGGGCGTACGCCACCTCGACGCCGACCGTCGCGGAGTTCTGGCTCTCGCCGTCGGTCACCGTGACGTTCGCCTGGTGGTAGCCGGGTGTGGTGTAGGTGTGCGAACCGGTGATGCGGTAGACGGCCCGCGAGCTCAACGTCACGGTGCCCGCGGTGACCGGCGTGCCGTCACCCCAGTCGATGGTGGCCTGGTAGCCGCTGGCGTCGCCGCCGGTGACGGTGGCCAGCGGCACCGAGACGGGTACGCCGGTGGTCGCGTGCACGCCGTCCGCCGCGGTGACCGTGATGTCGCCGCCCCCGAGGTCGAGGTCACCTCCGGCGAGCAGCTCGACCTCGGCGAGGTGGGTCTGCGCGGCGCCGACGGTCTTCGTGACGGCGAGGCGGAACTGGGCGAACCGTCCCGGCTTGTCGATCGAGTACGGGCGGGTCTGGTTGCGCCACGGGAACACCTGGGCGGTGCGGGAGTCCACCGTGGTCCAGGTGAGGCCGTCGTTGGAGCCCTGCAGGCGCCAGTCCGCCGGATCGCCGGCACCGGCTCCGGACGTGACCGTGTAGTACTTCGGCTTCTGCTTGCCACCACGGAAGGCCCAGGTGATCTGCGGGGTCGCCGAGGTGAAGGTCAGCTGCGTGGTCGACGAGTCGTCGAACAGCTTCGACGCGTCCAGACCGCCGGTCGCGGTCGCGGTGCCGAGACCGGGGCCGGTGACGTCCTGCAACGGCTTCGGCTCCTCGTCGCCCTTGGTCAGCGACGGCGGCGCGTCGTTCTTGCCGCTGCCCCAGGACGACGGCTTGGAGCCCATCTGGAAGTCGATGGTGCCGCCCTTGGCGAGCGTCGCGACGTCCACTGACAGGCCGCGCTGCTTCTTGCCGTTGACCGTCACGCCCTGCACGTAGATGTTCGCCGTGCTGTTGTTCGGCGCGTTGACGACGATGTCGCCGCTGCTGCGGCGCACTGTCATCCGGGTGAACTGCGGGGAGCCGATCGCCCACTCCGACGACCCGGCCTGCAACGGGTAGATGCCCAGCGAGCTGAGGATGTACCACGACGACATCTCGCCGTTGTCCTCGTCGCCCAGGTAGCCCTGGCCGATCTCGCTACCGACGTAGAGACGGCGCAGGATCTCCCGTACCGTCTCCTGGGTCCTGGCCGGCGCGCCCGCGACGTTGTACATGTACGGGATGTGGTGCGACGGCTGGTTGCTCATACCGAGCTGACCCATCCGCACCGCGCGCGCCTCAAGCATCTCGTGGATGACGCCGCCGTACCCACCGGGGCGGTCGGCGTTCTCCGGGGTGGTGAAGAACGCGTCGAGCTTGTCCCGCAGCGCCTTCTGCCCGCCGTACAGGTTGATCAGGCCCTGGCCGTCCTGCTGGGCGGTGAACGCGAAGTTCCACCCGTTGGTCTCGGTGTAGACGCCACCCCAGTCCAGCGGGTCACCGGCGAGGAAGTTGCCGGCGGCGTCGCGGCCCTGGAAGAGCTTCGTCTTCGGGTCGAAGAGGTGGACGTAGTTGCGGGCCCGCTCCAGGAAGTACCGCGACTCCTCCTTGAGCCGGGCGCGCTCCGACTTCGGCGTGGCCGGGTCCTTGGCGAGCGCCGCAGCCATGTTGCCGATGCCGAAGTCGTTGATGTAGCCCTCCAGCGCCCAGGACACCGACTCCCCCGTGGACGTCGGCGTGTAGCCGAGGAACAGGGAGCTCTCGATGCCCTTGCGTCCGACCGCGCTGCGCCCGGACGCGACGGTCGCGTCCTTGACGGCCGCGTCGTACGCCGCGAGCGGGTCGGGCAGCTTGACGCCGGTGAGGTACGCCTGGGCCAGCGCCACGTTCGCGCTGGTGCCGGTCATCAGGTCGGCGTAGCCGGGGGACGACCAGCGGGCGATCCAGCCGCCGTCGCGGTAGTGCTGGACGAAACCGTCGGAGATCTTGGCGGCGACGTCCGGGTACAGCAGCGCGTAGGCGGGCCACACGGTGCGGTAGGTGTCCCAGAAGCCGTTGTTGACGTAGATCTGCCCGTCGACGATCTTCGCGCCGGTCCGGGTGGGGGTCGACGCGCCGGTCGGCGCCGAGACCGGGCTCGCGTACTGCCAGCGCGGCGCGGCGGCGGTGCCGGTGTTCTCCGACTGCGAGTTCGGGTAGAGGTTCAGCCGGTACAGGTTCGAGTACATGGTGACCAGCTGCGCCTCGGTCGCGCCCCGCACCTCGACCCGGCCGAGCCGGTCCTTCCACGCGGCCGTCGCGGCGGCGTGGACCTGGTCGAAGCTCTTGCCGGTGACCTCCAGATCGAGGTTGCGGCGCGCCTGGTCGACGGAGAGGAACGACGTGGCGAGACGCATCGTCACCTCCCGCGACGCGGAGGTGTCGAAGGTGGCCGAGGTCGCGGCGGACGCCGTCGGCGCGCGGTCGAAGGCACCGGAGACGAACATCCGGCTACGACCGGCCGACAGGCCGCTGCCGTTGTCGACCCAACCGGTGAACGTGCCGTCCGTGCCGATGGTGAACGTGCCGTTGTGGAAGACCAGGCTTCCCGTCGGCTGCCCGGTGGGGAAGGTGAACCGCATGATCCCGGCGTGGTCGGTGGGCGACATCTCCGCGACCAGGCCGTTCTGGAGCCTGACCCGGTAGAGGTCCGGCTGCGCCGTCTCGTCGTCGTGACTGAAGGCGAGTGCACGACTGGCGGGCTGACCGGTGAGCGGCCCGCCACCGACGACCGGCATGACGGACATCTGGTTGCGGTCACCCATCCAGGGGCTGGGCTCGTGGGAGATCGCGAGGCCCTGGAGCATGGGCAGGTTGGCCTCGTTGTTGATCCGGTGGTACTCGTACTCCCACGAGTCGGAGGTCGCGTCGGTCACCGGGGTGAAGAAGTTGAACCCGTTCGGCACGGCGGTGATCGGCAGGTTGTTGCCGCGCGAGAAGCCGCCCGTCGAGTTGGTGCCCCGTCGGGTGTCGACGTAGTTGGTCAGCTTCGAGCCGTCGATCGACGCCGGCGCGGCCGTCAGCTCGATGTCGTCGAGCCAACCCTGGAACCGGGTCTCACCGGTGGCCTGCGGATTGTCGTACGCGAGCAGGATGCGGTCGATCGTCTTGCCGCGCGCGACGGTGCCCAGGTCGGCCTGCACCAGGTTCCACTGGTCGGCGAAGAGCACCTTCGAGGCGCCCTGACCGGCACCCGTGAGCGGGTAGCCGTGCTGGTCGGCGGGCGAGCGAGCACTCAGGTAACTGCCGTCGGTGAAGTGCAGGTCGACGGCGGCGTAGGTGGACGGGTACCGGCCGTCCCCGTTGGTGAACTCGGGGAAGATCTTGTACGACAGTCGGGTCTTCGGCCCGACCGGGATGGCGACATCGAAGAGCTTGTTGGTCGCGTACGACCGGCCGTTGCCCTCGGCGCCGCCGGAGTAGCGCAGCGCGGCCAGCCCGGTGAACCCGACGTCCGGCTTCGTGGTGTAGCCGCCGTTGGGGCCGGCGCTCGCCTCGCTGACCATGGCGGTGGCCGGCGGGCGGACGTCCGAGCCGTCGCTGATGTTCCAGTCGGCGAGCTGCACGAGCGAGTCACCGGAGTTCGCGGTGACGGTGAGGCGGTAGAAGCCGTAGGCGTTCGGGTTGGTGAAGCTGTACCTGTTCGTGGCGAACCGGCCGCTGAACTTCTCCCCGGTGCGCTTGTCGAGGTCGGTCCACGTGCTGCCGTCGTTCGACCCCTGGATGACGAAGTCCTTGGGGTCCCGGGTCGGTGCGTCGTTGGCCGAGGTCAGCGAGTAGCCCTTCACCGTCACGGGCTTCGCGAACTGGTAGGTCACCCAGCCGGTCGGCTGGAAGACGAGCCACTTGGTCGACGGATCGTCGTCCTTGAGGTTCGCGGCGACCTCTCGCGGTTTGTTCTCGTCGCTCGCGGTCACGGCGCTGACCTGGTCGAGCAGGCTGCCGGGCAGCGTGGCGACCTTGCCGCTCAGGTTGGCCTGGACCGGCTTTCCGTTCGGGCCGACCTCCACGGTGCTGGTGGCGGGCTGCGGATCGGCGGACTCGAACGAGGAGGTGAAGTTGCCCGGCGGTGCGGGGGTGGGGGCGGCGTTCGCCAGGGGCGCGGCGACGAGCAGGCCCAGCGGTAGCAGGGCGGCTGTCGTCGCCGCGATCAGGCGGGGTGAGAGAGGGCGCGCAAGGGGGGTGTGCGACATGAGGGACGGAGCCTTTCGACTCGAACCGGGTCGAGTACGTCGAACGTCTGGGCAGTGTGGATCGGGTGGTGGGCCGAGCCCTGACATCGTTGTCATCAGAGATCGTTGGCAACGGGAGCCGGGGCGGGTGGACTGCCGCTGATAGTTCCGGGCACAGCACGGCCGTGTCAACGGGTTGATCGCGCCGAAACGGCCGGCGCCCACGCCGGGCGCCGGCCGCCGATGTGCCGGGCCTCGACGACGTACGCCGAGGCCCGGCCACGGATCAGCAGTAGAGGTTGTCTCCGGCGGAGACCCCGAGGATGCCGACGAACTGCTGGTACCTGGTGACGCGACTCTGCACCTGGGCGGGGTTTCCGCCGTTGCACTCGATCGAGCCGTTGATGCTACGGATCGTCTGACCGAACCCGGCGCCGCCGACCATCGCATTGTGGGCGGTCATGGTGCCCGGCCCGTTCTGGGTCATCCAGTACCAGATGCCGGTCTTCCAGGCCACCGCGGCGTCGGTCTGCACCAGCCACGGGTTGGTCAGCAGTGGCAGGTTGAGGGCGTTACCAGCGGCGTTGTAGTTGAAGTTCCAACTGAGCTGGATCGGCCCCCGCCCGTAGTAGGCGGCCTGCCCGGCGGGGCAGCCGTACGGCTGGCCGGGGTCACAGTAGTGCGGGTAGTTGGCGGTGTTCTGCTCGACGATGTGCACGAGCCCGCCGGTCTCGTGGTACACGTTCGCCAGGAAGGCTGCGGCCTCCTGGCGCTGGACGGTGGCGCTGCCGGTGCGCGCGAACGCCGGGTAGGCGCTGAGCGCGGCGACGAGCCCGGAGTACGTGTAGAAGGAGTTGCGACCTGGGAACATCTGGTTGAACTGGGCCTCGGTGACCACGAAGCCGCCCGGGTTGGTGGGCGGTGGGGTGGTCGGTGGCTGGCCGCCACAGGTGTAGGGCTCCCAGTACCAGGTGCTCACGACGGGGTCGTACCCCGGATTGTCGTGCTCGGCGATGTAGTAGGAACCGTTGGTGTACCGCACGATCGCCCCGGTGGTGTACCAGGTCCCGGCGGTCCAGTTCGGGTAGCTGCAGGTCCCCCCGGTGGGCGGCGTGGTGCCCCCGCCGCACGCGCCGAGGTCCTCCCAGACACCGGTCGTGCCCGGCGGCGCCTCGTTCTGGGTCCACCACTTCGCCCGATAGTTGCGGCCGTTGTGGGAGACCTGGGCGTCTCCCCAATAGACGGCCGAGGCCTGCCACGATGCCGAGCAGGCCGCCGCCGAGGCGGCGGTGGCCGGGATGACCGCAACCAGTCCACCGGCGACGATCAGTGCCGCCAGCGCGACCAGCGCACGCAGTCTCGTCATGTGATCACTCCTTCCTGGGACCTCACTGGCCGAAACCCGAGCGGATATCGACCAAAGTGACTGTAACAGCTTCTGTTCACAATCTTTACTATTGGGGGCGGCGTGCGTGACGGCGGATCCGGAGATCGACGATCGATAGTTCCGGCCACTTTCCGGATCATGCGATGGACAGGCCCGTCGAGTTACGTCATCGAGACGGCGTCCGAGCGCCGCCCCGCCCGAGGCCTGCCTGCCCCGACCGCCGAACGGCTTCCTGCCTTGTTCCGGGGATGTTCCGGAACTTGTTGACGCGTTGGAATTCTCGCTGTAATACTCCGATCCATTGAGGTCAATGCGATCGGCTTCGTTACGGTTTCCGCTCCGCCTACCCACTCATCCACACCTGTCCGGACTGTGCTGCCCGCCCCGGGGCGCGTCCGGGCCTGCGCGAAGGGGCACCAGATGAGCAGGCTCTTCCCCCGCACGGCCCTGTGGTCCAGGCGGTTGCGCGCGGCGCTCGCCGTCCTCGCCACCGCCGTCGCCATGTGCGGCGTCGTCCTCGCGGCCACCTCGACCCCGTCGAGCGCCGCCACCTGCAACGGCTACGTCGGCCTCACCTTCGACGACGGTCCGACCGGCAGCACCAGCGCGCTGCTGAACGTGCTGCGCGCCAACGGCGTACGGGCCACCATGTTCAACGTCGGGCAGAACGTCCAGAACAACCGGTCGGCCGCGCAGGCACAGGTGGCCGCCGGCATGTGGGTGGCCAACCACAGCTGGAACCACGCCCACATGACCTCGATGAGCCAGGCCCAGATGCAGTCGGACCTCTCCCAGACCAGCTCGGCGATCCAGTCGGCCACCGGCAGCCGACCGACACTGTTCCGGCCGCCCTACGGCGAGACCAACTCCACCCTGCAGTCCGTCGCGTCGTCACTGGGCATGCGCCAGGTGATCTGGGACGTGGACTCCCAGGACTGGAACGGCGCCAGCGTCAGCCAGATCGTGGCCAACGCGAGCCGACTCCAAGCCGGGCAGGTCATCCTGATGCACGACGGGATCCAGAACACCCGCGACGCCATCCCCCAGATCGTGGCCAACCTGACCAGCCGCAACCTGTGCCCCGGCATGATCTCGCCGTCCACCGGCCGCGCCGTCGCGCCCGACGGCACCACCCCGCCGCCCACCACCACCCCACCGCCCGCCGGCGGCACCTGCACCGCCACCGCCACGACCCCCAACGTCTGGGGTGACCGGTACAACACGTCGGTGACGGTCAGCGGCGCCAGCACGTGGACCGTGGTCGTGGCCATCACCTCGCCGCAGCGGGTCACCACCATCTGGAACGGCACCGCCACCTGGGACAGCAGCGGCACAGTCATGACCATGCGGTCCAACGGCAGCGGCAACACCTTCGGCTTCACCACGATGACCAACGGCAACAGCAGCGCCCGCCCACAGATCCGCTCCTGCACCTCGGGTTGACATCGCCGAGGTTGAGTCGTGCGCGGTGGGTGCGCCCGGCACCCACCGCGCACCTACCTGCCCGCCGCGCATGGCCACTAGCCTGCACTGATGCGACACACCCTCACGCCCGGGGACGACAGCCTGCACGGCCACTTCTCCCCCGACTTCCCGCCGGTGCTCACCATCGACCCCGGCGACACCGTCACCTATCGCACCCTGGACTGCTGGTGGTCCGCCGGTCCGTACCCCGGCGGGCCGAACCGGGACCGGCCCCGGGTCGCGCAGCACCGGCCCGACCACGGGCACGCGTTGATCGGTCCGGTCGCGGTCCGCGGTGCGCGCGCTGGCCAGACCCTCGCGGTACGCATCGACGCGGTCGTCCCGGGCAGCTGGGGAACCACAGTGGCCGGCGGCTGGCCGAGTGGGTTCAACCAGCGCTACGGCGTGCAGGATCAACCGGTGGTGCACGCCTGGGCGCTGGACCCGGTGACGATGACCGGTCGCAACCAGCACGGCCACACGATCGCGCTGCGACCCTTCATGGGAGTGCTCGGCATGCCACCCGCGGAGCCGGGGCTTCACTCGACGATTCCACCGCGCCCCTGGGGCGGCAATCTGGACTGTCGGGACCTCACCGCCGGCAGCACCCTCCTGCTGCCGATCCCGGTGGACGACGCGCTGTTCTCCGTCGGGGACGGGCACGCCGCACAGGGTGACGGCGAGATCGGCGGCACCGCGATCGAGTGTCCGATGGACGAGGTGACGTTGACCTTCGACGTACGCGACGACTTTCCGGTCACCGGCCCGGTTGCCCGTACCCCCGACGCGTGGCTGACCCTCGGCGTCGGCGCCTCCCTCGACGACGCCACGTTCACCGCCCTGGACTCGATGCTGACCCTGATGCAGCGGCTGCACGGCCTCAGCCGCGCGGACGCGGTGGCGCTGGCCAGCATCGCGGTCGACGTGCGGGTGACGCAGATCGTCAACCAGAGCGTCGGCGCGCACGCGGTGCTCCGCGACGACGCGCTGCGCTGGCCGGACGCCGAATCTGTCGGGGGGCGCCGTTAACGTGTGGTCACTGTCGCCGCGCCGGCCGGATCGCGCCGCTCGCTGACCCTCGGAGGCCCCCCATGTCCCAGGAGACGACCTACCTCGAACTGTCCGAAGTGGACGGTGCGCACAAGTTCTACGAGGTCATCGTCGACAACGCCACGCTGACGGTGCGCTACGGCCGGATCGGCGACCAGGGGCAGGTCAAGGCCAGCGCCTATCCGGACAACGCCCGCGCCCGGGCCGCCGCGGCGAAGAAGATCGGGGAGAAGGTCCGCAAGGGCTACGCGCCGGCGGTCCCCGGCGTCCGCCAGAAGCGCACAGTGTCGCGGCGGCAGATCGTGAGCACCCGCTCCACCGCCCACACCGCCCCGGTGCTCTGGCGCTACGACTCCGGCGCCCCCGCCTTCGGCATCTTCGTCGACGGGCAGCACTGCATGGTCGGCAACGAGCACGGGGTCATCACCACGCTCGACCACGACGCCCAGGTGCGCAGCCAGGTCCGCCTTCCCGACGGAGTGAAGTGCATCGTCGCCGACGACGCGTGGATCTACGCCGGCTGCGACGACGGCAACGTCTACGACCTGTCCGGCAAGGTGCCGCGAGTGGCGTACGCGATCGCCCCGGAGATCGACATCTACTGGCTGGACATCCACGACGGCGTCCTCGGCGTCTCCGACGCCGACGGCGGAATCACCGCCGTCGACCACGAGGACGAGTTCCTGTGGCGTCGCCCCGGGCGGGGGCGTTCGGCCTGGATGGTGCGGTGCGACGACGACGCCATCTACC
The DNA here is from genome assembly GCF_040302185.1 of Micromonospora sp. NPDC127501. Lineage (NCBI taxonomy): Bacteria > Bacillati > Actinomycetota > Actinomycetes > Micromonosporales > Micromonosporaceae > Micromonospora > Micromonospora sp. NPDC127501. Next base: position 240,672 of record NZ_JBEORJ010000008.1, on the reverse strand, counting down.
ACGGCCACTCGCAGGGCGTAACCGGCTACGAATGGCGTACCGGCAGCGAACTGTGGCACACCAGGACCGGTTCGGTGCTCTTCGGCTGGCAGGAGCCCGGCAGTGTGTTCGCCGGCACCAGCAGCCGCGAGGTGGTGCGGCTGTCCAAGTCGGGTCGCCTCGAACGCACCTACCTGTGCGACGCCCCGGTCTTCTCCTGCGCCACCGCCGAGGGCGGCGAATTCGTCTTCGCCGGTGACAGCCAGTCCTCGATCTACTGCTTCGACGCGGCGGGCACCCGTCTGTGGAAGCTCGGCACCGGCTGCGGCTCGGCGTACTCCATGCAGTACCACGACGACCGGCTCTACGTCGTCACCACCGGCGGCCATCTGGCCTGCATCGACGCGAGCGAGCCGGCGATCCGCGCGGCGCAGGCCGGGAACGTGCCCCAGGTACGCGACATCAAGGCCCCACGCCAGGCGCCCCAACCGGTGCAGCCGACGATCGTCGAGGTGACCAGCGACTCCGGCGCGGGCGTGGTCGTGCAGTGCCTGGACGATCGGGGGCGGCTGCGGGTTCAGGTGCTCTCCGACGGTTACCGGCGCGACTGGTCGGTGCAGTTCCCCAAGGGGATTCGCGAGCCGGGCGCCCGCTACCTGGTGACCGAGGTGCGCGAGTCCAGCCGCGGTGGCTACTACCGCGCGTACGGCGACATCCGCCGGTTGCGCTGAGCCGCGAGCGCACCGCCTCGCACCGAAGGGTCCCGGGCGCGCCGTCCGTGTCGTAGGGTGCCGCCATGGCGCACCCCGGCCGGGCCAACGGCGACGCCAGCAGGGCCTGGTGGGCTGCCCCGCTGACGGGGCGAGTCAGTCACCTGCCGGGCATCGACCCGGAGCTGCTGCGGGTGGCACTCGACCCGTTACCACCGGCGGCACCCGCGATCGTGCACTACCGGCCCACTGTGACAGGTCCTCTCGGTGACCTCGTGGACACAGTGCTCGACCAACTGGACACCGCGGCCCTCGCGATGTTCCCCCGCTGGCTGGCGGGGGCCGACCAGGTCGACAGCGAGGGCACGCTCGGCGTGGCGGCGGTGCGGGCCCTCGCGGCCCGTACCGCCGCCCGCTCACGGCACTTCGGCCCGTTCCTGGCCGACCTCGCCGAGCGAGGGCTACGCGGCCCGCACCACCCCGGCGGCCGGTCCCGCTTCGCCCCGGGGGTACGCGCCGCTGGGCTCGCCCGGGCGATCGCCGACGCGTACGACCGGCAGAGCTGCGTACTCGTCGTGGCCCTGCCCGACGCCGATGCCGACGCCGAGCGGACGCTGGTGGCCGGCGCCGAGTGGCTCGTGCGGCACGGTGGCTTCACGGTGTGGTTGGCCGGCGGGCCACTGCGCCACGCCGACCGGGTGCGCTCGGTGCCCATGCCGGTGCCGGCGCGATTCGCCGGGCTGGCCAGCACGACCGAACGGCTTCCGGCCCTCGTCGCCGAGCCGGAGTCGACGGTGCTGGCCTGGCCGCCGATCGCGGGCGTGCCCCGCCGTGACAGCGCCGCCGAGCAGGCGTTGGAACGCGCGCTCGCGCCCCACGACTGGGCGCGGGGCCGGCGGTGGAACCAGACCTACGAGTGGCACGTGCTGGCCACGGCGTACCGTCTGGATCTGTTTTGGCCCGCGGAGGGTCTTGCGGTCGAGGTGGACGGCCCGGAGCATCGTGGGCGAATCGCTTTCGCCAGCGACCGGCGGAGAGACGTACAGCTGCAACTCCTCGGGCTGGACGTGCTCCGCTTCACCAACGAGCAGGTGCTCACCGACGCGCCGGCGGTGGTCGACGGGATCCGTCGGCTGCTGGCCCGGCGACGCGCGGGCGGCACGCACCCCCACGGAGATGAGACATCATGACGAGCCCGGCGGACGTCCCGCACCTGACGCCGAACCAGATCAACGCCCTCGTGGTGCTGATGGTCGAGGCACGCCGACTCACCAACGTCGAGCTGAAAGAGCTGGCCGGCTTCACGCTGACCGGCAAGGACAACAAGAAGCTCGTCGACCTGGGCCTGGTGGACACCGATCGGACGCACCGGCCCTTCGCCCACGAGCTGACCGAGCAGGGCTGGCGGGTGGCACGTCAGCTGCACACCGCCGCGCCGCCGAAGCAGGGTGGCTCGACGACGCGGTCCCTGTTCGTCGTCCTGTCCAACCTGCACCGTTCGCTGGACCGGCTCCGGGTCAGCCACGGCGACTTCTTCAAGCAGACCGAGGCGACAGCCGACCCGGCGACCGGCGAGCCGCGACAGGAAGCACCGGCACCCACGGCGACCGCGACGACGGCGGCACCGGTGTCGGCGGCACCGGCAACGGCGGCACCGGTGTCGGCGGCGGAGGTGGAGGCACTGGTTCGCTCGGCGTACCGGGAGCTGGCCACCGCGCCGGGGGCCTGGGTCGGCCTCGCCGACGTTCGGGACCGGCTCGCCGACACCGATCGGGCCGCCCTCGACGCGGCGTTGCGGGCGATGGTCGGCCGGGAGGACGTCCGCATCATCCCGGTGGCGAACACCAAGTCACTGACCGCACGGGACCGGGCCGCGGCCGTCCGCATCGGGAACGAGGACAACCACGCCCTGGCGATCGGCCCGGCATGATCTCGGACGACCAGCGGGCCGCGCTGGAAGCGGTCAGTCTCAACCCGGCGGTCACCCCGGACGACGTCTGGCGACCCAGCCCGCACAACGTGCCGGAGCTGCACGAGAAGGTGGCGGCGGAGATCCTGCGCGGGGTGGCGCGGGCCCGCACCGACGACACGAGCATGCCGCTCGGCGTGGCCATGCAGGGCCGCGCGGGCGCCGGCAAGACGCACCTGCTCGGGGCGGTCCGCGAACGGATCCAGGGCGACGGCGGCTACTTCTTCCTGGTCGACATGGTCAGTGGCAAGACGTTCTGGGAGAGCGTGGCCCTGGCCCTGGTGGAGGGGATGGGCCGCCCCCACGTCGGCTGGGGCACCCAGTTGAAGACCTTCCTGCGTCGACTCACCCCTCAGCTCGGCCTGCCGGTGGAGGTCCGCGACGCCGTCGCCGGCGCCCGACCGGTGACCCGTGCGCAGCTCGACACCTTCATCTGGGCGCTGCGCGAGCGTGACCGGGAGGTCGGGCGGGACGCCCAGGACACCGCGCGGGCGCTCGTCCTGCACGGTGCCATCGACTTCGAGGCACAGGACGTCGGTTACGCCCACCTGATCTCCGAACCGGGTGACCCGGCCGCACGCGCGGCGTGGGGCTTGAGCGGCGTTATCCGCACCCCGCAGCAGGTCGTGCAGGACATCTCCCGGCTGATGGCCCTGACCCTGGACCCCACCGTCATCGCCGTGGACCAGCTCGACACGCTGTTCGCCCAGACCAGCACCTCACTGCTCAATCAGCATCAGGGGCTGGAGGACGGCCAGGCCAAGGTGCTCGGCCCGATCGCCGACGGCCTGCTCAAGCTCCGCGACATCACCCGCCGCACGCTCGTCGTCGTCTCGTGCCTGCCGGACACCTGGGTGCTGATGACCCGCACCGCGCCCACCCCGGTCGCTGACCGCTTCCGTACGGCGACCCTGCCGGACCGGATCCCCACCCCGGAGATCGGGCAGGCCATCGTGGCGAAGCGCCTCGCCGCCGCCTTCGCGGGTATGTACTTCGGACCACCGCACCCCACCTGGCCGATCGCCCCCGCCGCCTTCGCCGACGCACCCACCCTGACGCCACGCGCCCTGCTGCGCCGGGTGGACCGCCACATCGCCTGGTGCCGTGATCGCGACGAGGTGGTCGAGCTGGACCGGCTCATCGACGGCGCCGACTCGACGCCGACCGTCAGCACCGTCCGCGGTGGTTCCGCCGATCCGACGAGGGACGAGCGCCGCCTGCACGAGTTGGACGCGCGGTTCGCCGAACTGGTCGAGGCCGCGGACGTGTCGGCCGCCGTCGACCCGAAGAGCGAGGACGAGCACATGCCGCCGCTGCTCGCCGCCGGCCTGGCCGCCTGGATCGCCGAGCAAGCGCCGACCGGCGCCACCTACAAGTACGATCCGCCGCCCGGCCGCAAGCCCGCGCTGCACGGGCGGCTCATCGAGGTGCTCGACGAGGCCACCGAGAACGAGGCGCACTGGTGCTTCCGGGCCATCGCACACCCCAATGCCATCGCCGCCACCGCCCGGGTCAAGGCCGCCTGCACCCTCGCAGGGTTGGACCGGGACCTGCCACAACGGCGGCTGATCCTGCTGCGCAACGGTCCGTGGCCGACCGGGAAGCGTACGACCGAGGTGTTGACCGGCTTCGACGCGGCCGGCGGCGTGCGGTGTGCCGTGCCGGAGGCGGACCTGCGGGTCTTCGCGGCGCTGCGAGTGATGGCGGCCGAACCGTCCACTGCCTTGCAGGAGTGGCTGGTGGCCCGTCGTCCGGCCAGCGGCACCGAGCTGTTCCGCGCGGTCCTGCCCGGGCCCGACGAGACACGCGGCGGTGCCCAGCCGCCGACGCCCGACGACGAGCCACCGCCGAGTGGCCCCGAATCCGACCCGACCAGCGTGTCGGAAGCCGACGTCCCCGCCGGCCTGTCGACCGCGGCCGAGCCCGTACCCGCTGACCCGGCCGACCTCGTGGTCGGCGAGGGCGGTCGGGCCGTCGGGCTGGGGCGGACCGTCGACGGCGGTCACCCCTTCACGGTTCCCCTGGAGTCGCTGCGCCGCCACGCGGTCGTGTTCGCCGGGTCCGGCTCGGGCAAGACCGTGCTGATCCGCCGACTGGTCGAGGAGTGCGCCCGCGAGGGGGTCTCCGCGATCGTGCTCGACCCCAACAACGACCTGGCCCGGCTCGGCGACCCGTGGCCCGAGCCGCCGGGCGGCTGGGGCCCCGGCGACGCCGAACGCGCCGCCGACTACCTCGCACACACCGAGGTGGTGGTGTGGACGCCCCGGGTCACCGCCGGTCGGCCGCTGAGCTTCCAGCCGCTGCCCGACTTCACCTCCCTGCGGGACTGGCCCGACGAGTTCGACCAGGCCGTCCGTTCCGCCGTGGAGGCGCTCGCGCCACGAGCGGGCGTGGACCGCTCCGGCCGGCTCGCCCAGCAGGGCAAGGCCGTCCTCACCGAGGCCCTCCAGGCGTACGCGCGCAGCGGGATGGTCGGCCTGCCCGGCTTCACCGAGTTCCTCACCGATCTGCCCGAGGGCGTCAGTCGGCTGGCCCGCGCCGGGAAGCTCGCCGAGGAGCTGGCCGAGGCGCTCAAGGCGGCGATGGTCACCGATCCGCTCTTCGGCGGGGTCGGCGCGCCGGCCGACCCGGGGCTGCTGCTGACGCCGTCGGCGGGGCGGCGGGCCCGGGTGTCGGTGATCAGCTTCGTCGGCCTCACCTCCGACCAGGAGCGGCAGAGCTTCGTCAACCAGTTGCAGATGGCGCTCTTCGCGTGGATCAAGCGGCACCCCGCCGGTGACCGACCGCTGGGCGGGCTGTTCGTGATGGACGAGGCGCAGACGCTCGCGCCCTCGACCGGCACCACGGCCTGCACCGCCAGCTCGATCGCGTTGGCCTCGCAGGCCCGCAAGTACGGGCTCGGGCTGGTCTTCGCCACCCAGGCGCCCAAGGGTCTGCACAACCAGATCTCCGGCAACGCGACGACGCAGTTCTTCGGGCTGCTCAACGCGCCGGCGCAGATCGACGCGGCGCGTCAGCTCGCCGAGGCCAAGGGCGGGCGACTGCCGGACATCGGCCTGCTCAACAGCGGTGAGTTCTACGCGGCCGGGGAGGGGTTCTCGTTCGTCAAGGTCCGCACCCCGCTGTGCCTGACGCACCACCCGAAGGCACCGTTGACCCCCGAGGAGGTCGTCGCCCGCGCCCGCCCGGCTGGGTAGCCTGGGGCCATGATCTTCATTACCGCCAAGTTCCGGGTCCTGGCCGAGCACGCCGACCGGTGGCCGCAGATCGCCGCCGAGTTCACCGAGGCGACCCGGGCGGAGCCGGGCTGCCTGTGGTTCGACTGGTCCCGCAGCGTGGACGATCCCACCGAGTACGTGCTGGTCGAGGCGTTCCGCGACGACCAGGCCGGCGCGGCCCACGTCCAGTCCGCGCATTTCCGCACGGCCCAGGAGACCCTGCCGCCGCACCTGGCCGAGACCCCGCGGATCGTGAACGCCACGGTGCCGCAGGAGGGCTGGTCGCTGCTCGGCGAGATGGCCGTTCCCGAGGGTCGCTGACCGCCACCGGTCCGCGGTCAGCGACCGTCGTCAGCGCAGCCGGTCCGGGGTCAGCGACCGTCGTCAGCGCAGCCGGTCCGGGGTCCGCGACCTGCCGTCAGCGCAGCCGGCGGGCGGTGAAGCGGGCCGGTGGGTCGGCGATGACGTCCTGCGCCGCGATCAGCTGGATCTCCCGGGTGCCCGCCGCGAGAGTCGCCTCGAGCACGGCGTAGACGGAGGCGATGGTGCGTTCCAGCGCGGTCGCGGGTGAGCCGGTCGTCCACAGGTGGGCGAGGTACAGCGCCGCGGTGACGTCGCCCCCACCGTTCGGGTTGATCGGCAGCAGCGGCGTGGTCACCGCCCAGGCGCCCTCGTCGGAGACGGCCACCACCTCCAGCGAGTCCGGCGGCAGGTCGCCGTGGAGCACGCTGGTCACGAGGACGTGCCGTGGCCCGGTCGCGCGCACCACGTCGACCGCGTCGAGCACCTCGGCCAGCGAGTTCGTGGTGCGACCGGCGAGGAAGTCCAGCTCGAAGTGGTTCGGTGTGATGATGTCCGCGCGGGGCACGACGGTGTCCCGGAGGTACTCCGGAATCCCCGGTCGGACGAACATGCCCCGACCGGCGTCGCCCATCACCGGGTCGCAGCAGTACACCGCGGCCGGGTTGGTCGCCTTCACGGTCGCCACCGCGTCCAGGATCACCGCGCCCATGGCCGGGTCGCCCTGGTAGCCGGAGAGCACCGCGTCGGCGCTGCCGAGGACACCGCGGTCCTCGATGCCCGCGATCACCTCGGCCACGTCCGCCGCCGGAAGCATCGGGCCCCGCCACGCGCCGTACCCGGTGTGGTTGGAGAAGTGCACAGTCAGGACCGGCCAGACCTCGTGCCCGAGGCGTTGCAGCGGAAAGGCCGCCGCCGAGTTGCCGACGTGACCGTAGGCGACCGACGACTGGATGGACAGGATCTTCACCGGCACATCATCGCCGCTGCGGCCGGCGGCGCAGGGACGGCCCGCCGAATCTGTCGGGTGGCCCACTCGCCGCCCGCCCGGCGGGACGGCACCAACGGGCGACCCGGACCGTGTCGTCCGGGCCGCCCGAGCGGTGGCGGGGCGGCCGGCGCGCTGGCTGGCCGTCCCGTCGTACGGTCAGCCGCCGAGGCTCGCCGCGGCCGAGGCGATCGACGAGGCGAAGTAGCTCACCTGGGTGTAGACGCCGGGGTAGTTGGGCCGGGCGCAGCCGTTGCCCCAGCTGACGATGCCGACCTGGATCCAGGCGTTGCTGGCGTCGCGGCGGAACATCGGGCCGCCCGAGTCACCCTGGCAGGTGTCCGTGCCGCCGCTGGCGTAGCCGGCGCAGATCTCCTGGGCGGGGATGAGATCCCCGCCGTAGTTGGCGTTGCAAATGGAGTCGCTGACGAACGGCACGTTCGCCTTGAGCAGGTACCGCTGCTGGCCGCCGCCCTCGCGCGCGGCGCCCCAGCCGGCCACGGTGAAGGTGCCACTGTCGTACGCGGTGGTGCTGGCGATCGGCAGCGTGCTCAGCCCGGTGACGGGGCTGGCCAGCCGGATCAGCGCCCAGTCGCGGCCGGCGCCGTTGTAGCCGGGGGCACGGTAGACGTAGTTGGACCGGACGGTGATCCGGCTGGACGACTGGAGGTCGACCGTCCCGAGCGTCGCGGTGATGCTGGTGTTGGTGCCGGTCGCGCCCACGCAGTGCGCCGCGGTGAGCACCAGCCGGGGGCTGTACAGCGCCCCGCCGCAGCCCATCGAGAGTCGCACCATGAACGGGAACTCGCCCTGAGCGGCGCGGGTGCCGCCGACGACGGTCGGCGTCACGGGGCTGTCGGCCGCGGCGGCCGGCGCGGTGAGGGTGAGGCTGGCCGCGGTCACCGCGGCCAACGCGGTGGCCAGCAGGCCAGTGAGGGTACGCCAGCGAACCATGCATTCCTCCGCATCAGGATGGCACGCCTCGTGAGCGCACCGCAGTCGAGATAGCGGTCATCATATTGAGGATTATGGATCTAGCGGGTCATCCTCTCTGGGTCGTACCACCGGCGGTATGGATCTCGCGCGGCGCGTCGCGGGGCTCGTGGGCCACTCGGTGGTCAGGCGTCCGGCGTGCCGGTGCTCTCCCGGCGGAGAAGCCGGAACGGTGTCTGCACGGTCAGCGGCCCCGCGACCTCCGCGCCCTCGATGCGGGCGATGAGGCGACGCACCGCGAGACGGCCGATCTCCCTCTTGTCCGGTGCGATCGTGGTGAGGGTCGGGGCGGTGAACCGCCCCTCCTCGATGTCGTCGATCCCGACCACCGCGACGTGCTCGGGCACCCGGTGACCGGCCTCGGCCAGGGCCCGCAGCGCGCCGATGGCGACCAGGTCGTTGTAGCCGAACACCGCGTCCGGCGGGTCACCGAGGGCGAGCAGGTCACGCATGGCGCGCATGCCGTCCAGCCGACCGAACGCGTCGGTGCCGGCGACCAACCGTGGTCGGTACGGCAGGCCGGCGGCCGCCAGGGCCTCCCGGTAACCCCGGACCCGCAGGTGGGCCGACTGTCGGTCACCGCCCGGGGTGGCGCCGATGAACGCTATCCGGCGGCGGCCGATCGCCACGAGATGCCGGATCGCCGCGTGGCTGGCGGCGACGTTGTCGATGGCGATGTGGTCGTGTGGCACGTCGTAGACGCCCTCGCCGATCAGCACGAGCGGGCTGCCGGCCGTCCGGGCCAGCACCTCCTCCCGGCCGATTCGCACCGGACTGAGGATCAGGCCGTCGATGATGCGCTGTCGCGAGCCGTCGAGGAGCGCCAGCTCCGCCTCCCGGTCCGCGGCGGTGTTCTCCATGACGAGCGTGTAGCCGAGCCCGGCGGCCTCGGCGATGGCGATCTCGGCGAGTTCGGCGAAGTACGGATTGGTCAGTTCCGGGACGGCCAGGGCGATCAGGCCGGTGCGGCCCCGACGGAGATGCCGGGCGCCGAGATTGGGGCTGTAGCCGAGTTCGTCGATCGCCTGCTGCACCCGTTGTCGGGTCCGCTCCCCCACCGGCCGGTACCCGTTCACCACGTTCGAGACCGTGGCCAGCGAGACACCGGCGCGCTGGGCGATGTCCTTCAGGTTGACGCCCATCCCCAACCTCTCGCGAGTTCGACCGGCGGGCCGACCGGACATTGACGAACAAGCATTGACGGGAGGGTCGGCGCGGCTCTATAACGTTATACAGGTGATGATGGATGTCAATATGCCGGTCACCGTTGGCGCGTGGAGATCCCACCGACATCCGTCGCTGACGCCCGTCCCCCGTCAATGACCACCCGATGCCCACCACCCACGCGCTTCGGGCCTGGCTGCACCGCCCGCGGCGACTCCTCCCCCGGAGACGGCATGACACGTCACGTCCCCATCCGCCCCGCCCTGCCACTGCTGCTCGCCATCGCCCTGGTCGCCGGCGTTCTCGCCGCGCCCGCCTCGTCGGCGTACGCCGCACCGGCCAAGACGCCGCCACTGACCACCCCCTGGACCAGCCAGGCGCTGGCCGGCACACCACTGCCCGAGTACCCGCGACCCCAGATGACGCGGCCGGACTGGCTCAACCTCAACGGCGAGTGGCAGCTACGCCAGTCGACGACCGACGACGCCCCGCAGTTCGGCACCAACCTGCCCGAGCGGGTCAACGTGCCCTTCCCGGTGGAGAGCGCCCTGTCCGGCATCCAGCGGGCCGCCAACGACAACCGCAACTACCTGTTCTACCGGCGCACCGTCACCATCCCGGCGAACTGGTCGGGACGGCGCACCCTGCTGCACTTCGGCGCCGTCGACTGGCAGAGCACCGTCTGGGTCAACGGCGTCCGCGTCGGCGCGCACACCGGCGGCTACGACGCCTTCACCTTCGACGTGACACCCCAGCTCACCACCGGAACGAACGAGATCGTCGTCAAGGTCTGGGATCCCACCGACACCCGGCAGAACGGCAGCCTGCCCGCCATCGGCAAGCAGACCAAGACACCTGGCGGGATCTTCTACACCCCCAGCTCCGGCATCTGGCAGACCGTGTGGATGGAGCCGGTGCCCGCCGCCTCGATCAGCAGCGTGGACGTCTACCCGAACCTGAGCAACAACACACTGCGGGTCCGGGTCTTCACCCGGGGCGACGTGAGCGGCCACAGCGTGCTCGCCGAGGCGCTGAACGGAACCACAGTGGTGGGCTCGGCCACCGGCGGCTTCACCAACTTCAGCGTGCCGGTGCCCAACGCCCGCCGCTGGTCACCCGACGACCCGTTCCTCTACAACCTCCGGGTGACACTGCGCGGTGCCACCGGCGCCACAGTGGACCGGACCACGCACTACTTCGGCATGCGGGAGATCACCACCGGCCTGGCCAACGGGGTGCTGCGCCCCAAGCTCAACGGCCAGTTCGTGTTCCAGGTCGGCACCCTCGACCAGGGCTTCTGGCCGGACGGGCTCTACACCGCGCCGACCGACGCCGCCCTCGCCTTCGACCTGCAGAAGCACAAGGACCTGGGCTTCAACATGGTGCGTAAGCACATCAAGGTCGAGCCGCAGCGCTGGTTCTACCACGCCGACCGGCTCGGCCTGCTGGTCTGGCAGGACATCCCGTCGCTGACGGCACAGGACGTCAACCCCACCGACGCCCAGCAGGCGCAGTTCGAGGCCGAGGCACGCGAGATCGTCGACGAGCACCGCAGCTCCCCCGCCGTGATCGCGTACACGCCCTACAACGAGGGCTGGGGCGAGCGGTCCCTCGCCGACACCCGGCGGGTCGCACAGAACATCAAGAACCAGGATCCGACACGTCTGGTCAACCCGCACAGCGGCCACAACTGCTGCCAGTCCCTCGGCAACCCCGGCAACGGCGACATCGACGACTGGCATGTCTACCTCGGCCCGGACTCCCCCGTACCGTCGAGCAGCCGGATCGCGGTGCTCGGTGAGTTCGGCGGCCTGGGCCTGCACACGCCGGGCCACGAGTACAGCCCAAGCGGCAGCTTCTTCGCGTACGAGTGGCAGTCCAGTTCGACCGCCCTCACCGACCGGTACGTGGGGCTGGTGCAGGGCACCCAGAACCTGATGCTCGGCAAGGGGCTCAGCGCCTCGATCTACACCGAGATCACCGACCTGGAGGGTGAGCTGAACGGGTTCCTCACCTACGACCGACAGGTGATCAAGATGGACCAGGCGCGGGTACGCGCCGCCAACACCGCCTTGATCAACGCCTCGAAGGCCATCGGCAGCTCGGCACCCGTCGCCCTGCCGGTCAACACCCGCCGGTCGTTGCAGGTGACCACGCCCGGCTTCACCAACCGCTACCTACGCCATCAGGACAGCCTGGCCTACACGGAGGTGGTCGACGCCGCGAGTTCCAGCCTGCTCAAGGCCGACGCCACGTACACCATCCGGCCCGGTCTGGCCGGTGCCGGTTGCTACTCGTTCGAGTCGGTCAACTTTCCCGGGCAGTACCTGCGCCACCAGAACTCCCGGGTCCGCAACTCGCCGGACGACGGCTCAGCGCTGCTGCGCGCCGACGCCACCTGGTGCGCCCGAACCGGGCTGACCGGCGCCGGCGTGTCGCTGGAGTCGTACAACTTCCGCGGTAGGTACCTGCGGCACTACAACGCGGAGGTCTGGCTCAGCAACGGCGCCGGCGGCGACGCGTACAACACGCCGACGTCGTGGACCGCCGACAGCACCTGGAACATCGCCGCTCCGTGGGCGCCCTGACCGCTGCCCGCTGACCTGGCCGTTCCGACAAGAAGAAGCGCGGGGGTTCCGGCGTGGGCCGGGACCCCCGCGACACGTGGACGGTGTGTCGCGGACCGGCTCCGCCCACCCGGGGCTCGGCCCCTTCCGTCAGCGCCGGTGCCTTCCGTCGGGGTCGGTGACCGGACTCCGGCGTCACTCGTCGTCTCGGGGGTCGTTTCCCCGGTCATGAGCGAAAGCGGCGAGTTGATTGCACCGTCCGGCGGGGTCGACTTCAGGGCAAGGACCGCGCCGCAACTTGCATCTGGCCAAGTTCGCTCCGCTGTTGCAACACGCAATTAGGCCGGCTAATAAATAGACAGACACCAATCTTGACTTGCGCGGCCGGCCAGCGCACCGTAAAGAGCCAGAGGCAGATGCGCGCCATTATCGGCCCGACTGAAGTGGATCGCTAAATGGAGGCGCTGCCGGTTTCGCGCCGCGTGCATCAGGAGGCTTTCCATGCGGTTGAATCCGTTCACAGGGCTCTATCTCACCGATCCGGCGAGCATGTGGCGGCGCATTCTCGACGATCCCGACGGGGTGCACTACGCCGAGGATCTGGGCCTGTGGTTGATCAGCCGACACGCACACGTCCGGCGGGCCCTCGCCGACGTCACGACATTCGCCAACGCCCTCACCCTCGCCCCGGTCTACGAGGTGTGTCCACCGGCACTGAACGTGATCATGCAGATCGACGCGCCACCCACGACGGCCGCTGCGGACCCACCGGAGCACCCGCGCACCCGGCGGGCCCTACGGGCGATCTTCGCGAACACCGCCGAGCGGGTCGAGGCTGAGTACGGGGAGATCATCCGACGCCGGGTCGACCAACTGGTGTCCCGTCTCGCCGCCCGCCAGGGCGATCAGGTCGACCTGATCCCGGAGTTCGCGACTGAACTTCCCCTGCTGGTGGTCCTGGACATCCTCGGGGTGCCCGACGCCGACATCGGGCGCATCCGGAGTTGGGCGGACGGCCAGATCGCCCTCATCTGGGGGCAGCCGGACCCGGCCGAGCAGGTACGCCTGGCCCAGGGCCTGCTGGAGTTCTGGCACTACTGCGAGGACCTCGTCCGCCAACGGCTGGACAGTGGACACCGGGGCGAGGACTTCATCAGCCGTGCCCTGGACTACCGGGACGACGACGACAGCGTGCTGACGGTGCCCGAGGTGGCGAGCCTCGCCTTCAACCTCCTGGTCGCGGGCCACGAGACCACCGCCGGGTTGCTCGCGCACGCCCTCGATCAGGCCCTGTCCGCTCCCCAGCGCTGGTCGGCGATCACCGCGGACCCGGGGCTCGTCCCCGCCTTCGTGGGCGAGACGCTACGGTTCGCGCCCGCCATCGACGGCTGGCTGCGGGTGACCACCCGGGATGCCACAGTGGGGGCGGTGACGATCCCCGCCGGGGCGCGTTGCCTGCTGTTGATCGGAGCCGCGAACCGGGACCCGGCGGCGTTCCATGACCCGGACCGGTTCGACCCACACCGGGCCGATGCGGGCAATCACCTGTCGTTCGGCCACGGTCCACATTTCTGCATCGGTGCGGGATTGGCGCGACTGGAAGCCGGAACCGCCCTCAGCCGACTCGCCGAAGCCATTCCCGGGCTGAGGCTGTCACCGGAGCAACATCGCTCGTACAAACCCAATGTCGCGTTTCGTGCGCACCGTACGCTGCTGGCGATAATCGACGTTCCGGCACCCGCGGACGTACCGGCGGCACGGGATGGCGCGACGGCCGAAGTGCACGCCGCCTGAGCGGGCACGGGCATCAGCGGTGCTGACCTGCGGACGGGTCGAGGGCGCAGTGCGGCCGACGTCGACCCGTTCCACCCGGCGCGCCTCAGCGCCGGCACCGGGTCCGGCACGCACCTTTCCCGCTTTCCCGACGATCCATGCCGGTGAACGTCTTCACACCCATCGCGTCATGGGTTAAGAATTGCCCTCTGTGAATGTTCAGCTCATCGGCCAATCTCGATCTGGTGTCCGCCGCTGAATGTCCGTTCCACGAAGGTGAGCGCATGGAGCACACGTCCCCGTCGAGCTCGGCGCACTCTGCGGCCAGTCAGCGGTTCCGACGGGAGTTGCGCGACTGCCGCGTCCAACGGGGCCTGACCCAACGAGCCCTGGCGGACCTGGTGCGGTTCAGCCGGGAGACGGTCGCGGCGGTCGAGTCAGGTCGCCGGTTCGGCAGCCACGAGTTCGCACTGCGCTGCGATGACGTACTCGACACCGGCGGCCGGCTGGCCGCGCTGTGGCCGCAGGTCGCGGCCGAGCAGTTGGCCGCCGACGGCCGCCGAGGCCCCCGCGCGCCGGAACCGGCTCGACTGGATCGGCAGGTGCCGCGACAGCGCGGACGGCGTGACGCGCGCGACCCGGGCGCCGTGGTGGACGCGATCGACGAGCTGCGCGAGCTGATCGGCCAGGTGCTCAACGGTCAGCCCGAAGCGGATGAACCGGAGCGGCGGCACCCGTCGGCCGAACCCCTCGACAACCAGCGCTGACCCGACGAATCCAGCCCGACCCCGGGGCGTCACCGGTCGCTGACGTTGGGTACAGATACTGGTACGGGCAGTTTGTACCACGGCCAGGTCTGGTCTACGAGCGCGGCTTCCGGCCGAATGGGACTTGCATTCGGCAACGTGCGGATAGACCGTCATCGACGAGTCGTGGGAGTCAATCTTGGCGTCGAGCACCCGGTCCCACGCGGCCAGACCCTACCCGACCCGTCGACGCGGTTGGAAGATTGCCGGCCGGATGCGGCTCATCGTCGCGGCCCCGCTCGTCGCCGTGATCGGCTTCGCCGGTCTCGCGCTGACCGAGAGCGCACGCCAGACAGCCCGCGCCAGCGACCTTCAGATACTGGCGCAGGTCGGTGCCGAGGCCGGCGACCTGGCCTACCGTCTGCAACGCGAACGCATCGCCGCCGCCGACCTGCTCACCTATGCCCGGCCGGAGCAGCAGGACGCCTTCAGCGTGGAGATGGCCGCCACCGATGACGCCGTTGTCCGCTACCGCGGGCAGCGTGACCGACTGCCCACCGACAACGGCACCAGCTCGGCTCTCCTGCGGCGCATCGACGCGGCCCTGGACGGCCTCGCCCCGCTGCGGACCCAGGTGCGCACCGCCACGCACGCGTCGGTGTCGGCGATGACCTTCAGCTACCGCATCGCGATCGCCGACCTCATCAGTCTCCGGGAGAACGTCTCACACGGCGTGGTGGACGCCCCGCTCGCCGACGGGATCCGGGCCTCGGCGGCGCTGTCGAAGACGGCCGAGGCCATCGGTCAGCAACAGGTGGCCGTGCTGCGCGCCGTCGCGGGCGGGGAACTGACCCCGGCCATGCAGCAGGACATCACCGCGGCCCGCACCAGCTACACCGAGTCGAGCCTGTCGTTCCTGGCCCTGGCCCCACCTGACTGGAGCATCTGGTGGGAGCAGGCCGGCACCGGCAAGGAGGCACTCGCCCTGCAACGGATGCAGGACGAGGTGTCCCGGGCCCAGCCGGGGTCGCAACTGAAACTGGAGACCGACGCCTGGGTCTCCACCACCCAGACCCGCGCCGCCCGGCTGGCCGACCTGCGCGCCCGGGTCGACGACGCGGTTCAGGACGACGTTCGGGCCGCGCACGCCGACCAGCGCCGCCGGGCCGTCGCCGAGGCGGCCAGCGTCCTCCTGGCCCTGATCCTGACCGCTCTGGTGACCTGGGCCGTCGCACGGCAGATCACCCGACGGCTGCGCCGGCTACGGGACGCGGCCAACGCCGTGGCCTTCGAACAGCTCCCCGCCGTGGTGGCCCAGCTCCAACAGCCCGGCAGCGCCACCGTCGACCCACAGAAGCTGGCCCACCAGCAGTCCAGTGCCGCCCTCGAACCGTCCAGCGACGACGAGATCGGCGAACTGGGTCAGGCGTTCAGCGCCGTGCACCAGGCCGCCGTGCGCACCGCCGCCGAACAGGCGGTCATGCGCGCCAACACCGCCGACATCTTCATCCACCTGAGCCGCCGCGAACAGCGACTTGTCGACGCCGTCCTGGCCCAGGTCGACCTCGTCGAGCGGGACGAGACCGACCCCGACCGGCTCGACCAGCTGTACACACTAGACAACCTGGCGACCCGGATGGGCCGGATCAACGCCAGCCTGCTGGTGCTCGGTGGTGTCGGCGTGGGTCGCGTACGTCAGCGCGACGTTCCGCTGCAACAGGTGCTCCAGGCGGCGCTGTCCCAGATCGAGCACTACGCGCGGGTCCGACTCGGCATGATCGACGGGGACGTCGCGGTGGCCGCCAAGACCGTCGACGAGGTCGTGCACCTGCTCGCCGAACTCATGGACAACGCCACGACGTACTCGCCGCCGGGCAGCGAGACCTGGGTGAGCGGCCGGAGCCTGGGAGACCGCGTCATCGTCCAGATCAGCGACGAGGGCGTGGGGCTGTCCGCGCAGCGGATGCAGCAACTCAACGAGCTGCTGGCCCGCCCACCGGCCATCGACGTGGCAGCCGTACGGGCGATGGGGCTGGTCGTCGTGGGCCAGCTCGCGGCCCGGCTGGGCGCCACCGTCCAACTACGACGCGGCCCCCGCCGCGGCATCCTCGCCGAGGCGACACTGCCCGCGGCGATCATCCGGTCGCTGCCACCGGAGGAGTACCTGCTCGCACCCGGCCGGCTGTCGCGGCGGGCAGCGCGGACGTCCAGCCCTCCGCCGCCTTACCAGCCGCGCCTCGAACCCACCGCCGGACGCCCGCCGGCCGAACGGACCCTGCCGGCCGCGCCGGTCTTCCGACCGGCTCCCGCGCCCCCGGACCGGGGCGACGCACCCACCGAGGAGCTGCTCATCTTCGAACAGGTCAACCACTGGTTCCAGAACGACGTCGTCGACGGCCAGAACGGCCAGAACGGCCAGCAGTGGTCCAGCCCCGCCGACGACGCCTGGCGTACGGCCGCCCAGGCGCACACCCCCGAGGTCGCCACGACCACCAACTCGGGCCTGCCCAAACGACAGCCGCAACGGCACCTCGTGCCCGGCGGTGTGACAGTGCCCCAGCAGCAGCAACGGTCCGAGTACCGCGACCCGGCGCAGGTGGCGACGGCGATGGCCGCGTACGCGCGGGGCGTGGCGAACCGACGGCGTACCCCGATCAACCTCGGCAACAAGTGACGCGACAGGAGAGCACGTGACCGACCAACAGGATCTCGGCTGGCTGCTGGACAACTTCGCGGCGCGCGCGACCGAGGTCAGCCACGCGATCGCCATTTCCAGCGACGGCCTGATGGTGGCCGCCACCCGCGACCTGCCACCGGACCGGGCCGACCAGTTGGCCGCCACGGGCAGCGGTCTGGTCAGCCTGCTGCGGGGGGCGGCGGCCTTCTTCGACGCCGGCGCGGTGATCTCCAACGTCACCCAGCTCGAGGGCGGGTTCATGTTCTCCATGGCCTTCAACGACGGCGCCTCGCTGCTGGTGCTCGCCGCGCCCGAGTGTGACGTGGGCAAGGTCTCCTACGAGATGACCGAGCTGGCCAACCGCATCGGGGACGCGCTGACCCCCGCTGCCCGAGCGGCGCTCGCCCGCAGCCGCTGACCACCCCGGCGCCCCCACGCCGGAGACCCCTTCCCCTTCCTCTGGAGTCAGACATGCCTTTCACCACGCCTTGGCGCAGCCGTGCCTTCACCGCCGCGCTGCTCGCCGCCGTGCTGACCACCAGCACGGCCTGCGGCGACGACACTCCGGGCACGAGCGCCGGCGGCTCGATAAAGATCGGCCTGCTCGCCTCGCTGTCCGGGACGTACCAGGCGGTCGGTACGGAAATCCGCGACGGCTTCCAGCTCTACCTGGACACCCACGACGGCAAGTTGGGTGGCCGGCAGGTCGACCTCATCGTCGCGGACGAGGGCAACGGCGCCCAGACCGCGGTTCCGGCGGCGACCAAGCTGCTCAAGCAGGACCGGGTGTCCGCGCTCACCGGCATCGTGGGTGGCGGCTCGGTCGCCGGAGTCACCCCCGTGCTCAACGAGACCAAGGTGCCACTGGTCGGCTCCAACGGCCGCCCGGAGCTCAAGGACGTCTCCCGGGTCTGGCACACCTCGTACCTCTCCGACGAGCCCGGGGCGGCGATCGCCCAGCACGTCCGCGACAACGTGAAGGGCTCCGTGTACGCGATCGGCCCGGACTACCAGGGCGGTTGGGACGAGCTGCGCGGCTTCACCGACGCGTTCGGCAAGATCGGCGGGAAGCTCGCGAACGCCGACGGCAAGACCACCTTCACGCCGTTCCCGGCCACCACCAACTTCCTCCCGTACTTCGCCCGCATCAAGGCCTCCGGCGCGGCGGCCGTCTACACCTTCTACGCCGGCAGCGCCGCCGTCGACTTCGTGAAGCAGTACGCGCAGTCCGAGATCAAGGACATCCCGTTGTACGCGGCCGGCTTCCTCACCGAGGGCGGGGTGCTCAACGCGCAGGGCGAGGCCGCCCGGGACATCTACTCGGTGCTCAACTACTCGCCCGACCTCGACAACGCGGAGAACCGCGCCTTCGTGGCCGCGTGGAAGGCGAAGCACGACGGTTCACCGACGACCTACGCGCTGGCCTCGTACGACGCGGCGGCGGTGCTGGACCGGGCGATCGGCGCCGCCGGAAGCGACCCGACCCCCGAGGCCATCAACACGGCCATCGGCCAACTCGGCCAGATCGCCAGCCCGCGCGGCACCTGGCAGTTCTCCACCACCACACACTCCCCCGTGCAGAAGTGGTACCTGCGGCAGGTCCGCCAGGACGGCCGGGCGCTGTCCAACACCGTCGTGGGCGACCTCGCGACCGTCGGCCGGTGACAGCGGTGGCGGCCGGCACGAACCGGATCGACCCGTACCTGATCCCAGCGTTGGACGGAGTCGCCTACGGGCTGCTCGTGTTCGTCGCCGCGTCGGGCCTGGTCTTCTGTTTCGGCGTCGCCAACATCCTCAACCTGGCGCACGGCCTGCTCTACGCGATCGGCGGATACACCGCCGCGGCGCTGCTCGACGGCGGCTGGGCGAGTCTGGCGTTGGCCCTCGCCGTCGGTGTGCTGGCCGCCGCCGCGGCGGGGGTGCTCTTGGCCGGCCTGCTCACACCGGTCGCCGCCGGCAATCACCTGAGTCAGGCACTGCTGACGTTCGGTGTGGCGCTGGCCGGCGGCAGCCTGCTCGTCGCCGGCTTCGGACCCGACAACCCGCAGGTCCAGGTGCCCGCAGCCCTGGAGGGATCGGTGACGGTCGCCGGTCACCGCTACGCCGCGTACCGGTTGGTGTTCATCGTCGTCGCGGCGGTGCTCGCCGCCGCCCTCTACCTGGTGGTGCGACGCACCAGGGCCGGGATGCTGGTCCGGGCGGCCGTCGACGACCCGGAGATGGTCGCCTGTCTGGGCGTGAGTCCGGCACGGATCCGGGCCGGTGTGCTCGCCGCCGCCGGTGCGCTGGCCGGCGCGGCCGGGGTCCTGGGCGCGCCCATCATCGGCCCCGGCACGGGCACCGCCGACACGGTGCTGCTGCTCTCCCTGGTGGTGGTCGTCCTCGGTGGTCTCGGGTCGATGGCGGGCACCCTGCTGGCCGCGCTCGCGATCGGCGAGATCCAGACGCTGGGTGTGGCGCTGCTGCCGTCCGCCGCGCCGTTTCTGCTGTTCGCCGCCATGGCGGCCGTGCTGGCCGTGCGGGCGCGTGGCCTGGCCGGCAGGTGGAGGGCGGCATGAGGGGTGAGGTGATCCGGCGAGTTCGGGGCGGCATCGCGGCGCTCGTCCTGGTCGGCCTGGTCGTGGCGCCCTGGGTGGTCGACGACTACACCACGTCGATCCTCGCCCGGACGCTGGCGCTGGCCCTGGTCGGGGTGAGCGTGGCGCTGCTCACCGGCGTCGCCGGCATGCCCACCCTCGGCCAGACCGCACCGTACGCGGCGGGCGCCTACGCCTGCGCCGTGGTCGGCAGCCGAGTCTCCGACGTCGGCGTCGTGCAGCTCGTCGTCGCGGCGGCCGCCGGGGCGCTGGTGGCCGCGCTCACCGTGCCGCTCGTCGTGCACGCCCGAGGGGTGATCGTCCTGATGATCACCCTGGCGATCGGCGAACTCGTCGTCATCGTCCTCGGGCGGTGGCGGTCGGTGACCGGTGGCACGGACGGGCTGGCCGGCATCCCCGCGGTCCGCCCGTTCTGGGGGCTGCCGGCCCTGGCCAGCGATCAGGCCCGTTACCTGTACGCCCTGGTCGTCGTGGCCACGCTGGTCGGCGCGGTGCTGGTGCTGCTGCGTACCCGGGCCGGGCTGGTGCTGCGTGCCGGCCGCGACGACGAGACGCGGTTGCGGGCCAGCGGTCACCGGGTGGCGCTGCACCTGTCCGGCGCGCACATCGCCGCCGGGGCGATCGCCGGTGCCGCCGGCTCGCTCCTGGTCGTCGCCCAGCAGTACATCTCCCCCGCCGACTTCGGCTTCGACACGTCCGCGCTGCTGCTGCTCGGTGTCGTCATCGGAGGCACCGCCTCGGTGGGCGGCGCCCTGGTGGGTGCGGCGTTGGTCATCGCCGTCCGGGACTGGCTGTTCGGGGTGCTGCCCGGCCACGCGCCACTGGTGCTGGGCGCGCTGTTCGTGGCGACGGTCTACCTGCTGCCCACCGGCGTCGACCGGGCCCGGGGTCGGCTGCGCCCGCCGGGCTCCCCGGCACGACAGCCGGACCCTTCAGCCCTCCATGATCAGACCACCGTTGCGGAGCTGCACCGATGACCGGCCTGCTGGAAGCCCAGGAGATCAGCGTGCGGTACGGCTCGCTCGCCGCACTCGACGGCGTGGACCTGCGCATCCACGACGGCCAGCGGCACGCGTTGATCGGCCCGAACGGGGCCGGCAAGACGACCCTGCTCAACGTGCTCGGCGGATCCACCAGGCCGCAACGCGGCACGGTGCGCTTCGACGGACGGGACGTCGGTCGGCTCGGCCCGGCGGCCCGGGCCCGGCGGGGCATCAACCGCATCCACCAACGCCCCGCGGTCTTTCCCACGCTCACCGCGACGGAGAACGTCGTGGTGGCCGCGCTGCCCCGGGTCCTCGTGGGCCGCCGGTGGTGGCCGGGCGGACGCCGACGCGCCGCGCAGCGCCTGGCCGGTCCGCTGCTGGAGCAGATGGGACTCACCGCCGTCGCGGCGGTGCCCGCCGGGCACCTCGCGCACGGGCAACGACGCCAGTTGGAGATCGCCATGGCCCTGGCCGGCCGCCCTCGCCTGCTGCTCCTCGACGAACCGGCGGCCGGGCTATCCGCCATCGAGGTCGGCCGGCTGGTCGAGTTGCTCCAGGCGCTGCCCAGGGCGGTCGCCGTGTTGCTGGTCGAACACCGACTGGACCTGGTGTACGCGCTCTCCGACACGGTCACGGTGCTACGCGACGGTCAGACGTTGGCCGCCGGCACACCGGACGAGATCCGTACCTCGCCGCTGGTGCGGCAGGCCTACGCCGACGGGGTGGCCTGATGCTCACTGTGGATCGTCTCTGCGCCGGCTACGGCGGGGGAACCGTCCTGCACGAGGTCAGCCTGCGGGTACGCCCGGGCAGCATCCAGGCCGTGGTGGGACGCAACGGGGCGGGCAAGAGCACGCTCGTACACACCATCGCCGGGCTGGTGCGCGCGTCCAGCGGTCGCATCGAGATCGGCGGCGTGCACGTCGCCGGCCGACAACCACATCGCATCGCCCAGTCCGGCGTCGGTCTCGTCCCGCAGGGCCGACGGGTCTTCTCCCGGTTGACAGTGGCCGAGCACCTGCACCTGGCGGCCGCACCGTGGCGGGCCCGCACCTCCGGCGGCGAGGGCTGGACGGTCGCCCGGACCCTGGAACTGCTGCCGAGGCTGGCGGTTCGGCTGCGCCACCGCGGCTGCGAACTCTCCGGCGGCGAGCAGCAGATGCTGGCGATAGCCCGTGCGCTGCTCGGCCAACCCCGGGTGCTGCTGCTCGACGAACCATGTGAGGGGCTCTCGCCCGATCTGGCGGCGCGGGTCCGCGAACTCGTCAACGGTCTCGCCGCCGACGGCCTGACCGTGCTGCTCGTGGAGCAGCAACTCCAGCACGCCATCGAACTCGCGGACCGAGTGGCGGTGCTGGAGTACGGCCGGGTGGTCTACGACCGGCCGACAGCGGAGGCCCGCCGCGATCCGGCCCCACTGGCGGCGATGTTGAGTGTCGCCGCCGTTGCGCCGCCCCCGGCCAACCGATCGACCCCTCGGCTCTGGGCCGACACCCCGTAGTCACCCGACCATTCACGGAGAGGTAGACACCGATGACAACCGCTACGAGCGATGACACGTACACGTTCGACAACGGCGCACCGGACGCCGTTCCCCAGATGCACGCTCTGGAGTCCTTCCTGGATCCGATCACGACACGTCGGCTGGCCCGCCCGGTGCTGGCGCCGGGCGCGACCTGCTGGGAGGTCGGGGCCGGTGGCGGCTCGATGGCCCGGCGGATGGCCCGCGCGGTCGGCGACGACGGACACGTGCTGGCCACCGACATCGACCCCACACACCTCGTGGCCGACGGCAACCTGCACGTACGCCAGCACGACGTGCGCACCGAACCGCCCCCCGGGGACGCGTTCGACCTGATCCACGCCCGCCTGGTGCTGCTGCACCTCCCCGATCGACGACGGGTCCTGCGCACGCTCACCGGCGCGCTGGCGCCCGGCGGGTGGCTGGTGGTCGAGGAGTTCGACTGCACCGCGCCGCAGCGGGTCCTGACCGCCCCGACCGACGACGCCGCGAAGCTCTTCGCGCAGGTCATGGACGCCATGATGGGTGTCCTGGAGGACCACGGCGCCGACCTGGGATGGGCGCAGGACGTACACACCGAGATGGCCCTCGCCGGTCTGACCGACCTGGACACCATCACCCACTCGCAGAGCTGGGCCGGCGGGTCGACCGGAACGTCGCTCTACGAGACCAACTCCCGCCAGTTGGAACCGGACCTGCTGGCGGCCGGGCTGTCGCCCCAACAACTGCACGCCTTCCGACGGCTGCTCCGTGACCCCGGGTTCGCCGTCATGTCGTACCACTTCGTCTCCACGCGGGGCCGCCTACCGAGCTGAGCAGGTGGACCACCGCGCGGAGCGCGGTCGCGCCGCCCGTACCTCTCCCGCCGCAGCACCCCCCGGCTGCGCTCCGGACAGCTCTACGACGGCGCCGACCGCACCGGCCGGGCTCCCCGCAAGGGAGCCCGGCCGGCCCGTGTCCGTCGTGGCTGTCAGCAGGCCGGTCCGGGCCCTCGCTCACCGAGGAAGCGACTCCTGGCCGGCCAGGACAATCAGGTCGTCGGGGCGGGCCGACAGCGGCGCCGTCGCCCCGTCGAGCCACACGAGATAGCCCACCGGCGGACCGGACGAGTCCCACCGGGCACCGATGATCGTGGCCGACGGTGCATCGTGCGGCTGCGTGAGCAGGCGTACCCGGGTGCCCGGTGCGTGTCCGTCGTCGGCGACGATGAGCAGCGCGTCGAGGATCTGCCGGGCACCGGCGACAGGCAACCCCGGAACGTACGGCTCACCCGCGTATCCCAGACGCGGCGTCATCATGGTGCCCAACAGTGCGGTCTGCCGGATCGCCTCCTGACGGACCTGCCCCTCCACGATGCGTTCGGCGATCGTCAGCGACTTCTGGATGCTCGACCAGAGGGCCAGTGGCTCCTGGTCGAGCAGGCGGCGGGCTCCGCGGTCGATGTCGGCGCAGGCCGTGTCGAGCGCCGTGTCCTCGCCGAGTTCCGCGATCCAGGCGAGGTCCCCCACCTCGGGCAGCAACCCTGGCGACTCGGCCACGACCACGATGTACAGCATCGCGAGCAGTTCCTCGCGGCCCTCGCCGTGATAGAGCGAGCCCACCCCGCTGCCGGTACGCCCACGGCTGGGCGGGAACCGCTCGACGAGGTGCTGCGCGCGGCCATGAGGCAGGACAGCGGCTCGCCTGGTGTCCGACACCCGCTCCTCGAACGACCGCCGCTCACGGCGTTCGACGAGCAGCTGGCGATGCGGGTCGAACCCGACCGGATAGATCGTCCGCCCGTACCTGGCGAGGGTTTCGCCGGGCCGGAGGCCGACCGACTCGAGTTGCCGGGCCGCCTCCGAGTAGGCGACGCCAGCCCGGGCTGCATGCTCCCGGATGGCGCGCTTGCGGGCGCGTCCCGGGGCCGGGATCCGTCGGGGGATGGGATCAGACATGACGCCTCCGGTGCAGCCCCACGCACTCCACCGAACGGGCGGCGTGACCGGCACGCCGAGAGCCGACACATCGGCGCGGAGTCGGAGACTCTTGGCCCCAGGCATGTGGTCAGGCGTGGGCCACCACATCGGGCGCTGGCAGGCGCTCTGCCGCGGCCAGCATATCGTGACGCCGACCGCCGGTGCGGATGTGCACACCCTGGCCGCCCTCCCTCTCGGCCCCCGGTGTCAGCCCGTGTCAGCCCGTGTCGGTGGCGTGTCGGAGCGGTGTCAGCGGGCCCGCGCAGACTCGGCGCATGACAGCTGACCTGGTGATCGAGGCCGAGGGCCTCGTGAAGACGTTTGGGAAGACGAGGGCGCTTCAGGGCGTGGACCTCGCCGTACCCCGTGGGACGGTGCTCGGGGTACTCGGCCCCAACGGCGCCGGCAAGACCACCGCCGTGCGCATCCTCTCCACCCTGCTCACCCCGGACGGCGGGACCGCCCGAATCAGCGGTTTCGACGTGGTACGGGACGCCGAACGAGTTCGGCAGAGTATCGGCCTCACCGGCCAGTACGCCTCGGTCGACGAGGACCTGACCGGGCGGCAGAACCTGGAGCTGTTCGGCACCCTGCTGGAGCTGGGGCGCGCCGGAGCCCGGCGACGGGCCGCCGAACTGCTTGACTGGTTCGACCTGACCGATGCGGCGAACCGTCCGGCCAAGACCTACTCCGGCGGCATGCGGCGACGGCTGGACCTGGCCGCCAGCCTCGTCGGCTCCCCCGACGTGATCTTCCTGGACGAGCCGACGACCGGGCTCGACCCGGCCAAACGCGAGGACATGTGGGACGTCGTCCGTTCCCTGGTCAACAACGGCTCGACGGTGCTGCTCACCACCCAGTACCTGGAGGAGGCCGACGCGCTCGCCGACGCGATCACGGTGATCGACCACGGCCGGGTCATCGCGCACGACACCCCCGAAGGGCTCAAGCGGGTGGTCGGCGGGCAGACCCTTGAGGTCCGGCCCTCCGATCCGGCCCAGCTGCCCCGCACCGCGGAGATCCTGACCCAGGTCGGTTCCGGCGGGCAGGCCGACGAGATCCGCAAGGGCGTGCTCGCGGTGCCGGTCACCGACGACGCGGCCCTGACCGAGAGCGTCGCGCGGTTCGCCACGGCCGGCATCGCGGTCACCGAACTCTCCCTGCACCTGCCGAGCCTCGACGAGGTGTTCTTCACCCTCACCGGGCGTACGGCATCAGAAGACGACACCACCCGCCCCTCGGAGGTCGCGGCATGAGCACTCTGACCGACACAGCGCCCACGAGAAGCCGCGCGCTGTCGAACTCCGCGCCGAACCCTCGGCCGTTCCGGCTGGTCCGGCATTCGTTGGCGCTCGCCAAGCGCAGCCTCATCAAGACCTGGCGTACGCCCGAGGCGCTCATCGACGTCACCCTGCAACCGGTGCTGTTCCTGATCATCTTCGTGTACGTCTTCGGCGGGGCCGTCGCCGGATCGACCCACGACTACCTGCAGTTCCTGCTGCCCGGCATCCTGGCGCAGACGATCGCGACCGGCGCCATCGCGATCGGCGTCAACCTCAACACCGACATCGCCAAGGGCATCTTCGACCGGTTCCGGTCGTTGCCGATCCCCCGCTCCGCACCGCTGGTCGGCGCGGTCCTCGGTGATGTCGTCCGGTACGTCATCGTCACCGTGTCGACGCTCGCGATCGGCTACGTGATGGGTTTCCGGATCGACACCGACCCGTTCCGGGCGATCGCCGGGTGTCTGCTCGCGGTGCTGTTCGCGCTCTGCCTGAGCTGGCTGCCGGTGCTGGTGTCGATGAAGGTGCGGACCGCGGGTGCCGTGCAGGGTGTGATGTTCGCGTTGATCATGCCGCTGAGCTTCGCGTCCAACGTGTTCGTCGGCGCCAACACCCTGCCCGGCTGGATGCAGGCGTTCGTGGACGTCAACCCGATGACCCACCTGGTGGCGTCGGTGCGCGGGCTGTTCCTCGGCACCCCACTGGACAACCACGTGTGGTGGACGCTCGCCTGGTGCGCCGGCTTCGTTGCGGTGTTCATGCCGCTGGCGCTGCGGGCGTACCGCAAGAAGATCTGAGTCAGGCGAGCAGGTCGTCCATCAGCTCGCGGATCCGGCTCACGGCCGCGGCGGGTGGCCGCTCGCGCCACGCGGCCAGCAACGGCTCACGCTGCTCCTCGTTCCCGAGGATGGCGTTGAGCCGTTCGCCGTTTTCAAAGGGGAAGAACATCTCGATCTGGGTGCCGATCCGCTTCGCGAGTACGGCCAGTTCGCGGGCGGCGTCGACGTCACCCCGGTACGCCGCGAGCTCCGCGCCGCCCGACGCCCACGCCCCGATCACCGGCAGGTCCCGTGACGTCAGCGCATCCTCACGGGCGAGCGACAGCATCGCCGCCGCCTGGATGGTGGCGTCGGTGCCCGACACCCGCCCAACCTGGGCGACGCGCAGGTAGATGATCGCCGCCGTGGCCCGGAGCATCACGCGCGGCTGTGGCTGCGGTCCGACCCAGCCGGCGAGGACGCTCGTCACCTCGTCGGCGTAGGCGAGCGCCTCGTCGTACCGCTCACGCTGCCAGGCGAGGTGCGCCAGGCCGAGCAGCGCCTGCGCGGCGTCGATCTGCTCGGCCTGGCCCAGCGCGGCCGTCTCGCCCAGTCGCCGCTCCGCCTCCGCGTCGCCGGTCAGGGCGAGCTGCACGTCCAGCCGTACCCGGATCGACCGCGCGTCCTGCGTGGCGCCGACCAGCTCCATGTGCCGGACGCTGCGGGTCAGCCACTCCGCCGACCGGGCATCCCCGCCCGGGACCAGGAACTGCCCGACCGCACCCGCCGCCATCGCCATGCCCCAGTGGTCGCCGGCGGCCTCGAAGCGGTGGTAAGCCTGCTCGGCGTCGCTGATCGACGCTTCCGGCAGGCCGCCGTTCTCCCGTACCGCCGCGCGCGCGAACAGCCCCAACCCCTGCACGTACGGGTCCGGGTGCACGACCATCTCGGTCGCGCTCTTCAGGCTCTGCTCCAGATCGGACGCGTCGAAGCCGGGCAGCGCCGACGCGAGAGCGGTCATCCGGGACGACACCTCGCCGGGACGTTCGGTCTGAAGCGTCCGCAGCGCCCGCCGGGCGAGCACGGCCGGCCGCAGATCGGCGCTGACGCCGGCGTTCACGCTGACCACCACGCACATCCAGGCCAGCCGGTCGGCGTTGGGCAGTGGCCGACCGCTGGCCGCGCCGCGCAGGATCGCCGACCGCAGCCGCCGCTGCGGGTCGTCGATGTGCAGCAGCCCGCGCGCCCAGGCGAGGACCTCCAGGTGCAGGCCCCGCACCGACCAGAGGTGGAACAGGGCGGTGGCGACGTCGACGGCGGCGGCCTCGTCGTCCGCACCCATTGCCCACCGCAGGCCCGCGACCAGATTGTCCTGCTCGGCGGCGCAACGGTGCAGCGCCTCGACCTGGCCGGCGCCGATGAAGCGGCCGGCCAGCGCGACGGCCTGCTCCCGCGCCCACCTGACCAGGCCGGCCATGGCCTGATCCCGGGCACCGGCCGCGTCCAGCCGGGCCTCGCCGTACTCGCGGACCGTTTCGAGCATGCGGTAGCGCGGCGGACCGTCCCCCTCGACAAGGGTCAACAGGGACTGTTCGACGAGGGTAGCCAGGCCGCGACGGACGTCCGGGACCTGCGCGACGGCGGCGGCGAGGTCCGCGGTGAACGGCGCGGGAATGACCGCGACCCGCTGGAGCAGGTCGCGGTCGGCCTCGGCGAGCAGTTCCCTGCTCCAGTCCACCAGCGCCCACAGGCTCGCGTGGCGCTCGGGCAGGCCGCGCAGGGCGTCGTCGAGCAGCGCGAACCGGTCGGTCAGCCCGGCGAGCACGTCGTCGATCGGCATGTGCCGCAGCCGTGCGGCGGCCAGTTCGAGGGCCAACGGCAGGTTGTCGAGCCGGTGGCACAGGGCGAGCGCCCGCTCGGTGTCCCAGGTCGATACGGCACCACCGGCCCGTGCCCGGGACTCGACCAGAGCGAGCGCGTCGGCGTCCGGCAACGCTGTCAGCCGGTGCACCAGCTCGCCGACGAGGCCCAGTGGGGCGCGGCTCGTCGCGAGCACCGCGACCTCCGGCGAGGCCGCCGCGACCAGGTCGGCGACGACGACGGCCACCGCGTCGAGCACGTGCTCGCAGTTGTCCAGCACCACCAGCCCGTCCAGGTCCGGCGCCACGGCGCGCAGCCGCTCCTCGGGGCTGAGGACCCGCCGCTCCAGACCCAGGTTGCCGCCGGTCGCCGTGGTGTCCGCGCCGCCGAGCGCGGCGAGCACCGTGGGCAGCACCTCGTCGGGCGAGCGCAGACCGGCGAGTTCGATCACGCGTACCGCCTGCCCACCCGCCGCCGTACGCCTGGCGACCTCGGCGGCGAGCCGGGTCTTGCCCGCCCCGCCGGTCGCCACGATCGTCACGACGGGTGTCTCGGCGAGCGCGTCGGTGACGGCCTTGACGTCCCGCTCCCGTCCAACGAGGCCGGCCATGGGGCGGCGCCACGCGGCGGGCAGCGTGATCCGCGCCTGCTGCCGAGGCGGCGGCGCCGCGGCGGGCGGTGCGGTGAGTTCACCGCGCAGCAACGCCAGGTGGACGCCCGTGATCACGGGCGACGGGTCGGTGCCGTAGCGGTCGGCCAGGTCGGCGCGCAGCCGCTCGACCACCTCCAACGCCTCCGCCTCCCGTCCCTGCGCGGCAAGCACCCGGACGAGCAGGGCGGCGGACGGCTCGTCCGGCGGTGTCCGTGCGACGAGTCGGCCCAGGTCGACCTCGTCGAACGTGCCCACGCCGGCGAGTGCCGCCTGCGCGCGCAGCGCGGCGACCTCCGCGAACAGGCGGGTGTCCTCGGCGCTGACCAACTCCGGCACCTCGGGGAACAGGGCCCGCGCCTGATCGGCCAGGCCCCGGGCGGCACGGACGTCACCGCACCGGAGCACGGTGCCCGCCTGATCGACGAGCGCGCGCGCCTCGACCGCGTCGACGGTGATCTCCTCGGCGGGCAGCCGGTATCCGCCCGGCACCGCGACCACTGGCAGCCCGAGACGGCGCACCCGGGACACGAGCGCCTGGACGGCGCCGGTCGCGTCGTCGGGTGGCACCCCGTCCCAGACCGCGTCCACGAGCAGGTTCACGGAGACCGCCCGCCCCCGCGCGTCGACGAGCGCGCGGAGCACCGCCGCGAGCCGTTCACCCCGAACGGGCTGGCCGTCGACGGCGAGTGGGCCGAGGGTCGCGATCTGCACGGACCCAGCATCCCCCACGCGCGCACGGACCCGACGACCACCGGTCCGCCAGGCCGGTCACGGCCCCACGACCGACTTGACACGACGTCGTTTGGTTAGGTTAGCCTAACCTCATGCAGAACGAGTTGGCGTCGGTCAACGGGGAGCGCAGCCTGTCCGGCGTCGACCTCCGTCTGGGTTATCACGGTGTGCCGGTGGTGCACGGTGCCGTGATCAACCTCCGCGCGGGTGCCGTGACCGCACTGGTCGGGCCCAACGGCAGCGGCAAGTCCACCCTGCTGCGGGCCCTGGCCCGGCTGCACCCGATCGAGGCCGGAATCGTGCACCTCGCCGACGGCGTCACGGCCGCCAGCCTCGCGGCCCGGGAGTTCGCCCGGCGGGTCACCCTGCTCGCCCAGAGCCGGCCGGTGCCCAGCGGAGTCACCGTCCGCGACGTCGTCGGCTACGGCCGCCACCCCTACCGGGGGCGCTGGCGCACCGAGGACCCGGACGGCCCCGCCGCCATCGCACGCGCCATGGACGTCACCGGCGTCGCCGCGATGGCCGATCGTCCCGTCGACGAACTCTCCGGAGGCGAGTTGCAGCGGGTCTGGTTGGCCACCTGCCTCGCCCAGGACACCCCGGTTCTGCTCCTGGACGAACCCACCACGTTCCTCGACCTGCGATACCAGGTGGAGATCCTCGACCTGGTCCGTGACCTCGCGGACGATCACGGCGTCGCCGTCGGCGTCGTGCTGCACGACCTCAACCAGGCAGCCGCCGTGGCGGACGAGGTGGTCCTGTTGCAGCAGGGCCGGGTCCGCGCCACCGGCACCCCGGCAACGGTGTTCACCGAGAACGCCCTCACCGAGACCTACGGGATCCGCATCGAGGTGACCACCGATCCGCTCAGCGGACTGGTCACCACCCGCCCGGTCGGGCGGCACCAGATCCGCGCCCTGGTTTGAGCACCCCCATCCACAGCAGAGAAAGACCGTCATGACTCGTACCCGTTTCACCGCCCTCATCGCCGTCGTGGCCGCGCTGACGCTCGGCGCCTGCGGCACCACCGAGAACGCCGCGGCCCCCGACACCTCCGCCTCGGCGGCCGGTGGCCCGGTCACCGTTACCGACAGCCGGGGCAAGGAGATCACCCTCAAGACGCCGGCGACCAAGGTCGTCGGGCTTGAGTGGGGCGAGGTCGAGCTGCTGGTCAGCCTGGGCGTCATGCCCGTCGGTGTCGCCGACCCCAAGGGCTACGGCACCTGGGTCACCTCCGCGAAACTCGACCCGAGCGTCAAGGACGTCGGGGTCCGCGGCGAGCCCAGCGTCGACGCGATCGTCGCCCTCCAGCCCGACCTCGTCGTGATGGAGGACGACCGGGGCGCCAACATGGTCAGTCAGCTGGAGAAGTTCGTGCCCGTGGTGGTCGCCAAGGGCAGTGACGCCGCCGACAACCTCGGCCGGATGCGCACCGACCTCAACATGATCGCGAAGGCGGTCGGCAAGACCACCGAGGCGGAGAAACTGCTCGCCGACTTCGACGCGGCCATCGCCGACGGCAGGAAGAAGATCGCCGACGCGGGTGCCGCCGGCCGTCCGTTCGCCATCGCCGACGGCTGGAAGGAGGGCAGCACCGTCAGCATCCGGATGTTCGGCAAGGGCTCGCTGGTCTCCCAGATCGGCATCCAGCTCGGCCTCACCAACGCCTGGACCGGCAAGACCGATGACGTGTGGGGCCTGGGCCAGACCGACGTCGAGGGCATGACAGTCCTCAAGGACCCCAACACGCACCTCTTCTACAACGCCTCCGACGGCGACGACGTGTTCGCCGACGGTCTCGCCGGCAACGCCATCTGGAAGTCGCTGCCCTTCGTGCAGAAGGGCAACCTGCACAAGATGCCCAACGGCATCTGGACCTTCGGCGGTCCGCTCTCCGGCAAGCAGTACATCGACGAACTCGTCAAGACGTACACGGTGTGAGCGTGCTGAACGCGCCCCCGCGCCCGGAGCCGGCCACCCGGTCGGCTCCGGGCGGACGCCAGGCCGTGCCCCGCGTCGCCGTCGTCTTCGTCGCCGCGATCCTGCTGCTGCTCGTGGTCGGCGCGGTGCACCTCACCCAGGGCACCTCGAACGTCGGCGCCCTCGACCTGCTGCGGCTCGCGACCGGCTCGGACGACGAGGCGGCCCGCGTCCTGATCGCGTCCCGGCTGCCCCGGCTGCTCGCCGGGCTCGCCATCGGCGTGGCGCTCGGGTTCGCCGGGGCGGCGTTGCAGTCGATCGCCCGCAACCCGCTCGCCTCCCCCGACACCCTCGCGGTCAACGCCGGCGCCCACCTGGCGATCGTCGCCGTCGCCGCGTTCGGCGTCTCGCTGCCCGCGCTGCCCGCCGGCGGCCTCGCCTTCTGCGGCGGGCTGGCCGCCGCCGGCCTGGTGATGGCGATGTCCTCCGGTGGGCAGGCCGGCACCACCCGGCTGATCCTCGCCGGCTCGGCGACCGCGCTGGCTCTCGGGTCGGTGACCACCCTGCTGCTGCTCCTGTTCGAGCAGGCCACCATCGGGCTGTTCGCCTGGGGGAACGGCTCGCTGGTGCAGAGCGACCTGACCGCGCTGACCCAACTCGCCCCGGTGATCGTCGGCGCCACCATCGTGCTCGTGCTGCTCGGGCACCGCCTCGACATCCTCGCCCTCGGCGACGACACCGCCACAGTGCTCGGCCTCGACGTGCGGCGCACCCGGCTCACCGTCATGGTGCTGGCCGTGCTGCTCTCCGCGGCGGCCGTCACCCTCACCGGCCCGGTCGGCTTCGTCGGCCTGTGCGCACCGGTGATCGTCCGGCTCCTCGCCCCCGTGGTGCCGGGCGTGCACCGGCACCGCATCCTGCTGCCGTTGTCCGGCATCGCCGGCGTCGTCATCGTGCTCGGCTCCGACGTGCTGCTGCGGGCCGTGATGGGCGGGCAGGCCGGGGTCGACATCCCCACCGGCGTGGTCACCACCCTGTTCGGCGCGGCGATCCTCATCTGGCTGGCCCGCCGGCACCGCGACGCCGGCCCCACCCGTCGTCCGCCCGGAGGGCACGCGGCCGTCCGCTCCGCCGCCTTCCACCGCGGCGTCGTCGCCGTCACCGCCGTCCTGACCGTCTGCGCCGTGGCGGTCGGCATGCTCGCCGGTGACACCTGGGTGCTGCTCGGTGACGTCGTCAACTGGGTCAACGGCACCACCGGGCCCGCGTACACCTTTGTGCTGGACCAGCGGTGGCCGCGCGTCGCCGCAGCGGTCCTGGCCGGCGCGGCGCTCGCGGTCGCCGGCACCACAGTGCAGGCGGTCTGCCGCAATCCGCTGGCCGAACCCGGCATCCTCGGCATCACCGCCGGCGCCGGGCTCGGCGCCGTCTCCCTGCTCACCTTCGTGCCGCTGGCCGGGGTGTGGGCCGTCTCCGGCGTCGCCGGGCTCGGCGCGATGCTGGCGTTCGCCCTGGTCTACGGCCTGGCCTGGCGCGGCGGACTGAGCTCCGACCGACTGGTGCTGATCGGTTTCGGCGCCTGGCAGGGCGGCATGGCGGTCATCACCTACCTGGTCGTGGCCTTCGATCCGTGGAACACCGGGAAGGCGTTGACCTGGCTGTCCGGCTCCACCTACGGCCGGATGCCCACCCAGGTGCTGCCGGTGCTGATCGCCCTGCTGGTGCTCACCCCGGCTGTGGTCGCCGCCCGCCGGGAACTCGATCTGATGGCGCTGGACGACGACACCCCCCGGGTGCTGGGCGTCCGACTGGAACGCACCCGGTTGATCGCGCTCGGCGCGGCGGCGCTGCTCACCTCCACCGCCGTCTCGGCCGTCGGGGTCATCGGTTTCGTCGGTCTGGTCGCCCCGCACGCCGCGCGGGCGCTCGTCGGCGGCCGGCACTCCCGGGTGCTCCCGGTGGCCGCCCTGCTCGGCGCGGCGCTGGTCAGCCTCGCCGACACCCTCGGTCGGACGGTCATCGCTCCGGCCCAGATCCCCGCCGGCCTGGTCACCGCCATGATCGGCACCCCGTACTTCGTCTGGCTGCTGTGGCGCTCCCGCGCCGTGGCGAGCACCACCCGGTAGACGCCGGCCCGAGTCGAGAGAGGCACCATGACCGAGACCCTGCCCATCGCCCCGTGGCGCGTGTTCGCCGTCACCGTCAGCGCGGTACGCCGCCTGAGCCCGTCCTTCACCCGGGTGACCTTCACCGGGGCGGACCTGGACCGCTTCGCCGACAACGGTTACGACCAGCGGATCAAGCTGGCACTGCCGCTGCCCGGTCAGGACCGGGCGACCCTGCCGGACGGCGCGGACTGGTACGCGACGTGGCGGGCCCTGCCCGAGCACCTGCGCAACCCGATACGCACCTACACGGTGCGGGCGGTGCGGCCGCACCTGGCCGAGGTCGACGTCGACCTGGTGTTGCACGGCGACAGTGGCCCGGCGACGCGCTGGGCTCGGCGGGCCAGCGTCGGCGACGAGATCGCCCTGGTCGGGCCGGATGCCGGCTTCGACGGCAACCACGGCGGGGTCGAGTTTCGACCGTCCACCGGCGGCACGCTGTTGCTGGCCGGGGACGAGACCGCCGTGCCGGCGATCAGCAGCATCTGCGAGCGGCTTCCCCTCGACGCCCGGGGCACTGTCGTGCTGGAGGTGCCCGACGCCGCCGACGTGCTGCCGCTGCTCGCGCCGCCTGGCGTCGAGGTCCGCTGGCTGGCCCGGGGCGCCGACGGGTACGGCAGCCGGCTGGTGCCCGCCGTCGTCGCGGCGGCCGGGGAACTGCTGGCCCCCGGCGCGTCGACGGCCGCCCAGCCCGTGCCGGACGTCGACGTGGACACCGAGATCCTGTGGGAGGTGCCCGAGCAGGTGGCCTCGACGCCGCTCTACGCGTGGCTGGCCGGGGAGGCCGGCGTCATCCGTAACCTGCGCCGGCACCTGGTCGCCGAGCGGGGTCTGGACCGGCGGGCGGTGGCCTTCATGGGCTACTGGCGTCTCGGCCACGCCGACGCCGCCTGACAGCGCCGCGAGGCGCACCACGCCGAGTGGCCGCGAGGTGCGTCGGAGGCCGTGAGGCGCGTACCGTTTCGGGTCGGACTTGGGGCGGGTCGGCTGGAGCCGGCACGGGATACGGGACGAGACAACGACGCATGACGGTGGACAACATTACCGAAAACGGTCAAGAAGGTATTGACCGAAGCCGGCTGGAGGCCTGCCTCAGCGTCTTCGAGGCGTTGGAGGCGCTGCCCTCCGACCACCCCGACGTGGTGCAGGTGCAGCGGGCCACCGCCCGGCTCTACAAGGTGATCAAGCAGCGGCGGCGGGAGGAGCGGCGGGACGCCATCCTCGCCGCCGACCGCGCGGTGACCGAGGCCACCGCCACCGGCGCTCCGGGGCGCATCGACGACGAGACACAGGGCATTCCACTCGCGTCCTCCGTCGCGGGCGAGACGGCCGGCTTCCTGCACAACCCGCGCGGCTGCTACGTCTGCAAGCAGCGCTACCGCGAGGTGGACGCCTTCTACCATCAGCTCTGCCCGTCCTGCGCCGCGTTGAACCGGGAGCGCCGCGACGCCCGCACCGACCTGACCGGCCGGCGTGCGCTGCTCACCGGCGGCCGGGCCAAGATCGGCATGTACATCGCGCTGCGGCTGCTGCGCGACGGCGCGCACACGACGGTGACGACCCGGTTCCCGCACGACGCGGTCCGCCGCTTCGCCGCGATGCCCGACAGCGCGGACTGGCTGCACCGGCTGCGCATCGTCGGGATCGACCTGCGCGACCCCGCCCAGGTGATCGCGCTCGCCGACGACGTCAGCAGCCAGGGCCCCCTGGACATCCTGATCAACAACGCGGCGCAGACCGTCCGCCGGTCCCCCGGGGCGTACGCGCAGCTCATCGCCGCGGAGGCCGCGGCCCTGCCGGACGGCCCGCTGCCGGAGCTGATCACGTTCGCCAAGCCGGACGGGCAGGGCGGCCCGGTGGGCAGCCTGACCGCCGGGCCACAGTCGACGGCGCTCACCCCGCACGCGCTCACCGCGCTGGCGCTGACCAGCGGCTCGGCCTCGCCGGAACGGATCGCGGCGTCCACGGCCATCGACGCCGGCGGTCTCGTGCCCGACCTCGACTCGGTCAACAGCTGGGTCCAGCGGGTCCAGGAGGTGGACCCGGTCGAGCTGCTCGAAGTGCAGCTGTGCAACGTCACCGCGCCGTTCGTACTGGTCAGTCGGTTGCGTCCGGTGATGGCCGCCGCGTCGGCCCGCCGCAAGTACGTGGTGAACGTGTCGGCGATGGAGGGCCAGTTCGGCCGCGGTTACAAGGGGCCGGGGCACCCGCACACCAACATGGCCAAGGCGGCGCTGAACATGCTGACCCGCACCAGCGCCGAGGAGATGTTGACCGACGGCATCCTGATGACCAGCGTCGACACCGGCTGGATCACCGACGAACGCCCCCACCCGACGAAGATGCGGCTGGCCGACGAGGGCTTCCACGCCCCACTGGACCTGGTCGACGGCGCGGCCCGGGTGTACGACCCGATCGTCCGCGGCGAGCAGGGCGAGGATCTGTACGGCTGTTTCCTGAAGGACTACGCGCCCTGCGCCTGGTGATCGCCCCGCACGACGAGGATGATCGCCCCGCACCACGAAGGAGAAGAACATGTCAGCTGACCGTGAATCGTGGCCGACGCTGGACGAGCTGGTGCGCGAGGAGCACGAGCTGGAGCTCGCGGGTCTGTCCGAGACCGACGCGTACGAGCTGGGAATGCTCGCCGTCACCGCCGCGACCGAGCAGCGGCTGCCGGTCTCGGTGGGCGTGTGGCGGGCCGGGCGGCAGCTGTTCCACTGTGGCCTGCCGGGGTCGACGGCGGACAACGATGCGTGGCTGCGCCGCAAGGGGCGGGTGGTGATGCGGTTCGAGCACTCCTCGCTCTACATGGCCCGGCTGTGCCAGGACAAGCAGGTGACGCTGGCAGAGAGGTACGGCCTGCCGGCCGCGCGGTACGCGGCGGCCGGGGGCGCGGTGCCGCTGCGCGTGCGCGGCACCGGTGTGGTGGGCTGGGTCGGTGTCTCCGGGCTGCCGCAGCTGGACGACCACCGTTTCGTGGTCGACATCCTCCGCAAGCTCCCCCGGTAGAGCGTTCCCGGCGGCCTCGTAGCGAGGCCGCCGGGTCACCTGTTCAGCGTGCGCGCCGGTTGGCGCGCAGGGCGCCCAGGAGCACGCCGGGGCGGGCCAGCGAGTGCGGGTGCTCGCGCATGGAGACGACGTCGTTGAACTTCCGCGCGGTCGCCACGTCCGTGACGGTCGCGGCGATGACCTGGCTGCTGGCCCAGCGGGAGAACCGGTAGCCGCGCGGGTAGGGCCCGTCGACGTGGGGCAACGCCAGGTCCGCCGAGGTGGAGAGCGACCAGGCGGCGTCGACCACGACCTTCTGCAACGCGAGGTAGTGGCGCGCGGGCGCCCGCAGGTCCGGGCCGGACCGGAGGTACGTCGACAGGCAGGCCGCGTGCAGGGCCGACGCCGTCATGCCCTGCCCGTACACCGGGTTGAACGACGCGACGGCGTCACCGACGCTGATCAGGCCGGCCGGGAACCGCTTGAGCGCGTGGAAGTCCCGTCGTCGGCTGTCGGCATGGTGGTAGGTCTCGACGTCGCCGATCATCTCCTGGTCGGCGACCTCGCCGAACTCCGGTGGGAACTGCTCGCGCAGGCGGCGGACGAAGTCCGCCGCGGTACGCCCCGGACGGTCGTTGCCGTAACCGGCCATCATGGCCATCCACCGGCCGTCCTCGATGGCGAAGAACGCGGCCCCGGCCACGTCCATCGCCATCCTCGGCGTGTTCAGGGCCAGTACGACCGTTGAGGCCGGGGTGACCTCCGGGCGGCGGAACAGGGCGGTCGCGTAGTTGAGGTGCACTGTCATCCGCCGGGTGACCGGCCGGTCCCAGTCGGCCTGCTCCAGCCAGTCGGAGAGCCTGCTGGAACGCCCCATGGCGTCCACCACGAGGTCAGCGCGTTCGACACCGGGCACCCCACCGACCTCACAGCGGACGCCGGTGACCGCGGTGCCGTCGAACACGAGGCCGGTGGCGCGGGCGGTGATCGTCTTGACGTTGGGCAGTCGGAGCACCTGCTGGCGGATCAGGCCCTCCAGCAGCGGGCGACTGCCCGCCAGACTGTCGGCGTCGTCGGGGACGACGACCTTCAGACGCCCGTCGAGGTAGTTGCGCCGGGCCGCGGGCGGCGCCTCGACCGCTCCGCGTGCCAGTGCCTCGTCGCGGAATCCGGGAAACAGCCGCTCCAGCTGGAAGAGGCCGCCGGGCAGTAGCGCGTGCAGTTGCGTCCCCTGGGGTACGCCGGGCCGCGCGCCGGTCACCTGCGGGTCGTCCCGGTCGATGATGACGACGGTGTCGGCGTGGTCGGACAGCACCCGGGCGGCCAGCAGACCGGCGACACTGCCGCCGACCACGACGGCCGTGCCCATCGTCGGGGACGGCTGGTCAGGGGGTCGGGCCGCATTCAGCTCGGCGAAGACCCGGGACGGGGAGAGGGACATCGTGCTCTCCAAGGGGGTAACGGGGTGTGTGCCCTCCCCGGCCACTGTCCGCGACCGTGCGCGGACAGACCGGTGGACGGTCGTTCGACGTTTTGCCCGCCGATCGTCGCACAACCACCGGAACGGCAACCGGCTGTGTCCGCCAGATGACCACGTGTTGACTGATGGGCCGGACGGGCCCGACGTTCGGACGGGTCAGGTGGCGCGCTGTCGGGCCGGCTGTCACGATCTGCGGCATGCCCGTTGCGCGTCGTACTCTGCTCGGGGCCGGTCTGGCCGCCGCGACCTCCGCCCTCACCGGTTGCGGCGCCACCGGCGCGCCGAACCCCGGTGCGGCCGCCCCTGGCGACGCGGCGACCGGGAAGGGCGCCGCCGGCAACCGAGCCGGATTTGGTTCGGCGGGAGACCTCGAGCCGCCGCCAAGGGCACCGGACGCACCGGTCGGCGGTAACCCACCAGTCCGTCAGGCCCGCTACGCGCAGGACGTGACCGCCCTGCTCCACCGGCACCTGCCCGCGACCCCGCAGACCGTGCAACACAAGGGTTTCCCCGGCGCGGTCGCTCTCGTCCTGGTGGGCGGGAAGATGACTGTGCACACCGCGGTCGGTGAGGCGCTGCGCTATGAGGCGGGCCCGAAGCTGCTCGCGGCGAACCAGCGCGTCGCGATGCGCCGGGACTCCATCTTCGACCTCGCCTCGGTCACCAAGGTGTACACGGCCATCCTGCTGTTGCAGCAGGTCGACAAGGGACGTGTCGACCTCGCCGCTCCGGTGCGCGACTACCTGCCCGCCTTCACCGGTACGGGCAAGGAGCGAATCACCGTCGAGATGCTGCTCACCCACACCAGCGGCCTTCCCGTCGGCGCCAAGGTCACCGGCCTGCCCGACAACACGGCCCGCTGGAACGCCGTGCTCGGCACGCCGCTGGTCTCCGGTGCCGTGCCGGGGAACACGTTCCGCTACTCCAGTGTCGGGCTCATGGTCGCCGGCAAGATCGTCGAGAAGGTCACCGGCCAGCGGCTCGACCAGGCGCTCAAGACCAACCTGACCGACCCGCTCGGCCTGCGCGACACCGGCTTCAACCCGAACAGCTGGCTGTCGGCCGCCGCGAAGGCCAGCCGACTGGTCGCCACCGACGCCCGCTCGTCCCGGGGGCTGCTCCGTGGCGTCGTCCACGACGACGTCGCCAACCACCTCGGCGGCATCGCCGGCCACGCCGGCATCTTCGCCTCCGCGGCCGATCTCGCGGCCATCGGCCAGTTGCTCCTCAACGAGGGCACCCACCAGGGCAAGCGGATCCTCGCCGCGGCGACGGTGCGCCGGATGCTCACCAACCACAACGCCGGCAAACCCGCCATCGACCCCGAGCGACCCAACCGGACCTCGGCGCACGGCCTCGGCGTCGTCCTCGACCAGAGCTGGTTCATGGGGAAGCTCGCCTTGGCCCGGACCTTCGGCCACACCGGATTCGCCGGTCCCTCGCTGCTGGTCGCGCCCGACCGCAAACTCGTTCTGGCGCTGCTCACCAACCGCGCGCACCCCAACTGGAGCTGGTCGAACCCCGACCCGGTCCGCGCCGCCGTCGGCGACCTGCTCGCCACAAAGGTCAACTGACCGGAAGGTGTGGACCGTCGCGCCCCACCCTGACACGATACTTGCGCTAGTAGTGCAAATACTTCGTCCGTCCAGGTGGAGGATCGATGCACACATCTCTCCGGAGCCTGCTCTCCGTGGTGGCCGGGGTCGCCCTCACGGCCAGCCTGTCCGCAGTCGCCGTTCCCCGCGCCGCCGAAGCCACCGCCACACCGACGTACCGTCCAGTGATCTTCGTACACGGCAGCGCGGGATCGGCGGCCCAGTTCGAGACCCAGGCCAAACGGCTGGCCAGCAACGGGTACCCGATCGACATCATCGAAGCCCACGAGTACGACTCCCCGAACGTCGCGACGATCCTGCCCCAGGTGTACGCGGGACTCGACGCACGGATCTCCCGCCTGCTGGCGGCCACCGGCGCGGACCGGGTCGACCTCGTCGCGCACTCGCTGGGCACCTTCGTCTCGCAGGGCTATCTCAACAGCTCGCCGGAGCGTGCCGCCCGGGTCGCGCACTACGTCAACCTGGACGGACGTCCCGCGACCTCCCCGCCGGGCGGTGTGCCCACGCTCGCCATCTGGGGCGAGGGTGACCCGGCCCGCGCCGTCGTCGGCGCGACCAACGTGCACCTGCCGGACCAGTCGCACACCCAGACCGTGTCGTCGGCGGAGTCGTTCACCGAGGTCTTCGGCTTCCTCCGGGGCCGCGCGCCCCACACGACGCGGATCGTGCCGCAACTCTTCGGCGCCGCCCGGGTCTCCGGCCGCGCCGTGCTCTTCCCGAGCAACGTCGGGGTCACCGGCGCGACCCTCGAGGTCTACCCGGTCAGCCCGCTGACCGGCGGCCGACTGTCGCACCGGCCCGCACATCGGCTGTCACTCGGCGGCGACGGCTCCTTCGGCCCTCTCCCGGTGCTCGCCACGGTCCGCTACGAGTTCGCCATCGTGCGCCCGGGCGCCGCGACGCACCACTTCTACTTCCAGCCGTTTCTCCGCTCGGATTCGTTCCTGCGCCTGGCGACCAGCGAGCCGGGCGAGGGCCTCAGCGGCCTGGTCGAGACCAGCGACCGCCACACGGCGCTCACCATCCAACGGCAGAAGGAGTGGTGGGGCGACCAGGGCGACGCCGGCGACCACCTCTGGATCAACGGCAGGGATGTCCTGAACGCGGCGAACACACCGCGCGCCAAGCGGACGATCGGCATCTTCGCCTTCGACGACGGCAGCGACGGCGTCACCGACCTGACGGCACCGTTGCCGGAGTTCTTCAGTCAGACCTTCATCACCGGCATGGACGTCTTCATCCCGGCGACGCCGGCACACCTCGGCCTGGTACGGATCACCGTGGGCCAACGCGGCGGCGGACACGAGGTGATCAACGTGCCCAACTGGAGATCGAGCACCGACCGGGTGACGGTCAGCGTGGACGACTTCTGACCGCGTCTCGCGCACGGCCCGGCCACCGAAGGTGGAGACGGTGGCCGGGGCACCGCTCGCACTCGTCAGACGCTGGCCGGGACCCGCTCGGGCACGCGTCGCCCGACGGCGAAGCTGACCAGCCCCAGGATCAACCCGACGACCGCCAGGACGACGCCCACCCGGGCCGGCGCGAGGTAACCGAATCCAGCGGCGATGGCGACGCTGCCCAGCGCGGCGCCCAGGCTGTTCGCGATGTTCATGGCCGACTGGTTGACCGCCGCGCCCATCAGTTGCGCTCCCGGGGCGACGGTGATCAGGCGCGCCTG
The DNA here is from genome assembly GCF_040302185.1 of Micromonospora sp. NPDC127501. Classification (NCBI taxonomy): domain Bacteria; kingdom Bacillati; phylum Actinomycetota; class Actinomycetes; order Micromonosporales; family Micromonosporaceae; genus Micromonospora; species Micromonospora sp. NPDC127501. The sequence goes on along the minus strand of NZ_JBEORJ010000008.1, from coordinate 199,387 downwards.
CAGGACCGGACCGAGATACAGGCTGGTCGCACCGACCAGGAACGCGCCCACGAACAGACCGACGCGGGTCGACGCCACGAGGCTGAACACGGCGATGCTCACGATCATCGCCACGAAACCGATGACCATGCTCCGCTGGAGGTCGCGGTCCGCCAGCCAGCCGCCCAGGGCGTTGCCGACGGTCATCCCGAGACCCACCGCGACCAGCGTCCACGGCACCGTCGCGGCGGAGAGGCCGGTGACGTCGGTGGTGACCGGTGCGATGTAGGTGTTCACCGCGAAGAAGCCGGCGAAACCGACCGCGCCGGTCGCGGCGACCAGCCAGACCTGCGAGGTCCGCAGCGCCCGCAACTCGGCGGCCGGCGAGCCGTCGACCGCCGCGGCGACCTCCGGAACGACCGCCAGGACCGCCAGCAGGGTGAGCACGAAGAAGCCGGCGATGACCAGGTACGCGACCCGCCAGTCGACGGCCTGCCCGAGCCGCGTGATGAGGGGTACGCCGACCAGGTTGCTCACTGTCAGACCGCCGAGCACTGTGGCGAAACCACGGGCCTCGTTGCCGGGACCCAACAGGGTCGCCGCGAGCAGACCGGCCGCACCGAAGTACGCGCCGTGCGGCAGCGCCGCCACGAACCGGGCCACCAGCACCAGGTCGAAGGTGGGGGCGAGCGCGGACGCGACAGTGCCGACGGCGAACAGCACGAGCAGCCCGAGGACGAGCTTCTTGCGGGGCAGGCGCGCGCTCAACGCGGCGATCAGAGGCGCGCCGACGACCACGCCGAGCGCGTACGCGGTGATCATCCAGCCCGCCCGGGCGACGGCGTCCGACGACGACTGCGCGTACTTGTGCGGGAGCAGACCGCGGGCGATGTCGGGCAGCAGCCCCATCGCCACGAACTCGGTCAGGCCGACCGCGACGCCGCCCAGTGCCAGGGCGGCCAGCGCCGCCAACCGTCGACCTCTACTCAACTCGATCACCGAAAAAATTTAGCAACAGCGTTGCGTAATAGGGTGGTGAGATGACTCGCGTCACTGCCGACGTCACCTTCCTCCGCGGCTACAACCAGGCCCTGGTCATGGCGGTGGGGCGCACGGCTCGCACGTTCGAGCGCTCGACAGTGGTCGAGGCCACCGGCCTGACACCACAGGCGGTCTCCAAGGTCATCGCCCGGCTGATCGCCGACGGCCTGATCCGCCCCGCCGGCGTCCGGCGCCCGGGCATCGGCAAGCCCGCGGTCGTCTACGAACTCGTCCCGGACAGCCGGTACGCGATCGGGGCCCACGTGGCCCGACGCACGCTGCGGCTCGTCCTGGTCGACCTGGCCGGCACCGTACGCCACTCGGCGGTCAGCCCACTGCCCCGCGACTTCACCCCGGAGCAGCTCCTCGACGCCCTGAGCGTCGGCATCGACACGATGGCCGGCCTCGGCGACCTACGGAGCCGGCTCACCGGGCTGGGCATCGGCATGATCGGCCCACTCGACCACGCCAACGGCCTGGTCCGGGACGCCCACGGCCTGCGGCACTGGCACGACGTACCGCTGCGCGAGATCGCCGAGAAACACCTCGGCCTCCCCGTCCACCTGGACAAGGACGTCACCGCGGGAATCACGGCGGAGGCCTGGCGGCACGGTGCGACGTTCGGCGACGCGGCCCTCATCATGGTCGAGTCCGGCATCGGGGGCGGCTTCTGGCTGGGTGGCGCGGCCCACCGGGGGGCGCACACCAACGCGGGCGAGTTCGGCCACACGGTGGTCGACCTGACCGGACCCCGATGCGTCTGCGGCCGGCACGGGTGCCTGGAGATCGTGCACCACCGGGCCGCCGAGGCCGGAGACATCGCACACGCCGCCCGCGTGCTGGCCGTCGGCGTCGTCAACCTGCTCCAGACCCTCGACCTCGCCCACGTGGTGCTGACGGGCGCGGACCTCCTCCGGCACCCGCAGACCTATCTCGCGGCGGTCACCGAGGCCGTCGGGGCGGACGCCCGGCGCGCGGACTGGCTCAGCACCACTGTGGCCCTGTCCAGCCTCGGCGCGGACGTGATCGCCGCAGGCGCCGCCATGCAGGTCCTCGACCAGCACTACGGCATCCCGGAGCTGGCCCCGATCTGATCCCCGACCGCCCGGGGGTCAGTGCGATTCCTTGATCGTCGGCAGCTGAGCAGCTCGACACGCCGAGCGACGCCCCGCTGAGCTGCCACCGATCGCCACGAGGTCAGAGGGTGGCGGGTGGTGACAGCGCCATCTTCTGCCAGTTGCGGAAGACGAAGCGGTGCACCGATTTCAGCCCGACCCAGAGCGCGGGCTCCAACGCGACGCGGCCCGCCGTCGGCGACGGGGCCTACGCCACCGAGGCGTCGCTGTCCGTTCGGGTGCAACCGCTGGCTGGGCTCTCGCTGAGCGCGATGACCTCGTCGAGCCGCTTGCGCGCCTGCCGGAGCTGAGTGATCTGCCGATCGATGCGGTCGCGTTCGGCGCGGAGCATGGCCCGCGACTGCGGTGTGTTGACCTTCGCGTCGACGCAGGGCAGCAGGTCCAGAATCGTTCGGCTGGACAGGCCGGCGGCGTACAGCATCTGGATCAGATACACCCGGTCGACCGCGTCGTCGAGGTAGTGGCGCTGGCCGCCACCGCTGCGTGCAGCAGAAAGGAGGCCCTGCTCCTCGTAGTAGCGCAGGGCTCGTACCGACACCCCGGTCTTGGTGGCGAGTTCCCCGATCCGCATCGACCCCTCCCCCGGCCGGTAACGCCAGTCACACGGCCTTGTCCCTCACATGAACGTCAGGTTTACCGTAGCTCGCATGCCGCTCGACCTGAAACTGTCAGGAGGTAACTTGCGGAACTCCGGCGCTCTGGTCACCGGCACCAACCGTGGCATCTGCCGCCACTTCGCCGGACAGTTGTTGGACCGCAAAGCGGTCAAGGCAGCCGAGTGGAGCCTGACCAACGACCCGAGCGGGTTCCATGCGGCGACGACGCGATGACTCACCGGCAGACGCGCCACTCGCCGTCCTCCTTGACCAGCGCCAGCCCCTGGGTGAGCCTCGCACCGGTGGCCTCCTGCACCGCCTCGACGGTGGCGGTCGCGGTCAGCCGCCCGTTGACGTTGTTGACGTTCACGTTGGTGATCTCGTAACTGCTGATCTTCAACTGGGCGGCCTGGACCCGGGCGAACTCCTCCTGCGTCATCCCGTCGCGTACCCGGTCGCACAGCCACCCGTACGCGCCGGGGTAGTTGCCGGCCTGCACGTCGTCGACGAACCCCGTCGCGGCCGCCCCGGCCGGCTCGACGGAGTTCCTGATCGAGCGGTAGAACCAGAGGCCGACGCAGGTGCCGATGACGCAGCACACGGCCAGGAGGGCGCCGACGACGATCAGGACCGTACGAAGCGTCCGGTTGGGCCTCGGATCGGGAACCATCATCGGCTCGTACGTCATGGCCCGGAGGGTAGGGCCGCCGGGCAAGCGGCGAGAGCCCGCCGGGCGCCGGTGGTTCAGCCTCCGGAGGCGGACGGACCCGGCGTCGGCACGCCACCGGCGACCGCACGCGCGGACGGCGCCGGGGCCGGTCGCAGATCCGCGGGTACGGGCAGTGCGCTGCCCTTGACGAACTGGCCCCAACTGGTGTTCCAGGCCGTCCAGCCGTTGCCCGGCTGGAGCCGGACCTCGGTGCCGGTGAAGGTGACCAGGTCACCGACCTGGGTGACGCCCATCAACCAGTCGGCGTTGGCCGCCGAGATGTTCGTGCAGCCGTGCGAGACGTTGCGGTGTCCCTGATCCGCCACCGACCAGGGTGCCCCGTGGATGAACTCGCCGCCCCAGGTGAGCCGTTGCGCGTCCTTGACGTTCACCACGTAGCCGCCGTTCGGCTCGCCCCGCGTGTCGAAGGTGGTGTTCTGGTACTTCTCCATGATCACCATCTTGCCGCTGGACGTGGGGGTGCTGCGCTTGCCGAGGCTGACCGGGATCCTGCGGATCAGCTTGCCGTCGCGCAGCACGCGCATCTGCTTGGTGGCGTTGTCGACTTCGAGCGCCACCTGCCGTCCGATCCGGGACGTCGCGGTGCGGTCGGCGTCACCGATGTGGTTCCTGCCGATGGGCAGGCCCTCCAGGCCGGCCCGGACACTGATGGTCGTGCCGGGCCGCCAGAAGTCGGGGGCCCGGTAGTAGACCTGGCTGCCGTCGTCCACCCACGACCAGGCGCCCGGCTGCGGTGGGTTCGTGGTGACGAACAGGCGACGCTGCACGTCGGCGCGGGCCGCCCTGGCGATGGGCGGATCGAAGCCGATGGTCACCGGCATCGCGGTGCCGTACGTCTGCTTGTCGGCGAAGTACAGGGTGCTGGTCACCTGCGGCTTCGTCGACGCGGGGGCGGTGGTGAAGGTGGTGGTGCGGGTGGTGGTCCGCCCGGAGTCGCCGGTGGCGGTCACCACCGCGGTGTAGGTGTGCTGCGGCCGCAACGGAGTGGTCGGCACCCAGGCCGAGCCGTCCTCGCGTGGCTCCGCCCCGACCAGGGTGCCGGTGTCGTCGACGATGCGTACGGCGGTGATCTTTCCGCCCGTGACGAGCGGAACCACCTCTGCGCTGAGCGGCACGTTCCGGGAGAGGTCGGCGGGCGTGAGGGTCAGTTCGGGCGATGGCACCACCTGCTCGGCGGGACGCACGGCTGCCTTCCGCTCGGTGGTGCACCCACCGAGGACCAGCGATGTCGCCGCGACGGTCACCGCAACGAGCGCCATACGCCTTCGTAAACCCATCGAACGTCCCCCGGCTTCCGCGTGCCTCCGTGGCGGCAATTCTCTCCGCGTCGGCGGGGCCCTGCGCTGTTTCCGACAATCACGCAACGAAGGTGGGAACGTGCGGCACGGCGCGGGTCCGGGCCCTGCGGTTGCGCTTCCCTTTCGTGATCCTCGGGGCATCGAAGCGTGATGGCGTCGTGGAACGCTGCCCACATGCGCAGAAGACGACGTCCATGGATTCTGCTCCCGCTCCCCCTCCTTGTCCTGACCGCCTGCTCGCCGGCGGAGCAGCCGATTGTCGCTCTCGCCGTCCAGGACGGCCGGCCGGTCGGCGTGCTGGTCACCTGCGACGACCGGGACGCCGATCTCCGTGTGTTCGAGAACGACCACAAGGGTGAACCGGGTAAACGGTCCCTGATCAAGTGGAGCATCGGCGGCCCGCCCGCGAGCGAGGTCGTCGAGGTGGCGCTGCTGGGTCAGCCGCCGGAGGGCTGGGAGGTCGCCGACGCTGTCGACAGCCCTGCGACCGAGGTGGACGTCGAACTGCTCACCGAACTTCAGGCCGGGGTCACCTACACCCTCGACGGGTCAAGCCGCAGCGAGGCTCTCTCGGTGGACTTCACCCTCGCGGACCTGCCACGGATCGGCCCGGACGAGGTGTTGGCGCCGCGCGGACACAACTCGACGGAGGTCGTGTCGCGGGAGACCTTCCTGCGCAAGGCACGCGACCGCTGCTGACCGACACGGCCGACCACTCAAGAAAGTGGAGTGGCGAACTTCTAGGCGACCCCGGTACGACGGCGGCGGCCGGTCACCCCGAACGCAGGGGTGGCCGGCCGCCGTCGCGTCGATCAGCTAGAGCCGGGCCGCGCCCGCCTCGGTGGCCTCCTGCACCGCCGAGGTACGGCGGACCTCGGCCCGCTGGTCGCCGGCGTCCTCCCGGTCCGGGCCGGCCACCCGGGCCGACCGGTTGATGGTCGCCGCGGCCTGATCACCGGTCACCCCGCCACGGATCCGGTTGTTGGCGGCCACCTGGGCGGCCGGGTCGTTGGACGTCACCGCCAACTGACCGTTGATGATGTTGTCGTCGACGGTGACGCCACCGGTGGTGCTGGTGATGCTCACGTCCCCACCCCAGTAGCCGCCGGAGGCGCAGCTGTCGAGGGTGCCGTTCGGGCCGAGCTGCACACCGCCCAGGTTCCCGGCGAAGGTGGCTCGCCCCTGGACCGCACTGCCACACACCACGCTGCCGGTGGCGCTGTTGAGTACCGACAGCGTGCCGTCGACGAACGAGTCGTGCAGGTCGGTGTAGTAGGTGCCGGTGCTGCTGAGGTTGCGCTGCACCTGGGTGCCCCGGTCGAGCCGGACCTCGCCGGCACCGACGGTGACGTGCCCGGTGACCGTCGACGCCTCGGCGAACAGGAAGCTGTCGATGGTCGTGGAGCCCTTCGGCCGTACGGTGACGGCGCCGGTGCGGGCGTCCTTCAGGAAGACGCCGTACCCCCCGGCCGCGAGCACCACCTGGCCGTCGACGGTCGTCTCGGTCGCGTCGAGGTACCCGTCGGCGGCGACGCGTACCTCACCGCTGACCCGGCCACCGGTCACCACCAGGTTGCCGCCGGCCGCGACGGTGACGTTGCCGGTGATCGTGGTGCCGGTGAGCGCGCAGGACTCGCCGGCGGGCACGAGCAGGTCGTTGGGCACGGTCACCGCGCCGCCGGTGCCGATGCAGTGGGTGACCAGGTCGGCGTGTGCGGTGGGCGCCACGGCCAGCACCGAGGCCGCGATGACGGCGCTCACGGTGGCGAGCTTGGCGACGGTACGTCCGGGCATCGTGGTACTCCCTGTCAATGAGGTTCGAGGACTCATGCGCCGACGTCCGATCGGGCCGCGGCCCGGACGATGGCGCCCTGCTGCCGCCGGTCGAGCGTGCCGCCGGTCACGAGCGCGGCGGTGACCGCTTCCACGTGTCGGACGAACTCGGCGTGGCCGGGGTAGTCGGCGTGTTCGTCGATCAAATCGTTGATGGTGCAGCCGTCGCCGGTGTCCACGTTGGCCACACCGGTGTCGCCCCCGTCGATGACCACGGTTGCCCGGGTATCCGAGTCGGGGCAGCGGTCGGTGTCGTCGACCACGACGGTGAACGACGTCGACTGCTCGGTGGAGGAGTTCCCCGCCGTGTCGGTCGCCCGGTACCGCACCGTGTGCGCGCCGGGTGCGCGGACGGCGACCGGAGCGGCGTACGCCGTCCAGCCACCGGTGTCGAGCGCGTACTCGATCTTCGCCACGCCCGACTCGGCGTCGGTGGCCGTGACGGTGACGGTCGCGCCACCGACGTACCCGCCGTCGTCGTTCCGGTCACCGGCCACAGTGGCGGCGACAGTGGGTGGGGTGGTGTCCTCGGCCTGCGGCTCGACGACGGTGAAGTGGGACATCTGCTCCGCCGAGGTGTTGCCGGCGACGTCGGTGGCCCGGTAGTGCAGCATGTGCATCCCGGCCGCGTTCACCACGATCGGGTTCGTGTACGCGGTGAAAACCGCCCCGTCGAGGGCGTACTCGATGGTGGCGACACCGGATCCGCTGTCGGTGGCGGTCAACGTGGCGGTGGCCGTACCGATGTAGTTGCCGTCGCCGTCGCGGTCGCCGGCCAGCGCGACCGCGACCACCGGCGCGGTGGTGTCCTCCTCCCCCGGCTCGACGATCCGGAACGCCACCGAGCCGACGGCGCTGGTGTTGCCGGCCTGGTCGGTGGCGCGGAACTGCACCGCGTGGTCACCGATCGCGGTGACCCGCACCGGCTCGGTGTACGGCAGGAAGCTGGTGTCGTCGACCTGGTACTCGACGGTCTGGACCCCCGAGTCGGCGTCGGTGGCCGTCACGGTCACCGTGGCCGCGCCCAGGTAGTTGCCGTCCTGGTCCTGGTCACCGGAGACCGCGGCGGTCACGGTCGGCGCGGTGGTGTCGCCGCCGCCACCGCCCTCGGTGACCACCAGCTCGCCGACCATCGAGCTGTGGCCGGGGATCGAGCAGAAGTACCGGTACCGGCCCGGGGTCAGCGTCACGGTCGCCTGGTGGCGGCCGTCGTTGGCGTCGAACGGGCTGGCCAGGATGTTGAGGGTGACGTCGTGGTTGTAGCCCTCGGTGCTGGTGTCGAAGGTCAGCGTGTGCGGCATTCCGGTGGTGTTGCCGGTGGCCGCGCTGTTCTCCCAGATGATCGTGGTCGCTCCGGCCACCGCCGTGGTGGGCGCGGACTTGTACTGGGTGATGCTGTCGTCGGCGGTCCAGGTCAACACCTGGTCGGCGGCGACACGCGGGGCGGCGGAGGCGGGCGCCACTGCCAACGGGATCACCGTGAGCAGGAGCGCCGCCAGCGCGGCCGTCAGTCGTCGGGTCATCGTCACTCCTAGAGTTCCCGCGCACGGATGTTGCGGAACTCGGTCAGGTCGTTGTCACCGTGGTTCTGCAGGCCGATGAAGCCGCGCAGGAACTGCCGCAGGTCGGTCGGCGGGTCGCCGGCGCGCGACGACTGCTTGCCCGGCGTGTTGTCGAACTCGTTGATCACCACGCCGTTGCGGATCATCGTGTAGTGCTGCCCGACGGCCCGGATCTCGTAGTCGTTCCACTCGTTCTTCGGCGTCACCCCGGCCTGGGCCAGCGGCACCGGGTCGAAGTTGTAGACCGAGCCGGTCTTCTGCGGCTCACCGGTGTCACCGTCGTAGATCTGGATCTCGTGTCCGCAGTAGATCGCCATCCAGGCCGGTGATGTCCGCGCCGACCCGATAGTGCCGCAGCTGTCCGGTGGCCGCTGGTCGAGGGGCGTTCGCAGATCCGGGAACCGGATGAAGACCCCGGTGTTGGCCCGGCCGGTGCCCGGCGCGATGTCCCGGAACTGCAGCTTCAGCGAGAAGTCGCCCAGCTCCTTGGTGTGCCAGAGCATGCCCAGGCCACCGCTGGAGCGCAGCGACCCGTCCGGCTGGATGCCGAACTGTCCCGACGGCGCCTGCTGCCAACCGCGCAGCGACTCGGCGGTGCCGTCGAAGAGCGGCTCGTACCCGGTGTGCCCGTCCCGGCCGATCTCCGACGCGGCGGCCAGGCGGGTGAGGGTCCCCGCTTCGCGGGTGCTGAGCAGGTTGTCGTCCTGCAACGTGCGGGCCACCGCGGTGACGTGCCGGACGAAACCGTTGTGGTCGGCCCAGGTGCTCTCGTCGTCGATCAGGTCGTTGGCCGTGCAACCCTGCCCGACCGTACGACTGGGCACCCCGGTGTCCGTGTCGCCGAGCCACACCGTCGACCGGTCGTCGGGCACCGCGCAGCCCACCGTCACAGTGGTCTGCACCGTCGCGGTCTGACCGTCGGCGTACGTGACGGTGAGCTTCGCGGTGTAGGTGCCGACCGTGGCGTAGGTGTGCCGGGGGTCCGCCTCGGTCGACGTGGCGCCGTCGCCGAACTCCCAGCGGTGGCTGACGCCGCCGGAGCGGGAACCGGTGAAGGCGATGGTCAGCGGCTTGTTCTGCACGGCGACCGAGGTCGCCGCCGGTGCCGGGGTGGGCGCCCCGCCGGTGTAGGTGATCCGGATCAGCTTCTGGTTCGCGTGCAGGCTGAAGAAGCCGCCGCCGTAGTCGAGCAGGTAGAGCGCGCCGTCCGGGCCGAACTTCGCGTCCATCCAGCTCTGCAACCGGTTGTCGCCGTTGCCACCGGGGATGATGGCCCGCAGCGACTCGGCGTACACCGGTGGGGCGGCCTGCGGCACGCCGGCCGGGTCGACGGTGACCGCGACCCGGTTGGCGGCGTTCGACTGGTCGCCGATGAACCACTTGCCGTCCCAGTGCTCCGGCCATGCCACGCCGCTGGTGGTGTCGACGAGGCTCCGGTGGTACGTCGGGCCGGACATGATGGCCTGCCCGCCGCCGCGCAGGTACGGCTGCGTGTAGGTGGCGTCGGCCGCCACGTAGGTCGGCAGGCCGCTGCCGTCGGTCCGCTTCGGGAACACCGGGCCGCCGCCGTCGGGCGAGTACCAGATCATGTTGTCCCGGGCCGCCGGGATGTCCACCAGTCCGGTGTTGCGCGGCGACTCGTTCTTCAGGTTGTCGCAGTCGTACCAGCCGGTCAGCACCGTCGCGTCCGTGGTGCTGCGGTCGCGGTACGGCTGCCGGTTGCCCATGCAGTACGGCCAGCCCTGGTTACCGGCGGAGGTGATGATGGTGGCCGTCTCGTACTTCGCCGGGCCCAGGGTGGGGCTGGGCGACGAGGCGTCCGGGCCGACCCAGCCGGCGGTCAGCCACTGGTGCACCGGGTCGATCTGGAGGCGGGCGATGTTGCGTACGCCCATCACGTAGATCTCCGGCCGGGTCTTCTCGGTGCCCGGTGGGAACAGGTTGCCCTCCGGGATGGTGTACGTCCCGTCGGCCTCCGGGTGGATCCGGATGATCTTGCCGGCGAGGTCGTTGGTGTTACCCGACGTGCGGCGGGCGTCCTGGAACGAGATCCCCTGGTACTCCTGGGTCCAGTTGTTGCCGGAGTAGCCCTGCGACCCCTCCGAGGAGTTGTTGTCGCCGGAGCCGACGTAGAGGTTGCCCTTGGCGTCGAACGCCATGCCGCCGCCGGCGTGGCAGCAACTGTGGATCTGCACCGGGAACTGCAACAGGTCCTTGCGGGTGGCCTGGTCGATGGTCTGCGCCTGACGGTCGTAGGTGAACCGCGAGACGGTCCGCTGACCGACCCGCTTCACCCGGTCGACCGACTCGTGCGGCATCCAGTAGACGTAGAGCCAGCCGTTCTCGGCGAACGCGGGGTCGGGCACGATGCCGAGCAGGCCCTCCTCGTTCTTGACCAGCTCAGAGCCGCTGCCCCGGTTGCCCATCACCTCCAGGGTGGTGAGCAGCTTGACCTGCTTGGTGCGCGGGTCCCAGGAGTGGATGGTGCCGCAGCCCAGGCCGACGTTCGGGTTGTTCCAGTCCGCGATCGGGCCGCTCGGGCAGGCCGCCTTGCCGACGTAGAAGACAGTGCCGTCCGGCGCGATGGTGAGCCCGTGCGGCTCGCCGATCTGGTCCAGCTGCCCGGTCTGGTTAGCGGCGGTGAGTCGTTCCACCTTGTAGTTCGCTGCGATGGTGGCCTGGCAGTCGCCGCGTACCCGACCGGTGGTCCAGTTGAGGGCGCCGGCGAGGTGCGTGCGGAACGCCTCCTCGCCGTAGCTGCCCTCGGTGTGGCCCATGCCGGTGTAGAACGACCGACCGCCGTCGTAGTCCCGGCACCAGGACACCGGGTGGAAGGGGCCGTTGGCGGCCGCCCCCGGGTTGTAGTGCCGCTCCTCGACCTGGGCGAGGGTGTGCACGGTGCCGATCGGGTTCGGGTCCCAGTTCTCCCAACGGTCGGACCGGGTGAGGGTCATCGGCAGCGACGCGGTGGCCGGGTGCTTGCGGTCCAGGATGTTCACCACCGCGCGGTTCACCGCGGGCGGCTCCGGGGCGGTGGTGCTGCCGGTGAACAGGCGCAGGTCGGCGAGCTGGACCAGCGGTTCACCGCTGTTCGCGGTGACGTTCAGCCGGTAGCGCGTGAACTCCTGCGGCGCGGCGATGTCGAACCGCCGGGTCTGGTACCGGTCCGGGAAGGTCTGCCCGGTGCGGCGGTCCAGGTCGGTCCAGCTCTGACCGTCCGTGGAGCCCTGCAGGGTCCAGTCCTTCGGGTCCCGACCGGCGGAGTCGTTGGCCGACGTGAGCGCGTACCCGGTGATCTTCTTCGGGGCGCTCAACTCGTACGCCACCCAGGCGGTCGGGGTGCGGACCAGCCACTTCGTGTTGGCGTCGCCGTCGGTCAGCTTCTCCTTGGTCTCGTTGGGCGGGTTCTCGCCGCTGGCGGTCACCCGGGCCACCGGCTCGGCGATCGGGATGGCGCCGGCCGGGCGGGTGCCGATCAGCCCGGTGAACCAGGTGGAGTCGACCTGGGCTCGGGCGGCGTCGGCGATGCCGACGAAACCGCCGCCGGCCTTGACGTAGTTCTGGAGCGCCGACTCCTGGTCGCGGTTGAGCGCGGCGCCCGTCGCGGAGAGAAAGACAACGCTGCGGTACGCGGACAGCCCGGCCGCGGTGAAGGCGCCCGGGTCCGTGGTGGCCGTGACATCGATGTCATGAACGGCACCAAGTTGTTTGATGGTGTCCACCGCGCGCGAAACCGGGTCCTGTTGCTCGGCCACCGGGCCGTGGAACACCAGGACCGCTGTCTGCTGCGGCTGCGCCGCCTGCGGGGCGGCCGCCGTTCGTGGTGCGGCCGCGGCCGCCGTCGTTGCCGGGAGCAGTGTCGCCAAGGCCGCTACCGCGGCGAGGGTTCGTCGTAGATTTCGGGTCATGCCCGTCCCCACTTTCGGTTCGGTCAGCTTCCGTGCGTGTGGGTGTGGCCCTGGAACCGGTGGATCGCCTCCTCGGCGCCCGGCGGCATGCTGCCGTCGGCGTTGCGCACCAGGAAGATCCCGGCCATGCCGCCGTCGGAGTGCGTCTGCACGTGGCAGTGGTACATCCACGCGCCTGGTCCGACGCCCTCCCCGGCCAGCACCTGGAAACCGAACGAGCTGCCGGGGTTGAGGTCCTTGTTGTCGACCACCAGGCTCGGGTCGCTCGGCCCCTCCAACATCCCGGTGCGGTTGTCCGCCCAGCGGTGCGCGTGCAGGTGGAAGGTGTGGAACAGGTTGCCGTGGCCGATGGCGATCCACTCGACACGCTCGCCCAGGTTCGCCTCGAACATCGGGGTCGCCGGAGCCATCTTGTTGTTGATCATCATGTCGTGGAACACGACCGTGAACTGCTTCGACGGCAGGATGTCGCCGCGCCGCCGGACGATCAGCGCCCCGTACAGTCCCTTCGCGACACCGGCGGTGCCGTGGTCGGTACCCATCGCGTGATCGTGGTAGTGCCAGTAGCCGGCGCTGCCCGGCATGTACCGCCGACCGGACGCGGCCACCATCTCGTGGGAGCGCCAGACGTACGTCCGCGTCTCACCCGGGTTGTTGAACGAGGCGTTGAACGGGCTGCCGTCGGACTCGGTGCTGTAGTCCACCCCGTGCGGATGGATGGACAGCCGCTGGCTGGTGGTGTTGACCAGGGTGATCTCCAGCGTGTCACCCTCGTACATCTCCAGGATCGGGCCCGGAACGGTGGCCTGACCGGGCGCCAGGCCGTACCCGAACAGGTTGCCGGGCAGTTGCTCGGCGTAGATGGTGATCTTCTTGGTGACACCGGCGGCGGCCCGGGCGGGGCTGCCGCCGAACGCGGTGCCGATCGTTGGGGCGGACGCGCCCAACGCCCCGGCGGCGAGCGCGCCGGTGGCGATCAGCGATCTGCGGGACAGGTGGCGGTGAGGGCCACCAGCGTGATCGTCCATGGGTCTCCGTTCCCGACCGGGCGAAGACGCGACGAGGGCAGGGTGCATCGACCCGAGCACGGGGGCGGTGGCACGACTGAGGGTGAGGCTCGTCGCGGACTTTGCTCGGAAGACTCAAAGCTTTCTATGGATGACAGCAACTTATGTAATCCATCGACGAAAGTACAGCTCTGATTGCAAGAAGATTACCTTGACATCACGACGTCAGTCGATTGACATGAAGCTGACACGCATCGTCGGGCGCGGCCACGCCGGTGCCGGCGTCTCGGCCGTGGCGTGGATGTCGCCGGTCATCGTCGGTCACCTACGTCGAGGTGGATGCGGCTTCGAGCAGCTCGACATGAGGGCCAGCCGAGCGCACGGTGAAAGCCGCCAGGTAACTCACAATTGCTCGTCCAGGGCGTGCGTCGCGCGCCCGCACGAGCGGCTAGTCGGGCGGCGCGGGCGACTGGTCGGGCCCACCGAGCTGCGCGACGTGGGTCGGGTCGAGGACCCGGGAGAGGAACGCGCGGGTCCGTTCGTGCTTCGGCGCGCCCAGCACCTCCTGCGGCGGCCCCTGCTCGACCACCACGCCACCATCCATGAAGACGACCCGGTCGGCGACGTCGCGGGCGAACGCCATCTCGTGGGTGACCACCATCATCGTCATGCCGTCCTCGGCCAGCTTGCGCATGACGGTGAGCACGTCGCCGACGAGTTCCGGATCGAGCGCGGAGGTCGGCTCGTCGAACAGCATCAGCTTCGGCTCCATCGACAGCGACCGGGCGATCGCCGCCCGCTGCTGCTGCCCACCGGAGAGCTGCGCCGGGAAGGCATCGGCCTTGTCGGTCAGCCCGACGCGCTCCAGATTGGCCCGGGCGATCCGCTCGGCCTCGGCCCGACCTCGCCGGAGCACCCGGCGCTGGGCGATGGTGAGGTTGTTCAGGACGGTCAGGTGCGGAAACAGGTTGAACGACTGGAACACCATGCCGATGCCGCGGCGGACCGCGTCGATCTCGACGTCCGGGTCGGTCATCTCGACCCCGTTCACCCAGATCTTGCCAGCGGTCGGCTCCTCCAGCAGATCGACGCAGCGCAGCAGGGTCGACTTGCCGGAGCCGGACGGTCCGATGACGCAGACCACCTCGCCCTGGCCGACCTCGAAGTCGATGCCCTTGAGCACCTTGAGCGGCCCGAAGGACTTGTGCAGGTCGCGGATCTCCACGGCGGGGCGGGGAGGGGTGGTCGTCATCGGGGTCACCGAGCCTTGGCGTAGCGGAGTTCGAGGCGTCGTACCACCTGCGACAGCGGCAGGGTGATCACCAGGTAGGCGAGGCCGGCCACCAGCAGCGGGGTCGCGTTCACCCGGTCGTTGAGCATGTCCCGACCGAACTTGGTGATCTCGATCGTCTGCGCCGTCACCCCGAGCACGTAGGCCAGCGAGGAATCCTTGGTGAGCAGGATGAGCTCGTTCGTCAGCGGCGGGATCACGATCCGGAACGCCTGCGGGATGACGATCGTGCGCATGGCGGTGAAGTGCGACATGCCGAGGGTCCGCGCCGCCTCCATCTGCCCCTTCGGCACGGCCTGGATGCCGGCCCGGATCGTCTCCGCCATGTACGCCGCGGCGGTCAACCCGAGACCGATCGCGATCGAACCGAACACCCCGCCCGGGATCTCGCGCTCCGGGAAGGCGATCGGGATGCCGTACCCGACGAGGAAGAGCACCAGCAGCGCGGGCAGACCCCGGAACAGCTCGATGTACGCCGTCGCCACCCAGCGGTACGGCGCCACCCGGGACAGGCGCATCAGCGCCAGGATGGTGCCGAACACGAGGCCGAAGGCGAACGCGCCCAGCGTGTAGAGGATGGTGTTGCGCAGCGCGACGGTGATGATCGTCGGGAACATCGACTTGATGATGTCGACGCGGAAGAACGCGTCGGCCAACCTGTCCCAGTCCGCGGCGACGAGCACCGTGGCGATGATGGCGATGAAGACCAGGTACTGGAGCCCGAGGGACAGCCGCTCCCGCTGGCGGCGTCGCAGCTTCACGTTCGCTCGTTGCCTTCCCGGAGGTTACCGACGTCGGAGGGCGCGCGGGACGCGCGCCCTCCGGTACTGCGCGGCGCTCAGACGCTCGGCTGCTTACCGATCCACTTCTCGTAGATCGTGTTGTACGTGCCGTCCTGCTTGGCCTTGGCCAGCACCTCGTTGATCTTCTTGAGCAACTCCGGGTTGGCGTCCTTCTTCACGGGGAAGCCGTACTGCTCGCCGGTGTCGAACTCCGCGGCCACCTCGAACCCGCCCGGGTTCTTCTTCAGGTACTCGGTCCAGACCGGCAGGTCGTTGATGGCGGCCTCGACCTGGCCGTTGGCGACGGCCTGCTGGAGGGCGGCGAGGTCCTCGAACTCGACGAGCTTCAGGCCCTTCTCCGCCTCGAGCTTCTTGGCGTAGTCACGACCCGTGGTGGCCGCCTGGACGCCGAGCTTCCTGCCCTTGAGGTCGTCGAGCGACTTGTACGTCTTGCCGGTCTTCACCAGCATCGCCTGGGTGGCGTCGAAGTAGGGATCGGAGAAGTCGATCACCTTCCGCCGCTCCTCGGTGATGGTCATGCCGGCGGCGGCCGCGTCGCACTTGCCGGTGTTGAGATCCTGGCCGGACTTGATCCCCTCGAACGGGGTGTCGATGATCGTCTGCTCGACGCCGAGTTCCTTGGCGACCAGGTCCATGATCTCGACGTCGAAGCCGGTCACCTTGCCGCTGGCGTCCTTGGACTGGAACGGCGGGTACGGCAGGTGGGTGCAGACGGTCAGCTTGCCCGCCGCGACCAGCTTGACGCCGCTCGCCTGGACCTCGCTGTCATCCTTCTTCGCGCAACCCGCGGTCAGCGCGAGGGCGGCGACGGCCACGACGAGTCCGGCCTGACGGACGGCGCTTGGGAACCTCACGGCTGTGTCCCTCCGATTCGGCTTCCATTGCACAGAAAGCCAATCTGGTTCATAGACTTTGCGATAAGCGACCGTACCCGATCCGGCGGACCGCCCACAGATCACGCCGTGAGCGCCCGGCCGACCCGCCCCGGCGACCTTCGCCGGCAAACCCGACACTTGCCCCGCAAGGTGACTCAGCCACCGGTTCCCTCGGCCGCCCCGTCCGGGGTGAGGGCCCCTTCGTGGGGGTCTGTGTCCAGGAACACATGCTGGTGGCCCTGGCCGGAATCGACGCTGATCTGGTCGAGCTGGGTCGCCGCGACCGACCAGATCGTCGCGGCCTCGGCCGCCTGCCGCGCGGTGACGTCCAGCAGGGCCGCACGCTGCGCCGCCGGAACGCCGGCCGCCAGCGCGTAGGCGTCGACGGCCAGCGACGCCTGCTGGACCGCTCCGCGCAACCCTCCGCGCGCCACGTTGGTGGCGGTGGTCCCCGACGGCGGGTCGGCGAACGGCTCGGCCGCCCGGCGCATGACCTCCTGCCACTGGCGTGCCTTCGCCGGATCCGGCGCACGTCCGCCGGTCGTCTCCGTCTTGATGCCGGCCAGGACCGGGGCGACCTGATCGCGAACCCGTCGGGCCGTCTCGATCAGCTCCACGATCTGCTGGGCGTCCCGCTTCGCCTCGGCCTCCTTGAGGCTCGCGATGGTCGCCTCGGTGGCGTCCGGACGGCCCACCTGGTAGCCGATCAGCCCACCCAGCAACGCGGTGACCAGTGCGATCACGCCCGCGACGGTCGCGTAGCGCACTGTGCGGCGGTGACGCACATCGGCCTTGTCCAACTGGTAGGAGGGTCGGCCGGTACGGCGCGCCATCGCATCTCCTCACATCGATGGTGTGGGGCCAAAGATTAGCCGCCGCCGTGACGTCCGTCGATAGCGAGGACGGCGACAGACGCCCCTAGATCGGGTAGCCCCACTCGGCCAGCGGCTTCTCGAGCACCCGTTCGATCGCGGCGAGCTGCGCCGGGCTGAGTTCGTCCCGGTACGCCTCCGCCCGGCCCACTGTGAAGTCGTACCGGGAGAAGCCCTTCTCGAAGGCTGTCGACCAGCTCAGGCCGAGGAAGTCGAGCATCCGGCCGACCTGCTCGCGGGGCTGCTCGACCAGGTCCTCGTAGCGCACGTCCAACCACTGGTCGGCCGGGTGACGCAGCCGGGCCTGCGCGAAGGCGTCCATCAGCATCTTCCAGCCCAGCGCGGCGAGCACCTGGAAGGAGCGACCGGACTCGGCCCACTCCTCGCGCAGGTCGGACGGGAGCGGGCCGTAGATCCAGTTGTCCGGCCCGCGCCAGCCGTCCCACCAGCCCATCTGGAGCCACGAGTTGGCCACCGCCCGCCCGTCGCGTACCACGTTGACCACCCGCAGCTCCGGGTACGCGGCGTGCAGCAGGCCGGTCCGCGGCCACCCGGTGACGTGCTGCACCAACTGCTGACAGCCCTGCCGCGCGATCCGCTCGTCGAAGAAGGCCCGCAGCCGCCGGGCCACGAACGGGGTCAGGTCCTCGGCCAGCAGGTCCCGACACGGTCGGGAGAAGCCGGCCAGCACCTGCCGGTCGAGCAGGTGGTACGCCTCCGACGGCGCCACCCGCAGCCGGCCCCGCTCCAGCAACCGTCGACTGTGTCGTAGCGAGGTCATCCCCGCCGGGCGCGGCGCCGAACGCCGGTAGAGCGCGCCGTTGAACCTGCCCTTGGGGTTGAGCCGGGCCATCTTGTCGTCCAGGCCGGAGACGAAGCCGACCGCGGGATGCCGGGAGAGCAACTCCTGGACCAGTGTCGAACCGCAGCGACCGGTGCCCACCACCAGTGAGAGCATCGTTCAGCCTTCCTGCCGGGTGGCGGGTGACGGGGAGACGGCCGGGTCCGCGGCGGGACGGGCGGCCAGAGAGGTGGCCGCCGGGCGGCGCAACGGGTAGCCGAACCGGGTCAGGGCCACGGCGGTCAGCCCGGTCACCACGGCGTACGCGCGGGCGGGCAGCCCGGTCAGCCACTCGGTGTCGGCGACCACGTCGACCAGCCCGGTGCGGTGCCGCGACGGATTGCCGGCCACCGAGTGGGTGGGGGCGAGCCGTACCGTGGCCGGTGTCGGAAACGGAAGCTCGTCGGGGGTCGCGCCCACGAAGCCGGCGATCCGGGCGGTGGCGCCGGCCGGGTCGGCGACGAAGTCCTCGTACCGCAGCCGCAGGTAGCGGCCCGGCGCACGGCGGCGGTCGCCCCAGAGTCGGACGGTCGCGGTGTTCCAGACCAGCCAGAGCAGCGCGGCCTTGCCGACCGGTGGCCGGCTCATCAGCTCATCGTCGGCGCGCCCGTCCAGTGGGCGTCGGCGACGCCAGGAGTACGCGGTGGCGCGCGGGTCGCGCACCACGTGCAGGACGTACAGGTCGATGCCGGGCAGGCTGCCGAGCAGGGCCCCGTACGGCGGCAGCTTGGACGAGTCGACGATGACACCGTCCGACCGACCGGCCAGGGCGTGCTCGGCGATCGAGGCGTAGAGCCGGGCCAGCTGCGTGTCGTCGGGGTGGCCCGCGATCGGCGGCTGCCCCCGACGCTGGCGGCGCAGCAGTGCGGGCAGTCCGCGCAGCCGCAGCCGCTGGGCCAACCGGGCGGCGATCCCGGCCGGGTCGGCGTCGGTCAGGTCGGCGCGCACCCGGGCCCAGAGCGGGCAGTCGGCGACCGGGGAGCCGCAGCCGCAGGGCCGGTTCTCCAGGATGCCGCGCCGCCACAGGTACCGCAGCTCCCCCGCCGCGAAGAAACCCGGCAACTGTCCCAGGACCGTGGTCACCAGCGTGCTGCCACTGCGACCACTGCCGGCGAGGTAGAGCACCCGTACCGGGTTCACCGGGCCGCTCCCCCACCGGCGGTGGCCCGACCGGCCCGCCGCCGCGACGGCAGCGCCTCCGCGGCCTCCGCGTACAGGCCACGGATCCGCTCCAGGTGCCGGTCCGGGGCGAACTGGGCGGCGATCTTCGCCCGACCAGCCCGGCCCATCCGGTACGCCCGTTCGGGGTCGGCCAGGAGGTCGGTGAGCGCTTCGCCGAGGGCCGTCGGCGCGTCGGCGGCCACGACGCGGCCATCCACTCCCGGCTCGACCAGCTCGGGAAGCCCGCCCAGGTCGGTGGCGACCACCGGCACCCCGCAGGCGAACGCCTCCAGCACCGCCATCGGTTGGTTCTCGTGCCACCGGGACGGAACGGCGACCACCGCCGCCGACCGGATCAGCTCGTGCAGGCGCGGCTTGTCGAGACGGCCGTGGAACCGGACCCGGCCGGGCACCCGCCGAGCGGCGAGCGCCTCCAACTCCGGGCGGGCCGGGCCGTCTCCGGCGATGTCGACGCTGACCCCGTCCGGCAGCGCGGCGGCCGCCTCGATCAGCACGTCGACACCCTTCTCCGGCGCCAGCCGCCCGGCGAATACGACACCGCCGCCGGACGTCTGCTTGGCCGCGACGCCGGTCAGGTCGACGAAGTGGTTGACCACCCGCAACCGGCCCGGGTAGACGCCCGCGCGGCGCATCACGTCGGCCAGGAACCCGCTCGGGCTCACGAAGAGCTGCACCGGGTCGTACGCGTCGAGCCGCCGGTGCAGCCAGGACTCGACGGCGAGCAGGCCACTGCGCGACAGCGATCCGTCCTTGCAGCGGCGACGGGCCGCCTGCAACGGGCCACCGGTGACGCACGCCTGGCAGGGGCGGCCACGGTCCAGCAGTTGGTAGCTCGGGCAGGCGAGCTTGTAGTCGTGCATGGTCAGCACACACGGCACACCGGCGGCGCGGGCCGCGGCGAGCACCGACGGGGAGAGCTGGTGGTAGATGTTGTGCAGGTGCAGCACGTCCGGCCGAAAGTCGTTGATCACCCGGGCCAGCCCGCGGCGGCTCGTCGGTGACCACAGCATCCGACCGACTGCCACCGCGCGGGGCCGCACCCCGCTCGGCGCCGGCTCCAACTCCACTTCGGACGGAAACCGCGCGGCGTACGGCAGGGGCGACTCGTTCTCCGGGTGGCTCATGCCGAAGTAGGCGACCGTGTCGCCGGCAGCCCGTTGCAGGTCGGCGAGATCGAGCAGATACCCCTCCGCGCCGCCACGGCGGTAGAGGAACTTGTTCACATGCAGCACGCGCATCGACTCGCCCTGCTCACGTCGATCGGGCGAACCGGGCCCGGAGGTGACGACCGGAGTCTGCCCGCCCCGGCCAGGGCCCACGGTATGCAGGGCGGGTCGGCGAGTCCAGCTCACGTTTGGCATGTGGCTGAACGGGTGATCTTCGTCTGCCCGTGCGGTCCGCGGCCTGGCCTCCCGCCATGATCTCCCGATAGCCTGGCTGCCGCCGGTCGCACCCGCTCAGATGGAGGGCCGGGCCGGTGTCCGACGAGGAGGACCGTGGCAGCCGACGACGAGGTCTCCGCGCTCGCGTACACCGCGCGGCGGGTCCGACGGCATCTGCGCTGGGCGCGTACCGAGGGGATCGGACGGCTCATCGAGGAGGACCGCCTCAACCCGGTCGACCGGGTCGGCACCGCCCTGGCGAAGCGACGCTGGCGACGGCGGGCCGGCCGGACGCCCGGCTCGGCGATGCCGGTCTACCTGGTCGGTCTGCAACGCTCCGGCACGAACATGCTGGTCCGGGGCCTGGACGCCGCCGGAGAGGTCGAGGTCCGCAACGAGAACGACAGCACCGTCTTCCACCGCTTCCACCTCCGCCCGGACCCGGTGCTGACCGCCACCCTCCACCGCAGCCGGCACGCGTACGTGCTGGTCAAACCGCTCTGCGAGAGCCACCGCGTGGACGAGTTGCTGGCCCTGCCGGGGGTGACGCCGGGGCGCGCGCTCTGGGTCTACCGCGACGTCGACGACCGGGCCCGCTCCGAGGTCGCCAAGTTCGGTGACGCGAACCTGCGGGCCCTGCGCGCGATCGCCGACGGCAGCATCGGCCGCCGGTGGGAGGGGCAACGCCTCGACGCCGACACCATCGAGCTGATCCGGGCCCACGACCCGCAGGGGTTGGATCCGCACAGCGGCGCGGCGCTGTTCTGGTACGTCCGCAACGCGCTGTTCTTCCAGCTCGGCCTGGACCGGCGGGCCGACGTGCTGCTCTGCCGCTACGAGAGCCTGGTCGCCGAGCCCGCCGCGCAGCTCCGACGGCTCTGCGCCTTCCTCGACTTCCCCTACCATCCCCGGCTGCACGCGCACATCGCCCCGCGCACGTCGCACGGCGCGGCGAGCGACCGACGGCTACCGATCGACCCGCGTGTCCGGGCCCGCTGCGACGAGCTGACCGACCGGCTCGACCGCGCGGCGGCCGACGCCCGATCCGACACGACGAAGGCGGTCGACAGTGGCTGAGACCGGAACCCGTACCGCGCCGATCTTCCTGGTCGGCTGCCAGCGGTCGGGCACCACGATGGTGCGCCTCGTCCTGGACTCGCACTCGCGGATCAGCTGCGGCCCGGAGACCCGGTTCCTGCCGGACCTGCGACGGATCGTCGGCCGGGACTGGGAACGGCTGGCCCGCTTCGGTTTTCCGCGCGAGGACTGGCTGCGCCGGATCCGGGACTTCTTCGGCGGCGTGCACGCCGACTACGCCGCCGCGCGGGGCAAGACCCGGTGGGCCGACAAGACCCCGCTGTACGCGATGTCGCTCGACTTCGTCACCGAGGTCTTCCCGGACGCCCAGATCGTGCACCTCATCCGGGACGGACGCGACGTGGTGGTCTCGCACCGCAAACGGTTCGGCTACTGGTCCGCGGTGAAGTGCGTGGTGAAGTGGCCGCGCTACATCCGCGCCGCGCGGGCGGTCGGCGCCACCCTGCCGGCGGACCGCTACTACGAGCTGCGGTACGAGCAGGCGGTCAGCGAGCCGGAGAAGGCGATGCGGGGCCTCTTCGAGTTCCTCGGCGAGCCGTGGGAGGACGGCATCCTCGACTACGACAGCAAGCAGCACGACGTGGCCCAGAAGTACACCACCGAGGCGGAGCGACGACGCGCGGCGGTGGGCGACACCGCGCCGATCTACGGCTCCCGGGTCGGCAGCTACCGCCGCGAACTCGACCCGTTCCTCCGCCTGCTGGTCCGGGTCTTCTCCGGTCGCACCCTGCGCGCGCTGGGCTACCGGTGACCCGCCCGGGCCGGCTGCGCGCGGTCGCCACCGCCGTCGCCGCCACGCTCCTGCTCACCACCGGCTGCACCGCCGGCGGCGACGATCCGCCGCCGGCCGCCACCCCCTCCGCGACGGCGGCGCCCGGAGCCGGCACTCCGGAGCGCACGGCTAACCAGGTGAGCAACCCGTTCGGCGCGCACTGGGACTGGTCGCGGTACCAGCAGTTCGAGCCGTACCTGCGCCGGCTCGCCGGTTCGGCGACGTACGAGGAGATCTCCTGGTGCGAGATCGAACGGAGCTCGGGGCAGGCCGACTGGGCCGGGCTGGACGAGATCGCCTCGCGCAGCCGGGAGCTGGGCATCACACTGCACCTGAAGATCCGCACCGGCGTGTGCTGGGCGACCGGTGGCACCGCCCGCTACACCCGGGGCGCGGCGAACAAGACCGAGTCGGCGATGCCCACCGACCTCGGCGCGTACCAGCGGTTCGTCCGCTCGGTGGTGCAACGCTACGGCCCGTACGGGGTGCGGGAGTACGCCATCGAGAACGAGGTCAACGCGCCGAGCTACTGGGCCGGCAGCCCCGAGGAGTACGCGCGACTGGTCCGGGCCGCCGCCGAGACGATCCACGCGACCGACCCGAAGGCGCGGGTTGTCGATTCCGGCATCAGCAGCGTCGCGTACGGCATGGGGGTGGCCGACCGGCTGGTGCGCGCCGGTCGGGTGCCCGAGGCCATCGCCGCCTACCAGGCGTACTTTCAACGTCGGGTCGGCACCCGGGGGCAGCAGATCCCGGCGGTGACCGGGGAGGCGCAGCTGCGCCGGGCGCTCGGCACCGAGACCAACAGCCGCAGCCTGCGCTTCCTGGCGGTGACCGAGTCGCTGCTGACCGACCGCACCGTCGACGTCCGTCAGGTGCACTTCTACGAGCACTTCAGCGGGGTGGCCCCGCTGCTGGACTACCTGCGCGCCACCACACCGCCGGGTACGCCGATCCAGGCGTGGGAGGTCGGGCAGTTCTGGCGCGACGGCGACGGTGACCCGACCAGCCGGGCGGCGGAGATGGTCAAGACGGTCACCCTGCTGGTCGCCGGCGGGATCGGCGAGATCAGTTGGCTGCCGTTGGCGTACAACCCGAACAACGCCGCCGGCAGCGAGGTCCGCTACGGCCTGCTCGACCCGGACGGCGCCGAACGGGACGCCGGGCGGATGCTGGCGGCCCTGGCCGACGCGGCCCGGGACGCCACCGTCACCCCGCTGCCCGCCCCGGTGGCCGGCAGACTGCACGGGGTCGCGTTCGTCCGGGGCGGGTCGAGCACGCTGGTGCTCTGGTCGGCGTCGAACGCGCCGGTGACCGTGCCGGCGACACCGGGCGGACGGGCCGGGGCGGTGGGTTCCCCGCTCGGCGCTGCCGGTGGCGGCACCACGGTGACCGACGTCCCCGTCCTGCTCCGCGCCGACCAGCCGGTGGACCGGATCCTCGCCACCGTCCGTTAGCGACCTCCAGCGTGCGCTCGCTGGCCCGCATGTCGATGTGCCGAGTGACCGCCGTGCCCTAGCCGGGCCAGGGTTCGGGCCAGTCGAGCAGGGCGGTCAGGCGGGCGTTGTGCGGCGCGAAGTACGCGTCGAGACGCTCGCGCAGAGCCGGGGTCAGCTGCGAGACGCCGTGGTCGACGCGACGGGTGTGCCGGGTGAACGTTTCGGGGGTGAAGGCCGGCAGGCCGAGGAAGCGCAGCATGTCGCCGTACGTGCCGGCCGGGTCGGTGTGCAGGTCTTCGGTCCGGGCGACGTGGATCCGCTCCCGCGGGACCTGCGCGAACCACCGGTCCAACTGCTCGGCATAGCGACCCCGGGCCGCGTACGAGTAATGACGCAACACCCGGTGCGCTGCGGCGCTGTCCGGGCCACCGCGCGTCGCCCGGGCCAGCCGCTCCTCCTCCGCGTCGAGCGCGTCGGCGAAGGACAGCGGCTCCAAGCCGTACGAGCGGGTGTGCAGGTAGTGCGAGTAGGCCCGCTGCACCGGATCGCGCAGCAGGACGACGAAGCGGGCCTGCGGCAGGGTCGCCGCGACCCGGGCCGGCACGCTCGGGTGGAACAGGTAGTAGGGGCTCGCCTCGAACGTGCGTTCACCCGGAGCGAGGCGCGGGAAGTGCCCCCGGTACCACCGCACCCCCCGACCGTGGTGGACGCTGAAGTACTGCAACTCCTTGCCGCTGGCCACCCGGACCTGGGGATGCGCGGCGAGATGGTGGTACAGCGACGTGGTTCCGCAGCGCTGCCCACCGATCACCAGGAAGTCGGGCAGCGGACCGGGCTCTCCCGGCCGGGCCGCACGCCCCCAGGCCCGCGCCGCGCGTACCCCCCGACGCAGCCGGTCGGTGACCTGACGCCGCGCGACGCCGGTCACGAGCGGACCACTGGGCGGCCGGCTCGCACACCGGCACCGTCGGCGGGGTCGGCCGGGGCGCGTCGACCACCTCGGCGGGTCACCGAGCGCAACACCATGACGTCCTCCCGACTGAGCCCGAGGGCGAGCACCACGGCGAGGTACGCCACCACGATCGCGGCCAGACCGACCACCAGCTGCCCCGTCCCGCCACCGACCAACCACCGCACACCCAACCCGACGCCCATCGCGACCAGCGCGGCGACCAGGCCCTTGACCATGCCCGCCGTCACCGGCACGGTGTGCACCTGCGTGCGCACCTGCCAGACCCGGGCGACGTTCACCGCCGCCAACGACACCGCCCAGGCAACCGCCGCGCCGAGAATGCCGTACGCCGGGATGAGCCAGAGGTTGAGCAGGACGTTGAGCAGCAGGGCCGCGAGGTTGTCCACCATGTTGACCGAGACCCGGCCGGACATGTTCAGCAGCGTCCCGCAGGGCCCGGTGGCGGCGTTGACGAGTTGGCCGAGCGCCAGCACCACCGTCACCGCCGCACCGCCGGCCAGACCCGGCCCCCCGACCAGCCGCAGCAACTGCTCCGGGAAGACCAGCAACGCCACGAAGGCCGGCAACGACAGCCGGAGCACCCAACCGGTGGCGACCCGGTAGATGCGGCGGACCTCGTCCAGTCGACCCTGGTGGTAGAGGTGCGCCAGGTGCGGACCGAACGAGGCGTTCACCGGCGCCAGCACGAACACCGCGATCGTGACCAGCCTCGTCGCCACGTGGTAGACGCCGATCGCGTCCGGACCGTAGTCGAAGAAGCCGAGCAGCAACGCGTCCACCCAGATCAGCCCGGTGGACGACAGCGAGGAGACCCAGCTGACGGTGGAGAACCGGAACAGCTCGCCCGGCCGGTACGCGGGCCGGGCGGCGGGCACCCGGCGCACCATCCGGGCGAGCGCCACGAGGGCGAGCCCGGCCGCGCTCCAGCTCGCCGCGACCAGCGCCCAGAACGCGCCGGTCAGGCCCGCCCCGAGGACGAGCACCAGCGCGGTGAGCACCAGCCGGGCGGCCGGCTCGTAGACCTGGCCGATGAGCGCGTAGGCCCGTTGCGTGCGCCACCCCCGGGTGGCCGCGAGCGCGGCCTCGCAGACGGTCGCGGCGGGCAGGCAGAGCGCCGCCAACCGCAGCCCGGTGGTGAGCTGCGGGTCGTGCAGGGCGTCGGCGAGCCACGGCGCGCCGCCCGCCAGACCGAGAGCGATCACTGTGGACGCCACGGCCGAGATGCCGACCCCGAGGCGGATCGCGCCCCTGAGGGCGGCCGGCTCGTCGTCGGCGAGGTGCACCGCCACGAACCGGGTCAGCCCGGCCCGGAAACCGGAGAGCGAGAGCAACCCGAGCAGCGACAGCACGGCGTAGACCTGGGCGTACCGGCCGAGTTCGCGTACACCCAGGACCCGGGCCAGCAACAGCATGACCAGGAAGAGGGCCACCTGGCTGAGCACGGCGCTGCCCAGGTTCAGCACACCTCCGCGGGCCATGCCGCGTACCTGCTGGTCGCCCGCCTCCGGCGCGGCCGGCGACCGGCCGGTCACCTCGCGCACCCGGCGGCCCGTTTCCCGACGGTCACGGTCGTGCCGCGGTCACGGCCTCCGCCGGCGCCGAGGGGGCCGCGGTGGTCGCCGCCGGGGCCGTCGGCCGGGCGGCGGCACGACCTCGGGAGAGCAGTTCGAGTACGCCCACCAGCAGCACCCCGAGCAGCAGACCCGCGCCACCCACCGGCAGGGCGGTGCGCACCAGCTCCGTCATCCGGCTCACCTCGTGCGCCTCGCCGATGCTGGTCACCTGCAACGGATCAGCGGCCTGGGCCTGCGCCCGCGCCGCCTGCAACCCTTCCCGCGCCTGGGACAGGGCGTTGGTCGCCGCGTCCCGCTGGGCGAGCAGGGCCTGGTAGTCGGGGAGTTTCGGCCCCAGCTCGTCGAGCTTCTTCTGGGCGGCGGTGATCGCGGCGGTCGCCGCGTCGACACCTCGGCCGTTGCCGACCGCCTGCATGGAGAGCTGTTGCTGGCGCAGGCTGGTCAGCTCGCCCAGCGTGGCCTGGTAGATCCGGTCCGGCTGGGAGACCTTGTTCGTCTTCTCCCACTCGCCGATCGCCTTGGTCGCCGCCGTGACGTCGGCGTTGGCCGCCTCGACCTCACCGGTGGCGATGCCGACCTGGGAGGAGAAGAGGAAGGCCAGCGCCCGGGTGGTGGTCGCGGTCAGCACCGGCGCGACAGTCGCCCGGTCGCCGGCGGTGTACGTGACCTCCAACTGGCTGCTCGCGCCGACCTGGGTGATGGCGAGCCCGTCGCGCAAGCGCTCCGGCGGCACCCCGGTGTCAGCGGCCACGTCGGCGAGGACGCGGGGCGAGGTGACCGCCGCGCCGAACGCCGCGACGAACTGGTTCGCCGCCTGCGTACCGGTGTACTGCGTCCCGGCCGCGCCGCCCACCAGCGCCGGCGCCGCCACGTACGCGGTCCCGCTGAACTGCTGTGGCGCGAGCAGGACGATGGCGGCCGCGGCGCCGGTGGCGAGCACCGGCACGCCCACGAGTACCCAGAGGCGCCGCCGGGCGACCCGCAGGTAGTCGACGATCTCCACTTTTTCCCCAATGCTGTCGTTCAGTCAAACCGGGACGGACGTGCCTCGTGGCTGCTCGCCGGCCAGGTTCGGAGCCGGTTGGCGGGCGATCACGCTGGCCGCCGCGGCGAACGCGACGAAGTACCAGAGGGTGACCACGTTGGAAATGACGTTGGAGGCGGCGCTGACCGCCACGAACGCGGCGGCGCAGCCGGTGAACCCGACGGCGACGCCGCGCTCGAAGCTGCCCGGAGGCGCGCGCCGCAGCGCGGTCCGGGCGGTGTGCAGAAAGGCGAACAGCATCAGCAGGTACGCCCCGAGACCGAGCAGCCCGGTCTCCACGTACGCCCGCAGGAAGTCGTTGTGCGGCTTCTTCGCCTCGTCGGTCTCACGTTGGGTCATGTTCGGCCCGATGCCGGTCACCGGGTTCCGGTCGGCGAGCGTCACGATCTCGGTCCAGTAGCCGATCCGCCAGGCCAGGGTGTTTCCGGTCGGGTCTCCGCCGACCGCGCGCGACGTACCGAGCTGGGCGAAGCGTTCGCCGACGGCGGGCACCAGGGCCACCCCGGCGACCGCCACCACGCACAGGGTGACCAGCATCCGCTTGCTGCGGTGCAGCGCCGCGACCACCACCAGGCCGATCGCCGCGCCGAGCAGGGCGCTGCGGGTGTTGGTGAGCAGCAGGAACAGCAGCGAGAGCGCGAGCAGCACCCCGAGGGACGCCCGCAGGCGACGATCCAGGAAGCGGTACACGGCGAACCCGAAGATCACCATGAACATCAGGTAGCGGCCGAACGTGGTCGACTGGCTGAACGTGCCGCTGATCCGGGTGAAGTCGCCCTTCACCTCGGCTGGCGGGTTGCCGAGCAGCGACAGCACGACGGTGTAGCCCAACGCCAGCACCAGCGAGGCGTAGCAGGCGAGCAGGACCCGGCGGATCGCCGCGGTGTCTGGCATGAGCTGTTCCAGCACCACGAACATCACCACCACGGTGAGGATCCGCAGCGCCTCCAACAGGCTGTTCGCCGGCCGGCTGGCACCGAGGGCGCTGACCACGCTGCTGGCGCCGACGAGCAGCATGGCCCAGCTGAGCGGGGAGCCGCGCAGCCGCCCGTGCCGGCTGAGCTGTGCGGCCAACCAGAGCCCGGCGGCGAGGAGGAACAGCACCGCGAGCAGGGTCGAGGGGTCCACCGCCCGGGCCGTTCCGGCGGAGTCGGCCTGGCCGGCGCTCGGGCCGGTCAGCTTGAACAGGTCGACGCAGGAGCGCACCGCGAGCATCAGCAGCACGTACCCGGCGAACCGGGTCAGCGCGAGGACGGCCACCGCGATCCCCGCGACCGCCGCGAGCGGCAGCACCATGCCCCTGCGGTCACCGGCCGCCATGGAGACGCCCGCGACCACCGCCACGACCGCGGCGGCCAGCGCCGCTCCGCCGGTGAGCAGGCGGGTCGGGTCGAGCCGCCTCGTCATGAGCGGAGTGACCTGCTGCGTGTGTTGTTCCACTGATCCCACTGAACTGAATCGGCGCTGCCCGGCCGCTGCCGGGCGCGGCCAACCGATGTCCTCCCGGCACAAGATCGGTTCAATCTAGTCCTGTCACCTCGACGGCAGAAGGGGCCGTTGCACCGACTGCTCCGTCCCCCGGGGGGCTGATCCGACACTCCCCCGGCTGATGCCGCCCGGTCAGTCGGCGGCCCCCGTGGGTCGGGCCCTGGCCCGGCGGCCCGGTTCCGGAGCCAGCCGGAGATAGAGCTGCTCCAACTCCCGGGCGGCGGTGTCCCAGCTGTACCTGTTGGTGATCCGCTCGCCCAGCGCCACGGCACCGGCTCGTTCAGCCGGCAGGTCGGCGAGCAGCGACGTCAAGACCCGGACCAGGTCGTCCTCGTCGCCGTCGCGGAACAACCGCCCGCCGGCCGTGTCGGACTTGAGCACCTCGACGTGCGGCGCGATGTCGCTGGCGACCACCGGTAGGCCGTACGCGGCCGCCTCCAGCAACGTCAACGGCAGTCCCTCCAACCGGGACGGTTGAACGAAGCCGGCGGCACCGGCGTACAGCTCGGCGAGCAGGTCGCCGTAGGCGAACCCGGTGAAGACGATCCGGTCGTCCGCCCCGGCGTCCCGGCGCAGCCGGTCCACGAAGTCGTCGGTGAACGACGATCCGCCGACGATCGCCAGGCGCATCGGGGTCTCGGTCCGGCGGAAGGCCCGGATCAGCAGGTCGGCCGCCTTCTCCGGCACCAGTCGACCGACCAGCAGCAGGTAGCCGCCGGGAGTCAGCCCGAACCGCTCCTGGATCTGGCGGCTCCGCGTCGGCCGGGCCGGGTTCACGCCGTTCGGGATGTAGGTCGTCGGCCGGCCGAACCGGGCGGAGTAGTGGGCGGCGAGCCCCTGGGAGACCGCCACCCGCTGATGCGGGACGTACCCGCTGAACCAGTGGGCGCTGCCCAGCACCGCCCGCGCGGCGAGCCCCCACTTGGCCCGCTGGTTGTCCAGCCCGTGCACGGTCAGCACCACGCGCGCCCGGGACAGGGCCCGCGGAAGTGGGGCGACCAGGGCCGGCCCGAGCCCGTGGTAGTGCACGATGTCGGGCCGCGCAGCCATCGCCGCCATGGTCGAGGTCGCCGCGTGCACGATGGCGTCGAGGTGCTTGCTCGCGATCGTGTGGGTCTGGCGCAGCCGTACGCCCCGGTAGCCGTCGGCGGGTGTCTCGCCGTAGCTGCGGCGGCAGTAGACGGTGACCTCGTGGCCGTAGCTGGCGAGCCGGCTGGCCATCTCCTCCACGTGCCGTTCGATCCCGCCGTAGGTCGCCGGCATCCCCTTCTGGCCGATCATCGCGATCCGCAGCGGACGCCAGGCGACGGCGCTGCCGGCGACGCCCGCTCGGGACCGCTGGTGGGGGACCACCCGCTGCCGGGGTATCGCAGGGCTTCCGGCGTACTGGTCCACGTCCTCGGCCTGCAGGTCGGGATGGGCCACGTTGACTCCCTGCGTGACTAGGTCCGCGCCCGCCACCGGGCAGGGTCAACACCTTGCCATGGATGGGCCCGTCCGCCAGCTGATCAATGAGACAGGAAAATCATCCATGGGATTCGTCGAGAAGGGAATGGCGCCGGGGGTGACATCGAGGTGGACGGCGCTGGTGCCGCGTCGAACGGCACGCAAAGGGCGACGAGCCCCGGACGATCCTGGCGGATCGTCCGGGGCTCGTCGGTGGTACCTGTCAGGCGAGATCGAACCGGTCGAGTTCCATGACCTTGGTCCAGGCGGCCACGAAGTCCGCCACGAACTTGTCCCGGGCGTCCTGGCTGGCGTAGACCTCGGCGAGGGCGCGCAGCTGCGAGTTGGACCCGAAGATGAGGTCGACCGCGGTGGCGGTCCACTTCACCTCATCGGTGGCCAGGTCGCGGATCTCGTACACGTGCTCGTCGGACTTCGACGCGCTCCACCGGGTGCCCGGGGAGAGCAGGTTGGCGAAGAAGTCGTTGGTGAGCACGCCCGGCCGGTCGGTGAGCACACCGTGCTGGCTACCGCCGACGTTGGCGCCGAGGGAGCGCAGACCGCCGATGAGGACGGTCATCTCGGGCGCGGTCAGGTTGAGCATGTAGGCACGGTCGACGAGCAGCACCTCCGGCTGGGTCTTCTCGCCGGGACGCAGGTAGTTGCGGAAACCGTCGGCGCGCGGCTCCATGACCCGGAACGACGCGGTGTCGGTCTGCTCCTGGGTCGCGTCGGTGCGGCCCGGCCGGAACGGCACTGTCACCTCGACGCCCGCGTCCCGCGCCGCCTTCTCGACGGCGGCCGAACCGGCCAGCACGATCAGGTCGGCGAGCGAGATCTTCGCCCCACCAGCGGAGTTGAACTCCTGCTGGATGCCCTCCAGGGCGGCCAGGACGGTCGCCAGCTGCTCGGGCTGGTTGACCTCCCAGCTGCGCTGCGGCTCGAGGCGAATGCGGGCCCCGTTGGCGCCACCGCGCTTGTCGGTGTGCCGGAAGCTCGCAGCCGAGGCCCAGGCGGTGGAGACCAGCTGGTCGATCGTGAGACCGGACTCCAGAACCTTCGCCTTGAGGGCGGCGATGTCGGCGTCGCCCACCAGCTCGTGGTCGACGGCCGGCACCGGGTCCTGCCAGAGCTGCGGCTCGGCCACCCACGGCCCGAGGAAGCGCTCGATCGGGCCCATGTCGCGGTGCAGCAGCTTGTACCACGCCTTGGCGAAGGCCAGCGCGAACTGGTCGGGGTTCTCCAGGAAGCGGCGGGAGATCTTCTCGTACGCCGGGTCGACGCGCAGCGACAGGTCGGTCGTGAGCATCGTCGGACGGTGCTTCTTCGCCGGGTCGAAGGGATCCGGGATGATCGCCTCGGCGTCCTTGGCGACCCACTGCTTCGCGCCGCCGGGGCTGGTGGTGAGCTCCCACTCGTAGCCGAAGAGGATCTCGAAGAAGCGGTTGCTCCACTGCGTCGGCACGTCGGTCCACGTCACCTCGAGACCACTGGTGATCGTGTCCGCGCCCTTGCCGCTGCCGTGGGTGCTCAGCCAACCGAGGCCCTGCGCCTCCAGCGGCGCGCCCTCGGGCTCCGGACCCACGTGGTTGTCGGCGACGCCGGCACCGTGGGTCTTACCGAAGGTGTGACCACCGGCGATGAGGGCGACGGTCTCCTCGTCGTTCATCGCCATCCGGCCGAAGGTCTCGCGGATGAAGTGCGCCGCCGCGGCCGGGTCCGCGTTACCGCGCGGGCCCTCCGGGTTGACGTAGATGAGACCCATCTCGGTCGAGCCGACGCCGGCCGCCATCTCCTTCTCGGAGGCGTAGCGCTCGTCGCCCAGCCAGGTGTCCTCCGGACCCCAGAAGATCTCCTCGGGCTCCCAGACGTCCTCGCGGCCGAAGCCGAAGCCGAAGGTCTTGAAGCCCATCGACTCCAGGGCGACGTTGCCGGCGAGCACGAGCAGGTCGGCCCAGGAGATCTTCTGGCCGTACTTCTGCTTGACCGGCCAGAGCAGCCGGCGGGCCTTGTCCAGGTTGGCGTTGTCCGGCCAGCTGTTGAGCGGGGCGAACCGCTGCCCACCGTCGCCGGCGCCGCCGCGGCCGTCCTCGATGCGGTACGTGCCGGCGGCGTGCCAGCTCATCCGGATCATCAGGCCGCCGTAGTGGCCGAAGTCGGCCGGCCACCAGTCCTGCGAGGTGGTGAGCACCTCGACGATGTCGCGCTTGAGGGCCTCGACGTCGAGCTTCGCGAACTCCCTGGCGTAGCTGAAGTCCTCGCCCAGCGGGTTGCCCTTGGACGAGTGGGCGTGCAGCACCGACAGGTCGAGCTGGTTGGGCCACCAGTCCCGGTTGGTGCGCGGACGACCACCGGTCTTCGGGGTCGGCGAGTCGATCGCCGGGTTCTCGCTCTCGCTGCCGTGCGCGGTCACCGAGTCGTGCGCGACCGGGCAGCCGGCAGCTGCCTTCTGGTCCACGCCCTGCGCACTGACGGGGCCGTTGTCCTGGGTGTCGCTCATGTACTTCCTTCCGAGCTTGCGGATCTCTGGGGCGTGCGTTCGGTCGCGCAGTCGGGGCAGCTGCCCCAGTAGACGACCTCCGCCTCGTCGACCACGAAACCGTGGTCGCCCGACGCGGTGAGACAGGGGGCGTGACCGACGGCGCAGTCGACGTCGGCGATGGCGCCGCAGGAGCGGCACACGACATGGTGGTGGTTGTCCGCGACCCGGGACTCGTAGCGGGCGGTCGCCCCGGCCGGTTGGATGCGCCGCACCAGGCCGGCATCGGTGAGCACGCGCAGCACGTCGTACACGGCCTGGTGGGAGACCGTGGGGTGATCCGCGCGGACCAGCGCGATCACCGCGTCGGTGCCGGCGTGCGGGTGGTCGCGCAGCGCCGCGAGCACCGCCAACCGGGGCCGGGTCACGCGCAACGAGACGGCCCGCAGCTGCGCCTCGAAGTCGGACATCACGGGTACGAACACTAGCTCACTATTTTGGAACGAATCAAGTTTTGTGCCGCCCGAGGTGCCCCGACGGCGGACGATTCACCCGAGGTTAACCTGCGGGAGGAAAAAAATCGGACAGCCATGTCGAGAAGTGGCGACCGGCTTCGTCCCCGGAGTGAACGTGGCCACGATGGGTCACAGCCAGCACCGAGGAGCATCACGATGGCCAAGTACCTGCTGCTCAAGCACTACCGGGGCGCCCCGGCCGGGGTGAACGACGTGCCCATGGACCAGTGGACCCCGGCGGAGATCTCGGCCCACATGCAGTACATGCGCGACTTCGCGGCCCGGCTGGAGGGCACCGGCGAGTTCGTCGACGGTCAGGCGCTCGCCCCGGAGGGAGTGTGGGTCCGGTACGACGGCGAGGGCCGCCCGCCGGTCACCGACGGCCCCTTCGCCGAGACCAAGGATCTCATCGCCGGCTGGATGGTGATCGACGTCGACAGTCACGACCGGGCCGTCGAGCTGGCCGGGGAGCTGTCGGCCGCTCCCGGGGCGGGCGGGAAGCCGATCCACGAGTGGCTGGAGCTGCGCCCGTTCCTGAGCGAGCCCCCCACCATCACGGAGTGACGGCCCCGATGGACGAGACGCTGCTGCGCAGCCTCACGCCGAGCGTCCTCGGGATCCTCGTCCGCCGCGGAATCGACTTCGCGGCGGCCGAGGACGCCGTGCAGGACGCCCTGGTCGAGGCGGTCCGGGTCTGGCCGGCCGACCCGCCGCGCGACCCGTTGGGCTGGCTGATCACTGTGGCGTGGCGACGGTTCCTCGACGCGGCCCGGGCCGACGCCGCTCGCCGTCGGCGGGAGGATCTCGTCGACGAGGAGCCGTCGCCAGGGCCCGCTCCCACGGTGGACGACACGCTCCAGCTCTACTTCCTGTGCGCCCACCCGTCGCTGACGCCGTCGTCGGCGGTCGCCCTCACGCTGCGCGCCGTCGGCGGGCTGACCACCCGCCAGATCGCCCACGCCTACCTGGTGCCCGAGGCGACCATGGCGCAGCGCATCAGCAGGGCCAAGCGCACCGTCTCCGGGCTGCGCTTCGACCGACCCGGTGACGTCGCCACCGTGCTTCGCGTGCTCTACCTGGTCTTCAACGAGGGCTACTCCGGTGACGTGGACCTCGCCGCCGAGGCCATCCGACTCACCCGGCAGCTCGCGGCCGCGATCGACCACCCCGAGGTGGCGGGGCTGCTCGCCCTCATGCTGTTGCACCACGCGAGGCGCGCCGCCCGGACCGCGCCCGACGGCAGCCTGGTGCCGCTCGCCGAGCAGGACCGCAGCCGCTGGGACACCCGGTCCATCGCCGAGGGCGTCGAGATCCTGCAGGCGGCCCTGGCCCGCGACCACCTGGGCGAGTTCCAGGCCCAGGCCGCCATCGCGGCGCTGCACGCGGACGCGCCCACCGCCGCCGAGACCGACTGGGTGCAGATCGTGGAGTGGTACGACGAACTCGCGCGCCTGACCGGGAACCCGGTCGTCCGACTCAACCGCGCGGTGGCAGTCGGTGAGGCCGACGGCCCCAGGGCCGGCCTGACGGCGCTCGCGGCGGTGGACGACGCGCTGCCCCGGTACACGGCGGTGGCGGCGTACCTGCACGAGCGCGACGGCGATCCGGCACGGGCGGCACGGCTGTACGCCGATGCCGCCCAGCAGGCCCCCAACCTCGCCGAACGCGACCATCTGACCCGCCAGGCCGCCCGACTCAACGCCCTGCGGCGTCGCTGACCGCTCGGGCACCGGGAGCGTCCGCCCGTGCCACCGGCCACGGCCGGGACACCTGGTCCGGAAAGTCTCCGGAACTTCCGGGAGCCCTCACCCCGACCGATGTTCGGCTGTGGCGACGCCGCAGTGACCGCCCCGAACTCTGATCGACTACTGACCTGGATGGATGTCGCTCCGGGGACGACAGCGATGTTGCCACGCTGTTTCCGGAAATTGTTGACAAGTCGACGGCTGGGTTAATACGGTCGCCATCGACGGCGCTCGATTGTCGTCAGCACCAGCCACCACGACCCACTTCTCCGGTCGTCGTGCAGGACGACCGGCCCACCACCGAGCGGTACGACGCCGTGGCCGTCACCCGACCACCGGCAGCCTGCCGAGGCGTACCGCGCCGCTGGCCCCCGCCAGCCGTCAGAGGAGGCAACAGTTCCATGACCGACACCAGCCACACCAAACCGAGAGGCCGCGGCCGCATGCGGTTGCTCCTGGGCGCCGCCTGCGCCGCCGTCGTGGCCGTCGCCGGCACGATGACGGCCACCAACGCGTACGCCGAGGCCGACCGGACCCTCACGTCGAACCTCACCGGCACGCACAACGGGTACTACTTCTCGTTCTGGAAGGACAGCGGCAACGCCAGCATGACGCTGCGCGCCGACGGCCGGTACACCAGCAGCTGGGACAGGAGCACCAACAACTGGGTCGGCGGCAAGGGTTGGGCCACCGGCACCCGCCGGACGGTCACGTACTCGGGCAGCTACAACCCGGGCAACAACAACACCTACCTGGCCCTGTACGGATGGACGCGCAACCCGCTCATCGAGTACTACGTGGTGGAGAACTTCGGCAGCTACAACCCGAGCAGCGGCGCCACCCGGATGGGCACCGTCACCACTGACGGCGGCACCTACGACATCCTCCGCAGCCAGCGGGTCAACGCCCCGTCGATCGACGGCAACCAGACGTTCTACCAGTTCTGGAGCGTCCGCCAGCAGAAGCGCTCGAGTGGCACGATCACCACCGCCAACCACTTCGACGCCTGGGCCCGCGCCGGCCTGAACCTCGGCACCAACCACAGCTACCAGGTGATGGCCACCGAGGGCTACCAGAGCCAGGGAAGCTCCGACATCACCGTCCGGGAGGGCAGTGGTGGCGGCAACCCGACCACCCCGCCCCCCACCGGAAACCCGGGGACCGGAAACTGCAACGCGACGATCTCCGCCGGCCAGCAGTGGGGTGACCGGTTCAACCTCAACGTCGCGGTCAGCGGCACCAACAACTGGGTCGTCAGCCTCGGCCTCGGTGGCGGCCAGAGCATTCAGAACAGCTGGAACGCCGCCGTCAACGGCAACAGTGGCACCGTCACCGCGACGCCGAACGGCAACGGCAACAACTTCGGCGTAACGATCATGGCCAACGGCAACTGGAACTGGCCAACGATCAGCTGCCGTACCAGTTGACCCCGATCAGTTCCTGACACATCGCACCACTGGCGTGGCGGCCTCGGTCGCCACGCCGGTCTGCGGTGCGCAGGCAGCCCCGTCCGCCTCGGCGTCCATGACGGCCTCGGGCCGACCCCGCTCGACGTGCCAGTTGCGAGACCACGGTCGTTGCCGCCGTCCGCTACACCTGCGGCACCGCGGTCTCTCCTCCGGCCGTCGATTCCTCCGTCGACGGTTCCGAGGTTGGATCCGCCGCTGGGTCCTCCGCTGGAGCCTCCGTCGTCCCAGAGGTCGGCGGCGCTGTCGTTCCGCCCGTCGGGGCTTCCGTCGGCTCCGCGGGAGCGCTCTCGGACGCGGTGGGACCGGGCGCATCCGAAGTGCTTCCACCGGACGGCGTCGACGGATCCACCGTCCCCTCGGCCCGGGTGGGCGTCGGGGTCGGGGAGCCGGGCGCTCGTACCGGCAGGCCCGCAGAACTGCGGGTGGCTGGTTCACCGCCGCCGACGCCGGGGCCCGGTTCCCGTTGCGGCGGCACCGTTGGCGACACCGCGGGCGGCACCACGGGAGGCGTCGACGGTCGCCCGGTCGGGCCGGGCATGATCCCGATGGGATCGGCGAGCACCAGGACGGCAGCCGCGGCGGCCAACGACCCGAGAAGCACCGCGAGCGCTCTCGGCCCAGGGGTGACGGCCCGGCTCACCGTGCCGCCGAGGGCCGACCGCCGGGCATCCGTGACCTCGGTCCGTACCCCGATCTCGGTCGCCCCGGTCGCGGTGGCCAGCAGGTGGTCGGACGGGGCCGCGAGTGTCTGCGCCGCCCTGGCCATGGCCGCCGCCGTCGGAAATCGGTGGGCGGGCTCCTTGGCCATCGCGGTGGCCACCACATGCCGGACCTCCGCCGGAACGTCCTCGGGCAGCGGCGACGGTTCCTCCTCAAGATGCCGCAGCGCCACCGCGACGGCATTCTCGCCCTGGTGCGGCGGCCGCCCGGCGAGGCAGTGGTAGACGACAGCCCCCAGCGCGTAGATGTCGATCGCCGATGTGGTCTCGTTCTTCGCGACCTGCTCGGGTGCCATGTACAGGGCGGTGCCGACGATCTGGTTCGCTGCGGTCAGGCTCGTCGCCTCCTGCGTCACCGCGACACCGAAATCGACGAGTACGACGTGTCCGTCCGGCTCGATGATCAGATTGCTGGGCTTGACGTCACGGTGCACGACACCGGCGTCATGCGCGGCCTGCAGGGCACGGGCGGCCTGCGCGGCGATCGACATCGTCTCGGCCACGCCCAGCCGGCCGACCTCGGCGATCCGCTCCGACAAGGGCTGCCCCTGCACGCATTCCATCACGATGTAGGCGAGGACCGGCACTCCGGGCTGGGACACCTCACCGTAGTCGTAGACCTGGGCGACACCTGGGTGGCGCAGGGCCGCCATGGCCCGTGCCTCGCGCCGGAACCGCTCACCGAAGTCGCCGTCGGTGGCCAACCGAGGTTGCAGCATCTTGACCGCCACACAGCGGTCGAGGGTTTCGTCGACCGCCCGCCACACGTCACCCATTCCGCCGCTGGCGATGCTTTCGACCAGGCGGTAACGGTCTCCGACGACTTGCCCCACATTCGGCATAGCTTTCGGTACCCCGGACTCCGCGATTTCAAGCACAGCGAGTCTGGGCACCGCCGCCCGGCGCACCGCAGGGGTGACCCGCCCCGCCGCTGCCGGCGGGGCGGGCTCGGCCGTCTACGGCCCGGTCAGCTGTTCAGCCGGGCAATCAGGGCGGTGGCCATGCCCTGCTCACCTCGGGCGTTGGGGTGGAACGGCGCGGCCGAGTTCTGCGGCACCAGACCCTCGACCCACCGGGTGCCGCTGCCCTTGCACGCGTCGCGGCCGATCGACGGGGTGTAGACATCGGCGTAGGTGGCGCCGTTGGCGCTCGCGACGCTGGCCAGCATCGTGTTGAGCGACTTCTCGACGCCACGCAGGTACGGCACGTCCTGGTAGGCGATCGGAACGACCGGCCAGCAGCCGTAACCGCTGTCCGGCAGGATCGCCGGATAGCCGAGCACCACGACCCGCGCGCCCGGTGCTGCCTGCCGGACCGCCTGGAGCACAGCGGTGATCTTCGGCGTGGCGGCGACGATCCGCGCCTGCAACTGGTCGACACCTCCGGCGGTGTACCGGTTCTTGCACGGAGATCCGAGTGGGCTGCTGACGCTCGCCTCCGCGCAGTCGCCGATGATGCCGGAGAAGCCGATGTCGTTGCCGCCGATCTGCACCGTCACCAGCGACGTGTTCGCCGTGACCGCGTTGAGCTGCGGCGGCAACGTGATGCCCAGTTGGCCACTACCGCCGTAGAGGATGTCCTCCGTGGTGGCGCCGGAGCAGCTCACGTCGGCGAACGACGACGAGCCGGCGGACGCCGCCACCAGCGACGGGTAGTTACGGTTGGACCGCAGGCAGTTGAGATCGACCTGGGTGGGGATCAGCGGACCTGCGGTGTACGAGTCGCCCAGCGCGACGTAACGGCCGGTGGGCACAGCGGCGCTGGCGGGGGTGGCGACGGTGAGCAGCACGCCGGCGGTGGCGAGCGCGAGTGCGGCCAACCGGGTGGCTGCCCGCAGGCGGGGCAGGCGGGGACGGGTCATGGCGCCTCCCAGGAGGGATCAGGGGTGGTGGTGCCCGAGATCCTGTCGCCGTCGACGCCCCCCGTCAATATCGATGGACCTCACTAAATGCCGGTCCGAAGTGTAGGATCAATTGGTGGTGGTCAATCAAGTGGTGCGTACCACTGGGCACCGGTGACCCGGATCCGCCGGGACTGTTTGCGGTTCCACTCCACCCGCATGCCGTGCTTGCGGAGCACCGGAAACGCGACCTCGTCCAGCAGTCGCTCCAGGTCGGCCTGGTAGCTGGCCTGCTGCTCGGCCTCCGACAGCCCCGCGTAGGCGACCTCGTCGAAGTCGGCCGGAGGATAGACGCCGTAGCCCAGATAGACCTCGCCGTCCTCGCTCGCGAGCAGCGACTCGGTGTCCTGCTGGTGGTACCAGAGAAACCCGCGCCAGTGCCGGGAGTCGTCCCGCTCGTCGTCGATCTCGGCGCTCGCGCAGGTGCCACAGCAGCTGAAGTTCTCCCGGGCCAACACCCCCAGCTCGTTGAGCTCGACGAAAGCGCGGGTGAGGTTGCCGCGCACCTCACCCCACTCGCGCTGCTGTTCCCGTCGGACCGCCAACGCCGTCTCGTGCGCCGCCCTGAGCTCGTCGTTTGTGGCGCCGTGGCGCTCGTCGGGGTCGTCGAAGAAGTCGACGAACTCGTCCGCGTCGGCCTCACCCCGCACGACCCAGGCCCACAGCTCGTCCTCGACGGCGGTGCGGCCCGGCTCCGGGACCCGATCGGTGAGGAACCTGACGCCAGCGGGGCGATCGTTGTACGTCCACTCAGTCACGGCGCGATCTTCACATGGGCCTGTGACGGGCTCGGTCGGAGAACGGCCGGCGCGGCGGCCGTCCCCGAAGCACGCCTAGTTTCCGGCCGGAACCTGGTCCTTGATGTCGTCGTAGCCCACCGGAGTCGGTGCCGTACCCGGCGCGTAGATCACACGGAGGACGCCGGTCGGGAACGCCTCCGACGTCACCAGTCGCAGGTGGTACGCCACGTCGCCCTCGTCGAACAGCTTGCGGCCCTTGCGCGCGGCCACGGGATGCACCAGCAGACGCAGCTCGTCGACCAGGCCGGCGGCGAGCAGTTGCTGCACGACGGAGATCGACCCGGGGATGAGGATTCCCCGGACACCGGCATCGGCCTTGAGCGCGGTGACGGCGTCGAGAAGGTCCCCGTTGATCAGCTCGGAGTTGCGCCAGGAGAACTCCAGCGGCTGGCGCGAGGCGACGACCTTGCGCATGTCACCGAGTTGCTTGGCGAACGGCGCGTCGTCCCCACCCGCGGCCTCCCGGTCGGGCCAGGCCCCGGCGAAGCTGTCGTACGTCTCGCGGCCGATGAGCAGCACATCAGCGGCGTCATAGTCCTCGGTGACCGCGCGGCCCATGTTCTCGTCGAAGTACGGGAAGTGCCAGTCGGGGTCGATCTCGGCCACACCGTCGGCCGAGATGAACAGCGTGGAGATGACCTTTGCCATCGCGGGGGTCCCTTCGAATCGGGTGATGTCGCTAGGTCGACCGGCGCATCGTCCCAAACTCCTCAGCCACAGGCCGCCCCGATGGTGCGTGTCGTATCCCGTCTTTGTCAGCCAGACACCGCAGGAGCGGTCCAATGCCACGTTTCGAGCAGCTTTGGCTGCCCCAACCCATTCGTCCTCTCGACGACGTCATCGTCGCTCCGGACGTATCCGGCGGACTCGGCGACCCGCTGCGAGGGCACATTGCCCTGCACGATGCTCAGCCGCAGTCTGGTG
Source organism: Micromonospora sp. NPDC127501 (assembly GCF_040302185.1). Lineage (NCBI taxonomy): Bacteria > Bacillati > Actinomycetota > Actinomycetes > Micromonosporales > Micromonosporaceae > Micromonospora > Micromonospora sp. NPDC127501. The sequence goes on along the minus strand of NZ_JBEORJ010000008.1, from coordinate 158,665 downwards.
GAGCCGAGTTCTTCGTGGCAGAAGGTCGTCATCAACCGCAGGGAACGCGACGCCAGGCCTCGGCCGCGGTGCGCGGGGCCGATGGCGTACCCCAGCACGCCGCTCGCCACGTGCAGTGCGACGAGGCCACGCGGCTCGCCGCCGTCGCGCGTCACGGCCAGGTCGACAACGCCCTGGGCGCGGCGCCGCCGGATTCTGACCAGAAAGGCGTCCGCGTCGAATGGAGAGGGAATATCGGTGTTCGCGGCGATGTCCGTCGCGTCGAAGAGGCCCGGCATGTGCGGCAGATCGGCGTCGAGCCAGTCCCGCAGCACAATCCCCTCCCCTTCCAGTACGAGAGGGGAGGCGATTGGATCGACCGCCGACGAAATTGTTGATTCGCAGGTCACGCAACATCCTGACACGGACGTCGCGCCGGCCTCGGCGCTGCCGTTGCTTGATCGACTCGCGTTGAAGGTCCCGGCGTCAGGGGCGACCGGGATACCGCGACTTCCATGAACGCGAGTGATCAAGCGCCGGACCGGGCGAGGCAGGTCCCAACCGAGGGCCGGGGACCGGGACGCCAGAGGATCACCGCACCCGGTGTGGTGCCGGGCGGGCTCGGCGTGGTGGCGCCGAGCCCGCCCGTTGCGGGTCGGTCGAGCGTGATCAGACCGGGCGTTGCAGGGTCAGCAGACCCGGCCGGTACGGCAGGAGGCCGTAGTCGCCGCCGGAGCTGGGTGAACGGCCCTGGTAGAGCAGTTGCAGGTTGCAGGGGTCGACGGTCATCGTCTGGTCGGCGTTGGTGCGCAGCAGCTCACCGTGGCTGATGTCGTTGGTCCAGGTGGCGCCGCTGTTGGCCTTGCCGGCGAACGGGTTGCTCTCGCTGGTGGCCTGCGGCGTCCAGGAGCCGCCCAGGCTGGTGGCCGTGAACGAGCGGAAGTAGCGGCCCTGCGAACCGATCGCCTCGACGATCATGAGGTAACGGTTCTGGCCCTGGAGCTTGTAGACCTGAACGGCCTCGAAGAGGTTGTTCGTGGTGTCGCTCATGATGGTCGTGTAGTTGGAGCCGAAGCTGCCGGGGAAGTTGCCGATCGGCATGCTGGCCCGGTAGATCTTGCCGTTGTCGCCGGCGAAGAACAGGTACATGTTCGTGTCGTCACCGATGACCGCCTGGTCGATCGGGCCGGTGCCCGAACCGGTGATGCTTCCGCTGAACAGGGTCTGTGCCGCGGACCAGCCGTTCGGGTTGGTCGGGTTGGTCGACGTCCGGTAGGAGAACGCGGGACCACCCCACTGGTAGGCGAGCACCCAGATGTTCTTTGGCGCGAAGTAGAACAGTGACGGCGCGACGGTCGCGTTGTTCATCGCGTTCTGGCTGGCGGAGGCCATCTGCGAGTAGTTCGTGAAGAGGCCGAAGTTCATCGAGCCCCACCGGGTGCCGTTGTCGTGGGTGGTGGCGTAGACGAGTTGCTGACCGTTGTAGGGGGCGACGGTGAAGTCCTTGAGTGACACCCAGCCCGATCTCGGGGTCGCCAACACTCCGGTGGAGGACCACCGGTACGTCGAGGGAAGGTTGCACGTCGGCGGCGGGTCGGTCGGCGGCGGGGTGGTCGGGGGCGGGTCGGTCGGCGGCGGGGTCGTGGTGCCACCGGTGCAGGTGACGCCGTTCAGGGCGAAGCTCGTCGGGTCGGGGTTGCTGCCCGTCCAGGACCCGTTGAAGCCGAACGACACCGTGCCGTTGGTCGGGACCCCACCGTTGTAGCTCACGTTCTTCGCCGTCACCGCCGACCCGCTCTGCGTCAGCGACGTGTTCCAGGCCTGCGTCACCGTCTGCCCAGCGCCGTACGACCAGGTCAACGTCCAACTGCTCAACGGATCACCCAGGTTCGTGATCGCCACGTTGGCGCCGAAGCCACCCTGCCACTGCGACGACACGGCGTAGTTCACCGAACAACCCTCAGCCGCGGCACCGGCCGGCAGCGCCGCGACAACCGTCGACGACACCAGTAGACCGACGCCGGCCGCAACCAGACCGACGTTGGTGGCTCTGGATCTGGCCATGTAGCACCCTCCTCGCGGGATGGCGGCCCCTGCATTGGTGGCGGTCTCTGTACGGTGACCGATTGTGAGCGTTAACAGGCCGCGTCAGGTATGTTACGGGAGCGCTCCCATACCCTCAACAGCATCTATCCCTCGTTCTCGCCCGCGTCGATTTGGCCGGTGCGGCTGACCCGGCAGGGACCTTCCTCAGACGACGGTGAGGGTGAGGACACCGAACTGGTTGGCCCGCTGCACGTAGTGCGGCAGATACAACTTCCACGTCACGCTCAGCTCGCGCCCGGCCCGCATCGAGGCTGGCACCTCGGTGACCATTTCGAAGACGGCACTGCCGCCGGCGGGGATCTGCGGAAGCGCGCGGCAGTTCAGTCGGTACAACTGGGCCGAGTTCACCGCGTCGTTTGTCGCGTCGCCGAGAGAGAACCGTTCCATCAGGTACCCCGGGCAGGGGTCCAGCGCGAGGGCGCCGTCGGTCGGGTTACCCAGCGTCACCCGGAAGGTGAGCCGCGACCCGGCGACGGCGGTCGTCGGCCCCTCAACGGCGACGGTGAGCTTCTCGAGCGGCGAGGACGGGGGCTTCGACACCGTCACCGGCTCGGTGAACCCGCTCGCGGACAGCGTCCCCCGCGCGCGAGGGTGGACCCCCTCCCCCTGCGGGCAGCCCGGACGCTCGTCGGCGGTGACCGGTGCGCGCAACCTGCCGCCGTCGTGCGGCAGCTCGATCGCGAGCTCCAACGACCCCTTCACGGGCTGACAGAACGGACCGGACCAGTCCAGGCGCAGGCTGGCGTGGCCGCCGGCCGGCACGGCGACCACCCGGGTGCGGCCCTCCACGTCGATGCCGTGGGTGTAGAGCATCGGGATCTCGCGGCCGCCGGCGAGCATGGTCGTGGGCACCTCGCCCTGCAGCGTGCACTCGACCGTCGACGAGTTCCGCACGTCCACTTCGCCGATGAGCTTGCCGATGGCGGCGTCGAAGCCGCGAGGCGTCTCACCGCCGGTGCCGGGCCGCGTCCACGTGGTGAGCCGGCCGGTCAGCTGCTCCGCCCGGCACGGCTCGCTGCCGGTGGCCGGCGTTCTCGGCGCGGCAGGGCGGCCGTTGAGGTCCTCGCCGGTGATCTTCAGGTCGGCCCAGGGCACGCTGCCGTCGGCGAGCAGTTCGGTGGGCGCCGGCTCCGCGACCGTCGGGTCCGAGCGACCCGGCTGGGCGTTCGGGTCGGCGCACGCCACCACCACGGTGAGGACGATCAGCAGTGGCACCAGTAGTCGACGCATGCCGTCACCCTCACACGAACGAAACGCACGGGCCTGAGTAGTCGTGCTCAGCGCCCGTCAGTCTCCGGCGGGCCCGGGGCCCTCGGCGATCGCGACGGGAGTGCCGAGCTCGACGGTACGGGAGACCGTGCACAACCGATCGTGCGACTGCTGCAAGGACCGGGGCAGCGCCGCACGGGCCGCGTCGCCCTCCGCGCCCTCCGGGAACGTCACTGTGAACTCGACCCGCAGGTTCCGCATCCGGTTTCCGCCGGCCTCGTCCCGGATCTTGTCACCGGTGACGGCGACGGCGAACCCGGTCGGCTCGGCACGACGACTGGTGATGTGGTCCACGTCCACAGCGGTGCAGCCGCCGATGGCGGCCAGCAGCAACTCCACCGGCGTGAAACTGCCGTCGTCGCCCGTGCCCAACGACACCGACCCGCCACGGGAGTTCCGCACGACGTAGTTGCCCAGGCTGGTGCGCTCGATCGCCACCGAACGGAAGGTGTCCTCAGTCATGACCGAAAACTACAGGCCTCCGCGATCACGAGTACATGAGATGCAGCGTCATCCCGGCATCGGCGTGCGCCAGGTTGTGGCAGTGGTTGGCCCACATCCCCGGGTTGTCGGCCCGGAACGTCACCTCCCACACCTCGCCCGGACGGACGTCGAACGAATCCAGCCACAGTGGGCTTCCGGCCGCCGGCTCGCCATCGCGGGCCAGCACCAGGACGTGGTGGCCGTGCAGGTGCCACGGGTGCACGATCTGCGACCGGTTGACGATGGTGAACCGTACGACGTCGCCCAGGCGTACGACCTGCGGTGGGATGTCCGGATCGGCCGCGCCGTTGACGGTGTGGGCGTACCGGGGCAGCAAACCGCTTAGGTCGAGGCCACGATCGAGGACGAGGGTGAACGTCTTGTCGAACCGGGACCAGGGCACCGCAGCGGCCGCCCCGTAGCCGAGCGGATCGAGCACCGGCCAGGCACCGGTCGCCGCCGACACCGGGCCGGTCGAGTAGACCGCCCGCCCGTCGACGAACAGCGCCACCGGGGTCGCCGGCGCGTCGAAGACCAGGTCGTAGCGGCCCCCGGCCGGGATCAGCACTGCGGTGTCCACCAGCGGCGTCGGGCCGCGCAGGTCGACGCCGTCGATCGCGGCCACCCGGAACGCGGTCCCGGCCAGGGCGTACCGGTGCGTCGTGCTGTCGGTGTTGATCAGCCGCAACCGCACCGGTACGCCGGCCTCGACCTTCGCCATCTTCGGCGCGGGCAACGGACGGCCCGCCAGGGTGTGCACCGCCACGGTGACGTCGAGACCGGTCGCCGGCCCCGGTCGCACCACCAGCACGCCGTAGAGGCCCATCCGTACGCCGACATCGGAGGCCGAATGCGTGTGGTACCAGTACGTTCCGGCCTGGTCGGCGCGGAAACGGTAGACGAACTCCTGCCCGGGCCGCACCACCGCCTGCGTCACGCCGGGTACCCCGTCCTGATCGTTCGGCACGTCGTACCCGTGCCAGTGCACAGTGACGCCGCGCCCGATGTCCCGGTTGCGCAGCGTCACCTCCACCACGTCGCCGACGGTGGCGGTCAGCTCCGGTCCGGGTACCTGCCCGTTGAACGCCCACGCAGCGACGCTCCGGCCGCCCGCGTCCACCGTGGCGGTCCCGGCGGTCAGGGTGAACCGCCGGGTGGGTTCGTCGGCGATCCGGGCCGCCGGAAAACCATGATCATGCGGTACGGCGGGCGCGGCGCCCGGGGCGACGGTCAGCCCGGTTCCGGTCAACAGCGCCGCGACCGCCACCACGAGGGCCAACCGGGACGCCGTCCGGGACGGGCGCGCACCGAGCGCACGCCCCGAGATCACCGTGGCCGCCACGACTCCGGCGACCGCGAGCAGCCCCGCCCCGGCCGACGCCGGATAACCGTGCAGGATCGTCACGAGCAGGGCGCCGCTCGTGGCGTACCCGGCGAAGAGCAGCGGGACCGCGACGGCCCGGATGTCGCCCGGGGCCCGCAGCAACCGCGGACCGGCGACGCCCACCGCCGTGAGCGACAGTGGGGCCGCGATGAGGACCTTCTCCGCGGCGAACCACCAGCCGGCACGGGCGAGGGCGGTGATCGTGATCGCGCGGGCGAGCGTGGCGAGCACGGCGACGGCCGCCAGTCCCAGTGCGAGCGGGCGGCGACGGGCGGCGGACGCGGCGCCACCACCCAGCCAGGCGGCGGCCGCGAGGACCGCGATCACGAGGTCGGCCACGAGCAGCGACCCGGTGGTCACGCCGGCTCTCCTTCCCGGGTGACCAGCCGAGCCGCGCCGGCGGGAACCGGGACGGCCAGCTGTCGCGCCGCCCGATGGACGCCGACCACGACGTGCACCGCGATGATTCCGTTGAGCGCGTGCAACCCACCGATGGTCAGGCCGAGCGGGGTGCTGACACCCGACGCGTCGGTGGAAGCCTCGGCCAACATGGCGATGAGCGGCTGGAGGAGGACGAGGCCGATCGGCAGGACCGCGAGGCCGACGATCTTTCCCGGCGCCTTCGCCAGCGCGGCGAGCACTGCGGTGAGCACTGTGAGAATCGGGATGACCGCCATGCCGTTGACGCTGTGCAGCGCGTACGCGTCCTCGCCGGCGGGTCTGGTGAACCCACCCACGGCGGCGAGGACGAACTGCACGGCGAACGCGACGAGCAGCAGGGCGCTGACGATGACGAGAGCCTTGCGCATGGTTACCTCCTAGAGGCGCGCCGAGGCGAGGGCCCGGGCGACGTGATCGGTGGCCGTGATCGCCCCGTACGCGACCAACCGCACGAGGTCGGCGTCGGCGGGGTGGGAGAGCCGCCAGAGAGCGACGTCGCCCGGGCTGATCGCACTGGGCGCGAACGCCGCCAGCAACGCGATCCGCGTCCCGATGCGGTCCGTGCCCGGCACGTCCCGCACCAGGTCGACGGCCCAGTCCGCGGGCCGGGCCGGGAACCGCCCGTCCTCCCAGCGCACGGTGGCCGTGACGGTCTGGCGCGCCACGTCGCCCAGCAGGTCCCCACCCCGGTTGGCGGCGTTGCGCAGCGACGCGTAGGCGACGCCCACGGGGCTGTCCCCCGCCCAGACGGGAGGTGATGCCGTCGGGTCGGCGTCGAGGAGCGGGAGGCTTCGGCCGGGCTCCTTCGGCTCCCGGGCCGCCTTGGCGTAGAGCCGACCGCCGACCGAGCGCACCAGCGGGGAGCGTTGCAGGCCGCCGGGGAGCAGATCGGAGTCGAGCAACGCGGAGACGACCCGGTTGACGAAGTGGAAGGCGAGCAGGGTGCCGGTGATCTCCGGGCCGTGGGTGCCGGTCCAGTCGGCGGCTCTGGGGCTGCGGCTCGCCTGCGCCCAGCCGACGAGCGCGGCGTGCCTCGGCTCGGTGGGCGTCTCGCCCCGGGCGACAGCCTCGGCCAGCTTCGGTGCGCCCAGCGCGTGCAGCAGCAGCACGTGGGCGTCGACGCAGAACTGACAGCGGTTGGCTCGGGACACCGCGGCCGCGACGAGTTCGCGCTCCACCCGGGGCGCGTTCCCGGCGAGCAGCGCCTCCCGCATCAGCGCCCAGGTCGCGGCCAGCACCTCCGGCACGGCCGAGAGCGCCTGGAAGGTCGGCAACGGCCCGAGAAAGTCGTCGCGCAACTGTTGGTAGACGGCCGCGGTGCGGCCGGTGGCCGCCCTCGTCGGCGTGGGGGTGAAGAAGCGGTATGTCATGGGCTCGATGCTCGTTCCGGCGGCCCGGGAAATCGTCGTGCCACCGCAGACACTTGCCCCGCCGCTCATACCGCGCCCGTGGTACGCCGCAGGTACCACGCGCGTGGGATGCTCCACCGACGACGGCCGTTCTACAGTGCGACCATGCGCCGTGACCTCCCGTACGCCCTCGGCGGTCTCGCCCTCGGCGTCCTCCTGCTCGGCAACGCCGTGCTCACCCCGGACGCCGCGCCGGTCGAGGTGCTCGACGTCGCCCTGGTCCTCGCCACCGTGCTGGCCCTGGCGGCGTGCCGGCGCTACCCGGTGGTGGCGCTGGGCGTGGTCACCGTCGCCATGCTGGCCGTTCACGTCCGGGTGCACCCCGGGGTGTCCGCCGCGTTCCCCGTCCTCTGCGCGGTCTACGTCAGCGCCTGGCAGGGACACCGGTCGGCCGCCGCCGTGGCCAGCCTCGCCTTCCTCGGTAGCTTCCTGGCCCGCGACATCTCGATGGCGCCGGCCGGCCGACCAGGCCAACTGGTCGCCGAGCGGACGGCCCTGCTGCTCGGCTGGTTCGTGGCGGCCAACGTCGCCGGGCTCGTCGCGCGGCAGCGCCGGGCGTACCTGGAGCAGGTCGAGCAGCGGGCGATCGAGGCCGAACGCACCCGCGAGGAGATGGCGTTGCGGCGCGCCGGGGAGGAGCGCCTGCGCATCGCCCGCGACCTGCACGACTCCCTGACCCACAGCATCTCGGTGATCAAGGTGCAGGCGGGGATCGCCGTGCACCTGGCCCGCAAGCACGGCGAGGAGCCGTCGGCGACGCTGCTGGCGATCCAGGAGGCCAGCGGCGCCGCGATGCGGGAACTCCGCACCACCCTCGACGTCCTCCGCGCGCCGACCGACGGCGATCGGGTCGGGCTGGCCCGGGTGGACGAGCTGGCCGAGCGGACCCGGGCCGTCGGCGTACCGGTGCAGGTGACCGTCACCGGCCAGCGCGGGGACCTGCCCGACGAGGTCGACCAGGCCGGGTACCGGGTCATCCAGGAGGCCCTCACCAACGTGGCCCGCCACGCCGGGCCCGCGACAGCGCACATCCAGGTGGAGTACGCCCCGGCAGGGCTGACCGTCGCGGTCACCGACGACGGTCAGGCGTCGCCGGCTGAGCCCCTGACCCCGGGCGTGGGCCTGCGCGGCATGCGGGAGCGGGTCAGCGCCCTGGGCGGCACGCTGCGGACCGCCGCACACGACGACCACGGGTTCACCGTACGGGCCACCTTCCCGCTGGACGGCCCGCGATGACCGCCCGCCGGCCGGAGGAGCCGGGATGATCCGGGTGCTGCTCGCCGACGACCAGGCGCTGATGCGAGCCGGCTTCCGGGCACTGCTCGACGCCGAGGACCACCTGGAGGTCGTCGGTGAGGCGACCGACGGCACCTCGGCCGTCCACCTGTCGCGGTGTCTGCGCCCGGACGTCGTGCTGATGGACGTGCAGATGCCGGGCCTCGACGGCATCGAGGCCACAAGGCGCATCGCCGCCGATCCCGACCTCGCCGCGATCCGCGTGCTCATCCTCACCAACTACGGGCTCGACTCCTATGTGTTCGCCGCCCTCCGCGCCGGCGCCAGCGGCTTCCTCCTGAAGGACGCCGACCCCGCCGACCTGCTGCACGCCGTCACCGTCGTCGCGCGCGGTGACGCGCTGCTCGCGCCGACCGTCACCCGCACACTGATCAGTGAGTTCGTGGCCGGCCCACCGCCGGCCGTGCCCACGGCCGGACGTGACGTGCTGACCGCCCGGGAGCAGGAGGTCGTCGAGCTGGTCGCCCGTGGGCTGACCAACGACGAGATCGCCGTGCGCATGGTGATCAGTCCGCTGACCGCCAAGACACACGTCAACCGGGCCATGACGAAGCTGCACTGCCGCGACCGGGCGCAGCTGGTCGTGTGGGCGTACGAGTCGGGGCTGATCACGCCGCGTCGGCGGTGACCGCCGTTTCCGAGAGCCGAGTCGATCACCCCCCTTGGGAACATGAGGGAGAGTCGACGCACTAGCATTGCCGCCGTCCGCGACGGCTCTGCTGAATCGAGGCGACATGCGTTGGCTCCGTCGTTTGCTGGGCGGTAGGCGAGTCCAGCTCGACCCGGGACGCCAGCAGGCGCTGCTGCACGACGTCCAGTCCCGGTACGGCCCCCACGCGCGGATCCGGTTCAACGAGCAGGTCGAGGCGCTCGCCGGTTCGCTCGACAGTGACGACGGCCTGGTGGTGGCGACCCGGATCGTCAGTCAGGTCGCCGACGAGGCCCACGTGGACCTTCAGGCGCAGGCCCAGGAGATCCACCGACGGACGGGCCGGCGACTGCTGGTGCACCGCCGTAACTACCGGCCGCTGTGGAAGGAGGCGGGTCCGGCCCTGCGCTGGCCGCTGTTCGCGTTGCCGTGCGGCTTCCACCCGTACGCGCAGGTGGCCGCCGCCGTCACCGTGGTCGGCAACCGGGCGCCCCGGCTCGACCGGGTGACCGACCCTAACCCGCTGGTGAGCCGCGTGTTCGAGGTGCTCGACCTGACCACCTCCGGCTGGGAGTACGGCCGGGTGCGGGTGGACACCGACGCCGCCACCCTGGCCGATCGACTGATCGTCAGTGCCGGGCAGGTCCTCGCGGCCATGGACGACCCGCCACGACTACCGCCCGCGGTCCGTGAGCTGATGCGTCGCAACAACACCGTCGCCGTGCACGACCCGGCCGGCCCTCGGGCGGTGGGCGGGATCAACCTGGGCGCGCGGATGCGGGAGCAGTTCCTGGTCTGACCACCCTCGCTACCGCTCGGGGCATCGACGCGCGAGATGCACGACGACGTCGGCGCAAAGCTCGACCGTCTCGGGCAGGACCTGTTCGATCTGGGCGAAGACCTGCTGCTGCTTCGAAGCCGGCAGCTCGAGATACGCCGAGATCGTCGACAGATGCCCGACGTAGTCGCGCGCACTCATCGTCAGCCGACGCTCGATCACTGTCTGCTGCACATCGGTGAACCAGGCGGAACGTCGGAGCTCGGTGCCCGGCCACTGCATGGCCTGCTCCGGGGGCGTGCCGTCGGGCGACGGAATCTCGTCGCTCTCCAGGAAGGGTGCCCGGGCGACGCGGACAGCGTCGGCCACCGCCGGGTCAACCAGCTGGGTTGGTCCACCGAACGAGGCGAACACGCCGCCGGGTTCCAGTAGCGCGGCCATCCGCGACCATCGCCCCTGCGGGTTCGTCCAGTGCAGTGCCGCTGCCGCGTAGACCAGGTGGTACCGCGCACCCGGCCGCAGGTCCTCGAATGCGGCCCGCACGGTCCGGACGCCTGCTGGCACGTGCCTGCGCAGCTCGGCGAGCATGGCCCCGTCCGGCTCGGTCGCGGTGACCGTGACGCCCGCTCCGGCGAACAGCCGGGTCGCCTTGCCGGTGCCGGCGCCGATCTCCAGCGCCTTTGCGAACCGGCCGGTCCGCGTACGTCAGCACCAGGTCGACGAGCTCGGCGGGGTAGCCCGGTCGGTACCGTTCGTACTGTCGCGCCACCGTCCCGAAGCTCAGTGCACGAACCGGCATGCCGACGATCCTGTCACGGCTCACGTCGGTGATGCCTGATCTTCCAGGCGAACGGGTCGGCTACGCGCCGCCGTGACGACAACTGCCCGCAACCGCTTGCCGGCCATCCGCACACCGCTCGACCATGTGCGGATGGGGCCGGAGCGTCGGGTGATCGTCGGAGTCGACGTGGGCACCACTGCCGTACGGGCTGTCGCGTTCGCACTGGACGGCACCGCACGATACGTCGCGACGCGGGAGTACCCACTGTTGGAGCCGGTGCCCGGCTGGCAGGTGCAGGAGCCGGACGTGCTCATGGCGGCCACCCTGGCGGCGATGTCCGCGTGTGTGGCCGGCACCGCCGGGGCGGAGGTGGTCGCCCTCGCGCTGAGTTCCGCCAGGTACGGCCTGATCGGGCTGGACGCGGCCATGACGCCGGTGACGCCACTGCTGACCCGGCGCGACGTGCGGTCGTCGGAGGCGGCCCGTGAGTTGCGGTTGTCCGGCCAGAGCCGGGAGCTGCACCGGTTGACGGGCACACCCGTGCACGCGATGAACCCGCTCTGCAAGCTCCTGTGGTTCGCCCGCCACGAGCCGTACCTCTGCACGGCGACGCGGTGGTGGATCGGCCTCAAGGACTACGTGGTCCATCGGCTCACCGGGATGCTGGTGACCGAGTTGTCCTCGGCATCCGGCACCGGGATGTTCGACGTGCACCGTCGGGGGTGGAGTCCCGCCGTACTCGATCTTGCCGGGGTGTCCGAGAGTCAGCTGCCCCCGGTGCTGCCCACGACGGCGGTGTTGCGGTTGTCGCCGACGGCCGGGCGCACGGTCGGCCTGCCCTCCGGCACACCGGTCGTCGTCGGCGCGGGAGACGGTCCGTTGCGCAGTCTGGGCGCGGCGGCGATCGACCCCACCGTCGGTGGTCTGACGCTCGGGGCCACCGGGGCCCTGCGGACGGTCGTCGAGGCTCCCCTCACCGATCCGGCGGAGACCTTCTCCTGCGGTGCGCTGACCGACGACGCGTGGGTTGTCGGCGGCGCGCTCAGCAACGGCGGCAACGTCGTGCGCTGGGCGGGACGCGTCCTCGGTGACGACAGTGCCGCGCCCGCTCTCCTGGATCTCGCCGAGCGGATCGCACCGGGTAGCGACGGTCTCGTGATGCTGCCCTACCTGCGGGCCGACGAGGCCCCGCCGCAGGGCTACGCCCCGCCGGGCGCGTTCCTGGGCCTGCGCAGCGAGCACTCGCGCGGCCACCTGGTCCGGGCCGCCGTGGAGGGCGTCTGCCTGCAACTCGCCGGTGTCCGTGACCGGCTGGCCGAGCTGACGCCGATCGACAGCGTCCGCCTGACCGGCGGCGCCTTCGGGTCTGCGCTGTGGCGCGAGGTGATGGCGGCGGTGCTGGACTGCCCGGTCCGCGTCGCGGGCGTGGCCGACCACGTGACCCTCGGCGCGGCGACCCTCGGGCTCTTCGCGGTCGGCCACACCGCCGATCTTCAGGAGGCGGTCACCCAGCTCGATCCCGAGGTCGCCGGCGGCGAGCCCGTCGCGGTGGACCCGGCTCTCGCCGCGGCCTATCGCGGTCTGCGGACGAGGCTGCCCGCGCTCCTCACCGTCGCGGGTCGGCTGGGTGAGATCCTCGACGCCAGCGCCGGCCTCAGTGCTCCGGCTCGTCCTTGACCTGGGCCACCAACTGGGTCGGGTTGACGTAGCGCAGCGCGACGACGAGGAGGACCAGCATCATCGAGGTGTAGATGACCGCCATGGCGTCGACCGACTGTTGCGCCCTGATCCCGGACGCGGACATCGAGTAGTAGAGCGCCACCACCAGGGTCTGCGAGTCCGGCCCCGCGGTCAGGAAGGTGAGCTCGAACATGCCCACGGTCCGGACCAGCACGAGGATCGCGGAGGCGAGGATGCCCGGCACGAGCAGCGGCGTGAGGACCCGGAGGAACACCGTCCGCAGGCCCGCGCCGCACATGCGCGCGGCGCTCTCGATCCTCGGGTCGATCTGCTCGATGAACGGGGTCATGGTCAGGATGACGAAGGGCACCGACGGCACGAGGTTGGCGAGCACCACCCCGGACATGTGCCCGGCCAGGCCGAACTTGTAGAGGACGGTCGCCAGCGGGATGCCGTACGTGATCGGGGGCATCAGGATGGGCAGCAGGAACACCAGGAAGATCAGCCGTTTGCCCGGGAACGAGCGCCGCGCGAGGGCGTAGGCGGCCGGCACGCCGATCACCAGCGAGAGGCCCACGACGAGTACGGAGACCTCCAGCGTCACGACGATGACCGACAGGAGCGCGAACTCGTCCCAGGCTCGGGCGTACCAGCTGGTGGTGTAGCCGTCCGGGAGCCAGGTGTCGAACCAGCGCCGGCCGAACGAGCTGACCAGCACGGACGCCACGACGCCCAGCAGGTTGAGGAAGAAGAAGATGACGACGCCCCACACGATCCAGGCGGCCGGACGCGCGGCGATACGCCGCCGCCGGTCGGTGCTGGTGGCGGGGGGCCGCGCTGGTGGGGCCTGGGTGGTCGTTGCCATCAGCCCTTGCCTCCGGTGGAGCCGGTGTAGAAGCGGCTACGAGCGGCGAGCACCACCGCGATGATGACCAGCTCGACGAAGCCCATGATCATGGCGATCGCCGACGCGTACGGGTAGTCGTACTGCTCGTAGGCCGCCTGATAGGCGGCGAGGGAGATGACCCGGGTCTCCCCGGCCGGGTTGCCGACCAGAACGGCCGACGGGAACACGCTGAACGCCAGCACGAACGTCAGGCAGAAGGTCGTGGCGAGGCCGGGCATCAGCAGCGGCAGGGTGATCCGGGTGAACCGACGGCGCCAGTCCGCGCCCAGCGTCGCGGCCGCTCGCTCCAGGGTCGGGTCGATGCCGGACAGGTACGAGAGCACCAGCAGGAACGCGAACGGAAAGCCGGTGATCACCAGCGAGAAGAACACGCCCCAGTAGTTGTGGGTCAGCCGCACCGGCTCGTCGACGAGGTTGCTGGCCAACAGGATCCGGTTGAACCAGCCGGTCGGGCCGAGGAAGTTCAACAACCCCTGTGCGGTGAGGACCGTGCCGAGCGTGATCGGCACGACCAGCAGCGTGGTGACCAGCCGCTTGCCCCGGAACCGGCCGCGCATCCGGTAGGCGATCGGCACCGCGGCGAGGACGTTCAGGAGCGCGGCGGGCAACGCGATCCGCAGCGTGATCCAGATCGTGCCCCGCTCGTAGGAGTCGGAGAAGAACCGGGCGTAGTCGCTGAACGGCCCGCCCCTGGTCGGCTGGAACGAGAGCGTCAGCCCGTAGAAGAACGGGTAGAGGAACAGGGCGATGACGAAGACCAGGGCCGGGACCAGCAACCAGAGCTGACGATCGACGCCCCGCTCGGCGAGACGGTGCTGCCAGTGCGCCAGCGGCCTCCCGGGCCCGGCGCCGCTCACCGTGTCGCCCCCGGGGCGTCCGCGAGGCGGTCGGGCTGCGTCGACGCGTCGGTGGAGTAGACCAGCAGCCGCTGCGGGTCGACGGCGAGCTTGACCTGGTCGCCCGGCGCGATCCGCTGCTCGGTCCGCAGGTGCAGCAGCAGCCCGGTGTCGGTGCGGGCCTCGGCCGCCAACTGGCGGCCCTGGTACTCCACCACCTCGACCGTCGCCGACATGGCGTTGCCGATCTCGCCGGGCCCGTCGACGCGGATGTCCTCGGGGCGTACCGCGAGCACGACGTCCGCCCCGGGCTGGAGGCCCCCCACCACCTCGCCGAGCAGGCGATGGCCGGACGCCTCGACGGTGGCCCGGGCACCGTCGGACTGCTCCACCCGCCCCCGCCACAGGTTGCGGTAGCCCATGAAGTCGGCGACGTGCCAGTTCGTCGGTCGGGTGTGCAGCTCACGCGGCGAGCCGATCTGCTGCACCCGCCCCTCCCGCAGCACCACCAGCCGGTCGGCCAGCGACAGCGCCTCCTCCTGGTCGTGGGTCACGTAGACGGTGGTGAGCCCCAACGACTGGTGCAGCCGGCGGATCTCGGTCCGCATCTCCAGGCGCAGTTTGGCGTCGAGGTTGCTCAACGGCTCGTCCATCAACACCAGGGACGGCTCGAACACGACGGCCCTGGCGATGGCGACGCGTTGCTGCTGGCCACCCGAGAGCTGACCGGGCAGCTTGTCGACGTGGTCCTCCAGTCGAACCAGCCGGACCGCCTCCGCCGTACGCCGGCGCGTCTCCTCCTTGGGCAGCCGCCGCATCCGCAGTCCGAAGGCGATGTTCGCCCGGACCGTCAGGTGCGGAAAGAGGGCGTAGCTCTGGAACACCATGCCGAAGCCGCGCCGCTCCGGCGGGAGCGTGTCGATGCGGCGCTCGTCCTGCCAGATGCTCCCCTCCGTCAACGGCAGCAGCCCGGCCAGGCAGTTCAACGCCGTCGACTTGCCGCAGCCGGACGGGCCGAGCAGGGCGATGAACTCCCCCGCCTCGATCGTCAGGTCCAGCCCGGTGAGCGCGGCCTGGCCACCGAACCGGCGGGACACCCCGTCCAACCGCAGCTGGGTGAAGGCGCTCATCCCTGCTTGACCTTGCCGCCGCCGATCTCGCGGTCCCAGCGGCTGAACGCCGCCACCAGGCTCTTCGCGTCGAGCGGGACCTCGGTCGGGTTTCCGGCGATCAGCGCGTCGTACTCGGGGCGACCGAACTCCCGGATCGCGTCCTGGCTCTTCTGCGGCGCCGACGAGAGCTGGACCTCCTTGATCGCCGGGCCCGGGTAGAAGTAACCCTCGTCGTACGCCTTCGCCTGCTGTTCAGGGGTGAGCATGAACGCCAGCAGGGCCAGCACGGCGGCCTGGGTGTCGGTCGACACGCCCTTGGGCAGGACGGCGTAGTGCGCGTCGGTGACCCAGTGGAAGCCGTCGATCGGGGTGATCCTGGCCTCCTTGGGCACGGTGCCGAGCACCCGCGGGTTGATGTCCCAACCGGTCGTGCTGACGATCAGGTGCGCGGTGCCGTTGGCGAGGTTCTTCATGGTCTCGGTGGTGCCGGACGGGTAGTAGTCGACGTACTGGCCCAACTCCTTGAGGAAGGCCCACGTCTTGTCCCAGCCGGCGGTGGGGTCCTTGGGGTTCGAGTCGCCCAGGATGTAGGGCAGACCCATCAGGAACGTCCGGCCCGGGCCGGAGTTGGCCGGGCGGGCGTACTGGAACTTCCTGGGGTTGGCTCTGGCCCAGGCGAGCAGCGCGTCCGCGCTGGTGGGTGGCGTCGCCAAGCGGGACGGCAGATATTCGAGCAACGGACCTGACGGATAGTAGGTGACGGTGACGCCCGCGTTGCCGGCGAGCTTCTGCATCGCGGCGGCCGGCTCCAGGTAGTTGCTCATGCCGCCGAGACGGTCCTGGAAGGTCGGCAACACGTCGATCCAGAGCCCCTGCTCGATCCCGGCGGCCAGGCCGTCGACGCCGGTCAGCACGAGACCGATGTCCACCCGGTCCGCCCCCTGCTGAGCCTTGATCTTCCCGGCCAGCTCGGGCGCCGGCGCCTTCGAATAGGTCACCCGGGAGATCACGTCGGGGTTCTTCGAGACGAACTCGTCGATCATCCCCTGGGTCAGCTGGAGGTTGCCCGCCACGTCGAGAACGTTGAGCGTGACGGCCTTACCGGGCCGCTGGGGCACCTCACCGGTGTTGTCGCCCTTGTTGTCGCCGGGGGCCTCGGGTGCCCCACACCCGACCGCGCCCACCAGGAGCGACGATGCCGTGACCAGGAGAGCGCCGCGCCGCGAGATACCCATGAGCCGTTCCCTCCGCCAGGTGTCATCAGTGCTGATTGAGGCAGCCGGCGCGCCGCGGCGGCAACGGGTTGCCATGTATTGCCTCGCGCGAATGTGATCGGGCTGCTGGATTGTTGCGGGGGCATTGCCGAGTATTCACAGCCGCCATACCATGATCACGGCGCGTAGCCGGGAGGAGCATGCAGATGCCCGACCACATCAGGCCGCCGGGACAGCGAGTCACGATCTACGACGTCGCCCTCGAGGCAGACGTCTCACCGTCCACGGTGTCCCGCGCCTTCTCCCGACCGAGTCGCGTCAACTCCGAGACCGCCGAACGGATCCGGCAGGTCGCCGAGCGGTTGGGCTACCGGACCAACCCCCTCGCTCGCGCCCTCACCACGTCCCGCACCCAGATGATCGCGCTGGTCATCGCCGACATCACCAACCCGGTGTACGCCGAGATCGTGCGCGGAGCGCAGGAGGTGGCGGCCGACGGCGAATACACCACGGTGCTGATCGACGCCCAGGAGTCCGACCGGCTGGAACGGGCGGCGGTCGAACGCACCATGTCGACAGTCGACGGCATCGTGCTGGCCAGCAGCCGGATGTCCGACTCGGCCATCCGGATGGTCGCCAAGCAGCGACCGGTGGTGGTCCTCAACCGCGCTCTCGCCGACGTGCCGTGCGTCGTCACGGACGACAGTCGTGGGGTGCGGCGTGCCGCCGAACACCTCGGTGAGCTGGGGCACGACCACATCACCTACGTCGCGGGCCCCCAGGCGTCCTGGCCCAACGGCGTGCGCTGGCGCTCGCTGCTCGAGGCGGGCATGGAGCTGGAGATCAAGGTTCGCCAGATCGGGCCGTTCAGCCCCACCTTGGCCGGCGGTGAGCGGGCCGCGCAGGAGCTGTGCGCGCGTCCCGCGACGGCGGTCCTGGCCTTCAACGACCAGATGGCCATCGGGATCATCCGTGGTCTCAACCGGATGGGCGTCAACGTTCCGGGCGACGTCAGCGTCGTGGGCTTCGACAACATCCTCGCCGCCGACATCGTCACGCCCGGGCTCACCACCGTCGCGGCACCGCTCTACGCGGAGGGCTCGGCCGCTACCCGGCACCTGCTCACGATGATCGAGGGTGCGCGCGGGCACACCGGCCGGCCGATGGTCCTGCCGGTACGCCTCGTGGTCCGCGACTCGACGGCCGCGCGCAACCCGAGCCCCGGTCGGGCCAGACCAGCGTGGGTACGGCAGCGGCCGGTTCCCGGCCCGGCGGCCCACCTGCCGTGAGGGCCGAGCGGCCCCGCGACAAGAAACGACAACTCGTTGCCGAGGCGCAGCCACGCCGGGAAGGATCGACGCGCATCCATCCAGCAACGTCGTTGCGCTCGCGGGACGGGCCGAACGGCGTCCCAGCGAACGAACGAGGAGATGGCGATGAACCGAGCTTCGGTGCCCCGGCTACGGCGAACCCTCATCGTGCTGGGCACGGCACTGGCCACCGTCGCGGCCACCCTCACGGTCGCCACCACCACGCCGGTCGCCGCAGCCCCGTCGCCGGACGACTACAACGGCTCCGACCTGTGGCTGCGGTACGTGCCGGTCGACGACGCGAAGCTGCTGCGTGACTACCGCCGCGCGGCCACGGCGATCGTGGTCGAGAACGCCGACGCCACGAAGGTCCACCGGCACACGACCGACCTCGCCATGGCCCCCGATTCGAGCGAGAAGCTCGTCGAGAGCACGCTGGGCGCCGCCCGGGACGAACTGGTGCGCGGTCTGGGCGGGCTGCTCGGTCAACCGACACCCGTGGCGACGGTCGGCGGCGGCACGGTCCCGGACGGCGCGATCGTGGTCGGCACGCCGACGAGTTCGCCGCTGGTGGGCCGCACCATCGCGACCCGCGACCTGGCCACTGTGGGCGACGAGGGCTACCTCGTCCGGTCGGTGTCGAAGGGCAGGGCACGCTTCACCGTCATCGCCGGCAACACCGACCTCGGCGCGCTGTACGGCACCTTCGCCTTCCTCCGGCTGCTACAGACCCGGAAACCCATCGACCACCTCCGCGTCGCGGAGTCACCGAAGATCAAGCATCGGTTGCTGAACAACTGGGAGACCGAGCGCCTCTACGCGGGCAACAATCCCTCCGGGCTGGGCGGGCTGAACGGGGAGAGCGGGGCGATCTTCAACTTCGCCGCGACCGGTGCCAGCGCCGGCCGGAACCTGCCCGTCATTCTCGACCGCTACCTCGTCATGGCCCGCGCGTTGGCGTCCCTGGGCATCAACGGCATCACCATCAACAACGTCAACGCCGACAACGCGTACCTGACGAGCACCCGCATCGCGCAGGAGGCGGCCCTCGCCGACGCGCTGCGTCCGTACGGCATCAGGCTGGGCCTGTCGATCCGCTACACCGCGCCCACCGACAGCCGGTTCGCGCCCGACACGCTGACCAACAGCCAACTCGATCCGTACGGCGCGGATTTCCGGGGCTGGTGGCACCGCCGGGCCCAGCAGATCCAGGCCGCGATTCCGGACTTCATGGGCCTGACCGTGAAGGCCAACTCCGAGGGCCAGCCGGGGCCACAGGACTTCGGGTACGACCACGGTGACGGCGCCAACGCCATCGCCGCCGCGGTGGCACCGCTCGGGATGACAGTGCACTGGCGGACGTTCGTCTACAACGCCGAGGTCGACAACGACCGGCTCAAGCGGGCCTACCTGGAGTTCGGGCCGATCGACGACGAGGTCCAGCCGGACGGCAGCCGGGGACGCTTCGCCGACAACGTGTTCCTCCAGACCAAGAACGGGCCACTGGACTTCCAGGCCCGGGAGCCCATCCACCCGATGTTCGGCCGGATGGAGAACACCAACCAGGCCCTGGAACTCCAGATCACGCAGGAGTACACCGGCCAGAACTGGATGCTGGCCTACCTCGGCCCGATGTACGAGGAGATCCTCAAGACCGACACGTACGCGACCGACGCGAACGGGAAGCTGCTCAAGAAGCGCCTGGTCGGCAACATCGTCGACGGGACCGCCCAGCACCACCCGGACACCGCCATCGTGGGTGTCGCCAACCTCGGCAACGCGGACAACCTGACCGGGCACCACTTCGCCCAGGCGAACCTGTTCGCCTTCGGACGCCAGGCGTGGGACTGGACGCTCGACTCGGCGGACATCGCGACCGACTGGACGCGGATGACCTGGAGCAACGACCGGCGCGTCGTCGACACCATCCGCAAGATGATGATGGGCTCGTGGGAGTCGCTGGTCAGCTACCAGACGCCGCTGGGCATCGGCCACCAGTTCGCCGAGGGCGCTCACTACCGTCCCGACCCCGCCGACTGGGCGGGCCGAGACGACTGGAGCCCGATCTACTACAACAAGGCCGACAGCGTCGGTCTGGGCTTCGACCGCTCCCCCACCGGCAGCAACCTGGCCGCCCAGTACTTCCCCCGGTTGCAGCAGCGCTACGGGAACATCAACTCGGTCCCGGAGAACCTGCTGATGTGGTTCCACCACGTGCCGTGGGGCCATCGGATGGACAGCGGCCGGCCGTTCTGGGACGAGTTGATCTACCGCTACCAGATGGGCGTGCAGTACGTGACCTGGATGCGGGAGACCTGGGACGCGCTCCAACCCGACCTCGACGCACGCCGGTTCGCGGAGGTACGCGCCAAGCTGGCGGTGCACGAGGCGGACGCCGCCGACTGGCGGGACACCTCGGTGAACTACTGGAAGGAGTTCAGCGGGCGGGACATTCCGGTCGACGACGCGCCACTGTCGGCGACGATCGTGGTGAACGGGAAGAGGTTCGGCGGCTTCAACCTGTCGGACACCTCGTACACCATCCCGGTGCCAGCCGGGGCGTCACCGACCATCACGAAGGTGCGGACGGCCGACCGGAAGGCCCGCTACGAGATCATCTCCCAGGCGGCCGACGTACCCGGCCAGGCGGTCGTCAAGGTCACGACGGAGAGCTTCTTCGGCCCCCTGGTGAAGAACTACGTCTTCAACCTGGTGCCCGACACGACGCTGACGGCCCTGCGCGTAGACGGCAAGCGACTGGCGTCGTTCGCGCCGACGGTGCTGCGTTACAACGCCCTCACGCCGGCCGGCACCACGACCGTGCCGACGGTCACCGCCAGCGCCGCCGACCCCGCCGCCACCGTCGCGGTCGCGCAGGCGACCAGCCCCACCGGGCAGGCCCGGGTCACCGTCACCAACGGCGGAGCCTCGTCGGTCTACACCGTGGACCTGAACACCAGCATCACCGGCAGCGACGAGTTCGACTCGGCCCAACCCGGCCCGCAGTGGCAGTGGGTCCGTCCGGACGAGAGCAGCCGGCGCCTGGCCGACGGGTCCCTGGTCGTCACCGCGCAGCAGGGCGACCTCCAGGGCAACGCCAACACCGCGAGGAACCTGGCCCTGCAGGACGTCGACGGCGACTGGACGGCCGAGTCCAGGGTCGTCTTCTCCCGCCCACTCGCCACCAACAACGAGCAGGGCGGTGTACTCGGGTACGCGGACGACGACAACTACGTGAAGCTCGCCTGGGAGATGGGCAACGCGACCGCCGCCGTCAACAGGACCCGGATCGTCTTCCTACGCGAGCAGAACGGCGCGGCGTCCACCCTGGAGATCACCGGAGCCGACGCCCAGCGGATCGTCGGGGCCGACGGCGCCATCTGGCTGCGACTGACCAAGATCGGAAACAGCTACCGCGCCTACTACTCCACCGACGGGAGCGTCTACCGCTACATCGGCTCCACGACGCTCACCGTCGAGCCGACGAAGGCCGGGCTGCTGGCCTTCAACCGGGCGGGCACCTCCACCGACCTCGATGTCGCCTTCGACTACTTCCGGATCGAGAGCCGCGGCGAACGTATCCGCTAGACCGGCATGTCGATGTGCTGTTGAGCGGTATACCTCAGAGTCATATTCATACCTCTGAGGTATACCGCTCAATACCGCATCCGCCCCGACCCGGACGACCGACGATCACCGCCGACCGCGGGCTGCACTCACCGTTGCCGCAGCACCGAAAGCCGCGACCGGGCCCGCCCCTGACGTTGGGACGGGCCCGGTCGAGCTCCCCCGAGCAGGATCCGTTGCTGTCAGCCCCCGATCGCGATGGCGAAGATGTGCATGGTCGGCACGTTCGTGGCCGGCCGGGCGCTGATGTTGGGCAACACGACCGAGGCCACCGCCTTGCTCTGCAACGCGACACCCACGTAGTAGATGCAGGCGGCGGTGGCCTGGCGGACGTTGTTGGGCCGGTTCTGGTACGCGGACACGATGGCCGCGGTGCCCCCGGAGTGCGGCCCGCCGTACCAGTCGGGCGTGCTCAACGTGAACGTCTGGCGGGTGCCGTCGGCGTAGACCACAGTGCCGGTCCCCGACACCGCGCCGTAGGTGCCGGTCAGCAGGAAGCCGAGCGTGCTGCCGGTGCCGGTCACGCCGATGGTCTGGCCCGAGGCGATGGCGTTGTCGGCGGCCCCGGAGCTGACGTTGGGCCAGCGGAAGTTGATCCCGTTGCGGCTCACCGTGCCGCCCGGGCTGGCACCGGCCTGCGCCAGGGCCTGCGCGGAGAGCGAAGCCCCGCCACCGTCGAAGTTCCCGACGTTGGTGTTGCTGTCGCTGGTGATGCCGACGTTGCTGAAGCTCTGCTCCAGTGTCGGCGTGGTGGCACCGGAACTGGTGACCCGGTAGGTGCGCCCGGCCTGCACTGTGACGTCGATCAGGTCGGACTCGATCCGGGTGGTCCGGGCCGCCGTACCGTCGGCGGTGTCGACCACGGTGACGGTGCCGGTCAGGATCCGGGAGCGCAGGCGGACGGTGCCGGCCCGGTCCGGTCGGATGAGGATCTCGGTGGCCAGACCGCTCGCCCAGGTGATGCCGACCGTGTGCCCACCCCGACCGCGCAGGCCGGTCACCCGACCGCTCGGCCAGGCCGGCGGCAGCGCGGGCAGGACGTGCAGCTCGCCGGTGTGGCTCTGCAACAGCATCTCGGCGATGCCGGAGGTGGCGCCGAAGTTGCCGTCGATCTGGAACGGCGGGTGCAGGTCGAACATGTTGGGCGCGAGCCGCGCGGTGGTGGCGAGGTAGCGGATCAGGTCGTGGGCCCGCTTGCCCTCCTCCATCCGAGCCCAGAAGTTGATTTTCCAGGCCAGCGACCAGCCCGTGCCGTCGTCGCCGCGCAACGCCAGGGTCCGCCGGGCCGCCTCGAACAGCTGCGGAGTGCCGCGCTTGGTGATCTGGTTGCTGGGGGCCAGACCGTACAGGTGCGAGATATGCCGGTGGTTGGGTTCGGTCTCCACCCAGTCGTAGAGCCACTCCATGATGTTGCCGCGCGAGCCGATCTTCATGGGCGGGAGCCGGTCCCGGGTGGCGCGAACCTGCGCCCGGAAGGTGCTGTCCACGTTGAGGATCTCGCTGGCCCGGGCGCACGCGTCGAACAGGTCCCGCAGGATCTGGTTGTCCATGGTGGGGCCGGCGCACACGCTGGCGTTCGCGTGGTGGCTCAGCTCCGGCGAGTTCGACGGGTTGGTCACCAGGTAACCGAGGGTCGGCTCGGTCACCAGGGTGTTGAGGAAGAACTGCGCCGCGCCCTTCATGGCCGGGTAGTTCGTCCGCAGGAACTCGATGTCGCCGTTGAACAGGTAGTGGTCCCAGATCAACGTGGACAGCCAGGCGCCGCCGGTCTGCCACATGCCCCAGAACGCGCCGTCCACCACCGCCGTGGCCCGCCACGCGTCGGTGTTGTGGTGGGTGACCCAGCCACTGGCGGCGCCGTACTGCACCTGGGCGGTGCGCGCTCCGGCGACGGCGAGATCTCTGACCATGTCGAAGACCGGGTTGTGGCACTCGGCCAGGTTGGTGGTGTTGGCCGGCCAGTAGTTCATCGGCAGGTTGGCGTTGATCGTGTATTTCGAGTCCCACGCCGGGGCCAGCGAGTCGTTCCAGATGCCCTGGAGGTTGGCCGGTTGGGTGCCGGGCCGCGACGACGAGATCAGCAGGTAGCGGCCGTACTGGAACAGCAGCGTGGAGAACTGCGGGTCGTTGACGCTGTTGTGCTGGGCGATCCGGACGTCCGTCGTCTGGTCGGCCGCGGACGTGCGGCCCAGATCGAGAGTGACCCGGCCGAACAGCGCCTGGTAGTCGGCCACGTGCCGGCTGCGCAGCTGGTCGTAGCTGCTGGCCCGCGCGGCGGTGAGGCGCTGCCGGGCGATGCCCTGGTAGTCGCCGCCGACGTTGCGGTAGTTGACGTAGCTGGAGCCGATGGAGATCAGCAGGGTCACGCTGTTGGCGTTGGTCACCCGCAGGGTGCCGCCGGAGCTTGACACGCTGCCGCCGCTGACGGTCGCGTTGGCCAGGGCCAGGAAGCGGACCGCGCCGGTGACGCCCTCCATGTTTCCGGAGACGCCGTCGAGGCCGATCGTGGTGCCGTCCGGGCTGGAGACCGTGGTGCGCTGCGGACTGTCGAAGGTGGCGGTGAAGCTGATCGAGCCGGTCCGGTCGGCGGTCAGTCGCATCGCGATGACCTGGTCGGGCGCGCTGGCGAACACCTCCCGCTGGTGCCGAACGCCGTTCAGCACGTACGTCGTCGTGACGGTGGCGGTGGTGAGGTCGAGCGTCCGGTCGTACTGCGACGCTCCGCTGGCGGAACCGAACGCGAGCCGCAGGTTGCCGACGGTCTGGTAGGCCAACTGGCCGCCGGGGTTGCCCATCATGGTCTGGTTGATCAGATCCTGGGCCTGGGTCCACTGGTTCGCGTTGACCAGCCGCCGGATCTCCGCGAGCGCTCCCGCGCCTCTGGGGTTGCTGGGGTCGTGCGGCCCACCGGCCCAGACGGTGTCCTCGTTGAGCTGAAGTCGCTCGGTGTCGACGTTGCCGAAGACCATGGCGCCGAGCCGGCCGTTGCCGATCGGCAGCGCCCGCAGCCAGTCGGTCCCGGCCCCTTCGTCGTACCAGAGGGCGAGGTCCCCGGCGGCCAGCACCTGCGGCGGCGCCACCGAGTCCGCTCGTGCCACGGCGGTCCAGGGCACCGGTAGGAGAGCGCCACCCGCGCCGGCTGCGCCGATCTTGAGGGCCTGCCGTCGGGTCAGGTCTGACATCGATCCTCCAAACGGTGACCAGTCCGGCCACCCCGAAGCGTGACAACTATGGGACTCGACATGGGGATCCGCTTGGTGGGGCCAACCGGGACCCTGCCTGAGCAGGCCGACGCCGGGCCTTGGCGAGCCAGACATCTGATGTGTTTCGGGAAGGTTACTCCGGGGCCACAGAATAGGCAACGGTCGATCGATGGATGGACGCGGTGCCGCTCCGGCCGGTCAACAAGATGTACGGGCACATGAGCAGCGGCGTAGCAACACGGCACAGCACGGTGAATCACCAGAATCAGGCCGACGACCACCCAACCCGATGGACATACATCAGATGTACGCGGGCGGACAGCCGGGCCAGCCGCGCACCAGCTCCGACGTGCGCCCCGAAGCGGCTGAGGACTGGGACTCCCGTCCGCAATCGGGTTGTTCTCTGCCGACGCACGGGTGACCATGGGCGGCATGGCGGGAGGGCGGCGGTGAGATCGCCTCTTCAGGGTGGACTGCCGCCGGGCGGCGCGGTGGTGGTCGGGGCCGTCGTGGAGATCGCCTGCGACGAGTCGGGATTCTCAGGTACGAACCTGCTGCACTCGACCGCCCCGGTGATCACACACGCGAGCGTCGACCTGGCCGTCGACGAGGCGGTCGCGCTCATCACCGCCCTGCGGTCCGGGTTCCGCTTCGCACCGCACGAGCTCAAGTCCGGCCGGTTCCTGCGCGGCTCGGGTGCGCAAGAGGCACTGGAGTGGTTCCTGGCGGCGCTGGCCGGCCGCGCGCACGTCCACCTGATCGACAAGGAGTTCTTCCTCGTCACCCGGATCGTGGACTTCCTGCTGGCCGAGCCGTCGTACGCGGCGGGCACCCGCCTGGCTCGCGAGCATCATCCGGCGGCTCTCGCCCTGCACGAGGCCGGACGCTCGGCCGGAGGCGACTGGGGCGCCTTCCTGTCGGCGTTCGTCGACCTGGTCCGGATGAAGAGGCGACTGCCGGTCGACCAGACGGTCCGGCGGTTCTTCCAGGCCCGGGACGTGCTGCGGCGACACGGCCTCGGCACGGTGGCCGACGCCGTCCTCGACGAGCTCAGCCCGAGCCACGTACGGGCCGTGGTGGCCAGGCTCGACATCGACGACCGTACGGTTCCTCCTCCGCTGGAACCGCTGCTGCCGGCGCTGGCGGAGACGGTCCTGTCCTGGAGCGGCGGCCAGCGGCAGGTGCTGGTGACCCACGACGAGCAGAGCGCCCTGACGGCCGACCGGCTGACCCGCCTCCAGCGGGTGTTGGCCGACAGCGACGCGTCGGCGGCCGGCGTCCACCGGACCAAGGCACTGCCGAACGGGGTGTCACCCCTGGCGGGGCTGGTGGTGGTCGACTCCCGGGACGATCCGCGCGTCCAGGTCGCGGATCTCCTCGCGGGCGTGGCCCGACGGATGCCCGGCATCATCGGCGACGCGCTCCGTCAGCCGCCGCCCGTTCCCCCGAGATGACGGGCAGCGGCCGAGTCACGACGCGGCACGGGCTCGGAGGACTTGCGTGGTCGCCGAGTCAGCGGGAAAGAACGCCTCGACGGCCAACCCGGCGACGGTGACCTCCCGGGGCGTACCGAAGAGGGTCGTGGTGCTGACGAAGGACAGCTCCTGGTCACCGTGTCGGTAGCGCAGCGGAACGAGAACACGTGAGAGGGCATCGCTGGTCGGTGTCGTGTCGACGTCGCCACCGGGATAGCCGCGAAGCTCCTCGTGCAGGTCGTACAGGATCGGGTCGTTGGTTGACGCCGCCTGCTGGTGCAGCCGTTTCAGCAGGTGGGCGCGCCACTCGGGCAGGTTGACGATGCGCGGCGCCAGACCGTCGGGGTGCAGGCTGAGGCGCAGCACGTTGATCGGTGGGGTGAGCAGGTGGGGCTGCGCGTCCATGGTGAACAGGGCGACGGCAGTGTTGGCGTCGACGAGGTGCCAGTGCTGGTCCACGAGCAGCGCGGGGTACGGGCGGTGGCCGTCGAGGATCTGCCGTACGGCGGCCCGTACCGGTGCCAGCTCGGGGTCGGTCAGTTCGTGGCGGGGGTAGGCGGGCGCGTAGCCGCCGGCCAGCAGCATCGCGTTGCGCTCGGCCAGCGGCATCTCCAGGTGTTCGGCCAGCCGCAGGATGAGGTCGGGGCTCGGCCGGGATCGGCCGGTCTCGACGAAGCTCAGGTGCCGGGCCGACACTCCCGCCTCGATCGACAGGTCGAGCTGGCTCATTCCGCGAGTCCGGCGCCAGTCGCGCAGCAGCTCCCCCACTGGTCGCCCGTGCCGGGCCGAGATCGTCACCCGCCGACCCTAATTCCGCACCGACAGCCGGGCCATTACCTGCGAGGTAATCGACAGCCCACCACGACGTCGGAAAGATCGCTTCTGGAACGACCGATCCGGTGCCGTGACGCGGCGGCCCACGCCGCCCGCCACCACCGCGAACCACGTCAGAAGACAGACCAAAGGACGGACAATCATGACCGCGTACGCGCTCGCGCACCTCCGCAAGGCACCCGTGCACGCCGAGGTGCTGACGTACCTGGAGCGAATCGACGCCACCCTCACGCCGTTCGGGGGCCGGTTCATCGTCCACGGTGGTGCCATCGACGTTCTGGAGGGCGACTGGCCCGGAGACGTGATCATCATTGAGTTTCCCGACCTGCAGCAGGCCCGCTCCTGGTACCAGTCCAGCGATTATCAGGAGATCAAGCCGTTGCGGACGAGGCACCTCACCGGCGAGGTGATTCTCGTCGACGGAGTCGGGTCCGGGCACGACTCCTCACAGTTGGCCGCGGCCATCCGCCGCGCCACCGATCGGTAGCACCTGACACTCGGCCCGCCAGGGCACGAGCGCCGTCCCGAAGAACTCGATGGCTCGCCGCCCGCGAGGCACCCTGGTACAGGTCAGCCGGCCGTAGTCTCATCGGATGCAGGACATCCAGACGCACACCCTGGTCATTCCCGGCGTCGACCTGGTCTACGACGTCCGCGGCCCGCTACCTCCCACTGGCGCCCATCGTCCGCTTCTCATGATCGGCCAGCCGATGACGGCGGAGGGCTTCACCGCGCTCGCCCCGCACTTCACGGACCGCACGGTCCTCACCTACGACCCGCGTGGCCTGGGCCGAAGTGTGCGCAAGGACGGTCGATCCGACCACACGCCGCAGCAGCAGGCAGCCGACCTGCATGCGCTCCTCGAGACGCTCGACGTCGGTCCGGTCGACGTGTTCGCCAGCAGCGGCGGCGCGGTGACCGCACTCGAACTGGTCGCCACCCACCCCGGCGACGTCGCCACCCTGGTGGCGCACGAACCCCCGATCAACGCAGTGCTCCCCGACGCCACGGCCGCCGAGCGCGCCCGAGCCGGCTTCTACGAGGCGTACCAGGCGAAGGGCTCGGGTGCGGGGATGGCCGCGTTCATCGCGATGACCTCCTGGCAGGGCGAATTCACCGATGCCTACTTCGCCCAACCCACCCCCGACCCGGCGATGTTCGGCATGACCGCCGACGACGACGGCACCCGCGACGACCCGCTGCTGTCGCAGAGCTCGTGGGCGATCACCGACTACCGTCCCGACGCGAGCGTGCTCACCGCCGCGCCCACCCGGATCGTGGTCGCGGTCGGCGAGGAGTCGGCCGGGACGTACACCGCCCGCACCGCCCTGGGCCTCGCGGCGCTGCTCGGCCAGGAGGCCGTGGTGTTCCCGAGCCACCATGGCGGGTTCCTCGGCGGCGAGTTCGGCTACGCGGGCAAGCCCGAGGAGTTCGCCGCGCGGCTGCGGGAGGTGCTGGACGCGGGCTGACCCCTGCTCAACGGGTTGCGTCGGTGTAGACCTCGACGTCGTAGAGCAACTGCACGTCGCGGCGGCCGTTGGTGATGCCAACGAAGACCGGGTCACCGGCCGGGGTGCGGCCCTGACGCCACGCCTGCTCCCGGGCGGCCTCCCGCGACTCGTGATGGATCCTGCCCTCCTGATGCAGTTGCAGCACCCGACGGGCAGTGGTCCGGTCGGTGTCGAGGTGGATTCGCAGGAGAGGCATGCCGGGACCTCCTTGCTCGACGCCGGATCTCGTGCGGCTGATCCGACCAGCCGTATCGTGAGACACGGAGACGACGATCCGCCGTCTTCGATTAAACGCCACCTACGGGGGTCGAGGAGAACGAGATGACTGGTCTGGCGGCCGTCGGCGCGATCGTGGGTGTCCTGCTCGTCGGTCTCGTGGTCCTGGTCCGCAAGCCGGCCAACACCCGGTCGGTGCTCAGATGGTCGGCCCTGGCGATCACCGCACTGGTGGCCGCCGTGCTGGTTCCCTTCACCGTGGACGACTCGGGCGCCGCGGCCAGCTATCTGCTCGGCGTTCCCGTCGTCGCGGCACTGCTGCCCGTTCTCGCGCAGTGGGTCGGTCGACTGACAGTGGTCGCCGATCTGGTGGCCGCGCTCGTCCTCACCGGATGGGGTCTGCTGCTCGGGCTGGGCATCGGTGTCGCGTTCCTACCAGCGGTGATACTCCTGATCGCCAGCGCGGCGGGCACCTGGGCACCGCGACCGTCCACCACCACGTGACCCGGTTGGTCAGCCCGTGGGAGCGGGCAGACGGACCCGTTCGGTTGAAACGGCCCGGACGGCACGCCCCCACGACGGAGTTCGAGCTGAGCCGCTCA
This sequence comes from Micromonospora sp. NPDC127501, assembly GCF_040302185.1. Classification (NCBI taxonomy): domain Bacteria; kingdom Bacillati; phylum Actinomycetota; class Actinomycetes; order Micromonosporales; family Micromonosporaceae; genus Micromonospora; species Micromonospora sp. NPDC127501. The sequence continues at coordinate 129,563 of NZ_JBEORJ010000008.1, read as the reverse complement.
ACCCCTCAGCGGGTGCACCGCCACACCAGCGGTCGATACGCCTGGTTCTCGTAGACGGCCCCGACCACCGTCAGACCGTCGTCGCTGATCCCCTCGGCCGTGTACGTGCCCGCCTCGGTCGCCTGGACCTCCGGTCGGCCGGGCAACCGGCGGGAGGTGCCGTCCGGGGCCACGACCAGCGGCGCACCGTCGACGACCAGCACATCACCATTGCCGGCGATGCCGCTCGCCCCCGGGAAGGGCAGCAGGCTCACCGCTCCGGTGGCGAGATTCCACCGCACCGGCAGCATCTGCACGGCGCCGCTCCGTTCGCCGCCGGGGACCATCCCGATCGCCCATTCGCCCCGCGCCGAGTCGACCGACGCCCGCGGGGAGCCGTCGGGCACTGCCAGCGCCGCCCCGACCCCCCGCGGCGTCCACCGGTAGGGCTGATCGTCCACCGTGCCGACGATCGTGCCGTCCTCGGTGATCCCGGTCGCGGACGAACCCCGCTGGCCGAGCAGCCGGTACTTCTGGGGGTCTTCCGTCGACCACAGCACAGCCTGGTGCGAGTCGTCGGATTTGCGGGCGGTGCCGACGATGTCGCCCCGGCCGTTGACGGCGTGCACGAGCACCGCGTCGTAACCGGGCGGGGTGGTCAGGAAGCGCAGCTTCCCGTCCCCGTACAGCCAGCCGGTACCGTCGCCGTTGGTGCCGACCACATAGCCACGGGTGTTGACCGCGGCCGCGTGCCGCGCGGTCGCCGGCAGGACGACCGGCCGGCCGTCGGTCCACAGCACGACCCGCCCGTCCTCCCGCCCGGTGCCGATGTCGCCGACGATGTGCCGTCCGGTGGGATCGACCCCGCTGGCCACCGCTACCGGACCGCCGACCGGCTGCGGCAACCACGACGCCTGGCAGGTGACCGGCGGGCGGGAGGCGGCCGACCCGGTCCCGGTCGGTGACACCGCGAGCGCCGGCGTGGTGGGAGCCGGCGGGCTGGTGGTCCCGCCGACCTGGACGGCACCCACGACACCGACCCCGGCCAGCATCGTCAGCGCGGCGATCCCGCCGACTCGGCGACGCTGGCGGCGCCGCCGGCCGTCGCGGACCGCCCGGCTCAGGTCGACCCGCGGCTCCGGCACCGGCACCGAGCGCAGCAGCTCGGCGATCCGCTGATCGTCCACCGTGGTCATTTCGGACTCCTCACTGACATCTCGGTGACGTCGAGCACCTGGCGGACGGCCGCCAGCGCCCGAGCCGTCTGCGACTTGACGTTGCCTTCGGAGCAGCCCATCGCGGCGGCCGTGTCGGTCAGCGACAGGTCGCACAGGAACCGCAGGACCAGCACGGTGCGCTGGCCGCGCGGGAGGCGGGCGAGCGCGGCGAGCAGGCTGTCCCGCTCGGCCAGGTCGTCGTGCGGCGTCACCGGCGAGCGCTCCGGCTCCGGCACCGACCCCAGCAGGCGAACCTTCGCCCAGCTCAACCGCTTCTCGTCGACGAGCTTGTGCACCAGCATCCGATGTACGTACGCGTCGACGTTGTCGGCCCGGCTGACCCGGCGCCAGTTCACGTAGAGCGCCGTGACCGTCTGCTGCACCACGTCGTCGGCCAGATGGGCGTCACCGCACATCAGGAACGCGGTCCGATGCAGGCTCGGCAGTCGCGCGGAGACGTACTCCACGAACTCACCCTCGGCATCCACCATCGAGGCTCCCTCCTCCGCAAGCTCGACGGGACCGGAGCATCATCAGGTTGCGTCCCGTCGAAGAACGCTCGGAAGCCCTCTCGCTCGGCCGCGCGCCACGGTCTCAGTCGACGGCGCTGGTCATCCGGCGTACCGCCTCGATGATGAGCTCCGGCGCGGTGGCCAGGTTCAATCGGACATGCCCCACACCGCCGGTGCCGAACGCCAGGCCGGAGTTCAGCGCCACTCGGCCACGGTCGAGGAACACGGTGGCCGGGTCGTCGCCGAGGCCCAGGGCGCGGCAGTCCAGCCAGGCCAGATAGGTGGCCTGGCCGGGCTGGTAGCGGACGGCCGGCAGGTGCTCGGCGAGGAGCGCGGCCAGGAGCCGACGGTTGTCGTCCAGGCCGGCCAACAGGGCGTCGAGCCACTCGCCGCCGTCGCGGAAGGCAGCGGTGTGGGCGATCACGCCGAGGTGGCTGGTGCTGACGCTGACCTCGAACGGGACACGGGCGAGGTCCCCGGCCGCGGCCGGGCCGGCTGCCAGGAGCCCGCCGCGCAGGCCGGCCAGGTTCCACCCCTTGGAGGCGGACATCAGCGACAGGCCGCTCTCCGCGCCGGGCACCGAGAGGTACGGCACGAAGCGGGCTCCCCCAGCCACCACCGGAGCGTGGATCTCGTCGGCGACCACCCGCACCCCGTGCCGCTGGGCCAGTCCGGCGACGGCGGTCAACTCGGCCGCGCTGTGCACGACGCCGGTCGGGTTGTGCGGGCTGCAGAGCAGGTACGCCGCCGGCCGTCCGCCGGCGCGAGCCCGCCGGAACGCATCCTCCAGCGTGCCGAGATCGATCCGCAGGTCCTCGCCGAGCGGTGCCTCCATGATCCGGCGCTCGGCGTGCGCGACGGACTCGTAGAATGGCGGGTAGACCGGGCAGTTGACGACCACCGCGTCCCCGGGCTCGGTGACCAGTCGCAGCGCCTCGACGACGCCGTGCATGACGTCAGGCACGAGCGCGGTGCGCTCCACGGCCAGACCGTTCCAACCCCACCGCCGCGCAGCGAAGTCGGCCACTGCCTGCTGGTACGCCGTTCCGGCGGTGTAGCCGGTGTCGCCACGCGCGACGGCGTCGGTGATCGCCCGTGCGACCGGCTCGGCCAGGGGCACGTCCATCTCCGCCACCCAGAGCGGCAGCACGTCGTCGGGGTACTCCCGCCACTTGAGGCTCGTCCGCTGCCGGAGCTGGTCGATCGTGAGCTGGCGGAGGGGATTGACCGAGGTTCGCGCACCACTGAGCAGGCCACTCATGTCCCCACCCTATTCCCTGCCTCCGGCCGACGACTCGGGTCACCACTGATCCGTCCACTGTGGTCGTACCGGAAGGATTTTCGGAGGTTCTTTGCCATTGACCAGCGTCTTTGTGTGCGATCCCGGATCTGTCTCGGAATCAACGCCGAAAGATTGCTGCGGGTTGCCAGTTCATAACCTAGGCTCCCGAATATCCACATCGACGGCCCGCCCTCACGCCGTGCCAGCCACCGACCTCGCACGCCGGCCATCGCAACCCTCGACGCCGATTGGAGTATTCGATGACCTGGCGTCCAACCATCGCCGCACTGGCCGGCCTGTGCCTCGCGGTCAGCGCCACCCCGTTGCCCGCCGGTGCTGCCGCCAGCGCTGCGCAGGTCAGCGCTCACGCCGCGCTCGCCGGTCCGCCCGGCGCACCGCCCGGCGCCTGTCCGACGGGGGCCAGTTACGGTCCACCGCTGCCGGCCAGCACCGTGACGGCCCCGCGAATCCAGGGCGGATTCACGTTCCTCGAAGGGCCGGTCTGGGTCGCCGACGGCGGCTACCTGCTGATGTCCGACATGACCGCCGGCACCGGGCCGTACAACGTTCAGCCGTCGACGATCCGCCGGTTCACCCCGCCGGCGAGCTTCGACACGTTCATCGCCGACGCCGGCAGCAACGGCCTGGCACTCAGCGCCGACGGCCAGCAGCTCGTCGCGGCCACCCACGACCAGCGGAGCGTGTCCGCGTACCGGTTGAGCGGCCGGGCCCGCAGCACCGTCGCGCCGAACTACCAGGGCCGGGCGTTCAACTCGCCGAACGACGTCGCGGTCCGTTCCGACGGCGTCGTCTACTTCACCGACCCCAACTTCCAGCGCGGCAACCGCCCCGACCAGATGAGCGGACGTACCAGCGTCTTCCGCGTCTCCAACGGGCAGGTGTCGCTGGTCGACGACCGGTTGCGCCAACCCAACGGCATCTCGCTCTCGCCGGACGGGACCGCGCTGTACGTGGGCGCCTACTCCGAGAACAAGATCTACAAGTACGCGGTCCAGCCCGACGGCAGCATCGGCGCCCGCAGCGTCTTCGTGAACTACATCGGCGGCCCGGACGGCGGCACGATCGACTGCGCCGGCAACGTGTACTGGACCTCGGGCGGGGACTCCCTGGTCCACGTCTACTCCCCCACGGGCACCCAGCTCGGCACGATCCGGTCCGGCGCCTCCGGCACGACCAACGTGGCGTTCGGCGGCCCCGACCGGCAGACCCTCTTCGTCACGTCGGGCCGGTGGGGCGACTCCGGGCTGTACAGCGTGCGACTCAACGTGCCCGGATATCCGTACTGACCGACGGCGGGATGGCGCGCCGCCTCCGTCGTAGCTCGACGGGGCGGCGCGCTAGCCGGCGGTCGCGGCAGCCCACCCGACCCACCCGGCCACCCGTACACTCGGCTCATGGCGAACCGCCCGTGGCACCAGGGTCGGTAGACCAGTGAGGGCGTCGACCGCAGATACCGTGATCTTCGATTTCGACGGTGTACTGCTCCGCGGGGACGCGTTCGGGCTGTTCCTGCGACGCACTGCCTTCGCGGGTGCTCGCCTCCCGCTCGCCGTCGCCGCGCTCATCCTGCTCGCGTCCATCGCCACCGTTCCCGCCTTCCGTCCGTGGGCGGCACGGTGGGTGAGCCGAATCGGCCTGTTGGGCCGGAACGCCGACGCGTTGCGGGCGGAGTTGGAACGCTTCGGCGCGGACCTCGGTGCGGAGCCAGGGCGGATCATCGCGCCCGGCCTACGGATGATCCGTACCCATCTCGCCGCCGGCGACCGGGTCATCGTGGTGACCGCGTGCGAGCACACCCTGGCGCGCGCGGTGCTCGACGCGATCGGCCTCGCCGGGGTCGAGCTCGTGGCCTCGCGCATTCGCGGGCCGAGGCTGATCGTGCACAACCACGGGGCGACCAAGATGGCGCAGCTCGCCGACCAGGGGGTGACGCCACCGTGGCGGGTGGCCTACAGCGACTCGCTGACGGATCTGCCCATCCTCGGCGCCGCCGAGCAGCCCGTGCTGGTGAACGCGAACCCGCGTCAGGTCGCCCGGGCTCGCCGGTTGCTCGGCGCCCGGCTGACCACCGTCACCTGGTTGGGTGGCCAGGGCCCGGAGGTCTGCCGATGAGAGGCCGCTACGACAACCTGACCCGCACCCGTGCTCTCGACCCGGAACGCGACTACCTGGTCATCTACCAGACCATGCTGCGCTACGAGTTTCCGTGGGACATGAAGCTCGGGCTCAACCTGGCCTTCAACCGTTCGTTCTCCATCCCCGCCATCGCCACCGTGCACACCGCCACAGGCGAGCTGACCGAACGCACCCAGAAGCGGATCGACGACACCGGTCTGCTGATGTACGAGATGGTGCTCAACAACGGCCTCGACCAGCCTCGGGGCCGCGAGGCGCTGCGGCGCGTCAACCAGATCCACCGCCCGTACGACATCAGCAACGACGACTTCCGCTACGTCCTCGGCTGCCTGGTCGTGATCCCCACCCGGTGGTTGCAGGAGTACGGCTGGCGCCCACCCTGCTGCCACGAACGTCACGCCACGTACCTGTTCTACCGGGAACTCGGCCGACGAATGGGCATCACCGACATCCCCGGTTCCTACGACGAGTTCGAGACCTGGTTCGACGCGTACGACGCAGCTCACCTGCAACCCAACGACGACGCGGCGGCCATCGAACGCGCCACCCGCATGCTGATGCTCACCCGGATCCCCCGGATGCTCGCTCCACTGGGAAACGCACTGGTCAGCGCCCTGTATGGCGCGCCGCTGCGGCGCGCCACGCGGGTCGACACGCCAGCCTGGCCGGTCCGGGCGGGGTTGCACCTGTCCTTGCGGACGCGCTCACGGTTGCAGCGGTGGTTCGGGGCACCACGGACGACCGCGTTGTTCGCCGATGGGATCAAGGCCAGGAGCTACCCCGACGGGTACGAGATCAGCCAGCTCGGCCCCCACCAGGACGGGATGCGGGAGTAGCACGTCGGTAGTGCTGGCGTCGCCGGCTCGGAGGCGCCGGCCCTGCGCTGCCCGTGCGAGATCATCGCGGAGAACCGGCGCGGGAGTGGGGCCGGTCCGCCGACTGTCCGCTGGGGACAGCCGATGGACCGGCTCTCAGTGCACGTCGGTGGTGGTCCAGCGTGGGGAGGTGATGGTGACCGGGACTGTGTCACCGACCAGCGTGGTCACCGCCTGGGCGTCCCGCCGCGCGCTGGTGCCGACCCACAGCTCGACGTCGCCGGGCTCCACGACGCGGGTGAACGTGCGGTCGGAGAAGGCCAGACGGGTGGTGGGCACCGTCAGCTCGACCGTGACGGACTGGCCCGGTTCCAGATGGACTCGCCGGTAGCCGAGCAGCTGCGCCACCGGCCGGGTCACCGAGGCGACCACGTCGCGACCGTAGAGCTGGACCACGTCGTCGCCGGCGACCGCGCCGGTGTTCGTCACCCGCACGGTCACCCCTACCGCCCCGCTGGTGGGTGCCGTGCCGGGCACGGTGAGTTCGCTGTACGTGAACGTCGTGTAGGACAGGCCGTGGCCGAACGGTGCCACCGGCGTCGCCGGCAGGTTGGTCACCTCGTTGCCCGCACCGAGGGTGGGGTGCAGGTAGGAGTACGGCTGCGCGCCGGCCGACCGGGGCAGGCTGACCGGCAGCCGGCCCGACGGGTTGACCCGCCCGGAGAGCACCCCCGCGATCGCCCCGGCGCCCTCCTCGCCCGGGAAGAACGCCTGCACCACCGCCGCGCAGCGCGAGAGCGCCCAGCCGACCGCGTACGGCCGGCCGGTGAGCAGCACGAGGACTACCGGTGTGCCGGTAGCCAACACCGCCTCGACCAGCTCGCGCTGGACGCCGGGCAACTCCAGGTCGTCCCGGTCGCAGCCTTCGCCGACCGTGCCGCGTCCGAAGAGGCCGGCGTGGTCGCCGACGACCAGGACGGCCACGTCCGCGCCGGAGGCCGTGGCGACGGCCTCGTCGAAGCCGGATCGGTCGTCGTCGTCCACGTCGCAGCCGCGTGCCCAGGTGACGAGATCGCCGCCGAACTCGGCCCGCACGGCGTCGAGCACTGTCGGAACCTCGATGCCGGTCTCCGCGCCGGGGTGCTGGACGAGGACGTGGTTGAGGAATGAGTAGCACCCGAAGAGCGCACTCTGCCGGTCGGCGTTCGGGCCGATGAGGGCCACCCGTCGTCCGGCGGGCAACGGCAGCGCATCCCGGTTGGCGACCAGCACGATCGATTCCTCGGCGAGCCGGCGGGCGATCGACCGGTGCTCGGGCGAGTCGAGGTCGATCGTCTGGGGCGGCTCGTCGCTGAAGGTCGCGTCGAGCAGACCCAGGTCCTGCTTCTGACGCAGCACCCGCAGCACCGCCCGGTCGATCAGCGCCTCGTCGAGCTTGCCCGAGCGCACCGACTCCCCCAGGGTCAGATAGGCGTCGCCGGTCGGCAGTTCGACGTCGAGACCGGCGGTCAACGCCTGCACGGCCGCGTCCGCGTGATCGCTCGCCACATGGTGCAGCAGGTTCAGGAACGCGACCCCGTAGTAGTCGGCCACCACCGTGCCGTCGAAGCCCCACTGGTCCCGCAGGATGCCGGTCAGCATCGTCGGGTCGGCGGCGACCGGCACCCCGTCGATCTCGGTGTACGAGTGCATGACACTGCGGGCGTCGCCGTCGATGATCGCCATCTCGAACGGGAGGAGCAGCACGTCGGCCAGTTCCCGGCGGCCGATGTGCACCGGGGCGAAGTTGCGCCCGGCGCGCGAGGCGGAGTAGCCGGCGAAGTGCTTGAGGGTGGCGTGCACCCCCTGCGACTGCAGACCGCGCACGTACGACGTGCCGATGGTGCCGACCAGGTACGGGTCTTCGGCGATGCACTCGTCCACCCGACCCCAGCGGGGGTCACGGATCACGTCGAGCACCGGAGAGAGCCCCTGGTGCACGCCCAGGGCCCGCATCGAGGCGCCGATCGCCGCGGCCATCTCGGTGACCAGTTCAGGGTCGAACGCGGCACCCCAGGCCAGCGGGGTGGGGAACGTGGCCGCCTTCCACGCGGACAGCCCGGTGAGGCACTCCTCGTGGACGATCGCCGGGATGCCGAGCCGGGTGCCGGTGACCAGGTCCCGCTGGAACTTCCACAACCAGGACGCGCGTTGCGCCGCGTCCAACGGGCGGGTGCCGTAGGCGCGGGTGAGGTGACCGAGCCCGTGCCGGGAGAATTCTTCGAGCTTGAAGGCGTCGCCGAACTCCCCCTGCAACGGTGCGACCGCCTCGCCGTCCTCCTTCTCCCAGAAGCCGACGAGCTGGGCGATCTTCTCCTCGATCGTCATCCGGCCGAGGAGATCGCGTACGCGGGCCTCGCCGTCATGCCCGTCCGGCCGTCCGTGCTCCGGACCTGCCTGAGCCGGCGCCGGCCCGCCCACCACCGCGTGGACCTCAGTCATGCTGTGCCTTCCTGTGGTTGTGCTCGTACCGCTGCCGCTCAGCCCTTGACCGCGCCCTGCAGGCCACCGACGATCTGCTTCTCCGCGAGCGTGAAGAAGAGCAGTGCCGGCAGCATCGCCAGCGAGGTGAAGGCGAGTACGCCTGCCGTGTCGGTGGTGTACTGGCTGGAGAAGTTCTGCACGCCCAGCGGCAGGGTGTGCAGGTTGACGTCGCTGAGGACGAGCAGCGGCAGCAGGAACGAGTTCCAGCTCGCCACGAACGCCAGGACGCCAACGGTGACGAGCGCGGGCCGCGACAGCGGCATCGCGACGCGCCAGAGGAAGCCGAGCCGACTCGCACCATCGATGGCGGCGGCGTCCTCCAACTCTCTCGGGATGGCCGAGAGGAAGGGACGCAGGATCACGATCGTCAGCGGCAGTGAGAAGGCGACCTGCGGCAGGATCACCGCGTAGTAGGAGTTGATCAGGTTCAGGTCACGCAGCATGAGGTAGAGCGGCAGGATCGCCGCCCCGGCCGGAAACAGCAGACCGAGGGTGAAGAAGGTGTAGAGCCCTTCCCGCCCACGGAAGCTGTAGCGGGCTAGCACGAACGCGGCGGCCAGTCCGAGCACGACCACGGCCAGCGTGGTGCCGAGGGCGATGACCGCACTGTTGAACGCCTGTTGCCAGAAGTTGCTCTGGGTCAGCACCCTGGCGTAGTTGTCCCAGACGAACGGGTCGGGCAGGCCGGCCGGGTCCGCGACGATCTGCGGGGTGGTGCGGAAACCGCCGATGACCACGTAGATGACCGGGGCGATCGACACCGCGGCGATCGCGAGGGCGAGCGCGTAGGTGAGCGGCGTGCCCCAGGAGACCTGACGGCGTCCGGTGGACGGGGGGAGAACCGAGTTCACGGCCATCGTCACTTCGCCCTTCCGGTGATGGCGCCCTCGATGTCGCGGCGAAGCAGGAACCGCTGGAACAGCAGCGCCGCCACGAAGGAGATGACGAACAGGATTACCGCCACAGCGTTGCCGTAGCCCCACAGCCGGGCGAAGAACCCGTTGTCCACCATGTATGTCGCCATGGTGGCCGATGCGCCGAGGGACCGCACCGCGGGCACCGAGGTCACCCAGATCATGTCGAAGATCTGCAGCGAGCCGATCATGGACAGGAACATCCAGATCCGGATCGTCGGGCCGAGCAGCGGGATCGTGACGTGCCGTTGGATCTGCCACCAGCTCGCGCCGTCGATGGCCGCCGCCTCGGTCAGCTCATCGGGCACATTGGACAGCCCGGCGAGGAGAAGGATGATGGCGAAGCCGACGTATTTCCAGGTGAGGATGGCCAGCAGGGTCCAGATGACCACATCCAGGTCCGCCAGCCAGGCTTGCACCAGGCCGCCCATTCCCAGCGACCGCAGCAGCGCGTCGATGGTGCCGTTGCCGGTCAGCAGCAGCTTCCACATGATGCCGACGGTGACCTCGGCCAGCACGTACGGCACGAACACCAGCAGGCGGAACACGGCCCGCCCACGGAACCGACGGTTGAGCAGCAGGGCGACGCCCAGGGCGATCGGGCCCTGGATCAGCAGCGACCCGAACACGATGATCGCGTTGTTGCGCAGGGCGTCCAGGAAGATCGGATCCTGGAAGGCGAGGGTGTAGTTGCGCAGACCGACGAACTCGGTGGGAGGCCCGACCCCTCGCCACCGGAACAGGCTGTAGTAGACCGCGAAGCCCATCGGCACCAGCACGAACATCACGTAGATCAGAACGGCCGGCGTGGTGAGCCCGATGATCTCGTACCACTTACGGCGGTTGTCGGCTCGGCGGGCGGAGTCGCGCCCGGCCCTGTGGGGGCCCGCCGGCGACGCGGAAGCGCCGCCGGCGGGCATACGAAGCTGGTTGGCGGAGGTCACTTGCTTGCGGCCGCCTTCATTGCCGAGACGACCTTCTCAGGCGTCCCGTTGCCGGCGAAGATGGCGACGATCGCGTCGTTCATCGCGTTGCCGACGGTGCTGCCGTAAGCCGTGTCCAGCCAGAGCTGGACGTAGCTCGCCCCGGAGGTGGCCTCCAAGATGGACTTCAGCGCGGGGTCCTTCACGGCGTCCGCCGCGCCCTTGGCGACAGGCAGGCCGGTGCCGGTCTCGGCGTAGCCCTTCTGCACCTCGGGGCTCACGAGGTACTTGAGGAACTCGACGCACTCGGCCGGGGCGTTCTTGGCGCAGGAGAACCCGTCGCCACCACCGAGAGCCGCCTTCGGGTCACCCGGGGAACCGGAGATCGCCGGCACCGGGAACCAGCCGAGGAACGACGCGAGCTTCGCCTTGTCCGTGGTGACGGTGTCCAGCGTGCCGCGGTTCCAGTCACCCATGAGCTCCATCGCGGCCTTGCCGTTGGCGAGCATGCCGTTGGCGCTGGTCGGGTCGTTCTGGCCCGGCGTCGCGATGAAGTTGGGCTGGAACGGCTTGGTGTCGATGAACGTCTTCAGGTCCTGGCCGGCCTTCACGAAGCACGGATCGTCGAAGTTCTTCTCCGCGGCGGCCTTCTTGAGGGCGTCGACCGAGCAGGCGCGCAGCGCCATGTTGTACCACCAGTGCGCGGCCGGCCACTTGTCACCGGCACCCACGGCGATCGGAACGACGTTGATCGCCTTGAGCTTGGTGACCGCGGCGTTGAGCTCCTCGAAGGTGGTCGGCGGAGCCGCGATGCCCGCCTTGGCGAACATTTCCTTGTTGTACCAGATGCCCTCGATGCCCATCCGGAACGGCAGGCCGTACTGCTTGCCCTTGACCTGCCAGATCTCCGCGGCGCTGCCGATGTCGCCGACCTCGGTCTTGGTCTGGTCGGTGATCTCCTTGAGGTAGTCGGCCTCCACCTGCTCGGTCATCTCGCCGCCGCCCCAGGCCTGGAAGATGTCCGGCGGGTCGCTGCTCAGCAGCGCGGCAGGGAGCCGGGTGCGCTGGAGTTGGTTCGTCTCGATCGCCTCGATCTCGATCTTGACGGTGGGGTGGAGTGCGGAGAAGTCCTTGGCGACCTTCTCCCAGTAGGTCTTGCCGGGCCCGTCCTGTGAGGCGTTGTGCCACCAGGTCAGGGTCACCGGGTCCTTGTACAGCTCGCTCTGAGGGGCCGCCTCTTCGCCGCCGCCGGAACACCCGGCGAGGACGACAACACTTGTCATTAACAGTGCCAGAACGGCACTCGCACGCCGCTTCGTTGCCATCGATGTCTCCTCGACTAGTCAGTCGCGGTACTCGGCCTGCGGCGAAGTTTTACAGTCATGTAACTTGATGTCAATCGGTATCGATAACGTTTTCGAGTCGGTGGCGACGCGCCGACGACGGGGCCCTATCATCATCGACGTGGTGTTTCAGCAGCGCGTCAAGATGTCGGATGTGGCACGTACTGCCGGCGTCTCGGTCGCGACCGTGTCGAAGGTCGTCAACGGCCGCTACGGCGTTGCCCAGGCAACCGTGGAGCGCGTCCAGCAGGTCATCCACGAGCTCGGCTACGAGGCGAGCCTGGGGGCGCAGAGCCTGCGCAGCCACCGCACCAACGTGCTCGGCATCCTGGTCGCCGAGTTCGAGCCGTTCTCGACCGAGCTGCTCAAGGGGGCGTCGCAGGAGGTCGCCGGGAGCGGATACCAGCTGCTGGCCTACTCCAGCGGGGACGGCGAGGGCGCCGCCGTGGGGTGGGAGCGTCGCTCGCTGGCCCGGCTCTCCGGCACACTCATCGACGGCGCCGTGATCGTCACGCCGACCGTGGTCGAGACCGAACACAGCTTCCACGTCGTGGCCGTCGACCCACACACCGGGCCGTCCGACCTGCCCACCGTCGATTCGGACAACTTCGCCGGCGCCGTGCTGGCAACCAACTACCTGCTGTCCCTCGGCCACACGCGGATCGGGCACATCAGTGGACGCACGGACCTGAAGTCCGCTCAGCTGCGCGAGGCCGGCTTCCGCAGTGCGATGGCCGACGCCGGCGTGCCGGTGGACGAGCGGCTCGTCCGCGTCGGCGGGTTCCGGATCGAGAGCGCCGCCGGCACGGCAGCGGAGCTTCTCGCCCTCGCCGACCGACCGAGCGCGATCTTCGCGGGTAACGACCTCTCCGCGATCTCCACGATGACCGTGGCCCGCGACATGGGCCTGTCGGTGCCCGACGACCTGTCGGTGATCGGCTTCGACAACGTACCGGAGTCGGCGCTGGTCAACCCACCGTTGACGACCATCATGCAGCCGCTGCAACGGATGGGCGCCGAGGCGTTGCGCCTGCTGGTCGACCTGATCGCCGGCGTCGAACGCGACACCCACATCCGGCTCCCCACCGAACTGGTCATCCGTTCCTCCTGCCGCCCGCTGCACTGACGCCCGGGGCGGGCAGCGCAGGACCTTGGCCGTCACCGTGGCACATGGGGGCACGCGACAGGGTGGCGGAACGTGAATCTCACCTAAGTCGACAATTCCTCCCCTAGGTTCGGTGCGCAGGACGCAGCCGAACCGGGGAGAGACGTGGACAGCTATCCGGCGATCGAGGATCACGGGCTCATCGGCGACCTGCAGACCGCCGCGCTGGTGACGTGCGACGGGACGGTCGACTGGTTCTGCGCGCCGCGGTTCGACTCGCCGAGCATCTTCGCCGCCCTGCTCGACAAGGAGAAGGGCGGCTACTTCCAGATCGCGCCGCACGACGTACGGTACGTGACCAAGCAGCTCTACCTGCCCGGCACACCCATCCTGATCACCCGGTTCATCAGCGCCGACGGGGTGGCAGAGGTGATGGACTTCATGCCGGTCACCGGCGAGCGGGCCACCGACGCGCATCGGCTGGTCCGGACCGTCACCATGGTCCGAGGCAGCATGCGTTTCCGGGTGGAGTGCCGGCCGCGGTTCGACTACGCCCGCGAAGAGCATCAGCTTGAGCGCCACCACAACGGTTACGTCTTCCGCAGCCGGTCGGCGGCGCTGACGTTCAACCCGGTCGACCCCGTGCGGCGGTTGATCTCCGAACAGGGTGACGTCCACCTTGAGGGCGGCGACCTGGTCGCGTACGGCACGCTGAACGAGGGCGACACCGGCGGGGTGGTCCTGGAGACGGGCGGCGCCGAACCGCGCATCTTCTCGCCGGAAGAGATCCAGGGCATGTTCGAGTGGACCCGGGACTACTGGCGGCGCTGGCTCGAGCGTTCCCGCTACACCGGGCGCTGGCGGGAGATGGTCGAGCGCTCGGCCATCACGCTCAAACTCATGACGTACGCGCCGACCGGCGCGATGATCGCCGCACCCACCACCGCGCTGCCCGAACTGGTCGGCGGAACCCGCAACTGGGACTACCGCTACACCTGGGTACGCGACACGTCGTTCTCGGTGCACGCGCTGCTCGGCCTCGGCTTCACCGAGGAGGTCAGCCGGTACATGAACTGGTTGGACGAGCGGATCCGCGAGGCCGGCGACCACCAGGACCCGCTGAAGATCATGTACCGGGTGGACGGCTCCTCCGACCTGCACGAGGAGGTGCTGGACCATCTGGAGGGCTACCGAGGCTCCCGGCCGGTGCGGATCGGCAACGGCGCCGCCGACCAGCTCCAGCTCGACATCCACGGCGAGGCCCTCTACGCCATGCACCTCGCCGACGAGCAGGGCATCCGCGTCTCGCACCAGGTGTGGAAGAGCACCGTCCGGCTGGTCGACTGGCTCTGCCACAACTGGGACCAACCCGACGCCGGCATCTGGGAGAGCCGCCACCACCCCCGCAACTACACCTTCGGTCGGGTGATGTCCTGGGTCGCGCTGGACCGGGCCATCCGGCTGGCCACCCGCACCGGCCGCCCCGGGGACATGACCTGCTGGACCGAGCAGCGCAACCGCATCTACAACCAGGTCATGGAGCGCGGGTACGACCGGGGCCGCGGCACCTTCGTGCAGGCGTACGACGAGAACGTGCTGGACGCGGCGCTGCTCGCCATGCCGTCGGTCGGTTTCGTCACGCCGAGCGACCCGCTGTGGCAGTCCACCTTGCAGGCGATCGAACGTGAGCTGGTCTCCGACAGCCTGGTCCACCGCTACGACCCGGTCCACTCCCCCGACGGCCTCCCGGGCCACGAGGGCACCTTCAACATGTGCACCTTCTGGTACGTCGAGGCGCTGGCCCGTTCCGGCCGCCTCGACGACGCCCGACTCACGTTCGAGAAGATGTTCACCTTCAGCAACCACCTCGGCCTCTACGCCGAGGAGATCGCCTCGACCGGGGAGCAGATCGGCAACTATCCCCAGGCGTTCAGCCACCTCTCATTGATCAACTCAGCGCTGACGCTCAACGACCTGCTCGACACCGAGGCCGACGCCCGCCGCAGGCGGTAGCGCCGGCATGTTGCGGCCGGCCGCCGCCCACGGGGAGCCGACGGCGGGAAGGGCTTGACGCGCCCACGTCGCATCGCGCATCGTCGATATCCATCGACCGTCTCGAATGTATTGACGCGGGGAGAACCGATGAAGGCACTCGTCACCACCGTCTCGGTTGCGGCCCTGCTGCTCCTGGCCACGGGCGGCGCATCCCACGGCCAACCAGCAGCCGACCCGCCCTGCGCCGGGCAGATCCACCCGAACCCGGGCTTCGAGCGCGGCACCACCGGCTGGACGGCCGGCCCCCGCATCGTCGTGCTCGGCGACGCGACCCGGCCCGCACACACCGGCCGCGCGTACGCCACCTTCGCCGGGCTGGACGTGACACGTAGCGACCTGCTGCGCACCACCGTCACCGTTCCGGCCAACTGCGACCTGACGGTCCGTTTCTGGGTGCGGACCACCACCACGGAGACCAGCCGCGGCGACTACCTGAACGTCGGACTGGCGGTCACCGGGATACCCCCGAAGACGAGGTTCTCGCTGGCGTTCGACGGCGGGGCGGAGTGGCGGCAGTACGTCATGTCGAGCGGAACCGCCACCACCGAACGCACCGCGACGGTCAGCTTCCTCGCCAGCGAGGCGGCCGGCAACGGCGCCACCGCCTTCGACGTCGACGACGTGTCCTTCACGTTGAGCTGACCCGCGCGGGCGGCCCTCGCCGACCCGGTGATCGTCCTCGCGCCGCGCGACCTTGGCCAACGTCTGCCGCAGGTCGCCTCAGCGCGGTTGAGCCGGCCACTCCACCGGCTCTTGACCGCCTCGACCAGTCGCGCGGACCCGCTGACCTTGGTGCCGAGTAGGTCGTAGTCCGTCCAGACGAACCAGGACCGGTCGGTGGGCCACAGATTCGTCGGCGAGAACGGGTAGGGCCAACTGCGCTGTGGGAACCAGCGGTGGCTTGGCGGTAACTCCGATCCGATGCCTGTCCCTCGGTGGGATGCTGCGACCAGAGCGCCCGTCGCCATGGACTTCCCGGTCGGACGACGACGCCCAGGGGAATACCAGTGTCGGTGGTGTCGTCGTCGAGGTTGATGCCTCCGATGATCCCGGCGCGAGGTCGCCGGATTCGAGCCGGTGGCGATGCAGCTCGTCTGCAAGCCAGGTCAGCGGCAAGGGCCCTCGTGCCGGCGCGCCGAGGCCGAAGAGCACCACACTGCTCGGAACAAACCCACAGAACAGATGAAGACTGGACTGTCAATAAGAAAATCGGGATTGGTGAGGCCACAAGCAACCCCGGAACCGCAAGGCATTGAGATGCCGATCTCTGCCGGCTGATTTCCTGGCGGGTGAGGGAAACCAACCCTATGCTTGGCCGCCGAATGCGCTGCGGCTCGTCCGGGCCGAGAGTTACCCCGATACAAGGATTTGCGAATGCACCAGAAGTCTGCCCTGGGCAACGGCACCGCTGGCGTCGACGAAGGAGCACCTGACGCCCAACTACCGGCCTCCACTTCAGAGGATGCCGCGCGTCGATCCGCGGTCGCCGAGGAGCAGGCGTTTCTGGATTTGGCCACGGCCCGGCGCGACAAACTGGCCGATCACCTAGAGGTCGAGCTTTCGTCAGAGCCCCTGGACGCGTTGGAGCGGGCCCGGCAGCGCATGCTCCGCCAGCAGTACGACGAGCTACGGCGAGCAGAGGACGGTCTGGTCTTCGGCCGCCTCGACGGCCTTGACGGCACCGTGCGCCACGTGGGCCGTGTCGGTCTCCGCAACGACGGCGAGGGCGCTGAGCCACTGCTGGTGGACTGGCGCGCTCCCGCAGCTCGGCCCTTCTACACCGCGACGGCTGTGGACCCACAGGGCCAGGCACGGCGCCGGCACATCCGCACGACGGGATCGGCCGTCCTCGGCGTGGACGACGAGCCCCTGGACGGGAGCACAACCGCGGACCTCGTCGGCGAAGGCGCTCTCCTGGCCGCCCTCGACCAGCGCCGCACCGGTCGCATGTCGACGGCGATCTCCACCCTGCAACGAGAACAGGACGACATCATCCGGGCTGAGGCGACCGGCCCGCTGATCGTCCAGGGCGGTCCCGGCACCGGCAAGACAGTGGTTGCCCTGCACCGCGTCGCGTACCTGCTGTTCACCCACCGAAAGATGGCCGACCAGGCGGTCCTGGTCCTGGGCCCCTCGCCGCGGTTCCTCCGGTACATCGCCCAGGTGCTGCCCGCGCTCGGTGAGACCGCCGTCGTCTCGGCGACCTGCGACACCCTGCTGGCCGACGTTCAGGTAGGCCGCGACGAGAGCCGGCTTCTGGCCGAAATCAAGGGCCGCGCCCTCTGGCAGCCCACGCTCGAAAGCTACGTCGCGTCGCTGCTCCCCCGACCGCGCGAGCTGAAGCTGCGTTGGGAGGGCGAGTTCTACGTCATTCCCGCCGCAACTGTGGCGCAGGCGCTCGCCTCGGCGGTGCAGGGGCGCCCGTACCACCGGGCCCGCGCGGCGTTCGCCGAGCAGTTGCACCACCTCCTGGCCGATGTCGTCGCCGAGCAGCGCGAGGCGCTGATGGAGGAGATGGAGGAAGGCTTCGAGGACATCCTCGCCCGCGTCGACAAGGGCATGGAACATGACCACCACTCCACCCGGACGTCCACCGGCAGCGACATCGACGGGTTGCTCTCCGAGGAGGAAGTCGAGCAGCTTCGTTGTCGTATCGCCGAGAACGCCACCATCGCCCGGTTCATCGAGGCATGGTGGCCCACTCTCGACCCCGAAACCCTGCTGGGTGATTTCCTGACCGACCGCACCCTGCTGGCCCGGTTCGCCCCGCAGCTGTCCCCCGAGGAGATCGCGGCCGTCGCAGCGGAGCCCACTCCATGGGCATCAAGCGACATCCCGCTGCTCGACGCCCTCGCCGACCTGCTCGGCGAGGTCGACACCCCGCAACCACAGGGCGAGTTCCTCGCCGATCGCGCTCGCCGCCAGCGTGGCTGGGTGTACGGCCACGTCGTGATCGACGAGGCGCAGGAGCTTTCCGAAATGCAGTGGCAGATGGTTCTCCGGCGCTGTCCCAGTCGCTCCATCACCGCCGTCGGCGACATCGACCAGGCTGAGGCAGCGCACCGGCACACCAGCTGGGCACAGGCGGTGCGGGCTGCCTTCGGAGACCGCTGGGCCGCCGCGGAACTCACCATCTGCTACCGGACCCCGCGCGAGGTCATGGACCTCACCGAACCGGTCTTGGAGAAGGCTGGCAGCCACAACACTCCGCCACGAGCGGTACGTTCCTCCGGCATCGCACCCTGGGAGCTCACGATCACCCCCGCTGAGCTCGCCGGTGCCGCCGTCGAAGCGGTACGGCAGTTGCGGCAACGGTGGCACGGCGGCACGGTCGGCGTCATCGCCCCCGCGGAGCGCATCGCCACACTCCAAACCGTACTGAGTGATGTGCCAGTGCTCACCGCAACCCAGTCCAAGGGACTGGAATGGGACGCGACGCTCCTCATCGATCCTCAGGGCATTGCCGCGGAACCGCGCGGTTGGAACGGCCTCTACGTCGCGCTCACCCGATGTACCCAGGAACTCGGACAGCTGACACTCACGCAGCAGTCGCCACGCCCATGACGTCTGTGAAGGCCGGGAGTACCGCTGGCGACGGTCCGAGGGGCACGCTGTGATCCTGAACGGGCTTTCCCGATTCACTGCTCGGGAGCGGTGTAACCGCTGAAGCGCGGCCTGCTGAGTTCGTTGTGAGGCGCCGCCAGGTTGTGCGGCTCAGCCGCGTAGGCAGGTTGTGCGGCTCAGCCGCGTAGGCAGGTTGTGCGGCTCAGCCGCGTAGGCAGAAGGGATGGCCAGCCGGGTCACGCAGGACGCGAAAGCGTTCCGGCGCGGGTTGTTGTTCTTCTCTGACTGCTCCGAGTTCGATCGCACGCGCCTCGGCGTCGTCGAGATCATCGGGGTCGTCCACGGCAAGGTCGAAGTGGATCTGCTGTGATCGTTCGCCCGAGGGCCAGGTCGGTTGCCGGTAACCGTCAACGCGAACGGCGCCGAGGTATAGCGGACCCGCCTTGACCGCACAGAAGTCCGGGGTCTGGACCGCGACCTCGCCATCCAGCATCGCGGCCCAGAAGCGGGCCAGGTCGGCTGGGTCAGGGCATTCCAGGTTGATCGCAGCGATGTGAGCTACAGGCATGGGTCCTCCAGTGGGCGGGATCGTGTGGGCCGACAGTGACCCACCCTAGCATTCAAAATGAGGGTTCACTCTTTTTACGATCGACCCGTCCCGGAGGATGCCGGCGGCATGGGGACGCCGGTCGAGCGTCCACGAACGGCGGTCGGGTCACGCTCGCCTAGCCCTTGATGATCGCCATCAGCGCGGTGGTGAAGGGTGCGGGGTCCAGGTCGCCGCGGATCGCCAGTTGCAGGCTGTAGCTGGTGCTGAGGGCCACGAACGCTTCGGCGATCTGTCCGGCCTGCGGGCGCCGGGAGTCGGGCACCAACTCGGCGATCGCGGCCCGCATGGCAGCGAGTTGTCGTTGCACCACGGCTGCCAGCAGGGGTGACACCGCAGCTTCGGCGTAGATCTGGGCGACCAGCCGAGCATGATGGGTGTCCCGGGCCCGGACCCGGACGTGTTCGAGGAAACCCCCCACCGCCTCGGCGGTGAGCGCCCTCGGCAGCGCTTCGGTTCCCTGCTCGCAGACCGCGATGACGATCTCGTCCTTGCTCGTGAAGTACCGGTAGATGGCTCCGTTGGAGAGCCCGGACTCGGTGACGATGTCGGCCATCGACGTGTGGGCGAAGCCGTGACTGGCGAACCGAGCCCGGGCGGCATCCACGATCTGCTGGCGGCGAGCGTCGAGATGAGCTTGACTGACCCTGGGCATAAAGAGTGACCCCTCGCTTTATTTGCTACTGTCGGAAGCCTACCTCGCCGCACCCGACCCCAGGAGCCACCGTGCGCTACCAGACCTTCGGCCGTCTGACCGGACTGCGTGTGTCGCAGTACGCGCTCGGGACGGCGAACTTCAGCACCTCGAACACCGGCGCCGGCCCCGAGGCCTCACGACAGATCTTCGAGGCCTTCGTCACCGCGGGCGGCACCACGTTCGACACCTCCAACCTGTACCAGGATGGACAGGCCGAAACCGTGCTCGGCGGGCTGATCGGGCCTCAGCGGGACGACGTTGTGATCATCACCAAGTACAGCGGGACCAGGCAAGCTCAGCCTCGACCCGGCACGACCGGCAACAGCCGCAAGATCATGGTCCGGTCCCTCGAAGCGAGTCTGCGCCGCCTCAACACCGACTACGTCGACGTCTTCATGCCACATTTTCCCGACGGCATCACGCCGATCGAGGAGATCCTGACCGGGTTCGACGACCTGATCCGCTCCGGCAAGATCCTGCACGGCGCCCTGTCCAACTTCCCGGCCTGGCGGGTCGCCGGCGCCGCCGTCCGCGCCGACCTGCGCGGCCTGGCCCCCCTGGTCGGCATTCAGACGGAATACAGCCTGGCCGAACGATCCGCCGAGCGGGAGCTACTGCCGATGGCGCAGGCACACGGTCTGGGCGTGGTCCTCTACTCCCCGCTGGCCGGCGGACTGCTCACCGGCAAGTATCGGCAGGGTGAACAAGGCCGGCTGACCGCCCGAGGCAACGCGATCGAGGGCAGCGCCCGGCGCACCGCCATCGTCGACGCCGTACTGGCGATTGCCGAGGAGCTCGGCGTCGGCGCGGTCCAGGTCTCCCTGGCCTGGCTGCGTCGCCGGGCCGCACTGGCCCCCACGGCCCTGATCCCCATCGTCGGCCCGCGCACCCTGACCCAGCTGGAGGAATACCTGAAGTCTCTCCAACTCGAACTCAGCGACCAGCACTACCAACACCTGGACGAGGTCAGTGCCATCCGGCCAGGAACCCCGCACGAGGACGTCACCGCCGCACTGAACCACGGCTTCGACGGTGACCGCACGCTGCTCGATCCTCCCCCCGTTCCCGTCATCTAGCGTTGCCGGTGTCCGCCGCGCGTCAGTGATCATTGAGCGGTGATGACCCCTACGGCGCCGCCGGCCGACTCCGGTGCGTTCTCGTTGGCAGTTCCGCCACTGTTCGCCGCGTTGGCTCCGGCGCGGAGCATCCTCATCGCCGGTGCCGGCGGGGGGTTTGACGTGTACGCGGGCCTGCCCTTGGCGTTAGCCCTGTGGCGTGCCGGCGCGCAGGTGCACCTGGCCAGCCTCTCCTTCTCGGAACTCGAGTTGATCGGCCGAGACGCGTGGGTGGTGGAGCACGTCGCAGCGGTTCAGCCGGATACCACCAGCTCCGACTGGTACTTCCCGGAGCGAACGCTCGCCCGATGGCTGGCGGCTGAGCAACTGCCGTCGACGGTGTACGCGTTTCCGCCGCTCGGTGTCCAGCCGCTGCGAACGGCGTACCGGCGCCTGGTGGAACACCTCGACATCGACGCGGTGGTGCTGGTCGACGGCGGCGCCGATGTGCTGCTGCGCGGCGACGAAAGCAATCTCGGCACACCGGTGGAGGACGTGACCAGCCTGGCCGCTGTGGCCGCGCTGGACGTACCGGTCAAGCTGGTGACCAGTCTGGGCTTCGGCATCGACGCCTACGACGGCGTCAACCATGTCGAGGTGCTGGAGAACCTTGCCGCGCTCGACCGCGAGGGTGGCTACCTCGGCGCTCTGTCCATTCCCGGTTCCAGCCGGGAGGCAGAGCTCTACCGCGCTGCCGTCGCTCACGCCCAGGCGGCCACCCCGCAGCGGCCGAGCATCGTTCAGGGACAGATCGCCGCCGCCACCAGCGGCGAGTTCGGGGACGTCCGATTCACCCGGCGCACCGGCGGCGGCGACCTGTTCGTCAACCCGCTGATGGCGATCTACTTCACCGTCGATCTCGACAAACTCGCGGCCCGATGCCTCTACCTCGACCGCATCGAGAACACCATCGGCAGGCGGCAGGTCATCACACGCATCCAAGCGTTCCGCGACGAACTTCTCGACGCACGTATCCCCCGCGCTTTCCCGCACTGATCGTCCGGACGGCGGCAGGTGCGGGTGGGCATGGGCTGCTGGTGCGGTGTCACCGACGCTGGCTTCACCACCGTGTTCTGGGGTGGCGTCCCTGCCGATGGACCGGACAGCCCTGCCCAGGGATATCTCCTCGCCCAGAAACCTGTGGCCCGGGCACCGTTTTGACGACGGCAAGTCGACGCAAGCCGGCGCGGCGGTTGGTCACTCAGCTAGACCGCGCCGTCCTCCAGCTTGCTGAGCATCACGTCGATGTCGCCGGATCGGATCATCTCTCCCAGGGCCGCCACCATCGCCTCGACTCCGGGCCTTGGAATGATGACCAGGTCGGAGCACCAGAAGTATCGGCCGCCTCCCACCTCCCCGGTCCCAGCCCAGCGTTGCAGGAGACGGGCGATCTCATCCGTCGTCATGAACGTGGCGCACCGACGGGTGCCGTCAGCAAAGTTCAGGTGCGCATCGATGTTGTCGGCAGTCTCCGGCTCGACGTCCTGGCCGGCCATGAAATGAACACGAGCGCCCTCGACCACGCGGTCCCATTCCGCTGTCTGACTCACCGAGGCATCATCGCAGCTTCGGACGCTCGGTTTGGGCACCCTTCTGCCCGCACCGACAGCGGTGGAACGAACCGGACCGCCGCTTCGGCAAGCCTGGTCAAGCCCGACGACTCTTGGACAGCTGCATCGAGCGTGCGGTGGCGCGGGCGGCGGTGTCGATGAGATCTGCGACCGGGCCGGGTTGCGAGACCGCCACCGCATGGGAAGCGGCGATCTCCACTGCTGTGGAGCCCGCCCTGTCGGCCAGGAAGCGCTGCAGGTCCGGCGGAATGCCCTGGTCCTGGGTGGTGATCAGAGTCCAGGAGGGAATCGTCTTCCAGGCGGCCTTGGTCACGCCCTCCTCCTGGGCGCTCGCGGAGGCGGGCCGCTGCGTTGCCGCCATGATCTCGGCGGTGCCGGGGTCGACGTCGGCGGCGAACACCTCGGGGTACTTGTCCTGCAGGATGTACTGATCCATGGTCGTGCCGCCGTCGTCGGAGGGGATCGGCACCATATTGATGCTGGTGGCGAGCTGACTGCCGGGGTACTTGGTGAGCAACCCGATCACACTTTCGCCTACGTCCGGGCTCACGCTGGCGACGTACACCAGGGCCTTGACGTTGGAGGCACCGGCCGCGGCTTCGGTCATGACCAGCCCGCCGTAGGAATGGGCGGCCATCACGACCGGTCCGGGCAAGCTGTCCAGTAGCGCCCGAACGTAAGCGGCGTCCTTCTGCACACCGCGCAGCGGGTTGGCGACGGCAATGACCGGGTAACCCCGACGTTTGAGGTTGGCAATCACCCCGTTCCAACTCGACGAGCCGGCGAATGCCCCGTGGATCAGCACAACTGTCGGCATCTCCTGGGCAGACATGTCAGAAGCAGCGCTCATCTGAAGTTCCTTTCGAGGGGCTCGCCACCCGCTGCCTGCGGTATGCAGGCCGGGCCGACGAGGACGGTCGACGGAGCATTTCCCCGGCATTGCGAATCAGCCCGCGCGATCCCGGCTCCGATGGGGTTGCCGCATCCAGAATCCAGCATTGATGAGGCCACTGTCAGCGAGATCGAAGAACGGTGCCACGCCCAATGCCCTCAGGTACAGATCAGACCGAACGTTCTGTCGCTAAGATGGTGGGATGGCGAGCGACGAACCCAATGCCCGACCCTCTGAGGCACGTCTCAAGCTTCTGCGCACGGCGACCAGGATCTTCTACGCGGAGGGCATTCACGCCGTCGGCGTCGACCGGATCATCGCCGAGGCGAAGGTGACCAGGGCTACTTTCTACCGGCACTTCCCCAGCAAGGACGACCTCATCCTGGCCTACCTGCGTGAGGTGCATCAGCTGGAGCGCGGCATGGTCGACCAGGCCCTCGCGGCCAACCGATCGCCGGTCGAGCCGCTCCTGGCAATCGCCAATTCCATCGCTGAGAACATCCAGTCCCCCGGGTTCCGTGGGTGCGCCTTCCTGAACGCCGCAGCGGAGTACCCCGACACGAACCATCCCGTGCACCAAGAACTCATGGCCCACCGGCAATGGTTCCTGGGCACCATCACCACGCTCATGGCACAGGTCCACGAAGGAACGGCGGATCCCGCAGCGCGCCACTTCGTCATGCTCCGGGACGGCGCCATGGCGGCCGGATGCCTCTCCGACCCCACGTTGGTGTCCGAGACCTTCCTGCGCGGTGTCGAAGGACTCCTCAGGATCAACTCGGAGCGCCAGTCGGCAGAGTCGGCCCGTTAGCCGAGCACGACCACGCCGCACGACCTGGAGCTGGGTCATCCCCCCGGTGAGGGGATGACCCAGTTCCTCAGTGTTGCCGCCACCGGTTGAGCCCGCCCTCGCTCGCTGGCGACGGCGCGGACGACCGCACGGCTCTGATCAGCGACCGTACGCCTCCAACAGGCGCAACCAGACCTCGCTGACGGTCGGGTACGCGGGCACGGCGTGCCACAGCCGCTCCAGTGGGACCTCGCCGACGATGGCGATCGTCGCGGCGTGGATCAGTTCCGCGACGTCCGGGCCGACGAGGGTGAGGCCGACGATCACCCGTCGTTCCTCGTCCACGACCATCCGGGCCTGCCCCTGGTAGCCGTCGGCGTGCAGCGCGGCCCCGGCTACGGCGGCCAGGTCGTAGTCGACGACCCGGATCCGCAGTCCGGCGGCCTCGGCGGCGGCTGCGGTCAGCCCCACCGACGCGATCTCCGGGTCGGTGAAGACGACCTGCGGCACGGCGCGCTCGTCGGCGGTGGCGACGTGCCGACCCCACGGGCGGTCGTCTGCCGCTTCGCCAGTGGCCCGCGCCACGATCACGTCGCCCACCGCGCGAGCCTGGTACTTGCCCTGGTGGGTCAGGAGCACACGACGATTGACGTCGCCGGCCGCGTACAGCCATCCGTCGCCGATCAACGCGCCGGCAGAATCGACCACCCGCAGGGTGTCGTCGACCGTGAGCCAGGCGCCCGGCTTCAGGCCGATCCGGTCGAGGCCGATGTCGTGCGTGTTCGGCGTACGGCCGATCGCGACGAGGATCTCGTCGGCCTCGACCTGGTCGCCGAAGGTGAGTGTGATGTGCACAGTGCCGTCGCCGTCGCGGCTCACCGACGTGGCCTCGGCACCCAGTTGGACCGACACGCCAGCTTCCCGCAGGGACTGCGTGACCCGCTCGCCGACGAACGGCTCCGCCAGAGTGAGCACTCCGTCGCGGACGAGCACCGTCACCGCCGATCCGAGGCCGGCGTACGCGGTCGCCATCTCCGTGGCCACCACACCACCACCGATGATGGCGAGCCGGCCGGGAACCTCGCTCGCGGCGGCTGCCTCACGACTGGTCCATGGTGCCGCCTCGCGCAGACCGGCGATGTCCGGCACCAGTGCGCTACTTCCGGTCGCGATGACGACCGCGTGTCGGGCGGTGAGCGAGGTGGTGGCGCCGTCCGCCCCGGTCACCTCGACGATCCTGTCGGAGCCGATCCGCCCCTGGCCCCGATACAGGGCGATCCCCGCGGAGTCCAGCCAGGACACCTGCCCGTCGTCCTTCCAGTGCGAGGCGACGGCGTCCCGGCGGCGCAGCACTGCCGCCGCGTCCAGCTCGCCGGTCACCGCCTCGCGCGCACCGGGCAGCTGGCGAGCCGCCCGGAGCGCAGCCTGGCTGCGCAGCAACGCCTTGGTCGGCATGCAGGCCCAGTACGAGCACTCGCCACCCACCAGTTCCCGCTCGACGATCGCGGCGGTCAGGCCGCCCTGCACGACGCGGTCGGCGACGTTCTCCCCCACCGGCCCCGCGCCGATGACAATGACGTCGTACGTGGCGTTCTGCACGTCAGTTTCCCTTCGCGGCGCGGCCGAGGCGGATGGCCGCGATGAGGAAGAAGATGGCGCCGGGGATGGCGTAGCCGATCGCGTTGGTCAGCGCCGGGTTGTCCGCGGAGGCGGCCGCGACGAACGATCCACCGGCGATGACGGAGATGCCACCGCTGATGATCATCGGCCACTGGCCACCCATCGTGCGGCGGGTGACGGCCACGATCAGCTGCACCAGTCCGGCCACGACCGCCCAGGCGCCCCAGACCCGCAGGACCGCAGGGACGCCGGACGCGCCGGCGACGCCCAGGCCCACCGCGGCGAGCAGGCTGATCGCGACGTTCACGTACAGCAGGGTGGGCGATCCGGTGGCCCGCGACGCGCGGACGTCGACGATGGCGGCGGCAACGTCGAACAGCGGGTAGAGCACGAGCAGCGCGGCGGTGAGGGGGTTGAGGTGCTTGGCGAGTGGAAACGTCACGGCAGCCCAGACGATTGCGAAGGCGAAGCGACCGAAGTACAACCGCCGCAGGGCAGCGGCCGTCGTCGAGATGCCGGGAACGGCAACGGTGGTCATGGTCATCCTCTCGGTGATTCCGGAGCGAAGGGGGACGCCCAGCGGGGGTGCGGGCCGCCGCCGGGAGGGGAAGGGCGGTGCTACTCGATGTTTGAGAACAGCCCCGTGATCTCCACCTGAGCGCCCTGGAGCCCACCGAAGACGGCACCGGCGGCAGGCGTCGCCACTGCGGCGGAGGCGTCCTCGTAGCTGGCGAAGTACAGGTCGAGCGTCCGGTACGCGGGAGTGGGCGTGCCGTCCTCCTTCGGCCACACCCTGGCCGACTCGATCCGCTGAAGCTTCGGGAACGTCTCGGCGGCCCGGCGTACGTCGGCGTAGGTCTTCTCGAAGTCGTCGGGGTCTGCGGGGTTACCGATGACGAGGGTGATCTTGGTAGGCATGGCGGTCTCCTTCAGGCGCAGCCGTACACCCGGCTATCACCAGGTGGAACGAACGTTCTGTCTCGGAGAACCATATCGACTCGGCCCCTCATCGTCAAGACCGACCGTTCTATCTATAACCTGTGACGTGTTGTGGCGCTCGCCACTTTCTGGCTAACAAGAAGCACCGGTTCGACATGAACGGGGTGTCCTGCCAGGCCAGCGGTTACCCGGCGGCCGACCGGCGCCTCACTCCTCGGAGTCGCGATCCCCGGACGTCTCCCGCCCGATCGGCGAGGCGGAAACCTCCAGCGACTGTCCCCGCCTTCGCAGCGCACCGGTGAGTGCAACCAGGGCCAGCACTCCGGCCACCACGCTCAGCCCGGCCATCGGTGCCCAGCGGGCCAACAACGGCGCGAACAGCAGCAGGGCGACCAAGCCGATGATCTGGGATCGGGAAGCCTGGCCGAAGATCTCGTACTCCAGCCGCATACGGGCGACGAGGAAGAGCATCGGACCGCCCACCACGAACAGCAGCCAACCGGGCCGCGGCTGCCCGAACGGATGATCGATCACCAGCTCATAGCCGACCGCCGTGACGAGCACGCTGAGCACGATCAACAGATGCGTCCGTTCCGACACCGCGCCCAGCCGGCCGGGCATACCCGCCCGGTCGAACGCCTCAGTCAGCAGCAGACCGGCGCGGTAGAAGTAGATCCGCCAGAGCAGCGCGCTGGTGGCGAACGCGACCGCGAAGGCGGCTGCCCGCTCCGCGGAGTAGTCCGCGCCGCTGAAAACCACGCCGATGACCAGAATCGACTCACCGAGCGCGATGAGGAACATCTGCTGATAACGGTCGGCGAGATGGGTCCCCGCGATCCGCCACCGACCCACCTTCGCGACCCCGAGCCACGGCAGCGGCCAGCCCAGTGTCCAGGCGATGTAGTCGACAGCGAGGGCGACAACCCACAGTGGCAGGCGGAGGTGATCCGGGCCCAACGCGCCGGCCAGCCACAGCGGGGCGCTCGCCAGAGCCCACACGACAAGCCGGAGGGGCACCAGCCGTCGCGGATGGCCACGCAGCGCGACGGCGACCACGAGCGGCCGCACCACCATCACCATCAGGTACGCGACCGCGAACGGCAGCGCTCGCTCCTCCATGGCGCGGGGCAGCGTCACCGCCATGATCAGGCCGGCGAACATGGTGCCGACCACGACGGCCTGAATGATCGGCTGCTCCGGTTCGTACCGGCTGGTGATCCAGGCGGTGTGCGACCAGATCAACCAGAGCGCCAGAAAAAGCAGCAGGGTACGCCCGAACCCCGTGACGAGCGCCCAGCCGGTGTCGTCGCCCAACCCCGCGAATCGTTGCGAGACCCGGGTGAGGGCCACAACGAACGCCAGATCGAAGAACAGCTCCAGGAACGTCGCCCGACCCGAGCTCACTGGAGGGCGCAGCAGCTCGGCACCCCGCCCCGCCGCCATCGTCCGCCTCCGTCCGCCCCTCGCTACCAACGAGCCGGCCGCCAACGGAGTTGCGTCAGCGCGCACCCCGCCGCAACCACACCTCGTACGACTGGCCTCGGGAGATCAGCGAGACGGCCCGATCGCAGGGCCTCGGCGGCACCCGAGTTGCTCGCGCACACGCCGCCGTTGACCCAAACCGCCCGCGAGGCGCGGCCGTACATACTGATGTCGTGGGCGAGGAATCTGAGTTGGCGATCGCAGCGGTCCGCCGCTACGCCGCCGCTCTGCGGTGCATCCAGTCACGCTTGTTCGATGCCTATCCGGACGTCGACGGCATCAAGGACCTGATGGTGGCGGTGCGGCACGCGAAAACGCTCCCGCGAGCGGGCACGTCGAGCACAGGCGTCGAGTACGCGGTCCACGGAGCGGGCTGTCAGATGATCGATGAGCTGGGCCGGGTGGTCGACGTCGATGTGGTCGACGACGTCGAAGCCTTCGACGCCTGGCGGATCAGATGGTTCCTCGACGAACAGTCGGACGCCCGGCCCTCGGTCGAGGAGCTGCGCACAGCCTGCTCGCGCCTCGCCAGCACCGGCGAACTGTTGGAGGTGCAGGCAGGCCGCTGGTATGCCCTGCCCGATCGTTGGCGGAAGGGCGACTGACCGTCAGCCGGGAGGCGCCTCACCCTCAGCTTGCACAGCGCGTTGATCGACGGCGTGGAACGCGGAGGGCAGGCCGAGTTCCGTCCGCGCCGCCTCGATGAATCGGCGCTCTGCCTCCCAGAGGGCGTCGAACCGATCGGCGGGCAACGCCCCGGCCTCGCTACCCGCTCGTGTGGCCGCCAGGAGCCGGGCCTGGCGCACCAGCTCCGACGAGCCGCTCACCACCTCGACGTGGCCGGCCACCAGCCGAAGCGCGGTCTTGGTGCTCTCCAGCCGCTCCCGGTAGCGGCTGCCCTCGTCGTCGAAGAACGGCATGAGATCACCCGGATCACGCGGGCGCGGCACCGCGGTGATGCGCGCCGCCGGGTTGAGGACGTGGGCCACGTACTCCCGGGCCGCGCCGATGAAGTCGGTGTACGCGTTCAGCCGGATGTCTCGCCACTGTCGATCCTGGTCGCGCCGCCACAGCCGATCCTGAGCCCGGACGGTGAGCCACCCACCGATCAGGACGGCCAGCATTGTCGTTGTCGCGGTGACACCCGCCTGGATCAGACTCACCGGCACCACCGTTCGCATCGATCGGTGACTCACCCTATCGCCCGTTGTCACCCGCCTCGGAAGTCACGGGACGGCCCAGCTACGGACCGAACGCGTAGACGTGGGTTGGATATCGATTTCAGCCAATGTATCGTGGGAACGCTCCCAGACCGCGTCCACCACCCACCTGCTCGAGGAGCTGAACATGTCACGACGACGTCGTCGTCCGGCCATGCTGGCCGGGTTGCTCGTTCTGGCCCTGGCTGCGTCCCTGTCGCCACCGACGGCGGTGGCGGGCACCGCCGCGGCCGGCCCATCCAAACTCCGTGCTGCACCACTCGCTGAGCTGACCGTGGTATCCGAACAGGTGGCTTTCGGTCTCCAGCGTCCGATCGCGATCACCGGGCTGCCGGACGGCCGGATGCTGATCGCGGAGAAGAACGGCACCGTCCGCGCCTACCACCCCGACACCGGCCTGGCACCCGACCCTGTGCTCGACCTGACCGCCCGGATCGACACGTCGGACAACGAGCGCGGCCTTCTCGGCATCACTCCGGCGCCGAACTTCGCGCGGACCGGGATGCTCTACGTGGCCTACACGAGCCTGCCGGCCGGTGCGCTGACCCTGGCGCGAGTCCCCATCAACGCTCCTGATCGGGTACAGGTGCTGCTCACCCAGGAGCACGCCGAGTACGGCAACCACAACGGCGGACAGGTGGCCTTCGGCCGCGACGGCTACCTCTACTGGTCCCTCGGCGACGGTGGCTACGCGAACGACCCGTTCAAGAGCGGGCAGAACCTCGGCACCCTGCTCGGCAAGATTCTGCGGATCGACGTCAACCGCAGCTGCGGGGGAAAGCCCTACTGCGTGCCCTACGACAACCCGTTCGTCCGCACGTCGGGCGCGCGACCGGAAATCTGGGTCTACGGGCTGCGCAACCCGTGGAAGTTCTCCATCGACCCCGCCGACAACTCGCTCTGGATCGGTGACGTCGGCCAGGGTCTGATCGAGGAGATCAACCACGTCCGCCCGTCGCAGCGTGGCGCGAACCTCGGCTGGTCCTGTCGAGAGGGCACGCCGGTCTTCGACGAGACGCAGTGCCGGCCGGGCGTGCGGCTCACCGACCCGGTCGTCGAGTACGACCACTACATGACGGAGAACTGCTCCATCATCGGCGGCCTGGTGTACCGGGGCTCCGTCACCCCGGAGGCGCGGGGCACCTACATCGCCAGCGACTACTGCTCGACCCGCGCTTTCGCCGTGCGACCCAAGTCCACGGGTGGCTACGAGTCCGCTGAGATCGGCACCTTCCCCACCCAGCCGACGGCGTTCGGTGCCGATGTGAACGGCGAGCTGTACGTGCTCAGTGATCTCCCGGGATGGCTGAGCAAGGTGCGGTTCGAGCGGGTCCAGCCGACCCCCACCGGCGGGGCGACGATCCGCTGAACCTCGGGACATGCCCTTGACGTCCGCACCACCAGCTGGGGACGGCCGCGTTCGGCGGCCGTCCCCAGCTCGCGCCGGCCTGGTGCTCGCCGGTTGACGGATCAGCCTTGCGGTGGCCGAGTGGCACCCGTTTCGTCCGGTCGGCGCGACACCGTCTCGACCGACTGCTCGGCGGCGCGCTGCCGCCCGATGACGAGCCGGCTCAGCACCGCCGCCACCGCCCCGGCCACCACCCCGATGAGGATTCCGGTGACAAGGCTGGAGAACACCGCCGCCACCCGGAGGATCGCTTCCTGCGCCCGAGGGTCGATGTCCCCGAGCCTCGGCCCGGTCGCACCGAACGCCTCGTCCCACAGAATCTGGTGACCAACCGCGAGAAGAACCCCGTAGATCGCCCCGATGACCACCACGGTCAGGAACGGACGCGGCGGTCGCCGCCACAGCACGGCGGCGACCCAACAGATCAGCGGTACGACCGCGAGCAGCGCGGCGGCGGGCCGCCCTTCCTCCACGACGTGCAGGTCGTGCAGGACCGCCCGCGGGGCGGCCAACACGGCGAGCGCGACCAGGGCCGGCCACGAGAACCCGAGAGTACGGCGCCCGGCGCTCATCGCTCGACCCGTACCGGCGCGGTTTCCCTGGCGAAGCGCAGCAGGGCGGTGAATGCCAGCGCGGATGTCACCGCTCCGCCGGCGAGGCGCACCCAGTGGCCGGCGACGAACTCGTCGGCGACCTGGCGTAGGTACTCCGGGGAATGCGTGCCGACCGGGTCGACGAACATGATCTCGTTGCGTGGCCAGAAGAACACCACCGAGAACAGGAACTCGCAGGCGATGAAGACCGCCGCGGCGGCGGCGACGTACCACCGCAGTCGCCGATTGCGCCACGTGAGGGCGGTCGCGGCGAGGCTCATCAACACGACCGAGGCGCCCAGTGGCGGGAAGTAGTCGCTCGGGCCTCCAGCGACCAGGAACTCACGGGCCCGGTCCAGCGAGGCGGGTGCGTCCCCGAAGATGTTCGGGTAGAGCATCACGGTCTCGGCCGCGACCCCACCAAAGGACATCATCGCCGCCCAGACGAGCACGACAAGCACGATCCACGTCAGCCTGATACGGGACACAGCAGTACTTCTCCTTGGTTATCGGACCCCTTGCGGGCACGTCCTGTGATGTCGCCGTTGACGCTAGGTCGCCAATTCGGGGCCGTCTGCCGCGCAGCCGCGTGAGCTGGCATCGCTTCTCGACGTACGTGCGGGGGGCGGGGGTGATGCCTGCGGACGGCAGCGGCGCGGGCCCGCACCGACTTAGGCTCACGGATGTGCAGGCCACCTCACCCACCCGAACCGAGGCGCTGCTCGCGGTGGCCATCCTGGGCCTGGTCGCGGCGGCGATCGCGACCGAGGACGCGCCGCCCTCCCAGGCGGCGCTGGCTGGCGGGTTCGGGGTCGGCCTCGCCGTACTGCTGCTGGTAGCCCGGCGTTGGACCGTCCCCGCGCTGCTGGCGACAGCCGCCGGCATCCTCGGCTACTACGCGCTGGAGTTGCCGCCGGTCGGCGTGGCCGCGCCGGCCGCCGCCATCCTCTACGTGGCCGCCCAGCGGGGCCGGGTGGTCCCGGCCGCCGCCGTCGGCGGGAGCCTGCTGGCCGTTTCGGTGGCCGCCCGGCTCGTCGAGCGGGACGACATCTCTGTCGTGATCGGTGCTGGTCTCGGCTCCGAGGCGGCCCTGATACTCGCCGTCATCGCTCTCGGTGACGCCGTCCGCAACCGGCGTTCGCTACGGGTCACGCTGGCCCGGCAGGCCGCCTCGGCGTCCGAGGAACGCCGCCGGGAGGCGGCCCGGCAGGTCGAGGCCGAGCGGCTGCGCATTGCCCGGGAGGTGCACGACACACTCGGACACACGATGTCGGTGGTCACCCTGCAGTCGGCCGTGGCGAGGGAGGCACTCGCTGACGCCGAGCCCGAGCGGGCCGAGGCCGCTCTGGCCGCGATCCACGCGGTGAGCGGCAGCGCCATGGCCGAGCTGCGTGCCACGTTGGGCACGCTGCGTCGCGAGCCCGGGCCGCGCGAGCCGGCCCCCGGTTTCACCCAGCTGCGTACGCTCATTGAGGGCGTCCGCCGCGGTGGGCTGCCGGTCGAACTGCGTATCGACGGCTCGGTCGACGCCCTGCCCACGGTGGTCGGCAGCACCGTGTACCGCATCGTGCAGGAGGCACTGACCAATGTGCTACGTCACGCACACGCCACCCGCGCCACGGTGATGATCAGGGTGGCCCCGGCCGGACTGTCGGTGGAGGTCATTGACGACGGCCGGGGATCCGCCGGCGGCACGGCGGGTGAGACGGGTCAGGGGCTGCGCGGTATGTCGGAGCGGGTCGCCCTGCTCGGCGGGACCCTCGATGCCGGCGAGACCGCTGACGGCGGCTTCCGGGTCTCGGTCCACCTACCGTTGGCCGGAGTCGCCGCATGACCGACGTACGCGTCGTCCTCGTCGACGACCAGCACCTGGTCCGCACCGGCCTCCGCGCGTTGCTGGAACGCGCCCCGGACATCACCGTTGTCGGCGAAGCCGGCGACGGCCGGGCCGGTGTGGGGGTCGCCCGCGAGCAGCGGCCGGACGTCGTCCTGATGGATGTCCGGATGCCCGGCGGCGACGGTATCGAGGCCACCCGCCGCATCCTCGCCGACCCGACGCTGACCCACGTCCGGGTGGTCATGCTGACCACCTTCGACGACGACGAGTACCTCTTCGAGGCCATCCGCGCCGGCGCCGCCGGCTTCCTCCTCAAGGACACCCCGCCCGACGCCCTGCGGGACGCCGTCCGCGTGGTGGCCGGCGGGGACGCGCTGCTGTCACCGGCGGTGACCCGGCGGGTGATCGCCGCGGCCGCCCGCTCCCCCGTCGCGGACCCCGCCCGGTTGACCGGGCTCACCGCGCGGGAACGAGACGTCCTGACACAGGTCGGCACCGGACGATCGAATGTGGAGATCGGGTCGGCCCTGCATCTCAGCCCGGACACCGCCCGCACGTACGTGAGTCGTCTGCTGCACAAACTGAACGCCCGCGACCGCGCCCAGCTTGTGGTCATCGCGTACGAGAGCGGGCTGGTCCGCCCCGGCGACGGCTGAGCCTCCGGCGACGGCGAAGAGCAGGGCACCACCTCGGTGTTGGTCGCGCCCCACCCGCTCGTACGACCAATTCCGTGGGTCTGCAGCCAGAACTTGGTGCCTTCACCGCTCTCGCTGGCGCACAAGCCGAGGATGTCCCGGGTGCCCCCGCCGTGAGGGCCAGGGCCGTCCTGGGTAGACCGTCGTGATCGCTCATAGTAGATGCCTAATCAGGCCGACGTACTCCTTGATGACATTGATTACTGCTTGAATGTGTATCTAGGATGTCGCCCATGACGCATGGTGATCCGTCCGGCCGGCCCGAAGTTGTCGCCCAACAGAGAGCGCTCTGGCGCAGGCAGGCCAGCGCGGTCCCGGGTCTGCTCGGCGGTAAAGCGGTGTGGCTCCCCCTAGTCCTCGAGCTCGTCAAGCAGGTCGGCGAGGGGCGCGCGGTCGGCCTCGACACGAAGCCTGAGTTGTCGTTCGACATCGAGAGCATCGAACGGCGCCAAGGTGGCGCAGCCCCCAGACTGGAGCCTGCGACGTGGCGTGACTACTACGGCTTCCTTCGGGGCCTCCAGCTCGTCGAAAACACCGCCGACGAGCTTCGCCTCACCGCGACCGGGTTGAAGCTCGAGTCCGATCCGACGCCCGCACGTCTGGCCACGATCCTGGCCGATCGCATCAGGCTCTTCGCGGAGGTTCTGTCGCTGGTAGCCGTGGAACCGCTCACCATCGACGAGGTCGATGAGCGCATCCGAGCGCGTTACAAGCAGTCCTGGAAGAGCAAGGGAAACACTCGCATCCGGATGGACTGGCAGGAGGTCCTCGGCCTGATCGAGGCAGTTGGCAGCCGGCGGTGGGGCATCACAGAGGCTGGGCGGACCGTACTTGCGGATCGCGTGCTGGTGGGGCCGGACGCTTTCGGAGAAGCACCTGTGAGCCTGGTCGAGGTTCCTGAGGCTCCGGCCGAAATTGCTGGTCTTCTGGAGGAGTTCTCGACATCGGCCCGCACGCACGAGTCGCGAAACACCTACAACATCTGGGTTCCGAGCCCACCGTCGAATCCCAACAAGGTTGAGAACCTCAGAACCATCATCAACGCGGCTCTGGGAAGGATCGAGCGCAGAGAGCTCTTCTCGTTCATCAGCGAGACGTTCGACCTGAAGAGCAGCAGCGTGGAGTCGATGCTGCCGTTCCTGCGGGCGTCGGGGCTTCTCGTCGAGGTGGGCCGGGGGGTTTTCAAGGCCACGCCGGCAGCGAGAGCCTGGGTCGAGTCAGGTGAAGACCTCAACTTTGTAAGAATCCTGCATGCGAACATGCGGTTCGTCGGCGAAATGATCCGCACGGTCGAGAACGACGTCACCCGGAACGACATGTATTCCGAAGCTGCCAAGTTCGGCTTGAATATCGACAAGTGCCGGTGGATCGCCAGCTTCCTTCTCAACACCGGACTGATAGAGGAGCCGCGCTACGGGAGTCTACGGGCCACGCCAAGAGGGACTGCACTGGCGGCCGAGCTGCCTCTGGCCGACATCCCCAGTGCTCCACAGGAGCGTTCGGACGAGACCCAGGACGCTCGGCTGGTACCGGCAGAGACCCAGCCCCTTCCGGTGAAGCAAAACCTGGTCCACCTCTCCAGGGAACCCCTGGCCGGAGGCGAAGGTAACGGCCGAGCCTTCGAGAAGGCCATCTGTGACGCCTTCCTCGCTATGGGCTTCGAGGCCCGGACGGTCGGCGGATCCGGTGACACGGACATCCTTGTCCAGTGGCGCAACGCCGACGGCTCACGGTCGACAGCGATCATCGAAGCGAAGGCGCGGTCGTCCGGCCATGTCACCCACACCGACGTCAGCGATGTGGCGATCGAGACCCACAAGGGGCGCCATCATGCCAGCGGCATCGCGATCGTCGGACCGGGTTTCACCGGTGACACCATAAAGAACATGGCGTCGCAGAAAAAGTGGGTGCTGCTGGACGCCGACCGGTTGGGAACGCTGACGGAGGCCTCGATCGCCTTGGGGCTCCGGCCCTACGAGATAGGGCAGATGTTCCTCGTTCCGAATGGACTCTCAGATGTCGACGACCTGATCGCGGACCGCCGCCGGGAGTTGGACATCGTGTCGTTTCTGCTCACCAAGCTCGCCGAGGAGGAGAGCGACGCCGGCGAGCCGATCTCCGCCCGCGACATCTCCCGGGACGGACGCAGAACGGAACTCCGCCCGAGCGTTGAAGAGATCGTCAAGGCGATCGACGTCATGTCAGGCTTGCACGTCGGCGCCCTACAGCTGGTCAACGCGGTCGACGACCCGAAGTTCGCCACGTACGTTCTCGGCGATGCTCGAGCGGGAGCAAGGCGCCTCCGCGCACTCGCCGACGCCATGGACCGCCGACACCGCGAGGCCCAATAGAACCTGCGGGAATTCGTGCCGGTGGGGCGGCATCGATCACGAACCCCCTGATCGTCGTTCAGGCGGAACTGCGACTCACGCCGTCCCCACCGACCGCTACCTCACCGATACCGACCACAGTGTCCAACCACTCCAGGTCAGCCGACTCGGCGGCCGACGCCGACCTGTTCACCACACCGGGCGCGGGCCGCCTGATCGAAGCGCACGAGAAGGCCGGCCGCAGACAGGGCAGACGAACAAGCTGGTCCAACCGTTGATCTGGTGCCCGGAGGTACCGTGCGGCATGCCCAGCTGCTAATACGAGCAACGGTGGGGTCGCAGCCAGGTCTCTGCTGTATGTAGCGTGCGGAAATGACAAGAAGTGAGCGAATCGCGGACCAGCTGGACCGGCACTGGCACAAGAACCTGCGGCCGCGGTTGGACGGTCTCGCTGATGAGGAGTACTTCTGGGAGCCGGTGCGTGGCTGCTGGAGCATCCGCCCACGTGGCACGTCCGCCGCACCCATGTCGGCGGGTTCGGGGAAATGGACGATGGACTCCGCGTCTCCTGACCCGGTGCCGGCGCCGGTGACAACGATTGCCTGGCGGCTGGCGCACATCATCGTCTCCTGCCTGGGCTATCGGGTCGGATGGCACTTCGGCGGCCAGGACATCGACTCCCAGACGTTCGCCTACGCGGGGACCGCCGACGAGGCGCTGAAACAGCTCGATGAGACGTATGGCAGATGGAACGCGGGGGTCCGCGAACTCTCGGACGCCGACCTGGAAAATCCGCCCCCTGTGGGTCCCGAGCGGTTTCCCATGGAGGGCATCGTCCTGCACGTCAACAGGGAGCTGATCCATCACGGCGCCGAGATTTCCCTACTGCGCGACCTCTACCGCTGGCAGGACTCAGCCGTGAGCGCCCGCTTCCACCGGTAGGTGGCTGCACCGCCATCGCCGAAGCGGAGTGCGTCGCTCACCCCTCGATCTGGCGCGGCCCCAGAGCCCGTACCAGCTCATCGATCAATGCCGGATCCTCCTCCAGCATCCGTTTGATGCTTTCGCCCACCTGCTCCGGGCCGAGCGCGCTCTCCATGTTCAGCTCCTCGGCACCGACGTTGAGCATTACCCTCGCCTGCACCTCGTTGAACAGTCGACCGTCCTCGGTGAGCAGTTGGGCCATCATCGCCGCGACGAAGCGTTCCCTCGCCTCGGCCTCGCTGGACCCGGCACTGAAGCTCTCAAGCGCCGCAACCAGTTCTGGCGACGGTTCCCCGCCCACAGTCGCCGTGACCCGGATCGGACCCGCCTCCGGCGCCGACTCGGCGGCAATGGCACCGCGAGAGGATCGTTTCCCTGACACAAAGTTCCACGTCGACCGCATGGCGGGGAGCGCCTGGTTGTTCCATGTCGACTTCACTGCTGGGACCGCCTGCTGGGTCAACGCGGTCTTCGCAGCCGGCAGTGCCTGCTGCACCAACCATCTCTCGACATGCGGCGCGGCCGCCTTGGCAGCCCTCGTGGCGGCCTCCAGAGCCAGCGTCCTGACCAGATCCTTGAACTCCGAGGACGCCCTCCCCGGCCCTGCCGACCCCGTGCTGTCACCATCCGGGATGAACGTGCCGTGGTCAACGAGCTTCCCGGCGCTGTCGTACAGATTCTGGTGAAGTCCACCCGCTTTGGACGTTCCTGGAATCAGCCCATCGGGATACTCAAAACTGCCTCTGACGCTAGCCATTGCGCACCATGACCGGCACTGTAGCGAAGTCGTCCCGGCGCTGGAATCGTACGAACGCCATTGCCCTTCAACCCGTTGGCGGGGCCTTCGCGGGGCCAAGACACGTGGTAGTGGACCGTACCGGCGAGATGCCTCGACCGGATCTCCGGCCGGAGCTTTCGCGTGTACCTACAGAGGTCTGCGGACGCCGCCGGCCTCCGTCAGACCGGCCCGCCGCCGAAGCCGATCTCGTTGCCGTCCGGGTCGCGGAAGATGGCCTTGCGGACGCCGTTGTCGTAGGTCTCGCGCCCGGCCGGCTCCAGGCCACGCTCGGCGATCTGGGCGGTGCGGGCGTCGAAGTCGCTGACGAAGACGGTGTGCATGGCGTGCCCGGCATGGTCGGGCCGCACCTCGATGAACAGGTACCGGTGCTCGGCGAGTTCCCACACCGCCTCGGTGTCGTTCGGTAGGAACGACGGCGGGGCGCCGAGGAGTCGCTCGTACCAGGCCGCCGCGGTGGCGTAGTCGCGAACGGGGATGCCCGCGAACAGATCTACGGTCATGACGCCATGCTAGGGGCTCGGCCCCGGAAGATCAGAAAAATGACGATCGCCCTGGTGCGGCGGTCGGCCGTACGGCGATGCTGGCCCTCCGTTCGGCCGGTATCC
Source organism: Micromonospora sp. NPDC127501 (assembly GCF_040302185.1). Classification (NCBI taxonomy): domain Bacteria; kingdom Bacillati; phylum Actinomycetota; class Actinomycetes; order Micromonosporales; family Micromonosporaceae; genus Micromonospora; species Micromonospora sp. NPDC127501. Next base: position 90,990 of record NZ_JBEORJ010000008.1, on the reverse strand, counting down.
GTCGCTGGCGCCCGAGTGGGGCGGCATCAGCCCCTAACGGCCTCATAAGCTCCACGGGCCCCTTTGATCAACACCACGGAGGAACCCGGTAATGCCCAAGCAACTCGCCCGACGCTGGCTTGCCGGGTTCGGCGTCGTAGGCGTGCTCCTCGCCGCCTCCGCCATCCCCGCCTTCGCCGCCCCTGCCGCCGAGGACCTCGATTTCTTCGCCAAGGATGTGGTTGTCGCCCCCGGCGGCCCTGCAAAAGGATCGAACCTCTTTGCCCGCCCCCGCACCAGCAACTCGGAGTGGGGCGAATACACCGTGAAGGTGGACCGGAGCAAGGTCGCTGGCTTCGCCGACGTACGGGACGCCAACAGTGCTGCCCCCTGCACCGAGTCTGGTGCGATCCTCACCTGCAAGGTGGTGGCGGAGGAAAACGACTACTACACGTACATCACAATGGTCAACCTGGTCGTGCGGGCGAAGGACAGTGCCACGCCCGACCAGCAGGGTGAAATCACGTTCACAATCACCGATGCCGAAGGCGGTTCGGCCACCCACCACTCGACCGTCAGCATCGGTGAGGGCGTGGATCTCGCCGCCATCGAGCAGAGGCTCGAGCTGACAGGCGTCCTCGGCGGCACGCTCGACGTCCCGCTCACGGTGGCGAACCGGGGCGAGAAGGCCGTCCACGACGTGGTGCTGTTCTTCGAAGGTGGCTACGGTTACGGCCCGTCAAAGCGGTACAAGAACTGCGAGTACAGCCCCGCCGACGCCTTCCGCCACGCCTTCGCCTGCCGGTTCCCCAACACCATCGAGCCGGGCGGCGCCGCACGGCTGGACTCCAGCTTCGGTTTCACCGTGCCGGCCGACGATCCGGCCCCGAACGGTCACACCGGCTCGGCGCGCTGGTACACGCCGGCAGACTGGGAGGAGTCCCAGTCCTTCAACCCAGCGCGACTTGGGCAGCAGGGTACCGAGGGGGAACTGAGGCTTGAGCCGGTTGGCCCGCACAGCAGGTCGCAGCAGACAGACGTCAACGGCCAGAACCTCGATACGGTGATGAGACTCCAGGTCAGCGGTGACCAGGGGGCTGAGGTGGCGGCGCTCGGGACGCCGGCGACCGCAACCGGAAAGGTCGGCGCCACGGTGCCGTTGAAGGTCGGCTACGTCAACAACGGCCCGGCGTCCGTCAACGTTGACGGAGCCAAGGATCTCCGGGCCCGTACCGTGCTCTCGCTGCCGAGTGGCGTCACGGCCGTACGCGTTCCGATGACCTGCTCGAGCTACGGCGACTGGGTGCCTGGGAAGCTCGGCGCCAAGGTGTACCACTGCGTCGAGCACAAGCGCCTGGCGCAGGGCGAGAAAATCGAGTACGAGTTCGAGCTACGCCTCGACGAGGCCGGCACCCGGGCCGCAGAGGTGCGGCTGACCTTCGACACGGGCGTGGATCTCAACCCAGCCAACGACAGCGCGAAGATCACCATCATCGCGAGCGCTGACGGCGGGAGCGGGAATCCCGGTGGGGACAACGGCCAGGGAGGCGGGGACACCGATGGCTCGCTGCCGATCACCGGTGCCAAGGCCGGCCTGACCGCCGGCATCGGCGCCGTACTGCTCGCCGCCGGCGCTGTGGGCTTCGTGGTGGCCCGCCGCCGCAAGACCCGTTTCGTCGCCTGATCAATTCCCTGCACCAACCGTGCCCCGTCGACCTCAGGTCGGCGGGGCACGGGTTCGCCCTCATGAACTGCCGTGACTCCGCACGGTCGTCGTCCTGGCATGCCGCAGCATCTAGTGACCTCCGTCCGGGCGGAGGAAGCACGACAGCAGTTGCCTGAACTCCTGCGGGTGCTCGATCGCCGGCACGTGTCCGCATCGGCCGAGCACGTGCAGACGGACGTCGGCCAGGTGTTCGAGCAGGGGCTGGGCTGCCGTCTCGAGCGGGGTGACCCGGTCCTCGGCGCCGTGGACGAGCAGCACGGACGCGTGCACCGCTGCCAGGGTTTGCGCCGAGAGGGTGAGCTCGTCGACCCATCGTGCCCTGGGTGGCGGGAACAACGACGCGAATGCGCCCTCCCCCGCTCGCATCGCGGCTGCACGGGCCTCGACGGCCGAATCGGTCACGAGCGCTTGGTCGAGGACGAGGCGGCTCAGCATGTCTCGTGCCCCGATCGGGCCGGCGGGGGCGGCCCAGATCGCGTCGAGGTCGGCGGACAGCGGCGCCCCGGGGGCACCCATCGTCGAGACCGCCACCACACGGGTGACCTGCCGGGGGCGCGCGGCCGCCAATGCCAGCGCCACGGCACCGCCCATGGAGTGACCCACCACGGCGTACTGCTCGATACCGAGAGCATCCATCAGGCCAGCGGCCTGCTCCGTCCACAGCCGCAGCCCACCCCTGGAGCCCTCCGGGACGGGTGTACGGCCGAACCCCGCCTGGTCAGGAGCCACCAGGTGCCAGGACGCGCCCAGCGCCTGCGCCGTCGTTGCCCAAGCGCCGGACCCGGTCGTGCCGGGTCCGGAGCCGTGCAGCATCAGCACCGCGGGCCCCGTGCCGCTCTCCAGGACGTGGACGGGGGAACCGTCGACTGCGACGGTCCGAAGTGCCGTCACCGGGGCAGGCCAGGTGTGCTCATGCCGATGCGGGGTCGACAGACTTCGAAAAGAGCTCCATCATCGCCCTGCCGAATTGCGGCATGTCGGGCCACCCCCGGCAGGAGACGAGGTTGCCGTCGACAACGTCGGGAGCGTCGATGACCGTCGCGCCCGCGTTCTCCATGTCACCGGTGATCGGGGGGAAGCACGCGGTCTTTCGACCCTTCAGCAGCCCGTACACCGCTGGCACCTGCGCGCCGTGGCACACCAGCGCGATGGGGAGGTTGCGCGCGAAGAAGTGCTCGGTGATACGCCTGACGTCGGCGTCGACCCGGATCCACTCGGGGGCACGTCCCCCGGGGATGATGAGGGCGTCATAGCGCTCGACGTCGACCTCGGCCCAGGGCACGTCCACCGGCAGCTTGCGGCCGTTCTTCTCCACGTAGGCGTCGGAGTTGGGGTCGAATTCGTGGATGACCAGTTGCACGTCGCGCATCGTCCGTGACGAGACGTCGACGTCCCAGCCGCCCTCCTTCACGCGGTAGTAGGGATACATCGTGTCGAGCTCCTCGGCGGCGTCGCCGGTCAGGAGCAGCGCTCTGGGCACCTGCTTCTCCTCGCATCTGGGGGCGGGTGAGGTGGATCCAATCCGATCCGATCAGGATTGAGTCAGCATTCCTGGGCCCAGCGTGCCCGTCAAGCCTCTACCGCCATTCCGTCCGCGCCCTCGATCTCGTCGAACAATCGTCGGAAACGCTCGCCGGACCGCAGGATGTGCCGACGCATCGCGTAGGCGGCGGCGTCCGGGTCACGCGCGGCGATCGCGGCCACAATGTCCTCATGCTCGGCCATGGCCAGGTGAGTGACCTGGGTGTCGTGGTGCAGCCGGAAGAGGTGCACGTGGCTGTGCAGGCGAGCGAGCGCTTCACGGATGACCTGGTTTTCCGCGCTCAGGGCGACGAGATCGTGAAAAGCGGCGTCGCGTAGCCCGAAGGCGCCATAGGCCATCGGCCCGTTGCCCCCCTCCAGTTCCTCCATCTCCTCCAGCATGCGACGCAGACCGGCCACCTGCTCCAAGGACGCGCGTTCCGCGGATCTGCGCGCCGCCGCCGGCTCAAGGAGCAGGCGGACCTCGATCATGTCCTCGAATCGGTGACGGGTGATCTGGGGAGGAATGCGGTAGCCGGCATGGGGCACACGCACGACCAGGCCCTCCGCCTCCATGCGGTTCAGAGCGTCTCGGATCGGCGTCTGCGAGACCCCCAGCTCTCGCGCCAGGACGTCGATCGTGACGCGGGAGCCAGGCTCGATCCGTAGCGACATCAGCTGTCCGAGCAGCGTGTCGTACACCTCGTCGGCGAGCCGGCCACCAGATCTTGCCGGCGGCATTGCGCCCGTCACCGCCCTACGGCCCCGCGCGATCATCGCTTCGTCGTCCATCGTGACGTGAGGTCCTTCCTTGCGCCTTCGGGAAGCTGTTGACATCGATCGCAACGCTGCGGGATGCTGACGCCCCCACCGGGATCGTATAGGAAAGGTGGCGAATGGTCGCCATCCTGCACCCATGGCGGAGCCGCCCGCCATCGCTCTACTTCGATCACCTGAAGCTCCCCTGAGCATGTTCGACGTCCTGCCCGGTTCGTCACCGGGCCGCAGATGGGCCGACGGACTTTTCGACAACATGAAGACCCAGTACATCGCGGCGCACTCGTGACGCCGGTCCGCGGGTCGGCCCCCGCGACGGCCCGGCAGCACGCCTGAACAACCCAGCAACTGCTCGGCGAAGCACATAGCGAGGTTCTAGAAGTCCCCACCCAGAAAGCAGGCATAAAGATGCGCTCTCCGAAGCGAATAGGAAGAATGTCCGCTCCCGGCCGGAAGGTAGGGCTGGCGACAGCGGCCATGCTGCTGGTGGCCACGACCGTGACGGCTTGCGGCGATGGCAAGGACGGCGGCGAGAAGGCGAGCGCCCCCAAGGCGCCGGCGACCATCCCGGAGCTCACCAAGGACCCGCTGACCCTCAGCTTCGTCTGGTTCGACTGGCCCCCCGCGAAGGCACTGGAAGCCTTCGCGAACGCGGAGTACAAGAAGGAACGGCCGAACGCGACCATCAAGGTCAACACCGTGCCGAACGCGAACTGGCACGACGCGATGTTCACCCAGTTCGCCGCGCGCAAGACCGACTTCGACATCGCGATCCTGGACTCGCAACACATCGGCGAGGCCGTGACGAACGGCAACATCCTCGACCTCACCGACTTCGTCAAGAACAACATCGACGTTGCGGCCTACAACCCGTACCTTTTGGCGGCGTACGGCCAGTTCCCCCAAGCGGAGACCGGCAAGCGCGACGAGAACGCCAGCCTGTACGGCCTGCCGCTGCTCGGCGACACCTGGACGATGATCTACCGCAAGGACCTGATCGGCGACAAGCCACCGCAGACCTGGGACCAGATGATCTCAGCCGCCGAGAAGTGCCAGGCGGACAACCCGGGCGTCAGCGGGCTGGCCTTCCACCAGGCCAACGGGTCCGACGCCGCAGCCGTCACCTACAACACGGTCAACGGCGTCTACGGCGGCAACCTCTGGGACGCCAAGAACCGCAAGATCGAGGGCGTCCTCAACGACGCTGCGGGCCAGGAGGCGATGGACGTCCTGGTCAACAAGATGAAGCCGCTGACCGCCAAGGGCTCCGGCAACTGGTTCATCGACGAGGTGAACGCGGCGGTCGCCCAGGGCAAGGCCTGCATCGCGTTCAACTGGATCGCCGCGAGCGGCGGCCTGCTCGATCCGAAGCAGTCGACGCTCGGTACCACGCGGGAGCAGATTCTCGACAAGCTGGGATTTGCCACCCTGCCGAGCCAGAAGACGAACCTGGTGCCGCTCGGCGGTATGGGGATGCACGTGTCGGCCTACTCCTCCACGGCGAACCAGGCGGAGGCGCTGAACTTCATGAAGTGGTTCGAGCAGGCTGACATCCAGAAGAAGTGGGCCGCGGCCGGCGGTGTGCCATCGCGTACGGATGCCCTGAACTCGCCCGAGTTCCTCAATGCCGGGCCGTTCAACCAGGTGTACACCGACTCGGTTCCGCGGATGCGGGACATGTGGAACGTGCCCGAGTACGCGCGCCTCGTCGACATCGAGAACACCAACGTGAACGCGGCTCTCAACGGCGCGAAGAAGCCGAAGGAAGCGCTCGACGACATCGCCAAGGAGCAGCAGAGCGTGCTCGACTCGAGCAGCCGCAAGGGCGGCGGCGGACTGTGAGTGAGCCCGTCCCTCTGACGACCGATCACCCCGGGCAGGTGGCGTCGGCGACGCCACCTGCACCGGGTCGGTCCCGCCGGTTGAGCGACCGCTGGCTCGCCGTCACCTTCATCTCCCCCGCGATGCTGCTGTTGCTCGCCATGTCGGTGTTCCCGTTGCTGTGGGCGTTGTACCTGTCTTTCACCGACTACTCGGCCACCCGCGGGGGGCCCGCCAATTTCATCGGGTTCGGGAACTACACCGCCATCCTGTCGTCGGCGCAGGTCCACACGCGGGCGTTGACGACGTTGATCTACGTGGTCGGCGCGGTCGGCCTGCAGACGGTGCTCGGATTCGGCATCGCCTACCTGATCTCACGACGTACGCATGGGCGAGGAGTGCTGACCACTCTGTTCCTGGTTCCGATGATGCTGTCGCCGGTCGTGGTCGGGCTGTTCTGGCGATTCATGCTCGACGCGCAATTCGGCGTGGTCAACAGCATGCTCGGCTCGATCGGCCTGGGGCAGGTGGAGTGGCTCACCCGGCAGCGGACAGCGCTGCTTTCCCTGATCGTGGTCGACACCTGGCAGTGGACGCCGTTCATCATGCTCATCGCGCTCGCGGGCCTTACCGCGGTTCCCAAGTACCTCTACGAGGCCGCCTCGATCGACCGGGCGTCCGAATGGTTCCGGTTCCGCACCATCACTCTTCCGCTGGTGTGGCCACTGCTCCTCATTGCCGTGATGTTCAGGGCCATCGAGGCATTCCGGCTGTTCGACCTCGTCTACATCCTCACCAACGGGGGTCCAGGTGTCTCCACCGAGACGTTGTCGTTCCACATCTACAAGGTCGCGTTCCTTGGCTTCAACACCGGAACCGCTTCGGCGTACGGGATCCTCATGGTCCTCGTCGTCATCGTCCTCACGCAGTTCTACCTGCGCTACTTGAACAAGCTCAAGGAGGGCTGATGGCCGTCTCCGTCGACGAGGCCGTGTCCACAGGTCCTGCCCGGGATCACACGTCTCCCCCGCGCCGCCGTGGCGGCCGCGGCCGCTCCGCGCTGGAGGTCGCGCTGCTGACCGTGCTGGCCGTCGTGATGCTCTTTCCGGTGCTCTGGATGATCGAGACGTCCATCAAGGAAAACCGGGACGTCTACGCCATCCCGGCCAGGTTCTTCGACTTCACCGTCACTCTGGACCATTACAAGGACGTGTTCGTCGCCCCCGACGGCGGGCGCTCGGCCCTGTCCGCCTCGTTCCTCAACTCCGTCGTGGTCGCCGGAGCCTCCACGGTGCTGGCCACCGTGTTGGGAGTCCCGGCGGCCTGGGCCTACTCGCGCTTCGCCGTGAAGGCCAAGAAGGACCAGCTGTTCTTCATCCTGTCCACCCGCTTCATGCCGCCCGTGGTGGTCGTGATTCCGATCTTCCTCATGTACCGCCAGGTCGGGCTCATCGACAACAAGCTCGGCCTGATCCTCATCTACACCGCGTTCAACGTCCCGTTCACGATCTGGATGATGAAGGGGTTCGTCGACGAGGTGCCCGCGGAGTACGAGGACGCCGCCATGCTCGACGGCTACACCCGTCTACAGGCGTTCTGGCGATACACCCTTCCCCTGCTCGTGCCCGGCATCGCCGCGACGGCGGTCTTCGCGCTCATCTTCTCGTGGAACGAGTTCGTGTTCGCCACCTTCCTCACCTCCAGCGACAGTGTCCGGACGGCCCCACCCGCCATCGCCGGCCTCATCGGCGGCACCACCACCGACTGGGGTCTCGTGGCCGCCGCCTCCGTGGTGTTCGCCCTACCGGTGCTCGTCTTCGCGTACCTGGTGCGCAAGCACCTCATTGCCGGTGTGACGCTCGGGGCGGTGCGACGCTGATGGCCGGCATCGAGGTGACCGCCCTGCACAAGCGCTACCCGGACGGAACGGTCGCAGTTGACCACGTGGACCTGTCCATCGGCCACGGCGAGCTGTTCGTGATGCTCGGCCCTTCGGGCTGCGGCAAGACGACCACGCTGCGGGCCATAGCCGGGCTGGAGAGACAGACGACGGGCGACATCCGCATCGGCGACACGCTGGTCAACGACCTGCCGCCCGCCGAGCGCGACATCGCCATGGTGTTCCAGTTCTACGCTCTCTACCCGCATCTGAAGACCCGCGACAACCTGGCGTTCCCACTGCGGGCCGAGGGACTGCCCAAGCCGGAGGTGCGCGAGCGGGTCGACGAGGCCGCTCGGCTGATGCGGCTTGGTCCACTCCTGGACCGGCGCCCCCGCCAGCTGTCCGGCGGGGAGCAGCAGCGCGTCGCGCTCGCTCGGGCCCTGGTGCGACGACCACGCGCCTTCCTCATGGACGAGCCTCTCACCAATCTGGACGCGGAGCTGAGGGCGGACATGCGCACGGAGATCAAGCACCTGCAGGGAGAACTGGGGGCGACCATGGTCTACGTCACCCACGACCAGGTCGAGGCGATGTCGCTCGGTCACCGAATCGCCATCCTCAACAAGGGCCGCGTCGAGCAGATCGGCACACCGCTGGAGGTGTACGACCGTCCGGCGAGTCTTTTCTGCGCCGCGTTCATCGGCTCCCCGCCGATGAACCTGATCGAGGTGGAGGTGGCCGACGGGGAGCTGCGCGGTAAGGGCGGACTGGTTCTCACACCACCGCCAGGCCTGCCGCGCGACCGTTGCCTGGTCGCAGGCGTCCGGCCGGAGGCGCTGGAAGTCACCGCACCAGGGGCGGAACGTTCGGTCCCGGCCCGCGTGGTCTCGGCGGAGTGGCTGGGCGACGAAATCATCTACGTGGTCGACCACGGCGGCCAGCGCGACGTACGGGTTCGGATGCCACCGACTGTCCGTTTCGCCGCTGACGCAACGGTCGGGCTGCGGCACACCGGCGGGACCCCGGCGGTCTACGACGTGAGCACGGAAGAGCTGGTGGCCTGATGGGAACCCTGGCAGCGCACGGGCTGCGCAAGTCCTTCGGCAAGGTCCAGGCCCTGGACGGGGTGACGCTGGACGTGCCGGACGGCTCGTTCTTCGTCGTGCTCGGGCCCTCCGGGGCAGGCAAGACGACGACCCTGCGTGCGATCGCCGGCCTGGAGAAGCTTGACGCCGGGTCGGTGCATCTGGACGGCAGGGACGCGACCGGTGACGCCCCGGCCGCACGCGACCTGGCCATGGTCTTCCAGAGCTACGCCCTCTACCCCCGACACACGGTGTACGAGAACATCGCTTCGCCGCTGCGGGCGCGCCGCTGTTCCTCGAGTGAGATCGCCGCTGCCGTCGAGCAGATGTCGAGCCTGCTGCACATCGAACGTCTGGTGCAGCGTCGCCCCGCGCAGTTGTCGGGCGGTGAGATGCAGCGCGTCGCCCTGGCCCGGGCGCTGGTCCGTCGCCCGCGCGCGTTCCTCATGGACGAGCCCCTGACGAACCTCGACCTCAAGCTCCGCGTCGAGATGCGCACCGAGCTCACCCGCATCCACCGGAGCATCGGAGCGACCTTCGTCTACGTGACAAACGACCAGGTCGAGGCCCTGTCCATGGCCGACCAGGTCGCGGTCCTCAAGGAGGGCAAGGTGCAACAGGTCGGAACGCCGACCGAGGTGTACGAGCGTCCAGCCAACCAGTGGGTCGCCGGATTCGTCGGAAGCCCGCCGATCAGCCTGCTCGCCTGTCACGCCGAGGGAGATCGCCTGGTCGGTGCGGAAGGCTGGACGTTGCCGCGGCCCCGCTGGACCACGGCCGAGGACGGTCGTCCGTTGTTGCTGGGCCTGCGCGCGGAGGACCTGTCCGTCGAGCAGCGTGGGAACGCGTCGTTGTCCGGGGAGCTCTACGGGCTTGAGCCGCTCGGTGACCGAACGGTGGTCGACGTCCGAGTGGGGACGGAGATCGTCAAGGTCAAGGCACGACCCACCGTCACCGGTACGCCGGGCGAGCGGCTGCTCGTCACTGTCGACCTGGACCGTGCGCACCTGTTCGATGCGGACACCGGGCTGTCGCTGTCCGAGGCTGGGCGGTAACCGCGCCGGCGGCGACGGCACCATGCGCCCACACGTGGCAACCGAGCCTCGGACCGTCACCAGCGCGCCCGACCTGACGACGCGGAGACGGCCGTGGCCCGAGAAGGCGATCGGTGGTGCGGGGCGTCGGCCCGCACCACCGGGCCGAGGCCACCTTCGACCCGCTCGGCAACCTCGCCCCCGACGAGGGGTGTGACCCGTCCGTCCACGTGCACAGCGCGATCGCTGGGCACGCCGGACATCACCAGGAAGATCACAGGAGGCGACGCGATGAGTGACCCGATGAACGTGCTGGCTCCCGAGCATCGGCGGCTCCGGATCGGCGACGCCTGGCGCGACGCCGCAAGCGGAGCCACCTTCGCCGTCGAGGACCCGGCCACCGGCAAGACCATCGCCGAGGTGGCGGACGCCGACGTCGTCGACGGGCTCGCCGCCCTGGACGCGGCCAGCACGGCAATGGCGGAGTGGGCGGCCACCCCGCCGCGGAAACGGTCAGAGCTGTTGACAGCGACGTACCGGGCACTGACCGAGCGATCCGAGGAAATCGCCCGGCTGATAACGCTCGAGATGGGCAAGCCGCTCGCCGAGGCTCGGGGAGAGGTGGCCTACGGCGCCGAGTTCTTCCGTTGGTTCGCCGAGGAGGCGGTGCGCGTCGAGGGGCGCTACAGCATCGCTCCCGCAGGTGGATATCGCATCCTCACCGTGCCGAAGCCGGTCGGACCGTGTGTCTTCGTGACGCCCTGGAACTTTCCGTTGGCCATGGGTGCCCGCAAGATCGCTCCTGCGCTGGCTGCGGGCTGCACGACGATCACCAAGCCAGCAGGCCAGACGCCACTCACCATGCTGTTCCTGGCCCGCATCATGGAGGAGGTCGGCGTTCCCCCGGGCGTCGTCAACGTGGTGACCACCAAACGTTCCGGCGCGGTGGTCTCGGCACTGTTGGCCGACAGTCGGACCCGCAAGCTTTCGTTCACCGGGTCGACCGAGGTCGGGCGCGTACTGCTACGACAGGCGGCGGACAACGTGCTGCGCACGTCCATGGAACTGGGCGGCAACGCGGCCTTGATCGTGTGTGCCGACGCTGACCTGGACGTCGCGCTCGACGGTGCCATGGTGGCCAAGATGCGCAACATCGGGGAGTCCTGCATCGCGGCCAACCGGATCTACGTCGAGGAGCCGGTACGCGAGGAGTTCACGGCACGCTTCGCCGAGCGGATGGGCGCGCTGTCGATGGGCCATGGTCTCGACGACGGCGTGCACGTCGGGGCGCTGATCGACGAGGCTTCGGTCACCAAGATCGACGAGCTCGTCGCCGACGCGGTCGATCGCGGCGCCCGGGTCCTGGTGGGCGGCGAACGTCCGGACGGGCCGGGCCACTTCTACCCGCCTACCGTCCTCGTCGACGTGCCCGACGATGCGCGGATGCTGGAGGCGGAGATCTTCGGCCCGGTGGCGCCGATCATCTCGTTCACCTCCGACGACGAGGTGATGGCGAAGGCCAACGACACCGAGCACGGCCTGGCCGGATACGTCTTCACCCGTGACCTCCAGCGGGCGCTCCGATTCGCCGAAGGGCTGGACACGGGGATGCTCGGCATCAACCGCGGTCTGATATCGGATCCGTCTGCTCCGTTCGGCGGCGTGAAGCAGTCCGGAATCGGCAAGGAGGGGTCGCACGAGGGCATCCACGAGTACCTCGACCTCACCTACGTGGCGATCGACCTCCCGTGACCGGCCCGCCGCGCCGGGCGCCCGCCGACCCGCACATCGCCGCCGACGTTCCGGAAAGGCACTGACATGCTTGAGACCGTCCGCGGACCACGCCAGCTGATAGTGGGCGAAGGGGTCGCGCAGAACATCCCACGAGTGGTGGCCGAGAGCGGCTCGCGAGTCCTCATCGTGACCGACCAGGTTCTTCTGGGGCAGCCGGGCGTGGCCGAGATCGTGGCCGCCGTACGGGAGAAGGTCACTGTCGTCGAGGTGTTCTCCGACGCGACTCCGGACGTGCCACTCGCCGATGTCGCAGTGGCCGTCGCGGTCGCCGCCGAGGTGGACGCCAACGTGATCCTTGCCATCGGGGGTGGCACGGTGATCGACCTCGCCAAAATCGTCGGCGTCATCCGCCGCCACGGTGGGACGCCGCGCGACTACTACGGCGAGTCGAAGGTGCCGGGGCCGACGATTCCCCTCGTCGCGGTCCCGACCACGTCAGGCACCGGCTCCGAGCTCACACCCGTCTCGGTGTTGACCGACCCGGACCGCGAACTGAAGGTGGGCGTTTCCAGCGTCCACATCGTGCCCGACTTCGCCATCGTCGACCCCGAACTCACCTACACCTGCCCTGCGACCGTCACCGCCCACTCCGGCATCGACGCGTTCTGTCACGCCGTGGAGAGCTACACCGCTCGACCCCGGGCCCACGGACCGCGCGACCCGGTGGAGCAGGTGTTCCTCGGCCGCAACCCGATCACCGACCACTACGCCCTCCTGGCCGCGGAACGGATCGCCCGTAGCCTGCGTCGGGCTGTCAGGGACGGAGGCGACACTGACGCGCGCGCGGACATGTCCTACGGGTCCATGCTCGCCGGGCTAGCCTTCTCCCACGCGGGCAACGCGGCCCCGCACGCTCTCCAGTACCCCATCGGCGCAGCCACGCACACGCCGCACGGCCTGGGCGTCGGGCTGCTACTGCCCTACGCGCTGGACGCGGCCAAGGATGCCATCGGCGACCGGTTGGCCATCCTCGCCGCTGTGTGCGGGCTCGACGTGGCCGACGCCTCGGACGCCGAGGCCGCAGATACGTTCCTCACCTGGCTCGACGGGCTCCTCGCCGACATCGGCATCCCTCCCACCTTGGCGGACATCGGCGTGTCACGCGCCGACCTCCCGCGCTTCGCGGAGATGGCCAGTGGGGTCACCCGCCTGATTCAGAACCATCCGGGCCCGACCGACACCGCCAGCCTGACCGCGATCCTCGAAGCGGCCTGGACCGGGGACCGGACCCGATACGCCCTGACTCCGAGCAGAGACACTGACCGGCCTTTCACATGACGACGAGTTCGCTGCCCACCCTGGGTGCCGGAACGCTCGGCTACGCCATCGCAGCCTTGCTCGGGTCACCCACCCCGACCAGGCTGTGATGAGCGTTGGCTACGACAGCCCCTCCCAGTTCAGCCGTGAATACCGCCGCATGTTCGGCACACCGCCCAGCAAGGACACCCAACTCCGCACTCCGCCAGCAGAACTCCTCACTGCGCTGCCCTGAGCCTGATCCTGTCGGACTCTTGGTGTTTCCCGCGGTGTGGCTGCGGAGCGCGTTCGTGGTCCAGGAGGTGCTCGGGCCGACCCCCGCGCGGCCTGCTGGTTGATCAGGAGGCATGGATTCGCGGTGCCTGTCCAGCGACGGTTCCGGAAATCCAGCCACTGGCGCAGGAGTTGGCAGGTGAGGTCGTCCAGCGGCCGGGCCCAGCAGGCGGCGGCGATGCGCCGGTTGTCGAGGTCGACGTCATCAAGGCGCAACGCGAGGGTCTGACTGTTGCGCGCAGCGTGCATGGCGGCCAAGGCGAGCAGAACCGGCCACAGAGGTGGTCGCGGCGACGACGGCCTGGTCGACGTTCGCTTCACGGTTGTGACCAGGGAAGCAGACAATTGACCAGGTCGACTCACCTCCACCGGATCGACGACGGATCATGTGCTACGGTAGCCGAGTTGCAGTTTTGATTTCCGTAGACGTTTTCCAGCGCCTGATGGGGTATCTGAAACCATCCAGGCGCTTTTCGTTTTTCGTGTCGTTTCGACGCGGGTGATCAACGCGGCGGCGTAAGGGTCCGCACAGTGCGGTCTCTAACAGCCTGCGAGGAGCAGACATGACTACAGGTACCGTGAAGTGGTTCAACGCCGACAAGGGCTTCGGCTTCATCAGCCCGGACGACGGCGGCGCCGACGTCTTCGCCCACTTCTCCGCGATCTCGGCGAGCGGCTTCCGCAGCCTCGACGAGAATCAGAAGGTGGAGTTCGACGTCACCCAAGGCCAGAAGGGCCCGCAGGCGGAGAACATCCGCCCGCTCTGATCCACACTCTGCGAACGGCGGCCCGACTGATTCAGCGGGCCGCCGTTCGGCGTTTCATGCGGTCACCACGGCATCTCAAAATCGTCTGATCGGCAGAAGTCCGGCCATCTCTGATTGCCAGAAAGTTCGGGGCCCGTGTTTGCCACAAGCCCTCTCAGTCGGACGCGCCTCCACGACCCGACGCCGTGCGCGCTCATGCCGATGATCACCCACTCGCAACGGGGCGCTCCTCGCCGGCGCGTGCGGGGATGACAAGTTCCTGTGCCCGCATAACGTGCACTCGATGATCCGACCCGCGTTCCGGGACGCCGCCGAGACCACCCATGGCCCTGCGGCGCAATCCGATACTGGCCGAGCAATGGCTCCTTGCCTAGCGCACTGCCGGACTTCTCCATCGGCGGCCTCGCCCGCCATCTGGCCAGCCAGGTCACTCTGACCGTGACGTTCCTCGCCACGCCGGCAGGAGAATCGGCGATCTCGACGTCTCGAACATACCGGCTGCGAAGCTGGCAGACTGCCCGAGCGACGAGCCACTATGGTGCCGGGTATGACCGCCGCAGAGACCCCGGAGCACATCACCCGGACCCGCATGGTCACCGCCCGGGCGGTCCTGCAGGGCCAAGCTGATCTTCGTACGTACCCCTATCGCCTACTGGCCGTGATCTCCCATCACGGCCTCGGCGGCGACAAGGTCAGCGAGGCGGTTGCTGCCGCCGAGGTCCTCGGCCAGTTCGGCTGGGACCTCGTCAACATCTCGGAATTCGCATCCAACAAGGTCGTCTACGCCTTCATGCGCAAACGGTGACGAGGGCTTTCGGCCCCTGCCGGACCTGACACGGCTGGGCAGGTGACCGCCATCGGACGTAGCGATCCGTGGATCTGTTGACCGCACTACTGGCGTGTCGCGCCGCCTGGCGAACTGCAGGAGGTTGACGCTCACCCGAAGCGATGCCCGGAGGGGTGGATGCCCAGCTACGGCCTCGCATCGCTCTTTCCCACCCGTCGGCGTTCGGGCCGACAGCCGAACCCGTCAGGGCCTGGGCAGACGACCTGCGAGTGCGCGGCATGCTGCAGGAGGTGTAGTACGCCACCTCCTACCCGGAGACCGGCCGGTGGGGACCCGGATCTGCCATGCAAGCTGCCGAAGCGTCTTCATCGCCAACACCCACTCCGTACTGACACAGCTGCGCCAACCCGCACGCCCGAGCCGGCAGGAGCTGGTCGCCGCACAAGTCGCAGCCATCGCCGTCGCCTATACCGACAGCGTCGAGGCTGGCATGGGCCGGCTGATCGATCACGTGCCCGCTACGGCACCGCAGCCGGTCCCCCGGCCGTTGTTCGGCGAAGCCGTCCGCCTCGCCCAACCCAGTGGCGATTGGCAGCGCTCCGCGCTGTGCCCACATCTACCGCGGTCCGCCGTGACGCCGTTCTTGGACAACTCCACAGTGACATCCGCGGACGGCTACCGTCCGATGATCAGGTAAAGCCACACCTGGAGCCGCAGACCGGGCAGTACCCGCGCTTGGCGTTTGAAGTCACGGCGGTATTGCACTTCGCACAGTCGCCTTCGTTCCAAAGGCCCTGGTCGGCTCCGAGGCCACCCTCGTAGTAGTCCCGGTCGGGCCATGCGACGAGTGCAAGCTCGGGCACGTCTGGGGCGTCCTCGTCGATGGTCGCGGTAGCCAGGAGCAACACCGATCGAAGGCCGCCCTCGTCTTCGGTGTGGTGCGGCAAGACCCGCCGCATGACATCCACGAGTTCATGGACCGGGAGCGCCACGAGCTGCTCGGCGAGTCGGGCGCGATCCTCATCAGTGCTCACCAAATCACCGTACGCAGATCCGCCAGGTTACGGCTTGTCCAAGGTGAAGACGAAGATCGCCACCGGAGAACTACGTTCGGTCAAGGACGGCGAGTACCGCCGCATCCTGCCGGAATGGATCGATGAACACAACCAGACTCAGATCGATCGTCAGGAAGCAGCCTGATGCCTGGCAAACGCGCCCACTGCGAAGGCGCCATCTTCCCGTACCGCAAGGGTTCGCCCTTTGGAGAACCGCCGGTTCTTCACCTCGCGGGCCGGTGCACCTAGGGTGGCGCAACCGCCATGCACCGGATATTCGACGCTGAGGCGTAGCCAATCAGCTAGAGGGCCGGCCCGCCATAGGGGTCGTGGCTGAACTGCTGGACGCCGCCCTGCGGCGGCCCGCCGTACGGGCCGGGAAACCCGTCGGCCGACGGCCTCGTGTGCAACACCATGGTCGGCGTGTCACTCATGCCCGCTCCGGCCGGCGCCGCCAGCTGAGTCGCCGCGTGCGGAGCCCGCTGGTCCGGCGTGTTCCGACGGCGGTTCACCATCAGGGCCAGTGTGCCCAGTCCGGCGGCGACCAGCAGGCCGCCCAGGATGTATGGCAGGGAACCGCTGCCCTCGTTGCTGACCGGTTCGAGAGCGGGGGGTGCCGCCGCGACTACGCCGATCTCCGGCTCGGGATTCCCGTCCGCTGCCGCCGTTGCGGTGGGCGAGGGCGGGGTATTGGCGGGCGCGGCCACGGCGGCCAAGGTCAGCCGCACGCTCGCGATGTCACCGGCGGGGCCCTGTACGGTCGTGCGGGTGGTGCGATAGCCGTCCAGGGCTGCGACGATCGTGATCCGGCCCTTGGCGATCGTCTTACCGGCACCCGACTTGATCGAGAATCGGCCGCTCCGGTCGCTCGTCGTACGGTATTCGTGCCCGGCGCTGTCCCGGACGGTCAGGGCCACGCCGCCGATCCCCTTGCCGCTGGTGTCGCGGACCTGGCCGGACACCCCCTCCACCTCGGACGACGGCTTGTCCGCACCGGGTTGCGGCGCGCCCCCGCCGGGTAACGACGTGCCCGGGCCGAAAACGTAGACCATCTTGTAGTCGAAGCTGTTCTTTCCGCCGAGCCGTACGGCGACCGAGATGTTGCGACCGGAGATCTCGCCCGCGCTCACCTGGGGCGCGACGACGGTGGCCTGAAAGTCCTGGCTCTGGCCGGATTTGAGATTCGGTTCCACACGGCAGCCGGTGGCGCATTGCAGGCCGCCACTGACCACCACAATGGCCGTTTCGGCCCTGCTCCCGTTGTTCGTGACGCGGAACTGAACGCGAACCTTCTCGCCGGGCTTCACGTTCTCCGCCGACACGCTCAGGATGCTGATGGGTGCCGGGGCGCCCGCCACGGGTGCCGCGGACACCGCGAGCGTCCCCCCGGTCAGCGCGATCAATGCGGCGGCTCGGGCCCATCGAGCAGGTAAGCGTGCCGTCACTTCATACCACCCTCTCCACGGGCAGGCGACATCGCCCGATGACACCGCAGGACACTATGCCCTGTCGGGATGCGTTGCGACTGGCGGGCCCCTACCCGGCCTCTCACAGGGACCCCGCGCCGCGACCAGGAGCCTCGCCCGTGCAGTGCCGGGTAGCACCGCGCCCGACGGACCGCACGGCACAGCCGCTTCTGGCAGGATCCGCCGGATGCGCAAACTGATAGTCCTCCTTCTCCTGATGGCTGTTGCCGGCTGCGGCGACGACATTGCGACCGAGACGGGAGCCACCGAACAGTTCACCCAGGGCGGCGTCAGTATGGAGCCGACGGTCAAGGCCCGCCAGGTCGTCACCGCACGGACAGTAACCGGCAGGTACGAGGCACGACGCGGCGATGTCGTCCTGATTCGTTCCCCCGGCGGCCTCTGGGGTGACCGCAAGGTGCCGCTACTCAAACGCGTCGTCGCGGTTGGCGGCGAAACCATCGCCTGCTGCGATACCTCGGGCAAGGTGACGGTCGACGGTAAGCCGCTGGCCGAGCCGTATGTGGCTGAGGACGCGTCGCTCGACGAGCCGCCGAACGCAGACTACTGCGGCCCGCGGCGGTTCGCCGCGGTTACCGTGCCGGCCGACTCCGTCTTCCTGATGGGCGACAGCCGCGCCCGGTCGAACGACTCCCGGTGTGCCGGGCCGCTGCCGGTGTCGTCGGTCTTCGCGGTAATGGTCGGCTGACCCGGGGCGCACCTGACACTTGCCACGGACATACCGAGGTGGCTGACGCCAGGCGCCCGGACGGCGGCAGAGGGTACGTCCAGTACTGGCCTCTCAACCTTCGGCACCACTCGTAGCCATAGGCACCACCCAGTCGCCCTACCACTCCGCGCCGTATGCGCACCACCATATAGCTGGCACACCGCCGCCATCTGATCCATAGGAGCGTCGCATCCACCGACACCGGCCTCGTCTTCCGGCTAGCTCGTGGCCAGCGTTCATCTAGTGGCAGCCGTTGGCGTCATCGGGGGGTCAGGCTGGGGCCAGCGATCTCTGCCAGAATCGGCCGATGCCCATGATTCCAGGCTATGAAGACGACCCCTTGGTCGATGGGGCGTACCTGATGGACGAGCCGCTGTTCTGGGCGAGCCACCTGTTGCAATGCACCAACGGCGTCGAAGAGCCGCTGTGTGCAGGATTCGGGGTCAGCAAGACCGACCTGTTGCAGTTCTTCGAACGGGTCAGCGCTGAGCACCAGTGGCCAACGTTGACAGTCCCGCTCTCGGCAGGGCACGTGCTTCATGTCTTGTACCGCAACCTTCCCGGCGAAGGAGGGTACGACTATCTGCTGCACCATCCTGACTGGAAGGCGACCGTTCCCCTGGCAAGGGTCGAAGGTTGCTTCAGGGGGCCTGGGCTGTGCTGGCCAGAGTTGCTCACCGTCGCGCATAAGGCGGCCGAAGCCGGATCGACCCCGCGCCTTGACCCTCACACCTTCCTTCTGTTGTTGCCGATCATGAGTGACGCGGACCTCCCCTTAGACGCGGACGACGTCCTCGCTGCGATGTTGACCGCCTGCGGCGCCGTTGGAGAGACCGGGGCGCTGGCTCGGATACTCCTTGAGGAGCAGGGCTGCTGGGGTCCGCAGCACTGGACCCTGACCCCGGCCGGGCGGATCAGCGAGACCAGGTATGCGTTCCGCCGCCCTGGGGCCATGTCGTCAGACATGCTGGCTCAGGTCAGTCTGCTACTGGGGCCCGGTGGCAACGCTTGACAACCGCGCTGCTGCGGGGACCTCTTTGGCCTTTGATCTAGGAGCGCGGTCCGCTGTCGTCGGAGCTTGTCCACTGGCGTCCGCACCGATCGTCATTCAGTTAGTCACCTGCCCGGCAAGTCGTTTAATCGCTAACCGTCGGATCGAGTCACCGAACGCCAGGCGTCGAAGGCCCATGTGAGGTCGGCCGTGTCCGCGCTGATGAAGATCGTTTCCAGGTATGTTCCGTCGATGAAGTTAAAGCCGTAGAGGGTGAACTTGACGTCGCCGTCTTGGCGGTAGAACCAGGCGGCACGATGACCGACCCCGTCTCGGCCACCCTCACCCACCTTGCCTGTTGGGTTTGGCGGTAGCTCGGCATCGAGCGAGGCGATGATGTCGGCCCCGTTGGCGCACCGCCATGAACCTCCCGGTCCGACCCACATTGTACGGCCGGGTGCGCGCCACGTCGTGACGCCGTCTTTGGCGGAACCCCTCGTCCAGGTATCAGAAAGCTCGATCGACCAACCATCGCCCAGAGACCTCTGCACGTTCCAAGTGTGCCCCCACGGCCTGGCGCGGTTCCTCCATCGGCCACGGGTATACGAGAAGAGAAGCAACTCTTCGTCCCCGAAGGAACGATCAGTCGTCGATAGCTGCAAGAGCGGCGGCCCGAACGGTCCGCCAGCGTTCACCTTCGTCCGTCCTTGCCTGCGTTGGTTGTCACCCAGTTGGTCACCAACCGCCAACGACAGACGTTGAAGCGGAACCCCAGAGCCACTACTCCGCCACCAGCGGAGACGACGCTCAACACCTGCTCACACGGCATTCCGGGTTGCCAGCGTTGATCGTTGCTTGACGAGGTTTCACGTCATCTTGTGCCCCCTGTGTGCCCCGGCGCTGCCGGGAGGCTCTTTGCCCGCGTCGGGCCTTGGGTCCTGGCGGCAGAGGCGCAGCACCTCAAGCCTTAGGTCAGTAACCTCGCGCCGTGACGTCTGATAATCAAGAAGGCTGGTCGTTTGCCACAGCACGGGTTCCGGCCCAGTTCGGCGCTGCGATCCACCCGCTCACACCCGCTGTGCAGCACGCTTGGGCGACGAGGAAACCCTGTGCGGCCTCGTCGAGGACCAGATTGAGTTGTACCGGCACCTCTTCGACCGTGAGGACGCCTCGGCGTGCCCGACCTGCCGGCAGCAGGCCACCGCCGCGCCGACCTGGCCCTGCGAACAGGAACGCTTGCACGACCCGGCTTCTGGCGGCTGCGGCGGGACCGATGCGCGAGGACCTGCTCGACGCTCTGCGCCAAGGTGCCGAGATCAAGCTGTGGATCAACGGCCCCGCCGCCAGCTTGGCCAAGCACTACGCCCAGCTGGACCGGATCGTCGAAGGCAGCCCCGCCCTGATCGCGGCGCTCAGCGTCAACGGATCCGTCGGGCTTGCCAGGGTCGAGCACGGACCGTGGCAGTTCATCGTCGTCCTGCCCGACCATGGATCTCCCCTGATCGCTCGCACAAGGGCCGACCGGTAGCACCGGCCGCCACCGCCGGACAGCAGGCCACCCACGGACCGCGACCCGCCGACGGTGGCTTGGCCATCCTGGAGCCGGAGCGCCCCGACGGAGGCGCTCTAACCGCAACCCCCGACTGCCGCCAGCTCGCCGGCGCGGCCGGCGTGCGCTCCCTCACTCCGGTACGACGGTCACCGAGAGCGTCTACCGGCACCCACTACGGCTGGTGCTCCTGGGCGGTACGGTCGCCATGGGGCGGATCTTCGACGCTGAGGCGTAGTCACTCAGTTAGTCACCCAGGTACGACAAAAGGGCCGTCGCGATCTTCCGAGATGGCGCCTCGCCTGCGTCGGGACGGCCGGATTCGAACGGGCGACCCCTTGTTACCAAAAATAACCGAACCAAGCTTGTCATTGATTATCGAAAGTGGTCGCTGAGCTGCGGAGACAGCGCCAGGCGCTCATCGCCCCCGCTGGCCCTGCCACCGTGTCCGCTGGCCTTATGGCACCCCTGCTGACCGAATCTGTGGCAGCCCTTCCTCGGTCAGCGCAACCGTCAGCGGAACCTCACGTGACGGCGTGCTTTCGATGCTGTCCCGCAACGACCGGTGCACAGGGCACTCGCACGACGGATGCAGCGGCTTCGGACACCGGGCAAGAGCAACGTTCAGCTGCTGGACCCCGTCAACGGCGACCGGCCACGACCAGTCCATGTCCCACGGCTCCTCCCAGGGCTGGTGGAAACAGTCATGATCGAAGTGCACGAGAAGGCCGGTCCCACACTGAGGACAGGCGAACAGGCTGCTCCAGCGGTGGTTGACCTGGTGCCCGGGAGTACCGTGCGGCACGCCCCAACTGCCGATACGAACAACGGTGCGCTGGTCCAGTCGACAGGCGACGCAGATACGCATGGTTAACCCTCCTCTGCCATCTGGCGACATCCACCGCAGAGATCGACGCAATCACGGACGCCGTCAACTTAGCGACGCGCAGCGTGTCAAGGGAGGCAAGGCATCGATGCGGCCATCCACTGACACGGGTACCAGCAGCGGGCGGTCGCCAAGATGCCGACCCCGGCCTCGATGATGTGAATCCAGTGCAACATCGAGGAGGCTCGACCCCGAATCCATGACCGCCGTTCGGCAGTGGGCATGGCTCACCGTGACGCATCTCCAACAGTTGTTGCTGCCCGCCCTTCTGCACCCGGGGTCGCCCCTCCGGCACGATGCCTCGATGATGTTGCTGGTCCCTGCGAACCCCCTACAGCCACGCCGGCCCGACGACCACTTCGCGCCCGAAGCCCACGCGGCCCGTGCCGCCGGAATCGACGTCGCGGCGATCGACCACGACGCGCTGACCCGCGAAGAGCCGCACCGCGCGATCGCGGCCGTGCCCGCCGACGACGCCGCGGTCTACCACTGGTGGATGCTCTGCAGCGACCAGTACGCGGCCTTCGACGACGCCATCGCCGCTCGTGGCGTAACCCTCCGCACCAGCGGCGATGATTACCGCCGCGCGCACGAACTTCCCAGCTGGAACCACCAACTCGCCCCGGTCACCCCAACCTCCACCTGAACCACCAGCATGGAACGGGCCGCATTCGCCCAGGCCCGCATCCGGCTCGGTACCGGCGCCGCCGTGCTGCGCGACTACACGAAGTCGATGAAATACCACCGGCACGACGCCACATTCATCCCCGACCTCACCGACCCGACCATCGCCTGCCTGGTTTAGTGCGGCCAGCAGGTGCACCTGGGCCCCGGTTGGCCCACTGCCGCGCAGTGTCCTGCCGTCGACCGCGATCACTCGTCTGCCGGCCCCGGTCAGACCCGGCCGGCTGAGCAGCCACCGGCACACCGCAGCATCGATGGCGTCCGCGCCGATACCGGTCAGTACCCGGGACAGGGTGCTGTCGTCAGGCACCCGCCGGACACCGGTGAACGCGTCGCGGGATGCACCGAGACGCTCCCACGCCGCTCCGGCAGGTCGGCGGGTTATTCGACGATCTCCACGACGCGGCTCGATCCCGAAACCACCGCCGCGATCGCGAGCAGTCCCGGCAGCGGATGGATCCGGCCGCCGGCGTCCCGTGGGCCGGAACCCGGGGCGAGGGCCTGCAGCAACCCTGGCGTGTCCTGTTCCGACAGCGGCAATATTCGCCGCTGCACCGATCGCGACTCCTGCCTGACAAGGCGCCTTTGATAAACAGCGTACGGCCCAGCTACCTGAAAGACATTGATCGATGGTCTTGACTCTATGCGCCGGCCTGCTGATGATTTACTGCGGCGGTTCAAAGTGAGGGTGGATGTGATGACGCAGGTAGAGCCAGCGGCAGGAGGCCCCACATCAACCGCCGCTCCAAGCGAGCTTGGGCAAACTGGCCGACTCGCGCGCGCGGGCCGAGGCACGAGGGACTGGCTGACGCGTGGGGCCCATCGGCGGGAACTGAGTATCGCGAGCCTCGGCTCGGTGCTCCTCGCTGTCGCGATGATCTGGCTGATTCCGCCGTACGCGCTTCGCGTGGTGACTGCCGGCGCCAAGACTGTGCCGATCGCCGACCCGGCCCACACCATCGTCGGTGACGTGGGTGACCCAACGGCCCAAGCATGGCTGGTGGGATGGGGTGGCCACGCTCTCACCCACGGTCTGCGGGGCCTGTGGGATACCAACGCCTTCTATCCCGACACGTACGGCCTGGCCCTGAACGACAGCCTGCTCGGCTATGCCCCGGCAGGGCTGATAGGCACCGGTGTAGTCGGTGCCGTGCTGCGCTACAACATCCTGTTCGTGCTGGCTTTCGCGCTCGCCTTCCTCGGCGGCTATGCGCTCCTGCGCCAGCTTGGCGCGAACAAGGTCGCCGCCGCGGTAGCCGGGGCCGCTCTCGCCTACGCGCCCTGGCGCTACGGCCACGACGGCCATTTGAACATTCTCTCCACCGGTGGTATCACTCTGGCCCTGGCGATGCTGGCGCGCGGCCACGGACTCTCGTTCACCCGCGGCTACCTTGCCGAACGAGTCCGGCCGGGCTGGGCGTTCGCTGGCTGGCTGGTCGCGGCCTGGCAGGTCAGCCTAGGCTTCGGCGTGGGGCTGGGATTCGTATACGTCCTTGCCGCCCTCAGCCTGATCACACTGACAGCCTGGCTGATTCACCGCCCACGCCTTAGCCTTCGGCTGATCGTCGGTGATCTGATCGGCGGGCTGGTCTTCACCGCGGTGACCGGATACTTCGCGTACGCGTACAAACACGTGCGCGAGCTCAACCCCGATGTCACCCGGGACTGGGACTACGTCGCGTTTTTCTCCCCGACACTGCGCGGGCTTCTCGTGGCGCCGCAGTCCTCGCTGCCCTGGGGCACCCTGCACAACGAGGCCCGCACCGCTCTTGGTGGCGTACCGACTGAGAAAGTGCTGCTATGCGGGTATGCACTGTATCTACTGGCCTTCGCCGGCCTGTTTCTATCCCGCTGGTCACCGCTGCAACGGCTTCTGCTGCTGTTTGGGGCGGTCGTCGGAGTGCTGTTCGCGCTGGGCACGAACGGGCCGATCTACCGCCTGCTCTATCTTTACGTGCCCGGGTTCGATGGATCCCGTACACCAGGCCGGCTGATCTTGTGGCCCACCCTCTGCCTGGCCATCCTCGCGGCTGGCCTGGTCACCCACCTGGCCGAGGTGGCTCGCAGGGGCGCCAAGCCGAAATGGTCGGTGGGAGCGGCACGGCTGCTGACCGTTCCGTTGCTGGTCCTCGTGCTAGCTGAGGGCCTGCCTGACCTGAACCACCCCAAAACCCCAGCCGAACCGGCCGCGATGGCGCTAGCCTCCGCGCACGCTCCGATCATGGTGTTGCCGTCCAACGACGGCATCGACCTCAACGTCCTCCTTTGGTCGACCAACGGTTTTCCCACCATGGTCAACGGTGCGGCCAGCTACACCACACCCAACCGCCAGGCGATCCGCGACGTTATGGCGACCTTCCCCAGCCAGCAAGCCTTGGATCGGTTACACCAGCTCGGCATCCGCAGCGTCGTCCTGCTGCGCGACCGGGTCCAAGGCACCCCGTACGAACCACTGCTTTACATCCCGGACGTACCCGGCATCACCCGCCGTGACGTCGGGCCAGACGTGGTTTACACCATCGACACCAACACCAAGAACCCCTAACGAAACGATGTTGGGCGTGCCCTCGGGACACGAGGATCGTTCCGTCTGAGCGTGAAAAGGGGTGAGCAGCCGCCGTGGATCGTCTCGGACGAACTCTGGGTCGAGATCGAACCACTGTTGCCGCCCCGACCACCACGCCGGCACCGGTTCCCGAGCGTAAACCCCTCGACGACCGCAGAGTGTTGTGCGGAATCCTGTTCGTGCTTCACACCGCGATTCCGTGAAGGTACCTGCCCCAAGGCGTTGGGTTCGGCTCTGGCATGACCTGCTGGCACAGGGTGCGGGACTGGAACGACGCCAGCGCATGGCAACGACTGCACGAGATCCTGCTCGGCAAGCCTGCCGGCGCAGTCGCGACGGACCGGATCTTCGACGCTGAGGCGTAGTCACTCAATTAGCCACCCAGGTACGACAAAGGGGCCGCCTCGATCTTCCGAGATGGCCCCTCACCTGCCTCGGGACGGCCGGATTCGAACCGACGACCCCTTGTTGCCAACAGTAACCGAACCAAGCTTGCCATTGTTTGCCGAAAGTGGTCGCTGAGCTGCGAAGACACCGCCAGGCGCTCATCGCCCCTTGTCACCCTTCGTCAACAATTGGGCGGGGTTTTCGGGGGGTAAACGGGGGTCGCAAACAGGACCCGCCAGGTCTGATCGCCCCCGTTAGCCCTGCCGCCGTGTCGCGCCCGCCTTACGGCATGCGTGCTGACTGCCGCCGGGCGGTCGCCCTTCAGGCGGTCGGAATGAGCCGCGCCGCGATCGGCCTGGGTGGTTGTCAAGCGCGGGTGGTGGTTCTTGGGGGTAAGCGGGGGCAGACGGACAGGTCGCCAGGGTCCGACCGCGCCCACCGCCCCACCGTCGGGGCCTGCCGTCGCCAAGAGAACGACGTACCCCCGTCCATCGCGACCCGCCTACTGCAGCCGTGGGGGTATGTGTCGTTGGCGATCGATACCGCAACCTCACCGCCACAGTCCATGGACGATGACGTAGTTATCGAATTTAGACGGTAGCCGTCGGTAATACGGACCTTGCCGACCGCCTCGCCTGGTCCCCTGGCTGGTGCGCTGAAGCGGAGCCCGCGTGCCGGTACGACAATCGAACCGTCTGTCAACTCCACTTACCGAGCGTCTCGGCCCTGAGCTTGTCGTTAGTCGTCAAATCTTGACATTGACCGGCTCGAACCCTGTCGATGACTGGTCAATGCCAGTCACTGGAGGTCATGCTCGCAGGGGTTTTCGAGGGTAAGCGGGGGCGCATGCATGTTCGGCGCCCAGCACGTGGCGCTTTGCCATGAGGCGCAGCGAAGTCCTGCCCCGTAGTCCCTGTTGCGCCCATCACGCCGTGCCAACACGGGCGGCGAGCCCGGGCCCTGAACATTCCCGTGGTGGTTGACGGGCGCGTCGTTGTCAGTCCTCTGGCACTCTGGCCCGTGAATACGAAGCCCTGCCGGGCAACTCCACCAGCATGATCCGCATCGCGGTGATCGACAATCTTAACAAACGCGGCACCAGCGAAACCATCCCAACCTGGCGAGCCGACTGAAGACGGAATCACTCACAAAATTCATGAATTAGGCACCCCCTTAGGCTTCGGCGGAGTTCGCTGTTACCGCAGATGTGTAGCGGATGTAATCAGTCCTGGCTAGAGAACTCTTTCCGACTCAGATCGAAGAGTCCGTCGAATTTCTCTATGAAGTCTTGAATCATGTTCCTGTTTGCGCCCCCAAGGGCGCCCAGGAAAGATATTTTGCTGTAGCGGACGCCCGTGCGGTCCACTGGATCAATTATATACATTCCCCAAAGGACTAGTCGGTCATCGAAAACTACCATGAATTCAGTAGGAAAGTCTGTGTAGCGCCGAACTTCCAATCTCCCAATTCCGCGCCTTACGTATCGGTCCTTCCAATCTCTGACAACGGAACTGATGTTCTCTCTTAGGTCATCTTTCTCACCGTTGGCCGGCTCAAAAACCAATACGTCACATCTCGCAATCTGGAAGTCGTGGGCAAAGAGGTTCTGTTGAATAACCTGGCTGGTCACCGCATAAATCCTCACCCTGCCGGACGAGGGGCAGCGGAGATACGCGAGGTCGAACGCTTCCCTCATGGTGAGGGAGTCGCGACGTGAATCGAGGGAGTCAGTGAGGCTCGCTATCCTCTCAGTGAGCGATGTGATCTCCCGACGGAAGGCATCAAGAGATTCCTTGGTGTCCGAAAGTCGTGTCCAAGTGTAAGTCGCCACGATTGCCATGAGGCCGAGAATGAAGCCCAATACCCTACTTAAGTCTGCTTGGCCCGGCACCCACACATCGAATACTCCCCACAACAGTGCCACTGCGCCGATAGCGGCTAGGCCGACGTGTGCGACCATCCGTTCAAAGAACCGCATATGCCTCATACTCCTTCAAGCGCGTGTCTCCCTGTCCCAGACATATCCAGGAATACCTTAAAGGAGGTTTGATTCACGTGATTTGTGTGTGTTGTTTTTCTAAGGGTTCGCGCCAACTTGGGGCGTTTTCGGCGGTGAGGCGCTTGGCAAAGGTTGTTGATCATGGCGATCCTGATCATGCTGGCGGGAGTTGTCGGGGCGTGCTTCGTCATCGCGGACGAGTCGACGGTGCTGCATGAGCTATCCCGGGGTGCGTTCGATGACCTATCGGCACTTGACCACGCCACTTCGGCGACTCGAACCCGACCCGGCCGCAACCACCACCGCACCGGTGAAAGGTGAGCCCCTCCGAGGTGTCGCGGCGATCCTCGCCAATCCCCGCTCAACCGGCCGGCAGGTATGGGGACTGCGCCGACGCCGCCGACCAGCTCTGAGGCAAGCTCTGATCCCGTACGCGGCGGGGTGGCCAAGACCCGGTCCTGGCCACCCTGTCGGCCCTGCTCAGTCCTTCAAGACCAAGTTCCGGGTGATGCTGACTCGCTCCGCACCGTCGGGCAGGCCGGGCCGCAACACGTTGATTCCTTTTCCACGCTGGGCCGCGCTTCCGTCGCCTTTCAGCTCTGCGGTCGCATGGGCGTCGGCCACGACCAGGAACAGTTTGATGGCAGCGCGTTCACGCTTGTCGTAGCCGACATAGAGGGGACCGCAGTCGGCGCTGGTCCGGAAGATGTGGCATCTCGCTTGCCGCTCGTCTGGACTTACACGGGCGCCTGTGTGGCGGTCAGGGCCGGCACCGCCTGGACGATGGCCGATCCGGTCACGACGGTGAGGAGGAGAGCGGCGGCAGCTGCGGCGATCCTAAGAGGAGAGCGCACGCGAGCAGGACCCTAGGGCTGACGGCGGCAAACGAGGCCGAAGACAAGGACCGGATCGCTGAGCAGAGAGCAACGCCTGGTCTGTAGCCGGCAGCGTCAGTTGCCCTCGCCGCAGTCACCCACCGTCTCCCGCTGCTCTGGAATCTCAACTGCCTGCCGATCTCTGCTCATCGAGTCAGGGCGCCCCGCTCTAAGACCCCATGACCCGAGTTCCCATCCGCCGACCACATCCGTGAACACGAGGTTGAGCTGAAGAAAACTCGTCGAGGGAGGAGAGCCGACGATGTCAATTTTGAAGGTCATGAGAGAACATGGCGGCGCATCGCCACCTGCCTCATACGACCCGGAGGACATTTCAGTGGCCCCTATTTGGTAACGCAGGTCGAAACGCATCCACCTAACCGGCACCGGCGACCGGTTCTGAACCCGCAGCGTCAGGGACGCTGGGCTTTGTCCGGGCGGCGTGGCGTTGGTCATCCACACCGCTACCCGCGACGCGAAACGCTGCTTATACCGCTCGAACTCCAGCCGCGTCGACTCTAACTGTGCTCGGTTGATCTCCTGCTGGTCACGGTATGTCACACCGGCCACGACCAGCGCTGGTAACGCCACTACCAGTGTTACCAGCGACGACAGTGCGTGAACCTTCTCCGTCCACCTGAGGGGCTCATCCCTCCCTCGCCTCCGCGCCCGCGGTTTCCGCACCGGTCGTCGCATCGCAGGCCCCTCCCGGGTCGGCCTTCCATCTTGCTGTGGAATAACAAGCAGGCGGACCGCCACTGATGTCCCGCACCGTGTATGCAGCTTGCAGGATCCCGTCAATGAACCACCGACGCCACCGTCCGTCCACGCGCACCGCTCGGCTCGGCAACACTCCGAGCATCACCCGCGCTTGGTCGGTAATGCCACCACGACGCGCCAAGCATGAGCGATGGTTTCGCCGAACAGCGTGTCGATGTGCGTTGCTGCCTGTGCCAGCGGGTGAGTCACGGTCATGCCGAGGCCGAGCAGAGTGAGGATCCCGCCGAGCACTCCGAAGGCGCAGGTCCACCCGGCGGCGCTCGGCGGCCGGTGTGAGCTGGGGAGTACGGCGCGGGGCCCGGTCCTGCATCAAGCCCGGCGGAGGGTTGAGCAGTTCGCGCACGCCGATATCCATCAACCGCCGGACGGCAGCGTCGAGGCGTACCGCCCAGCGGGCCAGCGTCACACCGGTCGGCATCGACGACTGGCGGGGAGGGACCGAGCACACCGCCGCCTACCGCACCCTTCGCCGCACCGGCTCAGGCTGGCCGGTGAGGTACTACGACCTGGTCCCGACGAGGTCGTGATGCCTACCCAAAACCGAGCCACCCGGCGTCGGCGTGGGTCCGCCGAAGGGCCATGGGACGGCGAACAGCCCTGCGCGCCGTCACCGGCACAAGCACGAAGCCCTGCAGGTATCGGTTGCCCGTCCGAGACAACGAGATCTGGCTCGCCGGGTACGGCAATGCCTGACCGACCCCTCTCCCCCGCTCCACCATCGAGCTAGATACGGGGTAAGCGGGTGGGTGACCGGCGGACGCGCCGGCTCCACCTGCACACGGCCATAGCCAGCAGCCCGGACGGCAACCTCGCCGACGTGCCCAGTCTGTCCACCGACGTCGCCGGCGCGATCACCAATCCCGCCGTCGAAGCAGCCGTCCGCGCCACACCCGGCGAGGCGTTCGTCCGGACACCCTCGACCTTGTCGACGCCTACGCTGACGATGTGGTCGTCACCGATGCGGCCCGGACGGGCGCGCGACCAGCTCCGTCTCCGCGCCCCTGACTTTCCCTGTCAACTCCAGTCGTGTTGCGGAGTGCATCGGCTGGACACATTCCCACCTGCAGCTTGTGAGTAAGTCTGCGCGGGTAGGCCGCACGTAGCGTGACTGCTGCGCCGTACCCGACCGGCGGCAGATGTGGATGCTCGGATCGAGACATCGATGGAGGTGTGCGGCCTGCCATATTGACGCCGCAGACTATCGTTGCCCGCGACGATCACTGGTCGGTAAGGCGGTGCCGAGATGCGCGACGATTGGATCTACGACGCGAGCACACCGGAGGGTTTCGACGAGTTCAGGAGGAAGGTCGGTGGGATTTCGCCTACGGATCCGTCAGAATATGCGGCGCAGTATATCTGTGCGTTCGTGGACCATAAGATGGCGCGCGTAATTCAAGGCGATCTCGCACTGAATCGCATGCACGATGTCTCAATAATTGCGCACGAAAACGACCTAACATCGCTCACAAAGCGAGCATCCCTGATTTCCGATCGCCTTGTACTCGCCCAAGCGCTAGATGGACAGATGCAGACGCTGCCATTGAGGGAGGAAAAGAGAAAGCTTGATCGATACAATCATGGCTTGTGGCAAAGGCAGCAAATTACCGTGAGATCGGTGGATTCAAGGCCAGCAAGAAGCTTCGGACTTTACGGCGAGTCCCTGTACAACCTCCCGGAACTGGGAGAATATCTGCGAGACGTTATGCCGTTCATAGAAACCGGACAGATGATCTACCAGCCGGATATCGAGGTCAGTACGTGGACTTACGATGACAATCCCGATTCACTCGGAAGTGGTGATTTGGGAAATGGTCCAGCCAGTTCTGACGAACTGGTAAAGCTGCGAAACCTGGTCGATTTTCTCACAGTCGGGCGGAGGGTTTTCGACAGTGCCCCATCCGCGGCGTCCAAGCTAAAGCTGCTGCAACCTATGCTGCAAGTTGAGATTCCATATCTGGAGGGAACCTCCCTTCGCGACTACTGCTCCATAGCCACAGGAGAAAGCGAACACTTTCGCACGGCTCAGAGCTACCTGAGATCGATTTTACTTCAGTTGGATTCCGTAACCGACGATGAGGCAAGCCTCTCATCGGCGAGGCTAAGTTCGCAGATCGAAGAGGCGCTAAGAAGCTTGCGCTCCGAGTCGAAGGCGATGCTTAGACGGAATGCCGTCCGCGCGAGTGGCGCCGTCTTGGCGACGGCTACGGCGTCCTTAGTCGCGATTACCGGGCCGGAGCTTGCGGCGATAATTCCGATCCTAGGAGTGAGCGGTGGGGCATGGTCCATTGTCTCCGCCGTTGACCAGTATTGGGAAGAGCGTTCCAAGCTGAGACAGCAGGGCGTCTACTTCTTCTGGCTGCTGCAAAAGAATGCCGAGAAGGCGCTTTGACAAATCGCTTTGGGACTTCGCAGTATTGTTCACTTAGAGGCGGTGGACTGGTTCGCCGCTGGCCTCCGCAGAAGGTCAAGTATCGGTTCAGGAAGCGCGGGCGAAAGTTCAGCTATGGTCAGTGCTTGAGTCGCGGGCGTAGTTGCAGAGGAGGAAGGGGCACCGGAGGTGGAGTTTCGCAAGGCGAAGCCGATCAGCCTGCGGGGTAACCCGCGGTTCTCGGAGAAGTGGCTGCAAGGTTTGATTGCCGAGGACCCGAGCCTGCTCGGGTTGGGCGATCTGGTGTTGATGCAGGCAGAGCGGCGGCAACCGCGTGCAGGCCGGCTGGACCTGCTCCTGGTAGACCCGGACGAGCCCACCCGATACGAGGTGGAGATCCAGCTCGGTCCCACCGACGAGGCGCACATCATCCGCACCATCGAGTACTGGGACATCGAGCGGTCCCGGTACCCGCAGTACGAGCATGTCGCCGTGCTGGTCGCCGAGGACATCACCAGCCGGTTCCTGAACGTGATCAGCCTGTTCAACCGGGCCATCCCGCTTGTTGCGATCCAAATGCGTGCTCTAGACGTGGGCGGGACGCTGACGTTGAGTGCCACGACCGTACTGGACGTAACCCGGCTGGGCACGGATGAAGAGGACGAGCCAGGGCAGGCGACCG
The DNA here is from genome assembly GCF_040302185.1 of Micromonospora sp. NPDC127501. Classification (NCBI taxonomy): domain Bacteria; kingdom Bacillati; phylum Actinomycetota; class Actinomycetes; order Micromonosporales; family Micromonosporaceae; genus Micromonospora; species Micromonospora sp. NPDC127501. Next base: position 59,269 of record NZ_JBEORJ010000008.1, on the reverse strand, counting down.
ACCGGTCGTACTGGGTACAACGCAGCTCGTTGGCGTCCGTATCGATCGCCGACGAGGTGCTGGCGCTGGTCAACGCCATCACACCCGGTATGCAGCTGAAGTACAACAAGCACTACATCGGTCTGGCCCGCGACGGCATCGCCGACAACTTCGTGCAAGTGCGACCGCGGCGCAGCCACGCGGTGTTGGAGATCCGGCTGCCACGCAGCGACGAAACCAGTGCCCTGTTGGAGGCTTCCGGCCTCGATGTGTTGTCGTACGCAGCGCGGTGGGGCCGGTACCGGATGAGCGTCAACTCAGCCCACATCACCGCGCACCAGCAGCTGCTACTGGACCTGATCCGGCAAGCGGCCGGAACTCCAGCGCCGGACAACGACTAACGCGGCAGGGCAGTGCATCTGACCCCAGAACTGACCATCAGTGCAGGCACGATCCGCCGGGAGGAACGCGACCTGACGCCGTGGCAAGCGGCAGCCAGGCGACGCCCTGGCTAGATTTAAGCTGCCGGACACGCGGAACTACCTAGACTGAGGACCGCCGCGACCAGAACGCCGCCGCGGCGTATCCGATAACTAGGCCGGCCGCGGACATCAGCGTGGTGGCGAGAGGGCCCACCGGAATCCACGAGACCGACCCGGCGAGCCATGAGGTTGCCAGCCAGGTGAGCGCCGCGACGAGCGCGCCGAAGGCGGCGCACTCGACCGTTGCGCGGGACGCGGAGGCGCCCACCAGGCGTACGGCGACGACGGACAGCCAGAGCACCGCGGCGCCAAGCGTGGTGATCAGCGCGGGCCTGACAGGCCCGGGAAGCGGGACCCGGTAACTGAGCGCCTGGATGGCCGTAAGCACCATCAACAGCGTTCCGATAATTGCGGTTTGGGTCAGTGTGAAGCGTTCCTGACGGCGGCGGGCGGCTTCGGTCCGCTGCTGCGCGCGGCGGGTGACCTCCCGTTCGGCGATCTCGGCGATGTGATTCGCACGCTCGGCAGCGGCGTCGAGGTAGGCGCTCAGGTCGTCGAGGTCTTGGTCGAGCTCGGCAGCGGCGCGCTGGTCGGCAGCGGCGAAACCCGGCCCGGCCGGCAACATGGCGGCCATATTGGCGGCGGTGATCTGCACAGTACGCCGCATCCGGCGCGCCTGGATTGAGGTGTCGATGATGCCGGAGCGATCGGTCCGCAGCAGCGACAGTTCGTCCTGCGCCCGGTGCAGCGCGTCGTCACCGAACCCGCCGGGCCCGGCGGCAAGCTCCCCCTGGAGCCGGTCCAGTGCCTCGTTGACGCGCACCAACTGTGCGCGTAGGCCGTCCCGGTCGCCGTCCAGGATGCGGCGCTGGTAGTCGAGCTTTCCTGCGTGCAGCAGGTACCGCCCCACAGGGCCGAGGTCCGATGCCCAGACGCGGTCGCCTAGGTCGTGGTCGCGCCGCACTGGCGCGGTGACGGCGAGCAGTCGCATCGGTCCCGGGTCTCGGGCCGGGTCGAGCCGGTGGGCGATTACGCCTGCGTCCAGATCGACGGCAGAGTCCGCCCATCGGGGGTCGATCGGCCGGAGTGCGGTTGGGAGATCCCGCTCGATGGCTCGGCACCGCTGGGCGGGCGAGCTGCGGCCTGGCTCGACGAGGGCGGTGAAGACGAGTGCCTGCCCCAGGAGCGAGCGCGGGTCGAGGTCCGGCGTAGCGGCGGTCCACTCGTCGTGGAGCTCGGCCCATGTCGGGGCGTCCCGGCTGAGGGTCACGGACAGGCAGGTGACGTCACCCGTCTCGTCCCACCATGCCTCGCGCAGGGCCGCACCGGGCGCCCGCCGGCCGGCGACCGTGCCTCTGGCGCGGCCGCCCGGCGTGGCGGGAGACGGATCGGCCGGGGTATTCGGGTCGACCAAGGCGGTCATGCCGAGCTTCTCCGCGCAGGCCCGCCAGATCTCGTCGAGCTGCCCGTGGGCGGTCGCGCTGTCCGGGCCGGTCAGCGGCGCGAAGAAGTGCAGGACGATCCGGTGATCAGTCAGTGTCGGCACCATGCTTGCCCTCGCCGCGGTCCTCTCCGCCCCGTCCTTCCGGGCTTCCGCCGATGCCGCGCAGACGATGCACCAACTCGTTGGTGCGCTCGTGCGGGAACGGCCGCTCGGACGCCGCCTTCGGCCGGGCGCGGCTGCCGTACCGGGTGTTGTGGTCCCCGAGGTCCACGAGGGCGCGGTGTGCGGCGCTCATCGCCTCCTGGTCGCGCGATGAGGCCGCGGCCTCGATGGCGTCGAGGACCGCCTCGTAGCGGCTGACAGCCCGCTCGTCGAGCGGCCAGGTGTGCGCGTACGCGATGATGTCGGCCACCCAGGAAGCGATGGTCACGAACCGGCGGGAGGGGGGCGGCACGGCGGGGCTCCTCGTCATGGTCCGAAGTGAACATGGGAGGCCCAGCGGTGCGGCGCGTCAGGGTGCCTCCCGCGGAGGTCCCGTACGGCTCGGTGGACCGCATGGGCGGGGGTGGCGCCGTGGAGAACGGCCTCGTAGATCCGGTATGCGATATCCGGCGCGAGCAGATCGGAGATCGGCCAAAGCGTCGCGACCGTGTGCGGGTAGCCGGCGATCTGGAACGCCGCGGCGATGTGGATCGCCTCATCGAGGGTACTCAGCGGCGTGGTGGCGGTGTCGCAGGCCGACAGGTACGCGAGGTACCCGTCCGGCACATCAACCTCGAACAGATCGCCCACCGTAATCGGGCCGTCGGCGAGCGTCAGGTGACTCCGTGCCGGGTCGGCGCGGTCGGACAGCGCGTGACAGGCGAGGTGGATCCACGCGGCCTCGGGCAGGGCTGACCGGACCGCCGCTCGGGTCGCCCGCTCGCCAAGCAGGGGCGGCCGGCCGGCGAGCAGCTCGTGGACGGTCGTGGCCTCGCGTTCGGCCATGTGCAGCGCCGGGACGCGGTCGTCAGACGTCCGGTTGATACCCACGGCCAGCGCCTCTCGCGGCGGGCGCGCAGGCCGGTGGGCGTGCAGCAACATCCGGACGGTCGGCGTGTACGACGACACGACCCGGTCCAGCACACTTTGGCCGCTAGCCGGGTCCCGGTGGTGGCCGGCGGCGTGCAGTGGCAGGACGGTCAGCGCTCCGGTCGGGATCCACCACATCCGCGGCCACTCCGCGCCGGGCTCTGGGGGCGCGGTGAGGCCGAGGTGCCTCAGTACCGGCTCGGCGATCGTGTCCCACATCCACTCAAGGACGTCGTGCATTGAGCTGGTGTCGATCTTCTCTCCGGCGGGCGGGCGCAGCGCTCGCAGGATCCGGTTGGCCTGTTCGATCACCCGCTCCTCGGTTAGCCCCGGCAGTTCCAAGCGGTCGCTGGCGGTCTCGGTGAGGATGAGCGCGTCACAGCCGGTGCCCGAGATGCTGACCGCGACGATCAGACCCCCTGCTGCGGCGGGCCGGAGCTCGTCCGCGGTCGGCGGCAGGCCGAATCGCTGAAACCCTTGTCTCGACCGGATGGTCTCCATCAGCTCCTGCCAGCGCTCCACGAGCTCGCGGCGGTCCTCGGTTAGCGGCCGCAACACCGTGGCGATCTGGTCGGCGCGCCCGTCCGCCGGCGAAGGCGCATTCAGCCGAACCCGCAGGTGCAAGACCTGGTCGGCGAGGTCCGGCTCCGCGGCCCTCAGTTCGGCGAGATCCGACCGTACGCCGAGAGCCTGCCCGAGCAGCACGCCCCGGCCCGCCTCGAGCATCACCCAGGCGTCGTCCGCGGAGCCGGTACGCTCGATCGCGGCGCGGGCCGCCAGCTGTCCGAGGCCCTGAAGCTCCTCGATGTGGCGGCGGCGGTCGCCGAAGTCGAGCGCGTGGCTGACCAGCTGTGGCACCAGCTCCAGCACGAGGGCACAGGCCGCGCCGGCCTCGTCCCACTCCCCTCTCTCCGCGGCCATCCTGGCCCACTGACGGCCGCACTTTACGCGAGCGGCCGGGGAGGCAGTCTGGACCTGGGCACCGGCGCGGAACTCGCTGAGAGCGCGATCGTGGTCCGTCGGGTCTCCCTGCCGGTGGAGGCGCGCGCGGCGGGTGTTGGCCAGATCGAACAATCGACCGGCCCGTTCTGGGTGATCGGCGGTGAGCATGTCGACCGACGTCTCGGCCACCTCGACCGCCTCGGCGATGTCCCGCTCGTCACCGCGAAGGAGGTACCGGTGCCGGAGCATGATGTTGAGCCCGTGCAAGTGCGAGCTGAGTTCCGGGTCGGATGGCGAGACGCGGTCGATGACCTCACGGGCGACGCTGATCGCCTCGTCGAGATCGGCGGAATTCCCGTACGTCTCGAAGCGGGTGAAGAGCACGGCGGCAACGCCCGACCGGCGGTCTGCCCATTGAGCGCTGTCCGGCGGAGTCAGGTCGACACAACGGTGAATGACGCCGACGGCCTCGTCGAGCTCCGCCCGCGACTGGTCGCGATAGAAGTGACGCAACAGCGCCGGGAAAAGGTTACCGAGGTACAGCGCGTGGTCCGGGTGGTCGACCGGGGTGGTGGCCACCGCGGCCCGGCACGCCTCGACAGCACTGTCTAGGTCGGCGCCCCTGCCGATGTGCTCATACCGGCGTTGCACCACGTACCCGAGGTTCGACAGGTAGCCCGCGAGCGCCGGATTGTCCGCGGGCGTCCTGGCCACCGCTTCCCGGATGGCTACGACGGCCGCGTCCACGTCCGCTATCTGTCCGGCGTGCTCGAAGCGCGCGTGCAACGCCAGCGACAGAGCCGACAGAGCGGATCTCTGTCGCTCCGGTGCGGCGGTTGCGGTCGCGCGCTGGAGCAGGTCGACGGCCTCGTCGAGGTCGGCGCCGTTGCCGTCGCGCCGGTACCGCAGGCGCAACGCCGAGCCCAGATTGACGAGGCGACCGGCGTACGCCTCGTCGTCCGGTGACTGGACGGTCAGCGCCTTGCGGCACATGGCCACCGCTTCGTCGAGGTCGGCAGACGCGCCCGTCCGCTCCCATCTCGTGCAGAGCGCGACGCCGAGCGTTCCCAGGCGCTCCGGGCTCTCCTCCCCGACCGGCAGAAGCTCGACCGCCCGCCGCGCATGCTTCACCGCCGCATCGATGTCCGCCAGCAATCCCTGACGCTCGAAGGCGGACAGCAGGGCGTTCGCCACGAAGGTTTCCTGGAAAGCCACATCCTCATCCTCGCCAGTTCCGGCAGGCAGATCCGCGACCCGGCGAGCCAGAATCTCAGCCTCGCGCAGATCGTTATCAACACCGGCCCGGTCGGAGCGCAGGGTCAGCATCGTGCCCAGCCAGGCGAACCGCAACGGCAGGGCCGGATCGGCCAACCCGGTGGAATCCACGGCGTGACGCATGGCGTCGATGGTCTCGTCGAGGTCGGCGGATCCCCCGGTTCGGTGATACCTAGTCGACAATGCATCGCCGAGCGCCTGCCATCGGCCGCCGACACGAACGTCACCGGGCGGGGTCGCCGTCGCCACGTACCGGAGAAGTTCAAGGCGCTCCTCGGCGTCGCCGTCACCCCCGCCGTGCCGGTGACGCCCCAGCAGCGCGTCCGCGAGACCCTCGGCGACCTCGGGACATATCGGATCTGTCGGAGTAAGCGTCCTGAGCACGCGGCGGATGAGGTCGACCGCTTCGTCGAGGACGGCCGGCGCGCCGCTGTCGTCGAACCGCGCCGCGGTAATTCCGTTCAGATTGGTTAGGGCCACCGCTGTCTTGGAGCGGTCGAGCGGCAGGGCTTCGACCGCCGCCCGGATGGCCTCGGCGGCCGCATCCAGATCCTCGCGCTGCCGCAATAGAAAGAATCGCCACAGCAGAGCGGACGCGAGATTCGACAGCTGGCCGGGGCGCTCCGTGGAGGGTGCGGGCAGGATGACCGCACGAATGTACTCGAGTCCCCGATCGATGTCGGAGAGCTCGCCTCGGGTGTGGCCGCGAAGCGCGAGGGCGATACCGGCTGCGGCCAGTCGGCGCGCACGGTCGGTGTGGCCGGGCGGCGTCACGGCGACCCCGGCCTCGCCGAACTCAACCGCCTGGTCCAGGTCCGCCGGATCGGCCGTGCGCTCGAATCGCAGCCGGAAGCTCATGCTGAGGTCGGCGCGAGGCTCGCCGAGCGCTTCGGGATCCGCGACGTCATCCGCCACGGCCCGCCGGCCCACCGTGATCGCCTCGTCCAGGTCGGCGAGTCTGCTGCTGAGCTGGTAGCGCGCGCGTAGCGCATCGCCGAGCGCGACCAGGAGGAAGCCGAGATTAGCGCCGTCGCCTGATAACGACGCCCCACGGAGGACGTCGATCGCGGTGTCGAGGTCGGCCACCGATTCGAAGTCCTTGAAGCGCTGGAAAAGCGCCAAACCGAGAATGCCAGGGATCTTCGGAGATCCGGAGCCAGCGTCCTGCATGACCGCGTCTCCCATCACCTCGATCGACCGGTCCAGGTCGGCCCGCGCGTGGGAGAGGTCGTACCGCGCGGTCAGCACAGCGGCCAACTTCTGCGCGCATACGCGCCGTTCCTCCGGCGTGACCGCCGCGGCCAGGGCGGCCTCGGCGCTGCAGACGGCGTCGTCGGCATCCCGGGCGGAACCGGTGCGCGCGTGACGCCGCCGCAGGTCCTCTGCCAGCGCAATCAGGTGAAGAGACCGGTCGCCGCCGGCCATCGCAGCGGCGCGACGCCGGGCCTCGACCGCTCGGTCCAGGTCCACGGCCCGGCCACGTACCTCGTAGCGCGCCTCGTATCCGGTGGCCAGGTTCGACGTCACCGCAACGACGTCTTGGCGCGTGCCCGGCGCGGCCACCGCCCGTCGCCACGCCGCGACGGCCTGGTCGAGGTGAGCGACCTGACCGGTCGCCCGGTACCGGGCCATAAGCACCGCGCCGAGGTTGCCGTAGATCGCCAGGGCGGACGGCCCGAGCGCCCGGGTCAGCATGGACGCCTCGCCGAGCACAGCGGCGGCCTGCGTCTGTGCTGCGGCGTCGGTCGCGAAGCCGGGCTGCTCCATGACCTTGAACGCACGCCGGCTCAGCAGGTCGGCAACGTGATCGGCGCAGGAAGCCACGAGCACAACGGGGTCCGAGGTGGGCATCGGCAGGCGTGTCGGGAGAGGGTCTAGCGCCGGCCTCAACGAGCGCGTGAGGGCGGCCGCGGACGTGTACTCCCGCTCGGATCCGTGCGGGGTGGCGAGGCACCGCTGCCAGTACAGCAGCGCGATCAGGGCCCAGGCCTCGACGTCGTCCGGACGGGCCGCTCGTTCGAGCCGGGCAGCGGCCTCGAGCGCGGCCGAGTCATGGGAGGCATCGCGCGGGGTGTCCCCACCAAAGGCGCGGCGCAGCCGTGCAACCAAGGCGTCCCGATCCACGTGTCTCCTTGCGGCGAGGCAGCTGAGACGAGTACGACAGTAACGGATGGAATCCAGGCAGGCACGTTCTGCGAAGGGCGCTCGGTGTGGATGCAGGATCGGTGCGGCCGCGCCGAGAGGTTCTGGAAGCGGGAGCAACTTGGGCGTGCCCGTACGGCGACGGTTCGAGCTTCTATCTTTAGCGAGCCTCGGCATAAGGACCGGTAAGGCTAGGGTTGCCTGCTGTCCGACCGTCAGGCGTTTGATCGCCAAACTCTCGGCCCTGATGTCGTAGACCCGATTCGGGTGCCTCAGCCGGGACGTATTGGCCGGCTACGAACGCAGCAACAATCGCAGACAAGCTCGTTCCGGCAAGGACACCGGCGACCCACGGCTGGCCGAGAGCAGCGAGAGCGACAACCCCCGCGAGTACGAGGCCGAGTGCCAACAGGCCGTATCGCTGACCCTGAAGAACCAGTTTGCGCCGCTCCTCGACGGCCCGCCATGCACTCCACTCCCGGTCGGCCGCCGGGTTCGTCACCGGCCTCCTCTCCGACCTCGAAGTCAAGACATGCTGGCAGTTGGCCGAGCAGGCCGGGCATGGTCGTCCGGACGCGATGCAGCGGCTGCTCTACCGGGCGAAGTGGGACGCCGACGCGGTACGTGACGATGTGCGCAAGGTCGTCGTCGACCGGTTCGGTGACTTGTCGGGCTCGAAAATCGAGCTTCGGCTACGCCGCCGGCGAATACTGGTTGATCAGGCCACCGAGGATTGGGCGTCGCTGGACCCGGGCGGTGGTCAGGTCTACGACCTTCGGCGGCCGACTCGGTGGCTGCTGGTCCAATGAACCCTTTTCATCGTGACGGGGCTGGTCACGGCGGTGGGGTGGGGGCAGGGATCGACGTAGGGCGAGGCTCCCGGTAAGGCAGCAGTCGACCAAGATCCGACGCCCCAACCGGAAGCCTCGCTGTTGTCCTACCCTGCCGCGATTCCCCTGTCCGACCGCACCCTCATTTGCCGCGCTGACCTAATCCGCAACCACCGAACGCAGGTGGAGAATCGCGCAGCGCTTGGCTGGCGGTTCAACAAGTTTGACCCGAGTACCAGGCGTTGGATACGGCGTTGGCGCCGCCGATGTCCCACGTTCCCGGGCCGATGCACCAGGTCCAGTCGTCGCGGGGCCACGTCGCGTCGACGTAGATGAGCACATGCGTGTTCCCGCAGTGGTTGTACCAGGCCGTCACCGCGTCTTCGTAGTAGCCGCAAACCTGCGCGGCGACGTCCTCGCTGCCGGGCTTGGCCTGCTCCGAAACCGCGGTGGTTTCGGGTTGGGACAGGCGGGAGCCTGCGCCCGGACTTGCCTGTGCCACGGTCCCGGACAGGGTGAGTGCGCCGAGGATCGCGGTCACTGCCGAGATCCGAAACGCCGTTCTGTACCACATTTTCACAATGGTCTCCTGTCAGCCGCCGCTGCGGCCTAGATGATGCTGCTGGCTGCATGAAGTGATCGATGTACTTCCTCGCGCTCCTTCCATCGCGAAAACACGGACCGATGTAACACGCTCAAGTGAACCTTCTTCCGTAAGCCGGACTCAGATTCAACCCTGACTGAGCGGACTTCCTAAGATAAGAGTGCAGCCCACAGCCGGGTCTGTCGTTACTGGTAAGCGCACAAGTCTTTAGTCTGCGCGTACTCTCGCGCACTGCTCGCGGAACTGGCGTGGCGAAAGGCCGTAGGCGCTGCGGAACGCCTGGCTGAAGTGCGCCGGGCTGGTGAACCCCCACTGGGCGGCGATCGTGTGGATCGGGCGCGCGCCTAGTTGGGGGTTGGCGAGGTCGCGTCGGCACTGCTCCAGGCGACGCTCGCGGACCCAGCCGGCGACCGTGTGCCCTTCCTCGTGGAACAGCTTGTGCAGGTATCGCAACGAGATGTGATGCGCTGCGGCGATCGCGTCCGGTGTCAGGCGCGGATCGCTAAGATTTTCTCGGACGAAGGCGTGGATCTGAGCCATCATCGCTCGCCGTTGGGTGTGGGAGGGCACCGCGCTTTGGACGTCCAGCGCGTTGGCCAGTGCCGCTGTCAACACGTCAATGGTGAGGGTGGACAGCCGGGCGGCGTCCAACGGACTGAGTTCGTCCATGTGCCGGGCAAGGCGCAGCAGGAATTGTGAAGATAACGCGCCGATGCCTTGGGCGCCAGGGATGCGAACTGCGCTCAGGCGCCGCAACTCCCGAGGGGGCAACGGCAGTAACGAGCGCGGGAAGCGCAGGAGCAGCAGCTGACTAACTGGCGCATCCGGGGTGAATTCGGCCACGTAGGGCCGGGAGGTGTCATACAGTATCAGGTCCCCCACGCCGAAATCTGTACGCTGGCCGTCTTGCGTGATCATGCCGCCACCGCGCACAAGGCAACCCAGCTTGAACACCTCGGGATCGGCCTGCCGAATGAGCTTGGGAGTACGGTGGACCGAGTGCGGCATCGTGGTCATTAATGTCGCCTGCACGGGACCGAACTCGCTGATTCCGACCTGAGCCCGAAATCCGGGCTCCCACTGCGATTCACAGCGTAAATCGTAGGGCACCCAGAGCTTCGAGTTTACCTCGCGCCAGAAGGCGAACCCGTCTTCAACCGGGACCTCGGTGGTGCTGACTACGTCCATGACTCACCTTCGCGCTGTCGCTGCAGGGGTCAGACCACGATAGCTTAGCGTCGATATAGCGGCGTTGCGATGTTATGGTGCGGGTCAGGCATTGAGGGCTCTTCATCGTGATGGGCCTGGTCGCGATGGGTGGCAGGCAGCGTGTGTCGACATAGGACGAGGCTTCCGGTAAGACAGCCGTCGACCAAGACCCAATGCCCCAACCGGGAGCCTCGCTGTGCTGTCTTACCCGTCTGCGTTCGCGCTGTCCAGCCGCACTCTGAACCACCTGGCCGACCTCATCCGCGCTGAACGCACCCGCCGCCGCGGCCGGTGGCGACGTCTTGATGCCGGCAGGCCCTGCTCACCCTGGCCCATCAGCGTAACGGTGACACCATCGCTCGACTGGCCTGCGGCTTCGCGGTCAGCGTCACCACGGTCTGGCGGTACGTCCGAGAAGCCATCGACTTGCTCGCCACGCACGCCGAGGACCTGAACGCGGCCATGCGGCGCATCGCCAGGATCGCGTACGCGATCCTGGACGGCGCCCTGATCCCGATCGACCGAGTCGCGGACCAGAGGCCGTACTACTCCGGCAAGCACAAGCGCCACGGAGTCAACGCGCAGGTCATCGCGGACTGCATGGGACGCCTCATCTGGGCCTCGCCGGCCCTGCCCGGCGCCGTGCACGACCTGACCGCCGCCCGCACCCACGGCCTGACCGACGCGCTGACCAGCGCCAACGTGATGACCTTCGCCGGCAAGGCGTACCAAGGCGCTGGCGGCAGCAGCCGCACGCCGTTCAAGCCCCGCCGTCACCGGCCACGATTGTCCCGCCGGCAGAAGACCGTCAACCGGCACCAAGCCAAGATCCGCGCTGTCGGCGAGCGCGCCGTCGCCGCCCTCAAGGGCGGGGAAGATCCTGGCCAAGCTACGCTGCTGCCCCCGACGCGCCACCGCGATCATCAAGGCCATCCTCGCCCTACATCACAGCCCGACCAGCCCAAACCCACGATGAAAAGCGCTCAATGAACGATGTGGACGGTGGCCGTTGTAGGGGGCCACGTATTCGCTGAGGACCGCCGCCAGATGACGCTCGCCGACGATGAACATCCGGTCGGTGCACTCCCGGCGTACGGTGCCCACCCAGCGCTCGGCGAACGCGTTTGCCCACGGTGCCTACGGCGGAGTCTTGATCACGTCGATGCCCGCGGCGGTGACCACCGCGTCGAAGGCCGCCGTAAATTTCGTGTCCCGGTCGCGGAGCAGGAACCGCAGTTCGGCCACCCGCTGGTCGAGGTCCATCAGCAGGTTGCGCGCCTGCTGCGCTACCCAGGCGCCGTTCGGATGGGCGGTCACCCCCGACGACGTGGACCTGGCGGGTGGCGATCTCGACGAAGAACAGCACGTAATTCCGCTTGAACAGCACGGTGTCGACCGTGAAGAAGTCACATGCCAGCATCGTGCGGGCCTGGGCGGTCAGGAACTGTCGCCAGGTGGGCCCGGACCGCCGCGGCGCGGGGTCGATGCCGGCCTGGTGGAGGATCTTCCACACGGTGCTGGCCGCCACCTGATAGCCCAGGCCGACCAGCTCACCTTGGATGCGCCGGTGCCCCCAGGTCGGGTTCTCCGCCGCCAAGCGCAGCACCAGCCCACGGACCCGGTTGTCGACGGGCGGCCGGCCCGGCCGGGCATGCGGGTAGGTCCGTCGTCGGGCGACCAGCTCCCGATGCCACCGAAGCAGTGTCGCTGGGGTGACGAAGAACGCCGACCAGCGCGGGCGGGGCAGCAGCCGCGACAACACCGCCAACACCACCCGGTCGGCGGGTTGAAGATCTGGGCGGTGCACCTGTCGGCGCAGCACCACCACCTGATGCCGGAGTACCAGGATTTCCACGTCCCTGGCCCCACCATCGCAGGCGAGCTGGGACAACATCTGTAGAACCTGGCGAAGCAGCAGGTACATCAGCGATGTGCTCATGGCCTTCATCGTGTCGGCCAGGTCTTTGTCGAGCGAGCTGCAGCTCAGCCGGCGTAACCCAATTCTCGAGCCCCACGGGCCCGTCCGGCATGATCAGCTCGCGACAGGTTTCGATGCGTTTCGGTAACAAGCTGAGCTACATCAGTATGAAGAACATGGAGCTCACCCGGCTGCTGATCTAGCCGGCGAGGATCCGGGCGACGGCGGTGCTCAGCACGCGTACGCCGCGGGTCGAGCCCGCCTCCAGCCCGGTCAGGTCGCGCACCCGGGTCAGCCGGTAGTCGAGCGTGCGCGGGTGGATGCACAGCGCGGCCGCGGTGTCGAGCCGGTTCATGTCGTGCTGGTAGTAGGCGTCCAGCGTGGCGACTAGGTCGGGGCCGGCGTCGAGTTGCGCCGCCACCACCTGGAGCCACTGCCCGACCTCCGCCAGCCGGGCGGCGCCCAGCTCGGCGAAGACGTCGGTGACCGTGTACGCGTGGCGCGGCACGGCCCGCACCGGTGCGACCTCGCTGACCTGCCGGGCCAGCGCCACGGCGTCGCCGAACGCGCGCACCCGCCCAGGCGCGGTGCCGGCCGCGCACGGCCGGCCGGTCATCGAGGCCACGTCGCGGGCCAGCGCGAGCCCGCGCTCGACCGCCGGCTGCCGGCCGCCCGGCGAACTGGGGATCAGCGCGACCACCTCGTGCGGCTCCGGCCAGCTCAGCGGCATCCAGTGCGTCTTCAGCAGCGCGCCGGCGAACTCGTCCCGCGCCGCCTGGTCCGGCCCGGACGACCCGCCGGCCACCCGGACCACTGTCGCGACGACGTGGTCGGGGACCGGCATGTGCAGGCCGCGCGCCAGCTCGGTCGCGCTGTCGTCGCCGGCCAGCAGCATCACCGTCAGCAGCCGCACCTGGGCGACGGTCGCCAGCGCGCGCCGCTGCCCCTCGATCCAGCCCCGGGTGTACGCGCCCTGGGCGGCCAGTCCCGCAGGAGCCAGCCAGGCGAGCGTGTGCATCGTCGCGGCGATGTCGTTCGGGCCGGCCGCCTCGTACACCTCGCGCAGCGTCAGCCGGGTGTGCACGAGCAGCACCTGCCGCTGCGCGGTCAGGGTGAGTCCCTTCTCGCCGCGCTGGCGGCCCATCGCGGCCATCAGGTCCAGATCCTGCACGTGGAACGGCGCGCTGTCCGCCGCGAGGTCGACCGTGCGCTGACGGAGGAAGACCGCGAAATCGAGCATCTCCGACCGCACCCGCGGCATGGCCGCGAGGTTGCGGTATTCCAGCAGCTCCTCCTGGTAGGCGTCCACCGCCCGGCGGGCGTTGTCGGCCACTCGCTGCCGCCACAGGCTGAACAGACCGCCCATGCCGGTCAACGGTAATCGATGCGTTCCGGCCACGACGCCCGGTTGACGCGGACCGGACAGCCTTGCGGACATTCGCAAGAACCGGGGTACGCCGGCGAACCCGGTTCTCGCAATATCACGAAGACCCGGCCACCGGCACCCTGGAACGCTTCGCCATGGACGTCGGACGACGGCCCGGCCGGGTCGGGTGCGACCAGGTACGCGCCCCGGCATCCGCAGATCGCACAGCACTCGAGAGGTGGTTCTGGTTATGACATGGCGTAGTCGACCCTCCGCCGGAGCACGATCCGGCATTCTCCGCGCATCCAGTCTGCTGTTGGCCGCGACGGCGATGCTCGCCGCGTTCATGGCCGCACCGTCCGCGGCGGTCGCGGCACCCGCGCCGAGGGGCGATGCGGCTGTCGCCGCCATCGGAGCCGAGCGGGCATCGGCGAGCTCCGCCGGCACGTTGAGCGTCACGACGTCGACGGCGGCCGCCGCCTCACCGGCGAAGGGCGGCGGTTTCTCGGTGATGTCGGGCTCCTGCCCGTACGCCGGGCAGTACATCGACCCGTGGCTGATCGTGTTCCAGGGCTGCACCCTCACCGGCCAGCCGACGACCGCGGTCAGCGCCCGGTGCTCCAACGGGGCCACCCTGGGCCCCGTGCACGTGCCGCCCGGCGTCTACGACATCTATGTCGACTGCTACCCGGCGTTCTTCAGCTCGCTCACGTTCATCTGATCGGCCCACCCGGCACGGATCCCGTTGCGGGATCCGTGCCGGCGGTGCCGGTCTCAGGGCAGCGCGTCCAGGTGCGGGCCGACCGTGTTGGCGAAGCGGTTGCCGTTCGTCACGTCCCAGTTGACCGACCAGGTCATCGCGCCGCAGGACCGACAACGGTCGGCCGCGTCTGTCGACCGCGAGGTGGATCTTCGTGCTCGGCCCGCCCGCGGGATCGACCGATGCCCTAAAGCACCGGGTGGACACGGCCTGCGTGTTGGGGCTCAGCACATTGTCCAGTCCTCGACAGCCAGGACCAGTTCTTCAGCGCGGGCAACCGAGATGCTGTGCTGTTCAGCAATATCCGCCAGCACTGCTTCCTCGCTGACGTCGACGTTGTCCTCGGTTGCCTGGTTGAACTCGGCGTTGATCACATAGGCCTGCTCCGACGGCACCTGGCACTCATCAGGCTGCGACAGCTTGTCGCGAACGACGGCCTGATGCAGCCGGTAGCCCTGCCACGAAGCGGCGTCTCCGTTGGCGGCGTCGGTCCAGCGCCCCTCGGGCGCCCATTCGAACACCGCGTAGCTGGGCACCACCTCACGTCGGTCGTACGTGACAACGATTGACAGCGCCTGCCACCCCTGCCCTCGATGGCTCTCCACGATCTGCGTCGCCACGTCGATGACCTGCCGGCCGTCGACGGGAAAGACGCGTAGCTCGACCCGCAAGGCCAGACGGCGAGCGCCGGATCCGGAGCTGACGTCCCGACGCTCAAAGGTGTCGAAGACGGGTAGGCGCTGTCCAGGCGTCGGTAGCCGAGTCGGCTGTGCGGGGGCCGTGGCCGGTTGGCTAGGTAAAGCGGTGGTGCGAACCGGCTCAGGTGTTCGGGTACTTGGTGACGGCGTCGGTCCGGCGGCAGAGACAGTCGGAGCGGATTGAGAAGGTGACGCCTCGCCGATGATCAAACCGACAGCGGCAAGAGCGCCCACACCGACACAGCACATGAAGAGTCCACCAACGACTACCACTGACAGGACGACTCCCACCCTCACGCCCGCCCGAAGCTGGGCAGCCGGAACCACGGGCTGCACCGAGGACCGCCCAGCAGACGGCGACGCGTCGACTCCGGGCGGATGCCGAGCAGATGGCTCCGACGAATCAGGTGTCTGCTGCACGGCGTCTCCAGTGAGGGGGCGTACGACAATTGTCGTGACCGCCGCAGCCACATACGCTCCGCCGAACAGTGAGACAGTCACCCCAGCCGAACGACTCACTGGTCGTCGAACGTCTACCCCGATGAAGCTCTACCAGCACGAACCGTGCGACTTCTACAGCTGCCGGTTCCGCGCCTCCAGGCTCCTCCGTATCGGCTGGCGTGACCGCGGGGTGTGTTGCCAGGACAGCCCTCGTGGCCACGAGGAGATTTGAACCCAGGAGAACCTCGCATCAAGCCTCCTCCTTCAAGGCTTGTCATTGGTTGTTAAAACCCCTTCGTTACCAGCATTAGCCACCCGATCTCGTCTTGACTGCCAGGAACAGGCTCCCGGCGATGCGCCTGGCTCGGCCTGCTCGATCTTAAGGTCGGCCGGCGCTCGTGGGCACTCGCCCGGCAACGGCATGATCGACCCCGCCGAGCTGGTGCCGGTTCACGTATCGGCATGCTGGTCGTTCTCTGGCTTGGCTGAAGCGTCACCGTCGCGCTGCGCACTGTTGCCTTACGTGCGTGGCAGGTCAAAAGTGAGGAGGATATCCGCCCACAGCGCCACTACCTCCTGCGGTGCTGACACGGCGTCAGCGAAGGCAGCGCCTACCCTCACACCCTTCAGCGTGCCCACATCCTTGCGAACTCTGGCGAGCGTCTGTGCGTCCAGGCGGCTCAGAAATGCCTCGATCTCACCGGCCTTGGACCCGTCGTCGCCGAAGTCGTCAGCGAGGGAGAAGACACCTTCGGCGGCCCACTGCGCTCGAACGTCAGTCAGCTTCTCTCCGGACTGTGGCACCGCTTTACCCAGCTTCGCGAGCTGCTTCGCCATGATGCTGCCCGGGCGCAAGGCGGGGCCGTCGGCGACGATTACCCATGGCACCCCGAGCTGATTCGCAAGCGATGCGAGAGCCCCGAATCCGTTCTGGCCGTCAACCGACAGGAACGTAAGGTTCCGTTCATCCGGCGTCGGTAACGGCCCTCGTACACCTGTGACGGATCGGTCCAGCCAGCGTCCCACAGCGGCGAGGTCGGTGGGGCCCTCGAAGAGCACCACCCCGGCCGCGAACAGCAGGCTACGCACCTCAGCCGAGGCAAGCAGCCTTATCACGGTGGCCACGTCCACCCGTGAGTTCGCGACAAGCGAGTTCACGGTCCGCCCCGTGTCCCGAGCCATACGGACGATGCTGGTCAGATCGTCCGCTGCTTGCGCCGGCACAAGATCAGGGTTGTGAGTCACCCAGAGGGCCTGGCCAGGGCCGCTTCGACGTCCGCGCAACATCGACAACAGTTGTCGCTGCGCCGTCGGTGACAGGTGGACAGCTGGCTCGTCGAGGAACACACACCGACGCTCGTCGGCGAGCAGAGTGGCAAGCAGAAGGGCCTCCGCTGCGCCCGCTCCGGCGCGGTGCAGCGGAACATCGTGTCCGTCGTTGCCAACCTCAATCTGGATGGCAGGGACGAGTATCACCTCCGTGTTCCCGTTGTCATCCGGCATCACCCGTTCGGTGCAGTCGACCTGCTCCCCGGTCAGCTGCCTGAAGGACGCCTGCACTGTGGCGAACCGGCGACGGTCGCCTGCTGAGCCGTTCT
Organism: Micromonospora sp. NPDC127501; assembly: GCF_040302185.1. Taxonomy (NCBI): domain Bacteria; kingdom Bacillati; phylum Actinomycetota; class Actinomycetes; order Micromonosporales; family Micromonosporaceae; genus Micromonospora; species Micromonospora sp. NPDC127501. The sequence goes on along the minus strand of NZ_JBEORJ010000008.1, from coordinate 42,510 downwards.
TCAGCCGGTGCAGCTCTAGAGCCAGAAGCGAACCGTCCCGCAGGCTGGGCGTCCACGCGAGCTCCTGGGCTCCGAACCGCGTACGCATCGGTGCCCGGTGGTTGTCCGTAACTTGGAGACGACGCCGTATCAGCAGTTCCAGAATGTGAGCGAAAGGCACCCGGGCTTGTGGTTGAGACCGATACTCCGGGTCGGCCGAGACAGCGGCAACACTCGGCGGCTGCACGGGCGCGTTCACCTGTTCAACGACGAACTCGATGCGCCGGTCTGGCACGTACTTCCAAAGGTCGACCGGAACCCTCCCGTCGTCGACCTTTTCCACTATGTCGTTGGTGGAAGGGCACAACTCACTCAGGTATTGGAGGCTGGTAGGACCGGCCGCGACGGGACCGTCCAGCAGGCGACCCATCTCGTTGCCCAGGAGTTGGACGTTCACCGGCCCGCGCGGCAGAGCGAACTCCCATCCTACCGTCCAAGGCCCCCGCTGCCGCTGATCGAATATGACCACGAGGTCGCCGACCATCATCGGTGACGCTGATTCGGGCGTGCTCTGCCCATCGACTGCCGAGCTAAGCGCGATCACATCGGTCGCCTCGGGATGCAGCAGGTGAAGTATGGCAGCGCGGTAGTAGGCGTCAATCAGCCTGCGTTCGTCTAAGGCGTCGAACCTGACACCGACACGGACCTCGAACGACTCCGCGCCCTTGTGCCCAGCCGTCCACCACTCGCTGTCAAGAGGGAGCGTCCCGTTGAGGCTTGCCTGGACGGCATCAACCACCAGGCTAAGGGCCTGCAACAACGTCGACTTGCCGCTGCCGTTCGCGCCTGTGACGACGGTTAGCGGCCTGTCGGTGCAGACCTCCGCCGCGGCCAAGCCAAGGAAATTGATGACCGAGATCCTGGTGATGCGCACGTGCGCATCATGCCAGCTGCCCCTGACTACACGAGGTGCTCGGCGGGCAGCGCGGCTTGGAGCCACATCACGGCATCGACCCGCTGTGGGGTCGCTTGCTGCCAGGGCCGAAGTCCGATACTGCGAAGATGGATGCATGGGAGTCCTCGCACGCCCGCCCACCGCGTGCGGGCGGCCCAACGGGCGGCGGCCCCACAGCACGAACAGCAGGCGCGAGAACACCGGAGCGAGTCGCGGGTCCGCGGTTGGGCTCAGGGCGACTGCCGGATTGTCCAGCGGGCTGGACCGATGCATGAAGGCACCCGATGGCGGTATTATCGAGTGTGCACGGCTTGCCGCATGCAAGGAGGCCTATGTCATACTCGGCGACAGCTGCCGTCCAGCATGTGAGGCAGGCAACCGTACACATAAGCTCCAAGCGGCGGTCGGGCACGGGTTTCTTCGTTGAGCGAAATATTCTGCTCACGTGCGCGCATGTGCTGGAACCCGGCAACGAACGTGTGCGAATTCGGTTGCGGGGACAGCCTCCTGTTGGTGGGACCGTCCTCAAGCGACTACCCCCGCCGGCAGGTCGAGACCGGATTTCTTACCCTTTCCGGATCTTGCCTTCATCGGAGTCGACGGCAACATCGACCATCCAGTGGCCGAGATGAGATCACTGCTCCTGCATCATGGTTACAACCAAGATGCCGCGATTGCAGCCTTCGGGTTTAACCGAGATGCCCCCGAGCCCGACCTCGGGCCCGATATTGTCCGGATGGCGGTGCAGGGACCGAGCGAGCCCTACGTCAAGGCTCATGCCGAAGTCGGTGTGGCGCCGGGGATGAGCGGGGCACCGATCGTCGAGTTGTCGACAGGTCGGATATGCGGCATGTTGAAGTATTACGTGCCCGAGCAGAAGGCTGCCTAGTTCATTGACGCGCTCGACCTCGAAAAACAATTTGATGCCTATCGTGCCTTGCTGGGCCGATTCGAGCCCGCAAGCCACGCCTCTTCCTTCCCGAGAGCCATTCACCATTGTGGAAAATGCTCGTGGCGCAAAAAACGGTATCGGAAAGGCTGCCGTACCGGGTGGTTGAAGGCGAGGTACCGCTCTCCACCGTGTACGTCGAACAACGAGCCGAGTCCTGGATGGCCGAACGGCGCGGGGCCATCGCCCGCGGCGGCTCACCGCCCGTGGAACCATCGGTCATCCCAGCTTCGGAGATGCTCTCCCGGCACCGCAACGCCCTAGTCGTTGGCGGACCCGGTGGTGGGAAATCAACGCTGCTGCAACACCTGGTGACGGAGTCCGCGGCCTGGTGGCTGCGACCCGACCAGCCCGAGGAGGGCGAGGAGCCCTCATTTGGGCCAGCGGTGGCGATCCGCTGCGCCGCTACACGTCTACTTACTGACCGACCGTGGTACGAGTCGGTCGCCGATGCGGTCAAGGCAGATCTGAGCGGATACCTGCCGACCCATTTGCCCGCAACGCTCTTCGAGGTGCCGCCGCAGCCCGGAGTGGACTGGTTGGTGCTGGTCGACGGGCTCGATGAGATTTTCAACCCGCGTCGGCGGGCAGAGCTTATCGAACGCTTGGCGGCACACATCGCGACCTATGGGGCGCAGGCCCGGTTCGTAGTGTCGAGCCGGGTGCTGGCCGCTACCGAGTTCCACAGTCTCCGCCCGCTCATGAATCGTATGGAACGAGCACACCGGCTCGGCGAGTATAACTTGCGACCGTTCGATCGGCCCGCCGTCGAATCTTTCGCCAGCAGGTGGTACCACCTGCGCGACCCAGAGCACGCCGCCGATCGCCAAGGCAGCTTCCTTCACCAGGTCGACATGAATCGGATGATGACGATGGTCCGTGTTCCGCTCCTGTGCACCATCGCGGCCGACGTCCACCAGCAGAGTCCGGACGAGCCGCTGCCGTACAGTCGCGCTGGTCTCTATCGGCGCTTCGTTGACGCCCTGCTACAGGGGCGGCAGACCTTCCCTTCCGTACGCGGCAAGGTGCGAGAACAATTGCGCGAGCTGAGCGCAGAGGCCGAGGCTTTCGGCGAGTCCCTGGTCAGCCGCCGCCGCGGGTGGCTAACGTTCCTCGCCGAGCAGCGGCTGGAATTGGATCGACAGCCGAGTGTGGGGCTGGTCAGGACATGGCTGGCTCGGCAGCACGTACAGATCCCGGACGAAATCACCGACCAGCACATACGCGAGGTCCTTGTAAGCACCGGACTCATCGTAAACCGCGGCGACAGTTTGGAGTTCACCCACCAAAGCATCGCCGAATACCTCCACGGCCGTGAGCGGGGCCGCTCAATGGAGCCGCAGACGTGGCTGGCCCGTGTACAGGCGACCGGATTAACCAGCACCGACATGTTCGAACTTGCGGCGTGGACGGAAGCGGGAAATGACCCGAATAGCATAATCCTCGAGCTGGCTGCTCCCGGACGCGATCGACAGTTCCCGCAGTTAATGGACCTCGCCGACTTGCTCGCTGACGGCGCTGCGACGATCGATGACGGATCCTCCATCGCGGGAATCACCATGGCTGCGCTCGAAGATGCGGCAGTCCAGCCTCCGGCCACCTTGCAGGCGGCATCGCCAACCTCGACGACATCATTCTCACCGCTGATCCCCGAGCCAGCACCGGGCGACGCCTTCACCCATTTACGGGAGGCCCCTTAGGCGCCTCAGTTGATTCAATTGCGACCCGCACCCGCCCGACTACCTCTGCCCATTGATAGTTCCCCCGGGACGGGTCGTATATTCCAAAATCCAGCGAGACAGTAGGTGATGGCACCCGATACTTCAAGCAGCCGGCCCCGAGAGCTCGGCGCCATCCTCGCTCACCTTGTAGCTCGACGCCGTGGTCCTTACGAACAAGGCGCCCGGACTGCCTTAAGCCTCATAGGTCAAATGAGTCGAGTGCCGAACCGCCGAATGACCGACGCCGTCCTGCGCCAACAGGAAAGTGTCCAAGAGATAGGCGGGTTGCGAGAGGAAGCACCGTCTCCAGGGAGAGTCAGAGTTACGTCGAAGTCGCTAGCATGAATGCAGATTCCGATCGCGCCCACGAGACGGCGCTCAGCTCCACGCGCCCAATATCGTATCCCTGCTACTCGATAGGCGCAATTTCAATAAAGTCGCGTCTCCATTCATGACGATCCCCAACAACGTCGTTCACCTGAATTAGAACTTCCAAGTGTTGCAGAAGACCTAAGGTTTTAAGATTCAGGCTGAACATTTCAAGACCTTCTCGTGCAGCCTTCTGTGGGGGCAGCGGTGCCCCCGGGCTGATCCAGCGGAAAGTGAAGTCCTTTTCGTCCCTCAGGCCGGCTGCGAGTAGCGCGGATCGGACTCCCAAATAGTCAAGAGGACCGCGGCTGCGCTGATCGGACTTCAGCGTGAGATAGTACTCGTAGCGATAAACGACAGCATGGCCAGGGCCGCCGTTGTAGAGATGAACCGTCCACTTTCTCGAGCGGCGGGTGCCATGCCAACCGTCGCTCCCCGCCCCAACCAATGGGCGATTCACGAAGGCATACTGAGCGCGTCCCAGCAACAGCGTACCAAGCACCCCCGCTAGCGCAGCAGTTGGAGCCACGCCCAAGAAAGTAAGCGTAAATGGAAACTCAGACCTACGTGTGGCCGTCAGATTCACTCTGACGATCTCCCAAACCAAGAGGCAAAGCATCAAAACAAAAGCTATAAAAGGACCTCGGTAAAACGCTACACTTCGCCGAACAAGGCGTTGACGTAGCGGCAGACTTGGCACGACAGTACTCATCCTGAAATATCAATGAGACTCGGTCAGCTGCACTTGATTCATGTGCCGCAATAACAGCTTGATTGCTCCGCAGTAGACAGATGGATTCATGAATCCATTGTCGGTGCTGTAACGATGAACGATGTGCCCGCCACCACAAACCCGCTTGAACTCACATCCCGAGCAGGCGGAGGCAATGTGAGCTAGGCGGTCGGTCATCAATTGCATCAACGGCTGTTGCGCTACGGCGGCGATAGGGTGAGTGTGAACATTCTTGCCACTCTTGCCAGCGCCATCGAAAGCGGTCTTCAGAGCATCGTGGTATTCGTATTCGCCGTCAGACTCAATTATAAGAGTTCCGGCGCTACTTTCCCCCCAAGCGTCTGAACCCCAGCGACCACCCAACAATAGCTTTAAGATCGTCTGATAGGTGCGAAGATACATGGGACTCTCGGACGTGACGTAAGCGTCAAACATTCTGATCAACCAAGCCCCGACTTGGGACTGGTCGACTAGAGCTACGTGGTCCCAGTTCAGGTCGGGTAGAAGAAAGTCGGCGCGCGTGAATCCTAGCTCGATTAGGCTTTGAAGCTGTTCGACAGGATCTGAATTAAAGTCGATAACTGCTATAGCACTATACGGCTGTTTTCCACCTGAGTAGTGGCGCAGCATTTCAATTCCGTCAATGACCCGACTGTAGCTACCACGGCCCGAGCGATCGACACGACGGCGATCATGGTTGGCCACGCTTCCGTCCAACGATACGCCGACTGCCACATCGTGCTCTTGCAGCAACTCAACAATAGCTGGTGTGATGAGCGTAGCATTGGTTTGTATGGAGTAATTGACATCGACGTTGGCTCGGCCCAGAACTTGCCGTCCCACCTGCAGGAAGCTTCGCAGCTTAGTGAGTCCGATAAGCAGCGGCTCGCCGCCGTGGATGACGAGCGAGACGCTTTTCAGTTTGTTGACTTGTGCATATTCTGCCACCTGCGCCAGAGCCGCCTCGAGCGTTTCTTCCGACATCAGGTTTGGCTGCCGACGCCACGACTGGTCCGGCCCCTCATACATGTAGCAGTAGGTGCAGGCCAGGTTGCATCTACTGGCAACCTTCAACACATAGGTTGTAACCGGAGGCAGCGGCACTAGCTCGCCCGAGTCCAAGAGCTCCATTGCGACTGAAAATCGGCGCCGTCCAACCCCTCTTCAGTCTCGCACCTTGCCGCCTTCCTGGCAGATTCTATGCGCTCTTCGAGAGATGTCGGCACGTCGTCCGAACCGTACTGCTTGGCTGAATTTTCTACTTTCTCCTGCTGTGTCATGGCTCACAAGCTAACATGCGTGGTTTTTGTCGTCCATGATCGATGTCTACTTTGGCACCATCATTCAGCTCGGTGGCATCACCGTTTCGCTGGGCTGTTACATCAAGCGTTAGCCCTTGGACGGCCGACTGGACCTTTCATCGCCTGTGCGACGAGCAACCGTTGGCATGCTGCTCAGCCGGTACCTCCTCCGCAGTTAGGCCTTCTATTCGTGTGCCTGCTGCTGACGGTGCCGCTCTGCGGGGTTCCGCGGACGTTGTTAGGAACTCCGAACTTAATGATGTTGGCGTGCCTCGGGACGCGAGGACCGTTTTGCCTGATTTTGGGCCGAGATCGAATCACTGCCGCCACGGCCTCCCCCTCGCCGGCACCGGTCCCCCGGCCGCAAGCCGCTCGATGACCGCAATGTGTTGCGCGGGATCCTGTTCGAGCTCCACACCGCGAACCCAAGGGAGTATCCTGCATCAAGAACTTGGGGTCGGGCTGGCCATGACCTGCTGGCGGCGGTTGCGGGACTGGACCGACGCTTATGCGCGGCAACGCCTGCACGAGGTGTTGCTGGGCAAGCTGAGAACCGCCGACCAGCTCGGCATGTCCCGGCCGGTGATAGACGGCACGCACATCCGGGCTCTCAAGTGCGGCCTAAACCCGTCCGAGCCCGGTCGACCGCCGCAAGCCGGCCCCGAAACACCACGTCATCCCAACCCCGGCGGCATCTCCCTCGCCCTCAGCCTGACGGGTGGCAACCGCCACGACGTCACCCAACTGCAACTCGGGTCGACGAAATCGCACCGATCAAGGGCATACGCGGCTGGCCACGGCGATGACCCGAGCGGATCTACGCCAACCGTGGCTACGACTTCGACACGTCCACCATGAGTTACGAGCCAAGGCCACCACACCGGCCATCATCCGACGCGGCGCCGCTCACGGCTCAGGCCTCGGCAGCCAAGGTTGGTTCGTCCAGCAGACCGTTGCTTTGCTGCGCTGGTTGCGCCGAAATCCGCGACGACATATACAACGGGCGTCCCCGCCCCCTGCACCATCATCTGCTAATGCCTGACTCCAGAACTCGGAAAGTTGGGAGTTATGAGGCCCGTCTGCGGTTCGTGAAGCAGCCGAGTCCGAGGTGCTTGTGCGGCTCGGCGGTTGTGACGGTCGATGACGCGCCGCTAATTCGGGATGATCTTCGGTGTGACTCTCCCGCCCCGGATCACGTCCCACCGTGAACCCGGTCAGCTTTGAAGTACCCTCATTGCCTAGTCGCTCCAGCGCATTTGGCACTACTCAGCATCAAACTCAACCACGAATGTCCAGATCCGATGACCGCCTACCACCTCGTGACAATGGGAAACTATTCGCCCCATTCTTCCCTTGCGGCTCAGCGCTAGAAGAAGATCAGGATGCGATCCGGCAAGCGAGTCCGACTGTAGGTCAATCGCGAATACAGCGCCGTGGTCTAAGTCGTTAGCGCGTCCCTCAGCCTTACTTCCTCCCACATGCTTGCCAGCGGGATTACTTTCCCACGGGTACCCTTCCGTCCACTTCACGATACGCTGGATCAATTCCCCTCCGAGTTGGTACAGTAAAGTATCGGCGCTTCTCAAGCACCCGCCACTGCGAGTCAAAGGCACGGGAGCCAGGCGTCTGGGTCACGTGCATACTCTCACGGTTGGTACTCCAGCGGCACGCTCAGACTCGGAGTGTGCATCGACGCCAGCCAACACGGTACGGCTGGGACCCAAGACCGCTCGCGCCATGAGCCGCTACCTCCGAACGCGGTCCCAGCACAAAGGCTCACTCCTTGCCGAGCTCTGGCTCGCGGACCAAGGCACACGGGCACTTGCCGCCAACGGCATCAAGCTCATGCCGAAACGTCGCGGCCGGCGCGCCGGCGTCGCGAACGTCCACGCCCACCGCTGGCGGCACAACTTTCGCCCACGAGTGGAGCGCGCCGGCGGCGACACGGGCGACCTGATGCTGCTGCTCGGTTGGACCTCAGACGAAATGCCCCGGCACTACGGCGCCAGCGCAGCCGCCGAACGCGCCCAGGAGAGCCAATCCCGTCTCGGGATCGGTGAGCGTGTCTGAGCCCGAAGAACGAACAGCCAGGTCGACGGAGCTGACACCGGAACAGCGTCGACGCCGGGCACGCATGGCCGCCCACGCATCCTGGGCCAGCACGACCGACCGTCTCGCCCGCACGGCAGCCGGCACGCGGGGCTTCCTCGATCGCTTCGAACGACAGGTCGATCCCGAGGGACTGCTCGCTCCAGATGTACGCGCGGAGATGGCACGACACGCCAGGTGCCGGAGCGTAAGCGGGGCTTGGCCGCGGACGCGTTGGGGCTAATGACCGGATAAGGCGGTCGGCCGAGCTGGTGCTCCGATCGGCCGACCGTATTGCCGGCGTCTACACCCCTTCCCCGATGCCCAGTTGCACCTGGATCTCCTGGGCCCGTTCGGCCGCCGCGCTGGCGCCGTAGTGCCGGGGCATATCCTCGGAGGTCCAGCCCAGCAGCAGCATCAGGTCGCCGGTGTTCCCACGGCGCGTTTCCACTCGTGGGCGGAGTTATGCCGCCAGCGGTGGGCGTGCACGTTCGCCACGCCCGCGGCGAGGCCCAGCCGCTTCAGGCGAATCTTGATGCCGTTGGCCGCCAACCTCGGCCCACCGCGGTCGGCGAGCCACAGATCCGGCAGTTCCGATCCCTTGTGCTTGCCTCGCGCCCGTAGGTAGCGGCTGATGGCCCGGGCCGTCTTCGGCCCGAATCGCACCCATCGGTCCTTGGCGCCCTTGCCGTGGTAGTGCACCGACTCCGTGTTCAGGTCGACGTCGTCGAGCAGCAGGTTGCCGATCTCCGACAGCCCCGCACCGGTGTTGTAGTACAGGCGGATGATGGCTTCGTCGCGCAGCTGCGGAAACGTCTTGCCCTTGCAGGCGTCGAGGAGCTTCTTCGTGTCCTCGTCCCTCATGATCGGTATCAGCTTCTGTGGCGTTTGGGCTGTCGGACCCGATCCATTGGGGACCGGTCGATGTCTTCCCCAGCCAGCAACCACTTGAAGAACTGCTGCAGACCTTTGTGCTTGTTCAACGCGGTCGACGCGGACCGGGTCTCGATCATCCACGTCTGAAACGCCTCCGCATGCCTCCGGGTCACCTCGGTAGGGTCCTCCGCGGCGTCGGCGGCATCAGGGTCGGGCGAATGCTCGGCCAGGTAGCGAGCCAGTTGCGCCGCGGCGAGGAGGTAGTCGTACCGGGTCGTCTCCGGGTAGTGTCCGCCCGCAGCGTCCGGTCCCAGTCGCGCAGGTACCCCGCCCCGGTCGAGGACAGGTCGGTGGTGAGCTTGGTGAGGTCCAGTAGAGCCATGTCGGTCACCCGTCGAGTCAAGGGGTCGATAAGCGGCGTGCTCGACCTCGACGAACCACCGTGAACACGAAAAAGAGGGTTTCCACAGGCTCTAACCTGTGGAAACCCTCTCGCTGTCGGGACGGCCGGATTCGAACCGACGACCCCTTGACCCCCAGTCAAGTGCGCTACCAAGCTGCGCCACGTCCCGCCCCCGCGTGGTTTCCCCCGCGGCAGCCGGTACAGCTTAGCGCAGCAGTTCCGGGTCGTCCGCACAGGCCCCACCGGCGTCGCGACGTAGCGGAACCACCCCACACGGAGCTACCGCACAACGCCTAGAGCGTCCTAGGAGGGTGGGGTTGGATAGAGAAATGCCGGATGGGCAGGATCGCCCATCCGGCACTCGGCAGAACTGGACGGCGGCGTCAGCCGTGCGCCTTGCCTCGGCCGCCGGGGCCGAGCTTCTTGCGCGGGCGGACCGAGATTTCGATCGGGCTGCCCTCGTACCCGAATTCCTCGCGGAGCTTGCGCTCGACGAAGCGCTGGTAGCCGGCGTCGAGCGGGCCGGTGGTGAAGAGCACGAACCGTGGCGGTGCCACACCGGCCTGCGTCGCGAACAGGATCCGCGGCGCCCGCCCACCACGTACCGGGTGGGGGGTGGCCTGCACCAGCGCGGTGAGCCACTGGTTGAGGTGCGCGGTCGGCACTCGGGTTTCCCAGCTGGCCAGCGCCTTGTTCAGGGCCGGGGCCAGCTTGTCCACGGCACGGCCGGTCATCGCCGACAGGTTCAGCCGGATCGCCCAGGGGATGCGGCGCAACTCCCGGTCGATCTCCTTGTCCAGGTAGTACCGACGGTCGGCGTCGACCAGGTCCCACTTGTTGAACGCGATGACCAGTGCCCGGCCCGACTCGGTCACCATCGACAGGATCCGCTGGTCCTGCTCGCTGATCGGTTCGCTGGAGTCCAGCAGCACCACGGCCACCTCGGCGGCCTCGATCGCGCCGGCGGTCCGCAGGCTGGCGTAGTACTCGGTGCCGCTGGCCTTGCCGACCCGCTTGCGCAGCCCGGCCGTGTCGACCAGCTGCCAGGTCTGACCGCCGATCTCGACCAGGCTGTCCACCGGGTCCACAGTGGTGCCCGCCACCGAGTCGACGACCGCCCGCTCCTCGCCCGAGAACCGGTTGAGCAGACTGGACTTGCCGACGTTCGGCCGCCCGACCAGCGCCACCCGACGCGGTCCACGCGGACGGTTCTCCACGATCGCCGGCGCCTCCGGAAGCGCGGCGAGGATGGCGTCCAGCAGGTCGCCGGAGCCCCGCCCGTGCAGCGCGGACACCGGGAACGGCTCACCGAGGCCGAGTGACCACAGCGAGGTGGCCTCCATCTCGATGGAGTTGTTGTCGGCCTTGTTGGCCACCAGGATCACCGGCTTGGCGCTGCGCCGCAGCATCTTCACCGCGGCCTCGTCCACGTCGGTGGAGCCCACCATCGCGTCGACCACGAAGAGCACCACGTCGGCGGTGACGACCGCCGTCTCGGCCTGCGCCGCGATGGCCGCGGCCCGGTCCTTCGCGTCCGGTTCCCAACCGCCGGTGTCCACCACTGTGAACGCCCGGCCGTTCCACTGCGCGTCGTACGGGACCCGGTCGCGGGTCACGCCAGGGACGTCCTCGACGACCGCCTGCCGGCGGCCGATGATCCGGTTGACCAACGTCGACTTGCCGACGTTGGGGCGGCCGACCACGGCCACCACCGGCTGCGGGCCGCTCGGTTCCTCGACGGCGACGTCGGGCTCCCGCAGCTCGACCCAGCCACCACCATCGCTACTCATGCCACGCCCCGTTCGGTGAGCAGGTCGCGCATCCGCGCCACGACCTCGTCGATGCCCAGCTCGGTGGTGTCCAGCACCACCGCGTCGGGCGCCTGGGCCAGCGGGTTGACCTTGCGGGTCGAGTCGAGACGGTCCCGTCGGGCCAGGTCGGCGGCCGTGGCCGCCACGTCGGTGGCGTCCTCGGCGCTGCGCCGGGCGGCACGGGCCGCCTCGGAGGCGGTCAGGAAGACCTTCAGGTCGGCGTCCGGCGCCACGACCGAGCCGATGTCGCGACCCTCGACCACCATCCGACCGGCGTTGGCGATCATCTCGCGCTGCCGGGTGACGAGCAGCTCACGGACAGCCGGCACGGCGGCGACGGCGGAAACCGCGCCGGTCACCTCGGTGCCACGGATGTCGGCGTCCACGCCCACCCCGTCGATCGTCACGGCGTACCCCTGCGGGTGGGTGCCGATGCGCAGGTTGACCTCGCCGGCGACCTTGGCCACCGACGCGGCGTCGGTGAGATCCACGCCGGAGCGCAGCACGGCCCACGTGATCGCTCGGTACATCGCCCCGGTGTCCAGGTAGCGCGCACCGATGCTCGCGGCGAGCCGCCGCGACACGGTGGACTTACCCGAACCGGACGGCCCGTCCACAGCGACCACACATCGCCCGGTCCGTACGTTTTCCTCCACCGTGTCCTCCTCAGCCCGTACCTCACGGATCGCCCGGTGATCTGGCGCCGCAAGCGGTTTGTCAATCGTCATCAATCATGCCCGGGTGCGTTAACGAACCCGCGCGCGACGCCGCCGGAGGCGACCCACGCCACCCGGGCGGCCGCGTCCCGGCCATCGGTGGAGCCTACCGGCTGCCGTACCCCGAACTCGGGGGTCAGTCACCCACCACGTTGAACAGGGCGGCGACCTCGGCGTTGGTCAACCGCCGGATCCGCCCGGTCCGCAGTTCACCGAGCCGGATCGGCCCGATCGAGGTACGCACCAGCCGGGTGACCGGGTGACCGACCTCCTCCATCAGCCGCCGGACGATGTGCTTGCGGCCCTCGTGCAGGCTCAGCTCCACCTGGGCGCTTTTACCCAGAGTGTCCACCACCTTGAACGAGTCGACCTTCACCGGCCCGTCCTCCAGCTCGACGCCGGCCAACAACCGCTTGCTCAGGTTGCGCGGGATCGGCCCGACCACCTCGGCGAGGTAGGTCTTGAGCACCTGGTACGAGGGGTGCATGAGCTTGTGCGCGAGCGTGCCGTCGTTGGTGAGCAGCAGCAGGCCCTCACTGTCCGCGTCGAGCCGCCCCACGTGGTAGACCCGCTGCTCCACCCGGTTGCCGATGAACTCGGCCAGCTCGTTGCGCCCCTTGTCGTCCGCCATGGAGGTAACCACCCCACGCGGCTTGTTCATCGCCACGTAGACCAGGCGAATGTCGACCTGGAGGCGCTCCCCGTCCACGTGGATCACGGAGGTGGCCGGGTCGACCTTGTCGCCGAGCTTGGCGACCCGCCCGTCCACCGTGACCCGGCGGCGGAAGATCAGGTCTTCGCAGGCACGCCGGGAACCCACGCCAGCGGCGGCGAGCACCTTCTGCAGGCGCTCAGCCCCCTCGTAGACGGGTGCGTCGGCTTTGGGGGAACGGTTATCGGGTCGCATCAGCAAGCTCTTCTACGTCGTCGGGCAGGAAGGGTGCGAGGGGCGGCAGCTCGTCGACCGTGTTCAGCCCGAGCTTCTCCAGGAACAACGTGGTGGTCCGGTAGAGGAACGCCCCGCTGTCCGTTTCGGTGCCGCACTCCTCGATGAGGCCACGGGTGACCAGCGTACGGATGACCCCGTCGCAGTTCACACCCCGGATGGCTGAGATTCGCGAACGGGTCACCGGCTGCTTGTACGCAACCACGGCGAGCGTCTCCAGCGCCGCCTGGGTCAGCCGCACGGACTGCCCGTCCAACACGAACCGCTCAACGTACGTAGCGTATTCCGGCCGGGTGTACAGCCGCCACCCGCCGGCCGCCCGGCGCAGCTCGAACCCGTGCCCGGCCGCCGTGTAACCGGCGGCGATCTCGTCGAGCATCGGCCCGACCCGTTCGGCGGGCTGCTCCAGCACCTGGGCCAGCACCAGCTCGCTGACCGGCTCGTCGACGACCAGCAGGATCGCCTCCAACGCGCCGCGCAACTCGGCGTCGGACAGCTCGGGCGCGGGCTCCGGGGCGACACTCGCCCGCCGCCGCCCCGCGAGCTGCCGCCGGGGTACGTCCCCAGCGCCACCCGACTCCCTCACCGTGGCCTGCGTCACGGCACCGAGGTCCGGTCCCGCCGAGCCCACCTCGTCCGCATCCGTCTCAACGCGATCTGGCTCACCCGGGCCCGCCTCGTCCGAGCCCACCTCAAGGGGATCGGGCCGACCCTCGACAGGGCCTGGCCCGCCCCCGGCCACCTCGACAGGGCCCGGCCCTTCCGGGTCCACGTCGACAAGGCCCGGCCCATCCGGGTCAACCTGCGCGGAGCCCGACGCGGCCTGGTCCGGCTCGGCGGAATCGGCGGCAGCGTCGGGTTCCGGCCGGCGCGCCGGTGCTTCGGGCAGCGCCTCGGCCAACGCGGCCCGATCGGTGGCCGGCTCGGCCAGCTCTTCGGTGTCCGGTGGTGCGGCTGACTCGTCCGGCGGCGTGGGGGTGTCGGCGGCGGCGGGCGGGCGGGGGCGGTCCCACGGGGGGACCCAGGCGGCGGCCTGGTCGGCCAGCGAGTCCCGACGTTGCTCGTCACTCATCCCGCGCACCCTCCGTCGTTCCCGTCCCGTCCGGCCCGCCGGCCTCCCCCGTCGGCACAAGGTCACCCCTCGCCGGCTCAAGCTCAGCCCCCGCCAGCACAGGCCCAGCCCCCGCAGGTTCTGCCCCCACCGGCGCAGACTCAGCCGCCAGCGGCTCAGGACCAGACCCCGCCAGTTCAAGCTCCGGCGACTCCGGGTCGACCGGGGTGCCGGCGTACTCGTCGACGTTCAGCTCGGTGTCGCCGTCGGTCGGGCCGGTCCAGCGCACTGTCAGCTCCTCCAGGGCCTGCTCCTGCACGAAGGACACCAGGCCCTCCCGGTACAGCTCCAGCAGCGCGAGGAACCGGGCCACCACCTCCAGGGTGGCCTCGCAGTCGGCGCAGAGCAGCGAGAACGTGGCGGTGCCGGACCGGCGCAGCCGGGCCGCGAGGATCGCCGCGTGCTCCCGGACACTGACCCGGACCATGTGCACGTGGGCGATGGAGACCTCCGGCACCGGCTTCGGGGTCATCGCCTTCACGGCCAGCTTCAGCAGCCGCTGCGGGCCGATGCCGAGCACCAGGTCGGGCAGCGCCTCGGCGTAGCGGGGCTCCAGGCTGACGGCACGCGGATAGCGTCGGCCGCCGACGGCCTCCAGCTCGGCGATGTGCGCCGCCGCCTCCTTGTACGCCTTGTACTGCAACAGCCGGGCGAAGAGCAGGTCCCGGGCCTCCAGCAGGGCGAGGTCGGCCTCGTCCTCGACTTCGGCGGCGGGCAGCAGCCGGGCCGCCTTCAGGTCGAGCAGGGTCGCGGCGATCAGCAGGAACTCGCTGGCCTCGTCCAGGTCCCAGTTGTCGCCCATCGCCCTGATGTAGGCGATGAACTCGTCGGTGACCGTGTGCAGGGCCACCTCGGTGACGTCGAGTTTGTGCTTGCCGATCAGTTGCAGCAGCAGGTCGAACGGACCGGTGAAGTTGGCCAGCCGAACCGTGAACCCGGCGGGCTGCACACCGTCGACCACGGCCGCAGCGGCGGTCTCGGGTGGGTCGAGGGGTGGCGCGGTCACCGGACGACCGTAGTCCACGAGGCGGGCACCGGGCGTTCCGGCTACCGCTCCGACTGGGCGGCGATCACCTCGCGGGCCAGCTGACGGTAGTTACGTGCCCCGGAGGAGGCCGGGTCCATCGTCGTGATGGGGGCACCGGCCACGGTGGACTCGGGGAACTTCACCGTCTTGGTGATGACCGTCTGGTAGACCTTGTCGCCGAACGCCTCCACCACCCGCTGGAGGACCTGGCGGCAGTGCGTGGTGCGGCTGTCGTACATGGTGGCGAGGATGCCTTCGAGCTCCAGGTCGAAGTTGAGTCGCTCGCGCACCTTGTCGATGGTGTCCAGCAGCAGTGCCACACCGCGCAGGCTGAAGAACTCGCACTCCAGCGGGATGAGCACGCCGTGCGCGACGGTCAGCGCGTTGATCGCCAGCAGGCCGAGTGACGGCTGGCAGTCGATCAGGATGTAGTCGTACTCCTTGCGGACCGTGCGCAGGACCCGGGCCAGGGCCATCTCCCGGGCGACCTCGTTGACGAGCTGGATCTCCGCGGCGGAGAGGTCGATGTTGGCCGGCAGCAGGTGCAGGCCCGCCACGTCGGTCTTGATGAGGACGTCCTCGGCGATCACGTCGTCCTGCATGAGCAGGTTGTAGACGGACAGGTCGAGGTTGTGCGGGTTGACGCCCAGGCCCACCGAGAGGGCGCCCTGCGGGTCGAAGTCGACGAGCAGCACCTTGCGGCCGTACTCGGCGAGGGCGGCACCCAGGTTGATGGTGGTCGTGGTCTTGCCGACCCCACCCTTCTGGTTGGCCATCGCGATGATGCGCGCGGGGCCGTGCCGGTCGGTGGGCATCGGCTCGGGAATGGGCTTGCGCATCGTGTAGGCAGCCGGGTCCGCAGGACCCAGGTCCGCGCCGAGCGTCGCCTGCTGCTCGCGGAGCTCCGACGTCCAGGTCTCGGCACGGTCACCGTTGCCAGCCATGTGCTCGTTGCCCCCTCCCGACGACCCACCCGGCGTCGGAGCCGTCCGACGTCCTTCGCGGCGCCGCTGCGCACCCCGGTCGTGTCGCTCCAGGAGGTCCGCGCCGATGCCGACTGTACGCCACCGACCAGCAGGGGGTTCGGCACCGGCCCGGCGTGTCGGCTTCGACCGCGACCGGTTCAGCCCTGGGCGCGCGGGTGGGCGGTGGCGTACACCTCGCGCAGCCGCTCCACGGTGACCAACGTGTAGACCTGGGTGGTGGTCACCGAGGCGTGGCCGAGCAGCTCCTGGACCACCCGGACGTCGGCGCCGCCGTCGAGCAGATGGGTGGCGTAGGAGTGGCGCAGGGTGTGCGGGGAGACCGCGGCCAGCCCGTCGACGGGCAGCCCGGCCCGGTCGGCGGCGCGTCGCAGGATGCCCCAGGCGCCCTGGCGGGACAGCGCGCCGCCGCGGGCGTTGAGGAACACCGCCGGGGTGCCCCGGCCGGCGGCGGCCAGCCCGGGACGGGCCCGGACCAGGTAGGCGCGGACGGCGTCGACGGCGTACCCGCCGATGGGCACCAGCCGCACCCGGCCGCCCTTGCCGCGCAGCAGCACCGTGCCGTCGTCGGTGTCGAGGTCGTCCACGGCGGCGCCGACCGCTTCGGAGATGCGTGCGCCGGTGCCGTACAGGAACTCCAGCAGCGCCCTGTCGCGCAGCGCGAGGGGCGCGTCGTCGCCGGTCGCGGTGATCGGGCCCGCGGTCCCCAGCAGCCGGACCACGTCGTCGACAGGTAGCGCCCGGGGCAGCCGCCGGGGCGGCGTGGGCGGGCGGACGTCGCGGCTCGGGTCGGCGCCGGCCAGGCCCTCGCGCAGCGCGAAGCGGTGCAGGCCCCGTACCGCGCTGGCCGCGCGGGCGGCGGAGGAGACCGCCAGCGGCGGGTGCGCGTCGTCGCCGGCGCGCAGCCGCGCCAGGTGCGACTCGACGAGGCCGGCGCCGACCGACGCGAGGTCGGTGACGCCGGCATCGGCCAGGGTGGCGAGATAGCGGTCCAGATCCCGGCGGTACGAGGCGAGCGTGTTAGCGGAGAGGCCACGTTCGACGGTCAGGTGGTCGAGGTAACCGCGAACGGCACGGCGCAGCGCCGGCGTGGGTGGTGTGCCCACGCCGGCGGAGTCCGTGCCGCCGGTCAGCCCGCCACCGTTCAGGCCAGCGCGTCGGCCAGCGGGAGCACGTCCATGCCGTGCGCCTCGGCGACCGGGCCGTAGGTGACCTGCCCGGCGTGGGTGTTGAGGCCCAGCGCCAGCGCCGGGTCGTTGCGCAGCGCCTCGCGCCAGCCCTGGTTGGCCAGCTCCAGGGCGTACGGCAGGGTGACGTTGGTCAGGGCGTAGGTGCTGGTGTTCGGCACCGCGCCGGGCATGTTCGCGACGCAGTAGAAGATCGACTCGTGCACCTTGTAGACCGGGTCGGCGTGCGTGGTGGGGCGCGAGTCCTCGAAGCAGCCGCCCTGGTCGATGGCGATGTCGACCAGCACGCTGCCCGGCTTCATCCGGGAGACCAGCTCGTTGGAGATCAGCGTCGGGGCCTTCGCGCCGGGCACCAGCACCGCGCCGATGACCAGGTCGGCGTCGAGCACGGCGCGCTCGACCTCGTACGCGTTCGAGGCGACGGTCTGCAGGTGGCCCCGGTAGATCGCGTCGGCCTGCCGCAGCCGGGCGACGTTCTTGTCCAGCAGCAGCACCTCGGACTGCAGACCCAGCGCGATCGCGGCGGCGTTCATGCCGGAGACGCCGGCGCCGATGACCACGGTCTTGGCCGCGTACACGCCGGAGACACCGCCGGGCAGCACACCGCGCCCGCCACCGGTACGCATCATGTAGAAGGCGCCCACCTGCGGGGCGAGCCGGCCGGCCACCTCGGACATCGGGGCGAGCAGCGGCAGCGACCGGTCGGGCAGCTCGACGGTCTCGTACGCGATGCCGGTGACCCGGCGGTCGATCAGCGCGTCGGTGCACTCCTTGGAGGCGGCCAGGTGCAGGTAGGTGAAGAGCACCTGCCCCTCGCGCATCCGGTGGTACTCCTCGGCGATCGGCTCCTTGACCTTGAGTACCAGCTCGGCGGTCTCCCACACCTCGTCGGCGGTGGCGAGGATCTTCGCGCCGGCGGCGGCGAACTCGTCGTCGGTGATGCTGGAGCCAACCCCGGCGCCGGACTCGACGAAGACCTGGTGGCCGCTGCGGGTGAACTCGTTGACACCCGCTGGCGTGATCGCCACGCGGTACTCGTGGTTCTTGACCTCGCGTGGGATTCCGACCTTCACGATGCAGACACCTCTCTTCGGGGCTGCTCTCCCCCGACTGCTCGGTGCCACGACGGCCCCTTTGCCATCGCGGTACACCGGTCCTGCGGCGGCAGTCTAGGCGCGCCCGGTGCCGCCGCGAGCCAGCACAGTGGCACCCGGTGCCCGGGTGTCCTGACGAAGTGTCAGGGCACCGCCGAGACCCGGCGGTCGACCGTCACCTCAGCCAACAGGACAGTGTTTCACCATTATCGTCCCATCTGCCGGGCGGCGGTGCGGACAGCCGGCGAGTGGATCACTAATGTGTCCGCCCATGACCACTCCTCCATACCAGCCCGGTTACCCCCAGCCGGGGTATCCCCAGGGCGTATCCGACAAGAGCAAGATCGTCGCGGGCATCCTCGGCATCCTGCTCGGCACCTTCGGTGCCGGTCGGTTCTACACCGGACACACCAAGATCGCCGTTCTCCAGCTCGTCGTGAGCCTGGTGACCTGCGGCGTCGGCGCTCTCTGGGGCGTCGTCGACGGCATCCTCATCCTGGTCAACGGCGGCACGGACGCGCAGGGCCGTCCGTTGCGCGACTCCTAGACCAACCAGTGAAAGGGGCCCCGCGGCTGACCGCGGGGCCCCTTTGGCGCGTACTCCCCCACCGGGCTGGACCGGCGGCGACGCTCAGCGCGGCAGCGGCGCGTCCGCCCGGCGCAGCTGCGTGAAGCCGGTGTCCCGGGCGCGGGCCGCGGCCAGCAGCCCGGCCACCGCGGACGCGTTGGTGATCTCGCCGGCCAGGACCATGGCGACCGCCTCGTCCAGGTCGATCCGGACGACCTGGAGGTCGGCCTCCTCGTCGTGGCGCTCGTGCCGCTCGTCGGCCGGCACGTCGCCGAGGTCGCGGGCCAGGAACACCCGGACGATCTCGTTGGTGAACCCGGGCGAGCTGTGCAGGTCGACAAGCACGTCGACCCGCCCGGCGGTGAGGTCGGCCTCTTCGGCCAGCTCCCGCAGCGCGGCCGCCGGCAACTCCTCGCCGGAGACGTCCATCAGACCGGCCGGCAGCTCCCACAGGTGCCGCCCGACCGGGTGCCGGTACTGCCGGATCAGCACCACCTGACCGGCGTCGTCGAGCGCCACCACGGCCACCGCACCGACGTGCCGGACGAGGTCCCGCAGCCCAGTCCCACCGCCCGGCATGGTCACCTCCTCGGTGACCACGTCGAAGATCCGCCCCCGGTACCGCTCCTCCCGGGAACGCACCTCGTAGCGGTGCTCCAGCTCGCTCACGAGGCCGACGACGCCTTCGTCGCGGCGCCGTTGCGGGCGGCCTTGCGCGTCGTCGGGGCCTCCGCCGTCGCGTCCAGGTCGACCGGCAGCTGATCGGCCTGCGAGTACGCCACCGCGGCCTTGACGAACGAGGCGAACAGCGGGTGCGGGCGGGTCGGGCGGCTCTTCAACTCGGGGTGCGCCTGGGTGGCCACGAAGAACGGGTGCAGGCTCCGGTCCAGTTCGATGAACTCGACCAGCCGGCCGTCCGGCGAGGTGCCGGAGATGTGCAGGCCCGCCTTGGTCAGCGCGTCCCGGTAGGCGTTGTTCACCTCGTACCGGTGCCGGTGCCGCTCGCTGATCTCGGTGCTGCCGTACGCCTCGGCGACGATCGAGCCCTCGGTCAGCGTCGCCGGGTACGCGCCCAGCCGCATGGTGCCGCCCAGGTCGCCCCGACCGGCGACGATGTCCTCCTGGTCGGCCATCGTGGCGATGACCGGGTGGGCCGCCTGCTCGTCGAACTCCAACGAGTTGGCGCCGTCCAGGTCGGCCAGGTGCCGGGCCACCTCGATGGTCATGCACTGCAGGCCGAGGCAGAGGCCGAGCAGCGGGATGCCGGCCTCGCGGGCGTACCGGGCGGTGCCGATCTTGCCCTCGATGCCGCGTACGCCGAAGCCGCCGGGGATGAGGATGCCGTCCACGCCGGCCAACGCCGCGGAGGCGCCGGCCGGGGTGACGCACTCGTCGCTGGGCACCCAACGCAGCTGCACCCGGGCCCGGTGGCCGAAGCCCGCCGCCCGGATCGCCTCACTCACCGACAGGTACGCGTCGGGCAGGTCGACGTACTTGCCGACCACCGCGACGGTGACGGTGTGCCGGGGGCGGTGCACCCGCTCCAGCAGGTCGTCCCAGCTGGCCCAGTCCACGTCCCGGAAGGAGAGGCCGAGTCGGCGCACCACGTACGCGTCGAGCCCCTCCCGGTGCAGCACCTTCGGGATGTCGTAGATGCTCGGGGCGTCCGGGGCGGCGACGACCGCCTCGGCGTCCACGTCGCAGTAGAGCGACAGCTTCTCCTTGAGCTTCACCGGGATCTCCCGGTCACAGCGGAGCACGATCGCGTCCGGCTGGATACCGATGTTGCGCAGCTGCGCCACCGAGTGCTGGGTGGGCTTGGTCTTCAGCTCACCCGAGGGCGCCAGGTACGGCACCAGCGACACGTGCAGGTAGAAGCAGTTGTCGCGGCCCAGGTCGTGGCGGACCTGACGGATCGCCTCCAGGAACGGCAGCGACTCGATGTCGCCGACCGTGCCACCGACCTCGGTGATCACCACGTCGGGGAGTTGGCCGTCCTCGTCCGGGTCGGCCATCGCCAGGATCCGCGACTTGATCTCGTTGGTGATGTGCGGGATGACCTGGACGGTGTCGCCCAGGTACTCGCCGCGCCGCTCCTTGGCGATCACGTCGGAGTAGATCTGGCCGGTGGTGACGTTCGCCTTGCCGGACAGCGCCCGGTCGAGGAACCGCTCGTAGTGCCCGACGTCGAGGTCGGTCTCGGCGCCGTCCTCGGTGACGAAGACCTCACCGTGCTGGAACGGGTTCATCGTCCCCGGGTCGACGTTCAGGTAGGGGTCGAGCTTCTGCATCACCACGCGCAGCCCGCGCGCGGTCAGCAGGTTGCCGAGGCTGGAGGCGGTGAGGCCCTTACCCAGCGAGGAGGCGACGCCCCCGGTGACGAAAATGTGCCTGGTCGTCCGTGCTGATGGGGCCAAGGCCTGCTCCCGTGTCGTCTGTCGCGGTCATGCAGACCGCCGTGCTTGATCAGCAGAGTGATCACGCGATCCACGGGATTCGACGGTAACACCTCCCGGGCGGGTACCCGCAGGCCGCACCCCGGCTGCGACACCTCCGGGCCATCCGGACGAGGCCCGGCGCTCAGGACGCGGCAACCTCCGTCGATGACCGGGAGACCTGCCGGGGCGCTACGGGCACCGTCGGGTCGGCGTCCGGCGTCGACAGGCTCGCGGTCGGCTCGGCCGGTTCGTCGGCGCCCCCGCGGCGCTCGCCCGCAGCGTCCGACGCCGGTTGGGCGAGGGTCACCGGTGCGCTCGGAGGCGGGCCGGCGATCGGACGGGGATGCACGGCACCCAGTGGCCCACCGCCGCCGGTCGGACCGTCACCCCCACCGACCGGGCCGACCCCGCCGGACCCCGAGTCGTCGTCGGCGCCGTTGGCGCGGGAGCGGCCCGCTGCCGGGCGGGTCCGGTCCGCCGCGTGCCCGAGCACCCGTAGCGACGCCAGGGCGGCCATCGGCACCACCAGGGCGGCGGCAGCGCCCATCACGTCCAGGGCCGCGCCGTCGAGCACACCACCGAGCACCGCGGCGACCACAGTGCCGGCCAGCGCCGCCCGGACCGCCGGGTAGATGCCGAACAGCCGCATCAGCCCACCCCACGGCTGCAACAGGGCGAACCACACCAGCAACCCGCCGGCCAGCGCCAGCACCGTCAACGGGCTGTTGACCAACGTCTCGAAGTTCTCCGTGCTGGACCGGTGCACGGCGAACCCGCCGGTGCCGTCACCGAGCGCGGAGAGGAACCGGCCCAGGCTGCCCCGCTCCCCCGGCGGACGCCGCAGGTCCACCACGGCGAACCCGATACCGACCGCCAGCGCGGCCATGGCGGCCCAGGCCAGCCGGCTGATCGTCAACCAGCCGCCGGCGCTGATCACGGCGGCGACGCTCACCCCGGCGGTGAGCGCGATCGCGCCGACCGGGTCGGCGCCCAGGTACGGGCTGCCGACCACCACCACGGCGAGACCACCCACCGCCACCATCACCGCCGGTCGCCAGCCCCGGTGCACCCGTTGGGCGAACCAGCCGCCGGTGACCAGCGCACCGGCGAGGAACACTCCCAACCCCACAGTGCTCAGCCCGGCGTACCGGCCGCCCTGCAACGCGGAGTAGCCGACCACGCTGTTGAGCTGGAGGCGGGCCCCGGTGAGCACGTCCAGCCCGACCACGAGCGTGGTGAGGCCGGCCACCGCTCCGAGCGGCCCGAGGGTGTTCGCGTACCCGGGGGCGAACCGCACCGCCGCGGTGCCGGCGGCCACCAGCAGCGCGGTCACCCCGGCGAAGATCCACCCGGGGTGCTCGCCGCGCCACCAGGGCACCGCGTCGGCCAGCAGCGCCGCCGGCACTGTCAACGCCACGGCGACCAGCAGCACCTCCATCACCGCCACGATCCGCCCGGAGACGGGCGTCGGGCCGGCCGGGCCGGCGTGCGGACGGGCGCGGCGCAGCAGCGGCAGCATCGCGATCGCCAGCAGCACCTGCGCCCCGGCGAGCAGCGCGAAGAACGCCCCGGAGACGGAGCGCTGGGCGGCCGCCTCCCGGTCGGCGTTCGCCGGCGCGTTGATGGCCTCGGTCAGGTCGGCGGGGCGGTCACCGGTGCTGATCGCCGGGCGGCCGAGGAAGAGCCGCTCCGGCATGGGCCGGCCCAACGCGGCGAGGGCGGTCGGCGCGAGGTCGACAAGTTGCAGGTACCCGTCCCGGCCGGTGCTGGCCGAGGTGAGCCACCCCCGCTCCCAGCCCGGCCCGTCGGCGACCGCCACGTGCAGCCGGGCCGGCTGGGTGGTGTCGGAGATCCCCGCGACCATCACCAACGACCGCGGGGGTCGCGCCGCCAGCACCCGGGCCAGCTCGGCGTCCGCCGCGCGGGCCTCCTCCGCGCGGGTGGCCGGGTCGGCCCCCTCGACCGTGCCGAGGTCGACGATGCTCAGCACACACGAGCCGAGCAGCGGCCGCGGATCGGCCGGCAGCCCCGAGGCGTACCGGTCGACGCGGCCGAACGGTCGGGCGGCGGCCACGGCCGCGCCCGGGCCGACGGCGACGGAGCATCGCACCGACTCGGACAACGAGCCGGGCAGGGCACCCCAGGGCAGCCGCTGCTGGTTGTACTGGACCACGCTCTCCTGGTCCGGCAGGTTCGCGCCGATGCCGTCCGGTTGTTCCACCGTCACCCCCGCCGACGGGCAACCGTCGACCGACCGGCTGCCGTTCCACGCGGCGAAGCTGCCCGCGCCGAGGGTCAGCCAGCCGTCCACCGGGCAGGTGGGCCGGTGCGCGGAACGCACCGACAGTGAGCCGATCGAGCCGTCCTGGGCCATCCGCCACAGCGTCGGGGTGCTCTGCGGATCAACGTCCTCCCAGCGCAGCCCGGCGATCCCGGCGAGCACCACGAAGTCGGCGGTGCGTTGCGGAGTGCCCTGGGGTGGACGGGCGGCGAGCGCGGTGACGCCCAGCGCCACCACGAGCACTGTCAACAGGGCGGGGGCGATTCGGCGCAGCATCACCGGTGTCCCGTTCTCGGGGCGTCGGAGCCCGGGGCGGCCGCCGGACCGCCGGGATTTCCGGCCAGCTCGGCGTAGAGGGCGGCAAGCGTGGCCACCGTGTCCGCCTCGGTCGGCCACGTCGCCGCCCGCTCGGCGCCACGCCGGCCCAACTCCGCACGCGCCGCCGGGTCGTCCAGCAACGCGCGTACGGCCGTGTCGACAGCGTCCACGTCACCGGCGGGGACCAGCGTGGCGGCGTCGCCGACCAGGTCCGGGAGCCCGCCGACAGCGGTGGCCACCAGCGGCACGCCGGCGCGCAGCGCCTCCTGGGCGAAGAGCTGTCGCGCCTCCCAGTCGCTGGTCACCACCGCCAGGTCGGCGCCGGCGAGCAGGTCGGCCACGTCGGTGCGGTGCCCCAGCAGGGTCACCGGGGCGCGGGCGGCCGACGTCCGCGCGGCGAGCGGCAGATACGCCGGCCCGCTGCCCGCGATCACCACGACCGGCGGCGGGGTACGCGTACGCCAGCGGGCCGCCGCGTCGATCAGCACGTCGTAACGCTTCTGCGGGTGCAACCGACCGACCGAGACGATCAACGGCTGGTCCGGGCGGACGCCGAACTCGGCGCGTACCGCCGCCGGGCGCCGACGCGGCGCGGGCAGCGTCGGCGCGGCGACCGGGGCGAGCCGGGCGTCGGCGGCACCCACCTCGGCGGCCCGTCGCACCAGGTCCGCGGAGGCGCCGAGCGCCACCCGGACGCCCCGGGCGACCACCCGTTCGACGAGCCGGGACACACCGCCCCGCAGTCCCCCCGCGAGCACCGCGTTGTGCCAGGTGACGATCAGCGGGGCGGCCGGACGTGCCAGCACGGCGACCAACCCGGCCCGCAGGCCGTGCGCGTGCACCACGTCGACGTGAGCGGCGGCGAGCGCCCGGCGCAGCGCGAGCACCGCCCGCGCGTCGGCCGGAGTCGGGCTGGCCGGGATCTCCACCGGCTCGAACCGCGCACCGACACCGGTGAAGTCGAACTGCTCCTGAGTGGCGGCGGGCCCGCAGACCACGACGGTGGTGCCGCCCGCGACGAGGCCACGGGCCACCGAACGGACGTGCTGGCCGACCCCGCCGGTGCTGGACGCGAGCACCAACGCGACGGTGCCCGACCAGTTGGCAGGCTGAGCTGGCTCAGTCATCGCGTCGCCGTCTCCTTCCCGTCGCCCCGCTCCGCGGAGCCCGGTGTCGGCGCACCGCCGGACGGCCCCCGCCGGCCCAGACGCCGCAGCACCCCGGCGAGCAGTGGCTGTACGTCCCGCCGGTCGACGAACCAGACCACGGCGAGGAACACAACCCCAACCAGAACCCCGGACAGCATGCCCTGACCGAACGCCGCCGCCGTCGTCGGGGTGCCGCCGTCCGACTGGTCGAGCCAACGGCTGAGGCCCAGCCCGGCGAGCCCAGCGAGCACACCGGCGAGGCCACCGGCCGCTGCGGCCCGGGCCGCTCCCGCGAGGGCGGGACGGCCGGCGCTGCGCCGCACCGCCAGGAGCAGCAGGACGCCGAGCACCAGCATCCCCACCGAGTTCGCGGACGTCACCGCGAGCACCCGGTCGCGCAACGGCAGCACCGCGCCGAGCAGCAGGACGACGACCGGCACCACCAGGAAGCCGACCGCCGTGGCGAGCGTCGCCGCCCGGGTCTCGCCCCGCGCGTAGAGCGCCCGGGTGAGCACCGCGAAGAGGCCGTAGCCGACCAGACCGGGGGCGTACCCGATGATCGCGGCGGCGGCGGTCGACGCGGTGTCCGACGGGAAGAAGAAGTGCCCGACCGGCCCGGCGGTCCCGATCAACGCGGCCGTGCCGAGGCAACTGAACAGGAGCACACCGCGGACGGCCGGTGCCAGGGTCGTGCGGTAGGTCTGCTCGTCCCCGGCGGCCCGCGCCGCCGCCAGGGTCGGGTAGGCGGCGATGGCCAGCGGCACCGCCAGCACCGCCCACGGCAACAGGTAGACGGTCTGCGCCAGGTTGTAGACGCCCGGGTTGCTCCGCGCGCCGGCGGTGACCTGGTTCAGGCTGACGATCAGAGCGATCTGCTGGGTGGTGACGGTGACCGCTCCGGCCACCGCCAACCCGCCGACCCGGGCCCGCGCGTCGGTGGGAAACCCGAAGCCGGGCCGCAGCCCGAGACGCAACCGGCGGACCGGAATCAGCAACGACAACGACAACACCACCACGCCGAGGGTGGTGCCGCCGGAGAGCAGCAACTCACCGCCGGGGCTGACCCCGCCGACCGTGGCGTACCGGCCCTGCGTGACGGTGAACCCCAGGTACACGACGATGACGGTGAGGCTGGACAGCAACGGGGCGAGCACCGGCCAGGCGAAACGGCGATGTGCCTGGAGCACCCCGGTGAGCACGATGCCGACCCCGTACAGCGGCAGTTGCGGCGCGAAGACCCGCAGCATCCGCACGCCGCTCTGCTGCTGGGCGGTGGTCAGGTGGTGGCCCAGCGACTCGACCACCGGGCCGGCGAGCAGCACCACGAGCAGCGCCAGCGGAACCAGCAGGGCCAGCGTCCAGGTCAGCAACGCACCGGTGGTCCGGGCCACGGCCGTCCGGTCGCCCGCCGCGACCGCGCCGGCGAGCAACGGTACGACGAGGCTGGCCAGCGCTCCCCCGGCGACGATCTCGAAGATGAAATTCGGCACCGCGTTGGCCACCACGTAGGTGCCACCGAGGTCGGTGGGCGCCAAGCTCCAGGTGAACACGGCGGTGCGGCCGAAGCCGGCGAGTCGGCTGGCCACGGTGAGGACGGCGATGAGCGCGGCTGCCCCGGCCAGCCGGCCGGCGCCGGCGAGGGGTGCCGGTCTGGTCACGTCAGTCGGCGCGTCGGCCCAGTGCGTCGAGTTCGCGTAGCCCCGGGGTCCGCTGGATCACCGCGGTGAAGCTGACCTTCTCGCTGGCGGCGGTGAGCCCGGCCAGGACGGCGAGCAGACCGGCCCGGCCGAGCGGGCCGGTACGGGCGGCGAGCGCGACGCCGAGCACCGCCCCGAGCGCGTTCGCCCCACTGTCGCCGAGCATCACCTCCTCGGCCAGGTCGTCGCGGAGCAGGCCGGCGGCGGCACCGGCCGCACCCGCGGCGATCCCGCCCTGCGGGCCGCCGCTCAGCGGCGCCGCGAGCAGCAGCCCGGACTTGAGGGCGCGGCCCGGCCGCAGGTCGAGCAGGTTGAGCAGGTTGGCCGTGCCGGCGATC
Source organism: Micromonospora sp. NPDC127501 (assembly GCF_040302185.1). Lineage (NCBI taxonomy): Bacteria > Bacillati > Actinomycetota > Actinomycetes > Micromonosporales > Micromonosporaceae > Micromonospora > Micromonospora sp. NPDC127501. The sequence goes on along the minus strand of NZ_JBEORJ010000008.1, from coordinate 15,473 downwards.
ACGCCGGCGCCGAGCAGCACGTCGACACCCCGGCCGAACGCACCGTGCCGCTGCCGGCGCGGGTGCGCGGCGACCCGGGAGTCGGCGGCGAGCAGCGCGGCAGCGCCCAGCCCGGCGGCGCCCACCCCGACGACCTTGACCAGACCGGCGGTGACCCGCCCCTGGCGCAGCGCGGCGAGGTGCCCGGCGAAACCCTTGGCCGCCTTCTGCTCCGGCCGCGCGCCGACCACGTCGTCGTACAGCCCGACGCCGCCCGCGCCGAGACCGGCGACCAACGCGGCCCCACCGGCGGCACCGCCGGTGGCACCGAACGCGCCGGCGGCGGCCGCACCGGCGGCGAGGGCCGGCCCGGCGGCCAGGCTCACCGTGCGGCCACGGAAGTTGGTGCGTTCCAACGCGGGCCCGGCCGGCGAGGTGCGCGCCTCACGCAGCGCGTAGCGGGCCGCCGCGGCGCCCGCGCCGGCGATCAACAGCCGGCCCAGGGCGCTCACGCCGTCACCTCGCTGGCTCGGTCACGCGCCACCTGGTCGGATCCGGACACGGGGGTACGTCGTTCGCTCACTGGGGCAGTCTAGGCAGCAGCGACGGGGCGTTGTCGCCGACGCCGTACTGCCCGGCCTTCTTCTCGGTGAGTTGCTGCACCAGGGCAAGGGTGGTGACCACCTGGCCCTGCACGGTGTTGGCGTTGTCGACCGTGGAAATGGTTTGCGCGAGCACCGGGTCGCCGCGCACCACGCCGACCAGGTTGCCACCGACGGAACCGTTGCCGCCCACCACGATCGCCCCGGTCCGGTCGAACTGCTCGGCGATCTTGACCACCGACTCGTCCCGCTTGTCGGAGTCCTTGTCGACGTACGGCTGACCGCTGACCACGACGACCGCCTCCGCCGAGGCGGTGACCTTGTTGCTGTCGGTGGTCAGGTAGCCGGCGTTGTTGTAGGCGGCGAGCACCGCCCGCCGGTCCGCGTCACTGACCGGCGCGACGCCCTGGGCCCGGTCCAGCAGGACGCTGGCCAGCAGCGCGCTGGAGGTTTCCACGCCGTGCCCGTTGCCCGGCAGGCCGGTGGTCTGCGCGGTCGGGCGGGCGGCGGTGACGGCCAACTCCAGCAGGTTGGAGTTGTTGTCCGGGTTGATGAACTTGTCCTGCAGGTCGACCTGACCGGTGATGGTGGCCCCGGCCTGCTGGAGCTTCTTGAGCACGCCCTCGGTGTGGTCACGCCCGTTGGGCAGGCTCAGCACCACGACCCGACGCCCGGAGAGGGTGCCGGGCAGGACGACCTGGGAGATCTCCTCGGCGAACTCCTCCTCCAGCGCGAGTTGCTTCTCCATGTTGCTGACCGTCTGGCGCCACTGCTGGTTGTCCTTGCGGAGCCCGGTGACCTGCTCCTTGAGCGAGTCGGCGACCGGGCCGTTGAGGGCGGCTGTGCCGACCACCAGGCCGATCGCCAGAGCCAGGAAGACCGCGGTGAGGGACACCACGTGGTAGCGGAAGTTGATCACGCTTGCAGCCTCTTGATCGGTCGGGAACTAGAAGAGCCGGTACAGCTGGAACACAAAATTGTCCCACCACTCGGCGACCACGCCCAGGTACGCCTTCCCGACGGTCGACACGGCCACCGCGGACGCCATCGCCGCGATCGCCGACAGCACCAGCAGCAGCAGCGACGAGCCGGAGATGCTCTGCCGGTAGAGCCGGCTCACCCCCTTGGCGTCGACCAGCTTGCCGCCGACCTTCAGCCGGGTCAGGAACGTCGAGGCCATCCCGCCGCGGCCCTTGTCGAGGAACTCCACGAGGGTGGCGTGGGTGCCGACCGCGACCAGGAGCGAGGCACCCTTCTCGTCGGCGAGCAGCATGGCCAGGTCCTCGCTGGTCGCCGCGGCCGGGAAGGTGATCGCCGGCACACCGAGGCCGTTGACCCGGGGCAGGCCGGGCGCACGCCCGTCCGGGTACGCGTGCACGATCACCTCGGCGCCGCAGCGCAGCACGTCGTCGGTGACCGAATCCATGTCCCCGATGATCATGTCGGGGGTGTAGCCGGCCTCGACCAGAGCGTCCGCGCCGCCGTCGACGCCGATGAGCACCGGCTTGAACTCCCGGATGTACGGGCGCAGCACGTCCAGGTCGGCCTTGTAGTCGTAGCCGCGCACCACGATCAGGCAGTGCCGACCCTGCATCTGGGTCTCGATGTCCGGCACTCCGACACCGTCGAGCAGCAGGTCGCGCTCCTGGCGCAGGTAGTCCATCGTGTTGGCGGCGAACGCCTCCAACTGCACCGACAGACCCTCCCGGGCGTCCGCCATCGCCTTGCCGACCGACTCGGCGTCCTGAAGGCTGCCGTGGGCCACCGGCTCGTCACCGGCGAAGACCGTGTTGCCCTCGATGCGCACCTGGTCGCCCTCGCGGATGCGCTCGAAGACGCCCTCACCCAGGTCGTCGAGGAGCGGAATGCCGGCGGCGATCAACACCTCCGGGCCGAGGTTCGGGTAACGGCCGGAGACCGAGGGCTTGGCGTTGAGCACCGCCGCGACCCCGACGGCGACGAGCGAGTCGGCCGCCACCCGGTCCAGGTCGACGTGGTCGATGACCGCGATGTCACCGGGGCGCAGCCGACCGACCAGGCGTTTCGTCCGGCGATCAAGGCGCGCGGTGCCGAGGACTCTGCCCGGTTCGGAGTTCCGGTTCCGGCGCAACGTGGGTAGACGCATCGTGACCATCCTGGCATGTGAGGCAGGCTTTTCTGTCGCGACATGCCTGAGCAGGGCCGCCTACCCAGGGAAGCACACACCGGCACAAGCCGGTGTGCTTGCGCTCACAATACGCGGGGTCACAACCGCCTTTCCTTGGCGGCCACTGCCAAAAGCTCCTCGGCGTGGGCGATACCCAGATCTGAATCGGGCAAACCCGCCAGCATGCGCGCCAACTCCCGAGCCCGCTCGGTGTCCTCCACCACCCGCACCCCGCTGGTCGTCACCGCGCCGCCGGTGTCCTTCGCCACCACCAGATGCCGGTCGGCGAACGCGGCCACCTGCGGCAGGTGCGTGACCACCAGCACCTGGTGACTACGGGCCAGTCGGGCCAGCCGGCGGCCGATCTCCACCGCCGCCTGCCCACCGACCCCCGCGTCGACCTCGTCGAAAACCAACGTGGGCGGGCCGCCGGAACCGGCGAACACGACCTCGATGGCGAGCATCACCCGGGACAGCTCACCGCCGGAGGCACCGCGCTGCAACGGCAGCGACGGCGCGCCCGGGTGGGCCAGCAACCGCAGCTCCACCTCGTCACCACCGTCCGGCGCGACACCCACCTCGACGCCGTTGACCGCAAGCGTCGGCTCCGCACGCCCGGCCGGACGGGGCAGCACCGCCACCTCGATCCGCGCGTGCGGCATGGCCAGCCCGGCCAACTCGACGGTGACCTGGTCGGCGAAGCGGACCGCCGCCTCCTGCCGGGAGGTGGACACCCGCCCGGCCAGGTCGGCCACCTCGACGGCGAGCCGCTGGCCCTCCCGCTCCAACTCGTCGAGCACGTCGTCGGACATGTCCAGGTCGGACAGTCGGGTGCGCGCCCGATCGGCCCAGGCGATCACCCCGTCGACGTCGTCGGCGTACTTGCGGGTCAACGCGCGCAGCGCCGCCCGCCGCTCGTAGACGTGCTGCAACCGGGCCGGGTCCGCGTCCAGCGTTGCCAGGTACGCCGACAACTCCGCGGACACGTCGGTGACCAGGGTGGCCGCCTCCTCCAGGCGGGCTGCCAGCTCACCGAGCGCCGGATCGGTGCCGGACTGCGCCTCCAGGGTCCGCCGGGCGGTGCCGAGCAGCGCCGCCGCGTCCGGGGTCTCCTCGGCGGCCTCCACGCCACCGGCCACGCACTGCTGGGCGATCTGCGCGGCCGTCCGCAGGCCCTCGGCGTGCTCCAGCCGTTGCGCCTCGGTCTTCAGCTCGTCGTCCTCGCCGGGCTGCGGATCGACCCGGGTGATCTCGTCGAGGCCCAACCGCAGCAGGTCGGCCTCCTGGTTGCGCTCGCGGGCGTTGCGCCGACGGTCGGCCAGGTCGTCGACGACCCGACGCCACCCCGTGTACGCCTCGCGCAGCGCGTCGAGCAGCTTCTCGTGCGCGGGGCCGGCGAACCGGTCCAGTGCGGCCCGCTGCTCGGCCGGGCGCAGCAGCCGCAGCTGGTCGGACTGGCCGTGCACGGCGACCGCCTGCTCGCCGACCTCACCGAGCATCGACACCGGCATGCTCCGACCGCCGACGTGGGCGCGCGAGCGCCCCTCCACCGTCACCGTGCGGCTCAGCAGCACCGAGCCGTCCTCGTCGGGTTCGCCGCCGGCCTCGATGATCCGCGCGTGCACGGCGTCGGCGACCCGCCCGTGCAGCCGCAGCCGCCCCTCCACCACCGCACGGCCGGGTTGGGCGCGGACCCGCCCGGCGTCGGCCCGGCCGCCGAAGAGCAGGCCGAGGCCGGTGACCACCATCGTCTTGCCCGCACCGGTCTCGCCGGTGATGACGTTCATGCCGCCGGTCAACGGCAGCGTGGTGTCTTCGATGACGCCCAGTCCGGTGATGCGCAGCTCTTCCAGCACAGCCACCGACAGTAGACGCGAGGCCCGACACTTGACCAGCCGACGGGCCCGGGTAGGGCCCGTACCCGGCCGACGTACAGTTCTGCCCCGTGTTGGACGTGATCGGCCTGACCTCGGCTGAAGAGGAGCTCTACCGCTGCCTGCTCCAGCTCACCACGGCCCGCATCGACGAGTTGGCCCGTCGCCTGCACCGGCCCCGTGAGCAGGTCGTCGCGCAGGTCGAGGCACTGCGCGGCAAGGGCCTCGTGCAGCGCAGCGACAACGACCCGGACGCCCCGCTGCGCCCGACAGCCCCGGACGTCGCCCTCGGCGGGACGCTGCTGCGACGCCAGGAGGACCTGGAGTCGGCCCGCCGACTGGTCACCCAACTGGCCGAGGAGTACCGCTCCGGGCTGCGCCGACACCACGTCGACCACCTGGTCGAGGTGATCACCGGCGCCCGGGTCCTGCGGGACCGCCTGCGCGACCTGCAGAACTCGGCGCGTACCGAGGTGCTCTGGTTCTGCCGGGCCAATCCCCTCGCCATGGCCGGCCCGGAGAATGTCGAGGAGTTCGACGCGCTGGCCCGTGGGGTGAGCTACCGGGCCATCTACGAGCGTGACCTGCTGCTGGAGCCGGGCGCGTTGGCCGACCTGGCCAAGGGGGTCGCCGCCGGGGAGCAGGCCCGCGTCTTGGACCGGCTGCCGGTCCGACTGGCCATCGTGGACGCCCGCACGGCCATCTGCCCGTTGGTGCCCGACCGCGACGGCGGCGAACCGAGCGCCGCCGTGATCGGCCGCAGTCAACTGCTCGACGCGCTGCTCGCCCTCTTCGAGAGCCACTGGCGGGTGGCCACCCGGCTGCGGCTCGACGACCCCCTCGCCGTCACGACCCCCGAGGCTCGACGGCCGGAGCCCGCCGACCAGCCGGGCGACGGTTACCAGCCCGACGCCGACGAGGCCCGGCTGCTGTCGCTGTTCGTGGCGGGCGTACCGGACAAGTCCATCGCCTCCCAGCTCGGGGTGAGCCGGCGGACCGTGCAACGGCGGATCGCCGACCTGATGGCCGCCGCCGGCGTGGACACCCGGCCCGGGTTGGCGTTCCAGGTGGCCCGACGCGGCTGGCTCTGACGCGAAAAGGGTCCGCCGTCGATCGACGGCGGACCCTCAACCGGCAGGGCGGGACGGCCAGGCCGCCCCGCCCCGTCCGATCAGCGCAGCCCGTACGCCTGGAGCACCGTCTGGTCGACGGTGTTCCCGGCCCGGTCGGCGGCGTGCACCCGCAGCGACACCGTTCCGCGCCCCGCCGGCACGGTCGCGGTGTACCGGGTGCCCGACCCCGTGGTCGGCGCGTTGCGCCAGGTGACGCCCCCGTCGAAGGAGACCTGCACCCGGACACTGGCACCGGTCGGCGCCGGCACCCCGGCCGGCTGCCGCAGGGTCAGCCCGAGCTGGTGCGGCCGGTTGCCGCGTACCGTGCCGCGCAGGTCGGCCGGCACCCGGTAGTCCACCTGGAGCAGCGACAACGCCTTGGCGGCGTCGCCCGCCGGTCGGGCCGAGGTGAACTCCCAGGCCGTGTCGGTCCGCGTGCCGTAACGCCAGTCGGCCGAGGACCGCTGCGTGGTCACGTCCAGGCGGTAGCGGGCGGCCCCGGCGGTCGTGGGCACCGACGCCCAGCCGTCGGAGAGGTCCGCGATCTGCTGCCCGTTGCGGCTGACCCGCGCCGTGACGGTGTCCGACTCCTCGCTCTCGCCGGCCACGCTGTAGTGCCCCTCGGCGTCGACGAACTCGGGCACCCGCAACTCCAGGTTGTCACCGGTGCGGGTGGGCACCGGCACCCCGCTGGCCGGGACGGCCGGACGGAGCACCGGCGTGTGCCAGGTCTCGGTCACCCGGTCGTCGGCGGCGTAACGCCGGGGCTGCTGGGTCAGGCCACCGGCCAGCTGCCCCCACTGCATGAACATCTGCTTGTGCAGCACCCGTTGCTGCCACCAGGAGTCCCCGGCACTGACGAACTCCTGCCGGGTGGTGCCGTTACGGACCATGCGCTGGTCGTCGTTCCAGGCGTACTCCTGCCACGGACGCCAGCCGAACCGCTCCTCGGTGGCCCAGCCCGCGCCCATGTCGCCGTAGCTCGCGGTCACCTCGGCGGTGTTCCTGGCGGTCACCGTGTGCACGACACGCTCCGGCACCCGGCCCTTCGACACCTGCCACACGTCGTACAGGTAGGGGCTGTCCACGGTCAGCGTCAGGTCCAGCGTCGCCCGACCCTTGCGCGCCGCCGCGATCAGCCGCTGCCCGTCGTCGTACGCGACCACCATCGACGGGATCGGCAGCCGGTCTCCGGTAGGCCGCCAGACCGTCCACGCGCTCTGGTCCTCTGGCCGGACGATCAGCACCGCAGCGGCGCCGGCTGCCGCGGCGGCGGCCACCTGCTCCTCTTCCGAGCGGTTCGGGTCGGCGCCGAGCAGCACGGCGGCGCCCCGCACCCGGGTCAGCTCGGCGGGGGTGCCGGTGCCGGCCGAGACCAGCGGCAGCTTCCGCCGACCGGTCGGCGCCGGCGACGTGCCCAGCAGGTTGATGTCCGACGGACCGGACACGCCGCTGATCTTCGCGTCCACCATGGGCGCGACGAGCTGCCATCGCGAGGCGAACTCGAACTCGCCCTGGCGCACCTGACGGGTCGGCGTGACGTTGACCTGCTGAACGGTGCTGTAGGCCATCACGCCGTGGTCGATCTGCCGGCCATTGCCCAGCACCCGGTGCACGTAGTAGCTGAGCGTGGCCCGCTGCTCGCTGGGCTTCGGCGTCTCGATCCGCACCGGTGTGCCCTTGCGCGCGTCGAGCACCACGGTCAGGTCCCGGTCGACGGTCACCTCTGGCTCGATGATCTGGGTCATCTGCTCGTCCAACGGGACGCCGTGCGTCACCAGCGCGGTCAGCACGTACGTGCCCTCCTCGACCTCCAGGGTGCCCTCGCCACCCCACATGCCCCAGAAGTCCGACTCGGGCTGCTCACCGAAGACGGTCAATCCCGGCGAGAGGCCCGGCTGACCCTGCCGGTCCAGCAGCTTGATGGTGAGTTGGTGCACGGGACCGCTGACGGTGAGCCCGACCGGGGTCCGTACCGCAACGCCGTCCGTGCCTGTCGCCACCAGCCAGCCACCGTGCGGGCCCCGGCCCAGCTTCGCCGGGTCGGCGCGCAGCGGCACGGCCACGCTGCCGCCCGCCGGCACGGTCACCTCGGCGGAGGTCACGGTGACCCCGTCGGGCTCGGCCACGCCGGTGTCCAGGTTGCGCAGTTCCAGGGCCAGTCGCAGGGTCTGCGCGGTCTTCGTGCCGTTGGTGTACGTCACGGTCCGCTCGACCGCCGCACCGCCGGTGGAGATCCGGCCGAAGTCCGCGGTGGCCGAGGCGTACACCCGCTGGCCGAGCGCCCGCGCCACGTCGACCCGACCGCCACCCTGCTCGAAGACGGTCAGCGCCGGGTTCGCCTTCGTGGTGCTGACCAGCGCGTCCTTGAGCTTCGCGGCGGCCCAGTCCGGGTGTTCCTGGGCGAGGATCGCCGCCGCTCCAGCCACGTGCGGGGTGGCCATCGAGGTGCCGGACGCGGTCGTGTACGCGTCGTCCACCGGCGTACCCATGGCGGTGCCGGCGGCCCGGGCGGCGACGATGCCGACGCCCGGCGCGGTGATCTCGGGCTTGAGACCGTTGTCGCCGAGGCGCGGGCCCCGGCTGGAGAACTCCGCCAGGTTGTCGGCACGGTCTACGGCGCCGACGGTGAGCGCCGCCGCGGCCGCGCCGGGCGCGCCGACGGTACGCGCGGCGCCCGCGTTGCCGGCGGCGACCACGAACAGCGCGCCGGTCTCAGCGGTCAGGTCGTTCACCGCCTGGCTCATCGGGTCGGTGCCGTCGGTGGGGTCGCCACCGAGGCTCATGCTGACCACCTTCGCGCCGGAGTGGGCGGCCCACTCCATGCCCGCGATGATGGACGAGCTGTAGCCGGAGCCAGCGTCGTCGAGCACCTTGCCGACCAGTAGCCGCGCACCCGGGGCGACACCCTTGCGCAACCCGTCGGACGCCGCCCCGCTGCCGGCGATGGTGGCGGCCACGTGGGTGCCGTGGCCGTGCCCGTCGCGGGCGCTGCCGCTGCCGGAGAAGTCCTGCGCCTCGGCGACCCGACCGGCCAGGTCGGGGTGGGTGGCGTCGACACCGGTGTCGAGCACCGCCACCTTCACGCCGGCACCGTCGCGCCCGGCCGCCCAGGCCGTCGGGGCGCCGATCTGCGGCACGGAGTGCTCCAGCGCCGGGCGGACCCGCCCGTCCAGCCAGATACGGGCGATGCCGGCACCCAGTCGGGGCGCGGCGGCAGTCGTGGTCCGGCTGGCCGGCGTACCGGCGAGCGTGGTCCACAGGTTGCCGAGGGCCCCCTTGCCGACCCGCAGCGCCGCGCCGTTGATGCTCTCCAACGGCCGGGCGTCGGTGGCACCGGCAAGCGGCTTGACCCGCCCGGCCGTCTGCTCCTGGTAGCGCACGATCAGTGGCAACGCGCCCTGCGCGGCGTCGCCGTATCCGTCGGCGGCCAACTCCTGCACGTCGAACAGGTTGGCGTCGAGGACCCCGCTCGAAACGTAGGGCACGGCGTCGCTGGGCAGCACCCGCAGCCGGCCGTCGACCTCCAGGGTCTGGAAGATGACGCGCTCGCGCCCGGGTCCCGGGCGGACAGTGGCGGCGAACCGGCCCGGCGCCGCGGGCGCGAGCTCGACCTGGTCGCCGGTGATCAGGGTGATGCGGACGGGTGCGTGCTGGGCGGGCGTGCCCGACGTCGGGCCGGTGGGCCGGGCGGGCGGGTCGGCGGACGCCGGTGCGGCGATGCCGACCACCAACGCGCCGACCGCGCCGACGGCGAGCCAGCGTGGGGACCAGTGCATGCGATGGGCTCCTCTACTCCTCCAGGCCCGCCATCCGTAGATGAGGGCCGATCGGAGTCTGCGTCGGAGCGTGTCACCAGGTCACTAGTCGCCAGCCGCCGCAGCGGCGACATGTCGTCAGGTGGACAACCGACATCCACCGACCGTGTGCCCCACGGTCACCGGCGGCTGCCACGCCAACCGTGCACGGGGAGGCCGAACTTGGCCACCAGCCGGTCGGTGAACGGGCGGGGACGCAGCCGCACGATGCGTACCGGCAGGGCGCCCCGACGCACCGTCACCCGCGCGCCGGGTGGCAGGTCGTAGACGCGCCGGCCGTCGCAGGAGAGCACGGCGAGGGTGGTGAACGGGTCCACGGTGATCACGAAGGTGGACGTCGGGGCCGTGACCAACGGGCGGCTGAACAACGCGTGCGCGCTGATCGGCACCAGCAGCAGCGCCTCCACCTCCGGCCAGACCACGGGGCCGCCACCGGAGAACGCGTACGCGGTGGAGCCGGTGGGGGTGGCGCAGACGACACCGTCGCAGCCGTAGCGCGACAGCGGCCGACCGTCCACATCGACGAGCAGCTCCAGCATCTGGGCCCGCTCGCCCTTCTCGATGCTGATCTCGTTGAGCGCCCAGGACTCGATGGTCGGCCCACCGTCGAACTCGGCCGTGACGTCCAGGGTCAGCCGCTCGTCGACCGTGTAGTTGCGGCCGACGACGTCCCGGACGGCGGTGTCCAGATCGTCGATCTCCGCCTCCGCCAGGAAGCCCACCTTGCCGAGGTTGATGCCGAGCAGCGGAGCCTTCGCGGGCCGGGCCAGCTCGGCGGCGCGCAGGAAGGTGCCGTCTCCACCGAGCGCGAAGACGATCTCGGCGCCCTCGGCGGCCTGCGGGCCGGCGACCGGCACCACGCCGGGCAGATCGAGGTCGTCGGCCTCGTCGGCGACCACCCGTACCTCGAAACCGGCGTCGATCAGGTCGGCGGCGACCGACCGGGCGTGCTCGGTGCTGCGCCGACGGCCGGTGTGGGTCACCAGCAGCGCGGTCCGGCTCATCGGGCCGCCCGCCCACGCCGGACCGGGCGGCGTCGCGCCACCGGCGCCGTCGCCTTGGCACGGCCGCGTGTCACCGTGCGGCCCGTTGCGGCGTCCTCACTGCGCGCGTTCACCCTGCGACCTCCTCCGCCGCCACGTCCGGCACCTCGCCGGCCGTCGTCGAGCCGTCCGGCCCGGCCGCAACCACGGCCCGCACCCGCTCCGGGTCGGCCGCTGGTGCGCCCCGGCGCAACCATACGAAGAACTCCACGTTGCCGCTCGGCCCGGGCAGCGGGCTGGCCGCCACGTCGGCCAGTCCGAGGCCGAGCCGCGCGGCCGCCGCGGCCACGTCCAGCACCGCTTCGGCGCGCAGCTCCGGATCGCGGACCACACCGCCGGCGCCGACCCGGTCCTTGCCGACCTCGAACTGCGGCTTGACCATCAGTGCCAGGTCACCGTCGTCGCGGGTGCAGCCGGCCAGCGCCGGCAGCACCAGTCGCAGCGAGATGAACGACAGGTCGGCCACCGTGAGGTCGACCGGGCCGCCGATCGCGTCAGCGTCGAGGGTACGGACATTCGTGCGCTCCAGGACGCGGACCCGATCGTTGGTGCGCAGCGGCCAGGCGAGCTGCCCGTAGCCGACGTCCACGGCCACCACCTCGGCCGCGTCGGCGCGCAGCAGCACGTCGGTGAACCCACCGGTCGACGCTCCCGCGTCCAGGCAACGCCGCCCGGCCACGTGCAGCCCACCGGGGGCGAACGCGGCCAGCGCGCCGGCGAGCTTGTGCCCGCCTCGGGAGACGTACTCCTCAGCGGGGTCCGCACCGGTCACCAGGAGCGGGTCGGCGGGGTCGACCATCGCGGCCGCCTTGCGGGCGACCACGCCCCGCAGTTGGACCCGGCCGGCCTCCACCAGCGCGGCGGCCTGCTCACGGGAGCGGGCCAGACCGCGGCGGACGAGTTCGGCGTCCAGCCGGTTACGACGTGCCATGGGTGGTTCTCCGGTCTGCTCAGGCCTGGTCGTCCCGCTCAGGTCTGGTCGATGGTGGCGAGGGTTTCCCGCAGCGTCTCGTAGGCCGCCTCGTACTGGGCGATCTGGTCGGCGGGAGCGAGCGTCGCCGCGTTGGCGATGGCCCGCACGGCGGCGTCCACCGCCGGATGCCGTGTCTCGTCGTCCCCGAGATCCGGCGGCGGCCCGGGGCGGGCACCCATCGGCGGAGCTGGCCGGGCGGGGAACGAGCCGCCGGCCGGCGGACCGGGCCGGGCCGGGAAGGACCCGCCGGGCGGTGGACCGGGCCGGGTCATTCGGCGTCGTCCGGCCGCTGCTTGCGAACCGCCGCTTTCTTGGCGGGCATCACGGCCGGCGTCGGGACGTCCTCGTCGGCGGTCCGGCTGATCGTCGCCGGCGACCTCTTGGCGATGGCCTTCTTGGCGACCGCCTTCTTCGCCACTGCCTTCTTCGCCACCGGCGCGGAGACCGGGGCACCGGCCGACGCGTCGGACGGCACGAGCCCGGCACCGGGCCGCGCGGCGACGGTCGGGTCGGGTTGCGGCGTGGGGCCGGCGGTGGGCGCGCCGGCCGGCTCGGCGGACCGCGCCTCCCGTAGCTGCCGTTCCAGGTCGTGCACCCGCCGGGTCAGCTCGGCCACCTCGTCGGCGGTGGCCAGACCGACCGCACCGAGGGCCCGGTCGACCTCGAAGCGCACCAGCTTGGTCAGCGCCTCCCGGTTGGCGGCGCCGGTGGTGACCAGTTCCTCGCCGAGGGCCTGGAGTTGGGCGGCGGTCGCGCCGCCGGAGCCGACGAGGCGACGCGCCACGTCCTGGGCCTTCTTCCGGGGCGCCTCCGCAAGGCCCATGGCCAGCTCGAGGTAGGCGCGCCACGCGTCCTGCATGCCTGAGTCCTTCCACGGGGCGGGGTGTGCAGGTGTCACGCTACCGGGCACCCCGGACCGACCCGTGCGGTACGGTGCCGAGGACGGCGTGGCGATCAAAAGGGGGAGATGTGGCCAGCGTGGACGAGTGCCGGCAGGCGTTGCAGGAGCTGGCCGCCCGGTTGGATCGCAACGCCGAGACGGTGCGCGAACGGATCGACCTGGACCGGACGCTGGCCTGCCGGATCACCGACCTGGACACCGCGTTCCACGGCCGGATCACCGGTGGTCGGCTGGTCGAGCTGACCGACGGCGACGACCCCAAGGCCAAGATCGCGTTGAGCACGTCCAGCGACGACCTGCTCGCCCTGGTCCGGGGCGACCTGGACGTCACCAGCGCGGTGACCTCCCGCCGGGTGTCGATCAAGGCCAACCCGTTCGACCTGCTGAAGCTGCGCAAGCTGCTCTGACAGCCGGCCGGCTCACGCCGCCGCGGTCAGACCGAAACTCTCCACCGCGTGGGCCGCGTCCGGGCCCACCGGACGGATCTTCGGTAGCGCCGGCACCGACGCCGACCAGGCCACCGCGCAGAGCGCCGCCAGGGCGTCCAGCGGCCGACCGGCCCCGGCCAGCTCCAGCGTGCCGTGCCGGTCGGTCACGGACCAGCCGCCGGCGTCCGCCGGGCCCGGGACCCGCACGGCGGCAGCCGGGTCAAAGAGCCCCGCCAGGTCTTTCGCGACGTACGTGGGACGTCGCCTCGGCTCGGCGGCCAGCAGCTCCGGTACGCCGCTGACGCCGGTGAGCACGAGCAGGCTGTCCAGCCCGGCCCGGCGGGCGCCCTCGATGTCGGTGTCCAGCCGGTCACCCACCACCAGGCTCCGCCCACCGCCGCTGCGCCGGGCGGCGGTCTCGAACAGCGCCGGCTCCGGCTTGCCGACCACCACGTCGGGGTCCCGCTCCAGTGCCGTCCGCAGCACGGCGACCAGCGAACCGTTGCCGGGCAGTGGTCCCCGTCCACTGGGCAGGGTCCGATCGGTGTTGGTGGCGATCCAGATCGCACCCGCCCGCACCGCTACCGACGCTTCAGCCAGTTCGGCCCAGCCGACCTGCGGGCCGTACCCCTGCACCACCGCGGCTGGCTTCTCATCGGCCTGGGTGACCGGGTTCAGGCCGACCGCGCGCAGCTCCGCGCGCAGCGCTTCCGCGCCGACCACCAGCACCGACGCGCCGGCGGGCAGCCGGTCGCGCAGCAACTCGGCCGAGGCGGCGGCGGAGGTGAGGACCTCCTCCGGCCGGGCCGGCACGCCCATCCCGGTCAGCAGGTCCGCGACCTCGCTGGACCGGCGGGACGCGTTGTTGGTGGCGTACGCCACCGCCCGTCCCTCGGCGTGCAGCCGGGCCACCGTCTCGACGGCGCCGGGGATCGGCCGGTCGATCAGGTAGATCACGCCGTCCAGGTCGAAGACGACCAGGGTGTACCCGTCGACCAGCCGCTCCTCCACGCCCGCGCTCACCGCTGCGTCGACCCCGACTCGTCGTCCCGGGCCGGCACGGTCCCGTCGGCGTTCGCCGCGTCGCCGTTCGCCGCGTCCCCGTCCGTCACGCCGCTGTCTCCAGTGGTGGCCGCGTCGGCGTTGCCGCTCTCGGTGGGGTGACGATCCTCGTCCTCGTCGTCGAAGCCTTCGTCGTCAGCGGGGCGGCCGACAGCGTCGTCCTCCTCGTCGTCGTCGAAGTCCTCGTCGTCATCGTCGTCATCGTCATCGTCGTCGTCGTCGTCGTCATCGTCGTCGTCGTCGTCATCGTCGTCGTCGTCGTCGTTCGCCTCGCCGGCCAGGTCGGCGTCGGGTCGAGCCGGCACCGCGCCGGGAGCGCCCGGGCCCGCGGCGATCTCCTCGGCGGCCTCGTCCTCGTCGTCACCCTCGATGACCACGCCGTCGAGTTCGAGCAGCCGCTCGGCGGCATCGGTCTCGCCCTCGGTGTCCACGTCGGCAGCGCGGGAGAACCATTCGCGGGCCTCCTCGCGCCGGCCCACCGCGAGCAGCGCGTCGGCGTACGCGTACCGCAGCCGGGCCGTCCACGGCACGGTGGCCTCGTTGGTGAGGTCCGGAACCTGGAGCATCGCGACCGCGGCGTCCTTCTGCCCGAGGTCACCCCGCGCGCCGGCGGCGACGATCAGCAGTTCGATCGCCACGGCCTGGTCCAGCTTCTCCCGGTCCGCGCCACGGAACAGATCAATGGCCCGTTCCGGCCGGCCGAGAGCCCGCTCGCAGTCCGCGAGCACGGCCAGGTGGCTCTGCAATCCGCTCATCCGGTGGTACGTGCGCAGCTCGGCGATCGCCGACTGCCACTCCCCCGCGCGGTACGCGGCCAGGCCGACCGCCTCACGGACAGCGGAGATGCGCGACGCGAGCCGCCGGGCGGCCAGCGCGTGCGCCAACGCCTCGGCCGGATCCTCGTCGATCAGCTGCCCAGTGGCGACCAGGTGCCGGGCCACCGTCTCGGCGACCGGCTTGTTCAGCGAGAGCAGCTCAGCACGAACGTCCTTGTCGAGGTCGGTCGCGACAATGTCGTCCGGTAGCGCCGGAGCCGAGATACGCCCACCCTCGGACGATTCGGAGCCACCCGTGCGGTCATCGCGACGGAACTCCCCGTCGCGGCGCGGCCGCTCGTCGGACCGGAAACCGCCGGTACGCTCTCCGCCCCGGTAACCGCCCTCGCGGTCACCGCCACGGAAACCACCCTCACGCGGGGCGCCCGAGCGCGAGCCATCACGGTCCCCGCCACGGAAGCCGCCTTCGCGACGGTCGCCGCCCCGGAAGCCGCCCTCACGGGGAGCGCTGGAACGCGAGCCATCGCGGTCACCACCGCGGAAACCACCCTCACGGGGAGCACTGGAACGCGAGCCATCACGGTCGCCGCCCCGGAAGCCGCCTTCGCGGCGGTCGCCGCCACGGAAACCACCCTCACGGTCACCGCCACGGAAGCCACCCTCACGGGGCGGGCCGGAACGAGTGCGGTCGCCGCCCTGGTAACCGCCCTCACGACGGTCACCACCACGGAAACCACCGTCGCGGTCACCACCGCGGAA